>JAXMBD010000020.1:0-110463 GCA_046350035.1 Isosphaeraceae bacterium | reverse complement strand
GAGGAGCATGTCCGCGCCGACCCCGCTTGCGACGCGGTTGGCCGCCCGCATCAGCGCATCCAGCTTCACGGGCTGCCCGTCGAGGTAAATCCCCAATTCGCCCCGCTCCTCCAGCCGTGGGCCGAGCCAGTGCTGGGCGAAGGTCAAAGGGCTGGGCTTCGGCGGAGGGACGTAGGCGCTACGCTCGACCGGAGACTTCTCGGGCCGGGTCGGAGTTCGGATCGGCCGGTGGATGACCTGGAAAGGAGGTTTGATCACTGAAGACCTCGCTGCCTACTGCGGGCACGGTAGGCTTTCCGTTCCTCGTATCGAACGCCAGTGCCAGCTTTGGCTCGCCATTGCGGCCAGCCGCCCTTGAGAATTTGCTCGGCCTTCTCCCTGACCGCAGAAGGGCACAGGCCTGCCATCTCACACCACTCATCAAAGTCCGACTTGCCAAAGAACCATTGATGAGCGGCCTGCTTCACCTTAAATCGCTCGTTCGGGGTGCAGTGGGGCGATCCACAGAGGTCCTGGAGCAAGGTCAGTATCTTCGCCGCAGCCAGCTTCTGCTCTGGCGTCCGAGCGGCGTTGCTTTCCCGATGCAGGAAGCAGCCTGGCGTTTCGTAACCGTTGGCTGTAGCCTTGTGGCTCCAATCGGCCGTTCTCGGCGGGCACGGCGTCACGCCCCGCTCTCGGATGAACACCTCTACCATGTCGATCTCGCTGCGTCGCTCGCCCGGCCGAGCGGCGACGCGGGGGCTTCCCCCGGCGGAGCAGCCTTTCGACGTTGCTGGTCGGCGATGAAGGCGTCAAGGTCTTCCGGCTCCTCATCGTAGTCGCTGGCAATCGAGGTACGACTACGGCCCTCGGCGAGCATTTGCTTGATCTCCGGCCAGTCGGAATCCGTCAGACTGGACTTCCGCCGAGCGACAGGAACTTTGATACGAAGTTCCTCCTTCGAAAAGGTGGGCGAGGGCTCCTGGGTTGCGGCCTCCCGCTCGGCCCGCTTCCTGGCCTGCATCGCGATCATTCGCTGGCGGGCCGCTTCACGGGCTTCGGGCGAGAAGTTCCGCTTCTTCTTGGGTGGCGCATCCTGAGAGAGTTCTGTGACGACGGGGCCGGGCTCCGGCTCGCCATCGGCTGGGCCGGTGGTTACGTCAGCGGGATCGCTCGATTCATCCGGGTCCAGCTGCCCGCTCTCCAGAAACGAAGCCGGCATGGGAGGCATAGGATCCCGGGTCCCACTTACGGTGATCACTTCCACGCACAACGCGTCGATCACCGCCTGCAGCGCCTCGATCACCTCCTTCGGCGGGTCTCCCGCGAGCAGGTAGCCCTTGAGGAGGTAGGCCTGGTTGAGCGGGCTCATTCGGCGTCCTTCGCCGTAGACTTGGCCTCCAGCCGGTCCAGCCGCTTGCCAAGGCGGTCCAGCTCGCCCTCGATCGCGGCCGCCAACGCGAGGATGGTGTCGTCCAGCGGCATCTGGCGAGTGTCGCGGTCAGGGTGCCGCTTCGCGTACTCATGGCGCGTCAGCGTGAGCAGATCCGGTTTCATGCGTCCAGGACCGTCTTCGCGAAGCTCGCACCCGCCTTGATGATCGCCACGGCGTCGACCGCGTTCCGCTTGCGGGTGTAGGGCCCGCCCTGCGCCAGAACCTTGCCGTTGCCGGCGACGATGTTGAAATGCCATTCGTTCTTGGCGGCCCTGAAAATCTCGAACTTCATTGTTTTCTCCCTGTGCTTAGTGTTAGTTCATCCTGCCATTGTCTTCCCCTGATACAAGCTCAGGCAATTCGCTGACAATCTTGCCAGTATCCGCCTTACGTGCGGCACGGCGCTCAGCCGCTCTCTGCTTCTGAATATGCTTGTACCACGGCAAAGTTCTCTCTTCGCGAAATGCGTTTCCAACAACATTGTACAGCTTCGTGTGGTCGCGAAATTCAGCTATAGCCTTCTTCTCGGCTCGTTCCCTGACGCTCTTTCTCTCTATGATCTCCAGTATCTCATAGGTAAATGCCTGCCTTCCGAACCGAGCCCAATCCTTTGACATCTTCTTGATCTGGTGGCGGCTATTGGACATTAGAGCGATATGGGCGGCGACCCGAGTGAGGATGTTCGACGCGCTTCCGATGTAGGTCATCCCATTGACTTCGCAGGTTATGCGGTAGACGCCGGGAACCAAATAATCAGCGATTTGCATCGTCACCTCCAAGAATATATTCCGTCAGCTTCTCGATAGTGCTGTTTCGAGATTTCCTTGCCAACTTTCCATTGGCGAGCCGCCACAGACTGGTGCGTCCGACACCGGAGCCAGCGGCCAACCGGCTGAAATTCCCAGCTTTCCGAAGGGCGATCCCGAGCAGTTCCTGATCTGTAATGACGTTTGTCAACTGTTTCACTTTTTCGCTTGCGCTGTTTAGCTTTCTCAACTATGGTGGACATACTTTCAAAAACAAGTCAAGGACGACTTATGAAACAAGACGACGAATACACCCCCGCCGCCAGCAGCACGGTGGATTACATCGCCGACATGGTGGAGCAGTTGCAGGGCTTCCGCGACTTCGCCCTCGATCTGGCCCGCAAGCTCCGAATGGACGATCAGGAAGCCTGCGACACGTTCTGCGCGATGGAGCAGCAGCTGCACGACATGCTCGAAGCGGAATGGTCCCGATCGCAGGACAACCTTTCCCACTGCAGCGAGAAAGAACTGGAGGAGTGTGACTGGTCGGGTTACGAGCAGGATATGCCGACCTACTTCCCGTCCGACCTGACTCCGGTTCAGCTCAAGGCGATGATCGCCAAGCGGAACATGAAGCGGCGCCGCCCTGTCACGACGAATCCGGCGACGAAGGACCACGGCCATGAATAGGCTGATTGGCGTGGTAAACGGGCCGTACCGCGGCCTCACTCTGTTGTCGGCCGGCATCCACGGCCTGATCGCCGCCGGCTTGGCGTCCATGGCTATGAGCGTCGAGATGACCAGGCAGGGCATCCCGTCGGCGCCGGTGAAGCGACCGGCCGATGTCTACCAGCCTGCCGAGCCCGTCACGCTCCGCAAGAACGGCTTCGTGATCTACGACAGCGGCGAACGTGCCGAGGTTGTCGCCTATCTGTGGAACGTCGGAGACCTGGCCGAGGCCGAAGCGTTGCTGGCTCTGCTGGACAGGAAGCGCTTTCTGGAGAGCAAACGATGACCGAGCCCTTCACGCACGGCCAAGAGGTCATAGCCCACGACCACAATGGCAAACAGTTCCGAGGCACGATTACGGGTGTGCATCGGTGCAACCCGTGGCAATACGACGTCCAACCTCGAGGCGAGTCCAGCCTGTCCCAGCGGGTCTGCGGCATCCACCAAGACAAGGTGCGGCCCGTGGCCAAGCCCTACCTGGCATACGAGCAGCGTGAAGTGAAACCCAAGCACATTAAGGACGAAGCATGACCCCACCCACCACAGGGGAAGCACAAGACCGCGAGGCGTTTGAGAAATGGGCGGAAACGCAGGGCATTGACTTGAAGCGTAGCGAGTTGATGCCGCACCTTTATTGGCATTATACGGCCAATGGTGCGTGGCGTGGCTGGCAAGCCCGTGGCGAATATGATCGCACCCGCTCCATCACGTCGGCGCCCGATGCGGATTACGCCAAGCTGGAGCGCCTTTACCAAGACGCGCTGCAACGGCTTAGTGCGGCACAGGCCGAATGCTTGAAGCTGCAAATCAAGACCGCTCATGCGCCAGCGCCCGAAGCGGTGGAGAAGATTCGGCACAGGTGTGAGCGCATCATCAGCAAGAGCCGTCTGTATATGACCGCCGATTCGGAGAAAATTGCGTTTTCCGTCAATGCCGCGCGTGACATCCTCGCCCTCCTACCCACCTTCGCCGCCGTCAAGCGCAGGAAGGGGGAGTGATGACCTTTATCCTCGTCTACGGCACCGTCTTTGTTCTCGCCCTGGTCGCATACCTGCTGCCCGTGCCCGACGGCCCGTGCATCAACCACAGTTTCGACGAGACTGGCTTCTGCATCTGCGGCCAGCCGGAGGACTGAATGCCGCTGCTCATGGGCTGGGCGCTTGTCGTCATCTACGGTTTGCTGTTGTTCTGGTTCGGGTGAGCCTTCGGCTTCGCCCAAGGGCCGGCCATCTGGCACGAGATCGCCTCAGAAACGTCGATCGCGTACCCGATGCCGCCCGCGTGTACAACGATCTGTCGCGGCTTCCTTGTGGGCCAATGGCTTGCCAAAATACGCTCTGATTAACCCTCTGTTTTTGCGCTTGCACGGGTCCAGTCGCGCTCCAGCGCCCCTCCATGACCCTTTTACATTCCCGCGGAGAGATGTGTGAATCGGATTCGCATGGAATTCGATCCTCACTCACCCACCCCCGCTCAGTCGACCGACTCAGGAGAGGGGCCAGACTTTCGCCCGGCCCCGCGCCCCTCAAATCGCGTTCAGAAGCCTCCGGTGCATCTTCCTCATCCCGGGAGAGGCACCTCCGGCCAAGACGATCATGCGAAGAAACACCTCCGCCGCGTTCAAAGCCCTGAACCAGCGAGCAGCCTTTAGGTGCGTGTTCAAAGCATCCACGATCAATTCGGCATCGGCCTTGACCTGATCGGGATTGTCGTTTGCCGGGTCCTCGACTTGTCTCGTGTCCCAAATACCCACGTAAAACATGGCTCTGCCGTCCGGCGTGTAGATGGTGATCTCGGCCTCGGTTCCGCTGCGGTTGAGTGTCGCGTAGTGTTTCTTGGGTGGTCTGGCCATAGTCGCTCCGTTGGTAATGGGTTTCAGGACTGGCCGAAGGCCGCGTCCCTGAAACCCTGCCATGCGGCGAGCAGCGGGGTGTGGACGTCAAGGCTGGCCGGCGGGCGATTTTGTTCCGCGAGGAGCCGAAGGCGGGGAAAATCGTCCGGCGGACACCCTCGGGCTTGGCCTTTACGTCCGAGGGGCTGCAGGCCCCTTCATCCTGAACTGCAGCACTCGCCTCGCTTGCTTCCTGCGCTGCGATAGGGATCGTCACCCATATGGGCCGAGACGCTATGCGGCTCGGGGCGCAGCCTAGAGCCCGGTCGGCTTGCCGAATCGCCATGAATGCAGTTTGACACTTTCGCCGATCAGGTATACAGATTGGGTGACGTGCAATCAGACAGCGTGGGGTTATGGAGTCGAAAGAACAAGCAGAGGATTCTCGCAAGGAGTATGCGAGGCTGTACTACCACAAGAACAAAGCCCGAATAAGCGAGCAGCGGGAGAAGCGGAAGGAGAAGATCAAGGAGGCTCGACGGCTCCATTACCAACGAAACAAGGCCAAGATCCGGGAGAGAAACGAGTCTTGGCGGAAGCGGAACAAGGAAACGCGCAACGCGAAGGAACGCCTCAAGCGGGCTGAGTGCCCCGAGTATGCGGCCGGCGAGAAGGCTCGCCATCTTCGGAGGTATGCGACAAATCGCCGTTACCGACTTCGGGTTCTGGCCACGAATGCGAAGAACCGCTCGGCGTTGAATGGTACAGCAGTAGACCCCGCCTGCTTCGACGCGATCCTGGCCGCACCGCCTTCGCACTGTGGCTGCTGTTCTTGTGAACTGGATTACGTTTCGCGAAAGACGCCTCGTTCACCGTCTATCGACCGCATCAATAACGCCCTGGGTTACGTAGTGGGGAACGTGGCTATCATCTGCTTCCGCTGCAACAACCTGAAAAGCAATGGCAGCGAGGCCGACTTCGAGCAGATTATCGCCTACATGAGGCGGGGCCAGTTGACGAACTAACTAGCGTCGAATCTCAATTCTCCGGTTGCCCGTAACGGCTAATCCCTGCTATGGGGATTCCTCATGCTTAGAACACACTGGATGACCAGCGCTTCCGCCGCCAAGGCTTACGTCAGGGCGGCAGATTATCACGCCGCGTCACCTGGTCAATGGGTTGGGGGCTTGCGCGAACCATTGGGGCTCGGAGGGCAATCTACCTTCGAGCAATTCGACGCCTTGGCCGACAACCGCCATCCGCTGACAGGCGATCTGCTCAGGCCTCTGGCGCGGGATAATGGCCGTATCGGGCTGGACATGACCTTCAACTCGAGTAAGAGCGTTGGCATCGCCCGTGAGATGGCTGGCCTGGACAACGCCGGCGACCCTCGAATCGAAACGGCTCACAATGAGGCCGTGGCTTATGCGATGTCCTTCGTTGAAAAGGATATGCGGGCTCGTGTGCGGGTCGGAGGTGAGAACACCGATCGCATCACTGGCAACATGATCGCCCATCTCCAGACGCACCGCGATACGAGGATTTTAGCCGAAGATCAGCTGCCTGACATGTCGCTCCATACCCATGCCTTTGTTTTTAACCTCACGCACGATCCGGTCGAGGGCAAGTGGAAGGCGGCCGAGATGGGGCAGATCAAGCACGACGCGCCCTACTACGAGGCGATCTACCACAACCGCCTGGCGTCGAACCTCCGGCAACTCGGCTACGGGGTGCGGAAGAAGGACAAAGCCTTCGAGATCGAGGGCATCACCGACGATCTGGTCCGGAAGTACAGCCGCCGCCGGGCGTATATCGACCAGGTGGCCGAGAAGCTCGGGATCACAAGCCCCGAGGGCCGGAACACGCTGGGTGCGACGACGCGGCTGGGCAAGGTCAAGGAGCGGGCAGACGACCTCAACCGCTACTGGGTCAGCCGCCTGACTGACGCGGAGCGCCAGCAGCTTACCGGGCTGATCGGCAAGGCTGGGTACGAGGGGGACGCAAAGGCGGCCGTCGAGTTCGCCATCGGGCACGAGTTCTACTACCGTAGTGTCGCAGGCGAAAAGCGAGTCTACGAGACGGCACTGCGGATGGGTATCGGTGGCGTGACGGTGGACGGCGTCCGGACGGAAGCCCAGAGGCAGGGGCTACTGACGAAAGACGGTGAGGCGACGACGCGCGAAGTGCTGGCCGAGGAAGGCCGGGTGATCGGCTTCGCCAGGGATGGGCGTGGGACTTGCCGACCGATGGGGATTGTCGTCGATCAATCCTCGATGACCGGCCTATCGGCAGAGCAAAGCGCCATGGTCAAACACGTCCTCCGTTCCACCGATAGGATGATTCTGGTGATCGGTGATGCCGGAACCGGCAAGACACGCTCGATCAAGGCTGCCTTTCAGCAAATTAACCGGCCGATCGACATGATGGCCACATCCGCGAACGCCAGCCGGGGCGTGCTCCGCGAAGAGGGGTTCCATAAGGCGGATACGGTGGCCTCGTTCCTTATCAGCAAGAAGCGCCAGGAGGCCGTCAAGGATGGAGTAATTTGGGTGGATGAGGCTGGTCAGTTACCGATCAGGGATCTGCTCCAACTAATCGACATCGCCGAAGCGCAGAATGCCAGGATCGTGATGCAAGGAGACCCGAAGCAACATCGCGCCGTGACCCGCGACGGCAACATGATGAACGTGCTGCAAAGCTACGGGGGCTTGCCTGTGGGGCGGTTGACCGAAATCTGGAGGCAGACTTATAAGCCGTACAAGGCCGCCGTCGCGTCGCTGGCGAAGGGCGACCTCCTGGGCGGCTACGATCAGCTGGAGGCCCTGGGCTGGGTCAGGGAGGCCCAGGACAAAGCCCCCCTGGTCGAGGACTACCTGGCGGCCCTCGATTCCAGGAAGTCCGTCCTGATCGTCGCCCCGACCCATGCGGAGGGCGGCGAGATCACCGCCGAGATCCGGGCGAGGCTCAAGGAGCGGGGCACGATCGTCCGCGAGGGCAAGCAGGTCGGCGTCCTCGTGCCGCTGCACTGGACGGAGGCCGAGCGGGGCGACCTGGAGCGATACGAGGGCGGCGAGGTGCTCCAGTTCCACCGGAACTCGGGGACCTTCAAGGCTGGGGACCGCGTCCGGGTGATCGACTGGAAGCCCGGCGATCGGTTCGCCAAGCCGTCGCACTTCGCGGTCTACACGTCGTCGTCGATCGAGCTGGCAGCGGGGGACAAGATCCGATTCACCTCGAACGGCAAGACGAAGGACGGCAAGCACAAGATCAACAACGGGGCGATCTACCCGATGAAGGGCTTCACCAAGGACGAGGACATCGTGCTGGAGAACGGCTGGGTCGTGGCGAAGGACTTTGGCCACCTGACCCACGGCTACGTCACCACGTCGCACGCCTCACAGGGCAAGACCGTCGACCGCGTGCTGATCGCGATGGGCCACGAGTCCCGCCCGGCGATGGGCGCCGAGCAGTTCTACGTCTCGGTGTCGCGCGGCCGGGACCAGGCGACGATCTACAGCGATCTCTCGCCCGTAGAACTGAGGGAGGCGATCCAGAAGGCCGACCCTCGGAAGTCGGCGACGGAGCTGCTGCGGCTTGCTCCCGTACCGGTCAAACCGAAGCGGCGGGTGAAGACGCTCGCGGAACGCATGCGATCGGCGTTTCAGCAATTGCGCGAGAAGGCGTCGGCTGCTATGTCGGTGACCAGAGAGAGGGAGAGGGGACGAATATATGGCGGGCACACTCGATGAGATCCTGAAAGGCGGGCCGAACGGGACGTCCCACCTGCCGACCGTGGCGCAGCCGGACGAGTCTGAACTACCCGACCCGGGAGCTCCGTACCAGGCCCACGCTCGGGCGGCAAACAAGCCGGTCTACACGCTGCATTGCTTGCTGGGTGCAGAGGGCTGCCGGTCGTTCCAGTATGTGCAGCTTGACTCCAACAGCGAGTTCAAGGCCGGTGAGCATGGCCAGATCATCAAGCTGCGGTTCGCGGGCACGAAAATCTGGGAGATCACGATCACCGGGCTCAATCTGTGGCGGCTCTATGACGGCATCCACCGCCACGTCATTCCGTGGGTTCGGAAGTCCGACCGTGGCTTCGCGGCCGGCGGCGACGGTGAGACGAGCATCATGGGGATCTCCATCAAGGAGATTGAGAGGGAGGCGGTGTAGGGGCGACCGAAGCCGCCCCAATCGGTCATCGAGCCGTGACGTTGTCGGCCTGCTTGCGACCGGCGGCATCGGCCTTCTTCTGATCGCGGATCCAGCGGTAGGCTTCGCGGAGCAGCTCAGCCATGGCCAGGAGGTCGTCGGCGTTCAAGTCCTTCGAGTCCTTCCAGGTATCGTCACCTGCCTTATAGCTGCGGGTCGGGTTGACGCTGTAGTAGGTCTTGCCGTCGGTGCTGGTGTTCCGCCAGATGCAGACTTGGAGGCAGCCGTCGCGGAGTTTGTGAGCGGGGGTGGACATGGTGTGGTTCCTTTCTTCGGTTTCCGGCCCGACTATCGGGCCTTACGGGAGCTTCTTGGAACGGGGCCAGGGGGCCGTCGCAAGCTGAAAAGTGGGGGCACCGCTCGCGGGGGAGCCGCTTTTCTGCTTGGCGTAGCTTCACGGCGGCCACCGCTTCGTTCAGCTTCCCCGTCAAAGGCCAAATCGCGCGGGCCAGGACCAACTGAAGAGGAAGTGTGGTTTCCGCGATCAGCAAGCATCCCTGACCGGATCGGCCCAGCACTTTCCGGCAAGAATCTTCGACACGGCTTGCTTCGTTATGCCGAAGCGCCTGCCGATTTCCGCTTGCGTAGCAGTTCCTCTCAAGGACCGGATCTCGCGGGCTTTGGCCATGTTCAATTTGATACCGATTTGTCGTCGCCCTCGGGAATGAGCCGTGTTGGCCGCGGGCGTCATGTATTCGAGATTTGAGAGGTGATTGTTCTTCCGATCATAGTCAATGTGGTTGATGGTCATACCCGGAGGACAGGGCCCGAGAAATGCTTCAGCGACCAGCCGATGTACAAACCTGCGAACAGGCTTTCCATTCAACTGCAACTCGACTTTGAGATAGCCGCGGTCGGTCATGCGGCCTCGCTCGGCGCGGGCGGCTCCACAACCCTGACAGACAACGGGAAACCATGCCCTTCAAGCTCCGGGTAACTCAGCAGGCAGGGATCGGACAGCCCGAGGTTGATCTCGATCAGCGTGATTCGCTCCAGGTGGTCCGCCCACAGATCCACGACCACGTCGTCGACATGGAGGAGTGGGGCACGATTTCCCCGATTCACGAAATCGGTCAAACGACGCTGTAGTTCTGCAGAACGCCCGAAGACGCTGGCGAATGCGAGCGGTGCGGTCTGATGGCGGGATTCGTCGAACCCGACATAGTGATACTGGCTGATCCCCACCAGCTCTCGCGGCTCGGATGAAGCACCGGAACTCCTCCGCCCTTCGGAATCGGGTGCCATTCGCGGAACAGGAGACGCAACGGCTCGCTTTCGAGCGAGGAGTACCGCACGAGGTCGTCCAGGATTCTCTCGCTGTAGAGGAGTTGCTTGATGTCCCTGAAAAAGCAGGCCCGGTAGTTCGTCATCTCGCCCCAGTAGTTGTCCTTCGGGCTGCGGGATTCGAGGCGAAAGAAGCAACCCGAGGAGAACTGGCCCACTCCGCGGCTGATCCTCGCCTGCAGATCCGGCGGCCAGGGATGATCAGGCGTGTCGAAATAGCGAGCCAACTCGGCGGTCTCGTCGTGGGTGATTTCCTCGACGTGCGTGGCGAACGAGAGCTGCTTGAACCGCTCTGGCCAATGCGTGTAGAGGCAGGGGCGAAGCGGCTTCATCCAGTGCTCCGAGGTCGCCTTCATCTGCTCTTGAGTCGGGGCCTGAAGGCCGATCAGGAACGGGTCGCTCATACTCGACCTCCCCGGCTCACCCCGCCCTCGGTCCGCACCCTCTCTGCGTGCTTCGCCGGATACCGGGCGAACTCGCAGAAGTAGCGGTCGCCTTCCCGAGTGAACTTCGCCGTGATGTCGCCGAAGCTGAACTCCCGCATGAAGAACGTCCCGTCCTTCCAGCCGAGCGGCGGGAGCATCTCCAGGAACTCGTTGTAGACGGCCTTGTCGATCTCCCACCGGTCGCCGATCAGCGTCGGCAGTTGGCCGGGCGGCGGCTCGGCACCGATGCCCCTGGCGTAGTCGGCGTACTCGCTGGATTGGCGGTAGGCGTTGAGGCGGCGGAAGTGCTCGTCGCGGATCTGTGAGTGGGTCATGCGGCCCTCGCTCGGAGCATGGCGTCGGCCCATGCGGCAGGCCACTGGACACAGCGTTGCTTGGCGAACTCCGTTTCCCATACCTGACGCGCTTTGAACGCGGTGCTCATCCGTTGCGTGAAATCCAGCAAGTTCGGAGAGCATTCGCTGGGGGCGATGTCAGGGAAGTCGTCGTCGAGTTGTCTGCGCTCCTCCTCACTCAGTTCCTTATGCTTATCCGGCAGAGAAGGCTTCTCCGGCATCACCGGCACGAACCACGGCTGCGGCTCGGCCGGAGCGTGGGCCATGAAGTAGTCGCGCATGGTGAGCCCTCCCCGCATCACGGGGTGGCCTACAGGCTCGGACTCCGTGGTGCCGTCAGGCTTCTGGCGGAAGCTCATCATCTGCGTCTGCTGCGGGAATGCGGGCTGATTATCGGGTTTAGGGTCGATCATTCACTTTCTCCTTCTCGCTTCATGAGTTTGTCGATTTGGTCGTTCAGCTCCTCCAGCCGGAGAGCGAAGCTGCGGTCTAACCGCACCTTCTCCTCCAGCGCGAGCAGCTGTCGGCTGGCCTCGAGCTTCGCCCGTTTCCGCTGTCTGACCACGCGGCGACGCTCTTCGAGCAGGGCCACCAGCGTGGCGTGCTCGGTTTCGGTGAGGTAGGTGACGGTCATACACCCTCCGCTTCGATCTGCGACACGAGCTGGCTAGCCTCGTCAATGGCGGCATCGCAGGCTGCAACCTCGGATTCGAGGCCACCGTCTCGTTTGTGGGCCTCCTGGAGTGAGGCAAGCTCGGCTTCCGCGTAGGGGAGGACGGCACGCAGGACGTTCAGCAGCGCGGACGTGAGGGTGTCCGGTGCGGGATGGCCGTCGGTCGCTTCGGCGATGGCCGCTCGGGCATCGTCCCAGAAGTTGGTGGCCAGATGCGGCGTGTGATAGGAGATGTTGTCCGCTTCCTCGACTATGGCCTGCAACGCTGCCAGCAGCTTCCGAGCGGCGGTCCGGAGCCTCGCCGGTTCATCCAAATGCAGGAGGACGCCTACGGTCTCGTCGGTATCCACACGCCATTCATCCCAGTTGTAGCTCCCGTCGCATTCCTCGGCAGGTGCGTCGTGGATCGATTCGCGAGCCTTGGCCAAGGCTTCCTCGGGCGAATTGGCCTCGACCTCGCATTGGGCGTAGAAGGGGCGGTCGCACCAGGCGGTTAGGAAGTACCGGGTCATGCGGCCTCCTTCGACTTCCCAGCCGCTTTGATAGCTTCCTTCCGTGCGTCCAGCGTGTCGTCCAGGAAGGTCACTGCGCTCAGGTCAGCCGAAACGTAATCATCGGTGGTCGTCCACGGCTTCCGCTTGTTGATCTTATATCCGTTGATGGTGAAGCCGTCTCGGCACCAGCCGAAGGAGGCATCGGCCATGAAGTACGTCTCTCCCTGGAACTGAAACAGCCTCCCTCTCAGTGGCCGGAAAAGCGTCGTGACCTCGTCCATGCGGACTTTCAGGGCTTTTTCCTGTTCAAGCAGTTCCGCGATCGCCGGAGCGACGTCAAGCCCCAGTAACTCCTGCACGAGGACGGGAGTTGGGGTCTTGATGGCGGACTTGTTGCAGCCGTCGCAGGTGATGGGGACGGCTGAAAGCCTGCGGGCCTCCTCTTGGAGTTGCTCGCTTCGCTTTCTGCGGTAATCTGCGTCGGCCATGTCGTTGTAGCCAGCAGAGACTGTCCGCTCGAAGCTGCGTCCGCAGGCGAGACAGGTCGCCGAGTAGGTGGCTCGAATCGTGTTCCAGCCAAAGTTGTATGTAATGGTTCTCATGCTCGCTTCCTTTCTTTGATGATTCGTTTGGCAAACTCCGTCAGCTTGGTGGTGTAGGGCGTAATGTCTGCCTGCTTCACGGTAAGCAGCCAGCTTGGGAAGTACACCTCGTGAAGACATATGACCTGCGCCGTGTCGTTGTCATGGCGGGCGGCTACCGCCGCGGGTAACACCCCGCCCATGCCGGACGAGATGTTGACGACTTCGATACCGAGGAAGATCATGCGGCACCTGCCTCGGCATTCGCCAGTCGTGCAAGCACATCACCATGACACTCCTGCGGTGCGCACCAGCAGCCGAGTGTCTTACCTTTGAGCTCCGGCAGCGCGGCCATGAGTTCAGGTTGCGTGTGCAGCCACGCCTCGTACTTGGCTACAACATCTTCCCGCGTGCCGTCCCGACCGATAACGAACGGGTTTCCCCACTTGCTCGGACGGCCGATGTAGACATCATGCGGTTCGCGCTTGCAGTGAACGACCTTGGTCATATCGAGCTTCCTTTCTCTGTTCCTAGCCCCGTCCTTGGGGCCGATGGGTTATTTCAGAAGCCGGTGGCGCTGCGGCGGGCAAGGGGAAAAGCCGAGGATCCCTCTTGGGAAACGGTCTTTTCCCTTGAGCGACGTGGCTCCGGCTTTATCTTCCCCATCTCGGCCCGCGTGCGGGGCTGCGGCACAGAGGGAAGCGGCATGGCGGGCGTGGTCACGGCGAAGCCTGCCGCGCCAGCGTTTAGTAAAGCTCGAACGCTAGCACCGGCCTCTGCTTGTATAGCCAGATCCAAAGCAGTCCGAAGATGAACTCCTCGAGCGTCGAAGCCCCCTTTACGCCGTTGCCGAGGCGGCAACAGAGCACGAGGTTGTCGAGGCGGCGTCGAGCCACCCAGAGCTAGGGGCATCCAGATGGTCGAGCGTCGGCGTGATTCCTTTCCGGCGGTGCTTCGGTCGCAGGTGTACCCCTTCTGCAGTAGGCACAGCTACCACTTTGGTCATGAAAGAGGCGCCCATCGAATTCGCCGCTTGGCTGGAGCAGGCATGTAGTAGGTCACGCCGCCCTCCGCTCGTGCCGATATCGCTGCGGCTTCCCGGCCTCGTACCAGAAAGCCACACGGGGCGGTTCCTCGAAGCAGGCGACCACGAACGGCCGGGCCTCGGCGTACGTCGCGCTCGGCCTTCCGCGGGAGTCGCGCGCTCTCCTGGCCGTGTCGATGATCAGCAGGCGGCCGAGGTGGGTCTTGGACACCGAGAGCCGGGGATGAACGGCACCCCGAGCAGGTGCGAGGCATAGACCGCCGCCACGGCGCTGACGCCCTGGGCCGGTGACGCTGCCGATCTCGGCGGCGGGCAGGTTGGCGAGCACCTCGACCAGGCGGGCGTGGAACTCGGGTTCGAGACGACGCGGGTCGAAGCTCCCACCAGATCAGGGCGGGGAGCGTCCGCACGCGGCTCGCCGTCGTAGATGACCGTCACGAAGGCCTTGTCCTGGGTGACGTAGGTGATGCCGTTGATCGTGTGCCGCCCGGTGGCGCAGCGGCGCGCTCCCGAAGTTCCGGCGAGTCAAGGGTGGCCCGAACTACGTCGAGATTTATCCCGCAGACCGCTCCAGATGGCGAACAATCGCGTGGTCGGTGACCTGTACGGGGATTGCGGCGGGGATGACGGCTGATCCTTGCCCTTCAGGTTGCCGATATTCTGCAGGACAGCGGCAGCGCTGCTGGCGTGCTCTTGAGTCTCTCGCAGGGCACGGTGCTTGGCGATTTGCCGATTGAGCAAGGAATGAAGATCGGCCAAGGAGAGGCCGTCCATGTCGGCTCTGGTCAAGAGATCGTCGCTCATGACCGGCCATCAGCTTGGCGAGGAGAGCCGAGCAGCCTTCCAGCCTTCGGCCTTCAACGACTCGTAGTGCGGGGTGGCGCCCGAACCGGTCCTTCTCATCCTTCGCGGTGACGAGCAACCGCCGAGAACGCCCAGCATCTCCTCGGCGTGGCTGGGCTCGAGGGCAGCTACCGCAAGCCGCCGTGCAACGAAACAGCACCATCGGGTACTTGGTGCGTTCGCTGTCGATGATGGCGGTGGTGACTCGCTCCACCAGCGGGCTGTGCGGGGCGGCGGTCACGGCTTCCTCCGCGCGAGTACCCCACGGGCCACGGGCTCAGGACTCTGCGTCGGGACGATCGAGGTGATCGGCTTGCTCTTCGAGCGATCGAGACGGTAACGCTCGCGAAAGCATCGAGCGTGATCTCGCCCCGCGCAAGCTCTTCGAGATGCTCGGCGAGATCTCCCAGCGTTATCTGATAGATCCCAAGGAACATTTTCTCGCGCTCGTCCAGCCGCCTCTTGCCGAGCAGTTCCGCCGATTGCTTCAGCATGTTTCGCACGTCTATCTTCACTTCACCTCACTTTCCGGGCCTCGGCCCTTTGGTTGTCGTTTATGCCGCATCTGCTCCGCCGGGCGTGTAGCGGTCGTGCGCTGAATCCAGGACACGAGCAAGCGGTTGTCGTGCGTGTCCGGGCAGTCCATCGGCTGCATCGAGCCGTCCTGTTGGTACAGACCGTAGTGGATGCGGCCGTCGCGGATGTCCAGCTTGGCTTTGGCCAGCAGTTCGTTCTCGGGGAGAGCCGGGCAGATTGGGGCGGCTGTCATGCTGCCTCTCCCCCCGCTGGCGGCTGAACTGGTGTCGTGAGAGCTCGATCGACTGACCACCCGTTCTTGATTCGCTGCTTCACCGTGCCTGTTTTAGCCCCGTTCGCAGAACTCGATAAGAGGAAGGGTTTCTCCCCGGAAATCGACGACTTGGGTATTGGTTTTATTTCTGGCCTGCTGCGAGGGCGTCGCCCAGCGGCAGTTTCCCGGCTGGTAATCACCGTCGTTGTCGGGCCAGCGGTCAAGGCTGTGCCTCGCAGATGGCTTTGGCCCCATGTCTTGCAAAAACAACTCGAATGAATGCCATCGCTCGCAGACGGAGATCCCTCTGCCGCCATACTGGACATATCGATCGTGTTCGGGTTGTAGCATCAGCAGCCATTTGCGACCAGAGCTTTGTACTCCGGCGATCGAGTACGCTTTCCGGCTTGCCCATGAGTAAGCTGCCTATGCGCGGCGCTACCTCCGCCCTTAAACACCCGCAGCTGCGGCTCAGGCCACGCCTGGGTTTGATCCGTTGACGACCCGGATCGAACCGCAGTCGCATCGGCAAAGCCACTCTGCTCTGCCTCTGCTGTCTCTGCCTGAAAACTGCTCGACCAGCAAACGTCCGAATTGGCGACCTGTCAAATCAACTCGCAAGCCGGGGATGCGTTCGTTACCCCCACAGATCATGCCGCCCCCGCCAGTGGCTTCACGGCGCTTGCGTCCTGGTGCTTCTGACCACAGACGGTCAGGCCGAGCAGGACGCGCCGCTGTCGGATGACGGCACCGAGGCGGGTGTTGAGTTCGGCGGCGGCTACCATACGCACTCGCAGTGGCACTGGGTCATGAGCGACCAGAAGGCCAGCCAGAATATGACCCTGATGGATGTGACCAGAAAATCCCATACGGTGAACCAGAACGGTGACTGGGCGTAGGCGTCTGCCCGAGATTTGATCTTCGCCAGGGCTTTCTCATGTTCGCGGACCTTGTCCGCCTCTGTCTTTTCGTCGGTCATACACCTCCTTCCGGCCCCTCGGCCTTTGTGATCAATCGTTGTCGTCGTTCTCGATCTTCCGCCGCATCTCGCGCAGCCATTCTCGAAGTCGCATGTCCGCGTCCAGGCTGATGAACGGCAGGAACCTGATGGTCAGCACGACGAGCAGGATGGGCGTCCCCCAGGTTGCCGCCGGCGTCTTGACCGGCTCCTTCGTGGAGCGTCAGGACGCCGGACTGCTACAACGCCATCAGCGCCCTGCACCAGGCGGTTCTCGAGCTGGACGTGCTCCTTGCCCAGCGTGTGGCCGTAGTCACGGGCCCAGTCCTCGATCGTCGGGCGGCGTGTCGCGCGGCGGTCGAACTGGGCGTCGGTGTTGAGCTCCGGGATCGCCGTCCTTCAGGCCGTCAAGGAACCTATGCGCCCTCGCCCTGCGGCCTTCTTCATGCCCTCTTGGTCGCCGGCCTGGCGGGCGTCCTGCCAGTTGGCGAAGCACTCGAACGAGCACTCGATGGTCGGCTTCTCGTCCACGGGTTGCTCCTGTATCGGGGTCGCGGGGGCGGGAGTAACGATGCGGTAGGCGGTGATCTGCGTAAAACCTTTGCTCCAGCCAGAAGTCACGGGCGGGGGCAGTAAGATTCGGCGTCCCCTTTTCCGCTGGGTTTCGACCACCGTCTCCGCGGCACCGGGCACTCGCCGCCCGCCCACTGAATCCAGCCATCGACGTCAGGGGTGTCCCATTCGGCGATGAGGTCGAGATGGGAAGGGTCAGGATTGCCATAAACCATCGGATCGCCAAGACTCGACGTATGCCCGCCTCTCCACCTCACCCCAAAGCCAGCCCTTACGAGAGTCGCGGGTAATTACTGCCCTCCGCCCATCCCGCGTGCGGTACGCCTTCCCCACTTCCAGCTTCAACGGCTGGGCGGTTGCGGGGCCCGGTCACAGGTTGAAGCCCTTCTCACGCAGCATTTGGGTGATCTGCGTCTGCATGGCGAAGGACCGGCCTGCGGCTATCTGGTCAACCACACCGACCAAGGCGCTCACGATGAATTTCGGCAGGTTCGTGATCAGCTCGGAAGCGACCTCGCGCACAGCTCGTCCTGCTTGGCCTCGACGGCGACTTTGACCTCGTCGAGCACCCGCTGCTTTAGCTGCGTCGCCACCTCCTCCTCGAACCACGAAGGGAATACCTCGGTCCGGCTGCCCCAGCCGTCACCCTTCTTCTCCGCCAGTTGAAGAGCATCGTCCATGACGACCACCGGCCATCCCCGCCCGGGACCTCGTCCGGCGTAGAGATAACTCGTCGTCTGCGCGCAGCAGGATTTCGCCGTACTTCTCCTCGAAGGATTGCTGTGGGGTGAGTGATTTGGTGTCGGTCATGGTTAGTCCTTCCTTGGTTTCTTCGGTAGATTCCTCACGGCCTTCGCCAGCTTCTCGCTGACGTCCGAACCGCCTTCGATGCGATGGAACGTCCACCAGCTCCAGCCGGTTCGTCGGCGGCCTTGCCCTTCCAGTCGTCGCCGTGACGGGCTTTCATCACGGCGACCAGTTCGGCGGGGTCATGGGGCTGGTCGCCGTCTTCCGGCACGATAAATGTCCGGCTCGGCGGTATCTATGATGATCCGCGTCTTCACGGCGTAGAACTGGAAGAGCGTCCGTTCGAAGCCGTAAAGGCCGCCGAGGAATATCTTCTTCCCAGCGTCCTGACCGGAGATCGTCGCGCTTTGAAGATTTCGCCATCGCTCCCATATCCAAGCCGGAACTGGCAGGCATACTTCTCTCACTTGACTTTTGGAGTCTAGATGAATCCACCCGCCGCCGTATTGCGACTTTTCTTCGATGTAGGTAATGCGGTCATCGTAATCGTTCCCATACGATTCCTCGCGGACCCATGCCTTGAAGCCTTCTACCAGTTTGGAAACGGTGACTTCCCGTGGAACGCCGCCAGAGAGGAGATTTTCTAGATCCTTCTCAAGCCTCTCCTTGCCGATCACCTCAATGCTGTGCTCCAGCTTTTTCTTCACGATCTGGAGCACGATCTCGTTATAGCCCGGCAATGCGAGCTTCTCCTTGTCGACGCAGAGCGACTCCTGAACTGCGGCCGACAACGACTTTCCAAAATCGCTATACGAGCGCAGAGCCGAGTCAACAACGCTCTCAACCGTCTCCCCAACTTTCTTCTCTATGATCTGATTCAGTTTGCCGCTGGAGACCATGCCCTTAAAGGCTGCGATCACGGCATCTTCCAGTTCTTGCATTGTCCATTCCTCTTCGATTCAGCCGGGCTTCATCGCCCATTCCGCACACTAGCACGGTGCAAACTAAACGCAAGCGGTTTTTAATGGGTTGGGCCCGCGAGCGAAGCGAGCCGCGAGTTATGGGGCGGCCTCCTGCCGCCCCATTGGGGATTCAGACCAACTCGGCCATCTTCTCGGCCAGCCGCCACAGAGAAAACCAAAAAAGAAAGGCCCGTGCTTGCGCGAACGCAGGACACGGGCTACTCTCCTTATTGCTGAGATAAGGAGTCCATCATGCACCATGTTTTCCAACAATGGAAGCTGATTTCTGGTCACGAGATTCAATACCTGGTCTGTGATCGCGGTTACATCTTCTCGTTCGTCAAGAACGGCTTTCTCGACCCCTCGCCGAATCAATACGGCTATTTGGCCGTGACCCTTTGGAGACGGGGAGTGTCGCATCAGGTCCGAGTTCATCAAGTAGTAGCAGCGGCGTTTCTCGGGCCATGTCCTGATGGAATGGAGGTGAATCACAAAGACGGTAACAAGCTAAACAATGCTGCAAGCAATCTCGAATATGTAACTTCGCAGAGGAATACTCAGCACGCTGTTGAAACCGGGCTCATGCATTGGGGTGACCGTTCTCCGCATTCCAAGCTCAAGAACCAGCAGGCAAAGGAAATTCGTCAGAAGTACACGCTGAAGCAAGTGGATGAGGTCATGGAGAAATACGGGCTGTCTCGACGAACGGCCTATCGCGTTCTGCAGGGCGAAACTTATCGCCATGCGGTCTAGAGGCGGCGTCCCTGCCGCCCCATCTCCTCGGCTCAGTTCCACTCTGCCGTCTGCTCAGCGATCTGCCAGAGCTTCTGGTTCAGGGTGATCGTGGCCGAGACGCTGCGGATCGAGCGGGTGCGGGTCTTCCTCCCTCGCGGGTTCACTCCCTGAACGCCTCCGCGAAGGGTGTTTTCCTGCAAGACGTTGAATGTGCGATATAAATCGCGGCCCCCCTCGCGGTCGGTATAGTCCTCCTCTCGGCGGGCGGTAAGCAGTGCGGCGGGCCGGACGCCTTCGATGGGCTTCAGGTCGAAGGCCTTCTGTGCCATCTCGATCTGCATCGAGCGGGGCAGGATGATGCTCTTCCATCGCTCGACCATCTCGAACGCGGCGGGGGTGTGCTCGGCGATCTGTCGCGTGGCCTCGGTGATGCGGCTCTCGAAGTCCCGACCACCGGCGTGCTTGACACTGATCGTCCCGAAATTGGCTGAAGCGATCAGCAGGCCGTTCGAGCAGATAAATCTGTAGATGCCCGCGTGAAGTCGGTAGGCGGCCGTTCCATCGTGCGGGTTCTCCAGCACGATCTCCGGCACCTCCTCGCCGCTGGGGTTGGTCAGGTGGTCGAGATGGCGTAGCCGGATGAAGTGTCGCGTGTAGCCCAGCTTCTCCTCGATGCGAGACCTCCCCTGCATGGCCATGACAGGGCGGAAGCCGAGGCCTTCCATGATGTCGAGAACGCCGTCGGTGCCGACGAACTTGTAGCGGGGACTCATCGCGTGGAAGGGTGTGGTCGCGAAGACGGAAGGGGTGATCGTGCGGAGTTCGTCGCGGGTGATGATGGCGGTCATGGTGCGGGTCCTTTCGTTGAGAGTCCCTTGTTGCCTTTGAGTGAAGGGCGGCACGCGCGCCACTCAAAAAGGCAACGGGGGGCGAAAAGCCCGTATCGAGCGGGTGAATGGTCAAGGGACGCCGCGCCCTGCTGCAAGGAGCAAAGCGGATGAAGCTGGGACGGCGGCTTGCGAAGCCCTTGACCAGAGGGCGGCAGCCCTTCCGGGACGCGTCAGGGATCGTCAGGGGCCGAAGGCGTCTCGCGAGAGACGGGAGCAAAGCGGACCCCGAGAGAGCCCGGCCCCAGAGGGGAGACGCCAGGAAAAATCCAGGGGTAAAATTATTGACGTGGATCAGGCCAAGACTTAACATTCAGTCGTCGCCGACCAACGTGCTTTCGGAGCAACGAACCCATCGAGGAAGTCAGGCTGACCCCCGCCCAGCGCATCCGATCGCTGCTCGCGCTGAAGGGGCTCAACGTCGTAGATGTAGCCAAAGCCGCCGGGCTCGACCGGCAGGCCCTGTGGAAGATCGTCAAAGGAGAAACCGCGAATCCGGGCCTCGTCACTGTCGAGCGGATCGTCGAGGCGGCCGGGGCGACGATGCTGGAGTTCTACGCGCTTAAGGAGCCGTCCATGGCCACGCAACTCGAGCAAGAGATCCGGCGGATCCTCCAGGACGCCAAGGACCCGAAGGGGCCGGTCTACGCCTACCTGACAGCCCACCAGATCCTGAACCGCCTACCGGCCTCCATCCGGGACCCTCTCATTCAGAAGCGGGGTGGGGTCGGGCTTGGCTCCGGGGCGTCATTCTCGCCGACGCGGGACATTGGGATCGCGATCGAAGCCATGGGCGATGAGATCGAGCGGGCGGTCTTCGATGCGCGGGGGGCCCACTTCGACGTGGCAGGTCAGTCCGTGCCCGCCGGGTATCCGCTGATCGCCATCTACAGAATCAACAAGGACAAGCTGGGCGACGTGCCCGGAGGTGCCGAATGACGACCATGATCAGCAAGTCCTACACCGATAGCCACTTCGGTGCGAGCCCGAAGGACGTCGACAAGGTCGAAATCTTTCGCGATCGGGTCACCGGCTGGCAACTCGACATCGCCAAGGAGATCATCCGCCAAATCGACGCGACCGGCGATGGCGACGTGATCCATCATGCGGGCTACGCCGTCCTCTCAATCCTGACCAACTACTTCGAGATGATCTGGCAGCACATTGCTGGGACATCCAGCAACCGCCGGAGTGGTGATTTCTTCGCCTACGGATTCAAAGACGTCTACAAGACCACGCCCCTTAGCCACGACGATATCAAGGACATCGTGTATCACCGGCTGAGGTGCGGGATGTATCACGATGGGTACACCCGCAAGGGTGTGACCATCAAGCACAACTACCCCCAAGACTTCGAATACGATCGCGCGAACGACGAGCTCAAGGTCAACCCGCATACGCTCGTCGGTACTCTCGAGACGCACTTCGCCGCATACATCGCGAAGCTCCAGCCAGGCACGAATGAGCTGAGGAAGTTCCTCGCGATCTTCAATCAGTCGATGCCGACCGTGCCGGCCACACCACCGCCCCCGACGGGTATCCCTCCGACTCCGCCGGCGGCACCGCCGAGCTATCCGCCGCCCTCCCAACCGAGCGGGACGCCGCCCAGGTCCCCGTTGGGAGGAGGTGCCTCATCTGGCGGGTCGGGGGGCTTCTTCGGCGGCGGCGGCCCGCCCCCGAGCGGCACGAGGTAGCTACCGGTTCAAGAGCGGTAGGTGCGACCGGGCGCGTCAGAACGGCAGGTCGAGTTCCTCGGCCAACTGCCGCGACGCCTTCACCCGGTCGCACCAACTCGCAGGCTCGACGAAGGTCGGATCATCATCTGGGTCGAGCAGGACGGGCATCTCGACGCAGGTCTCCTCGCCGTTGTCCAGCTTCTCGGACACGAGGGCGTCGATCTTCCGCTCGGCAGCCTGCCGATGGAGCCAGTCCTTCGCCGACTGGGCATCCCCGTTGAAATATCGGTTCACGAGCGCCTGGAAGCCCTTGCGGCCGATCTCGGCCATGTGCTTCGGTCCGTAGCGTCGATACGTCTCGGCTCCGCCCTTGCTTCCTGCGCTGCGGTGATCCTGGGGCATCCGGCGGGGCTATCGACGGCTCATCGCTCGCGCCCCGACCGCTTCTCCGCCAAAATTTTCGCCAGCCGCCCAGCGCCGATGATGTTCGCCCCCGGCTGGGCGACGTCCGTCCGCTCCCACTGCCTGCGTAGCGGCTCGAATCGGAAGCCCTCGATGCCAAGCGTCTCGACCTCGTTCACGAGGCCGTCGCGGGAGGCCTTCCGGGCCTCCTCAAACTGGATGCCGACGGTGCCGCGGTCGAAGGACTTGTTCACGCGGATGCCCGCCGCCGCATAAGTCGCCACGGGCAGGAAGCCCTGCGGAGCTGGCTGCATCTTGCGAAGGCGGGCGACGTGGCTCACCGGCTCCTCGACGGCCTGCTCGCGCTCCCGCTGCCGCAGGAAGGCGGCCACGGCTTCCGAGACGTCGTTCTCGGGCATCGGCTGGTCAGGCTCGATCTTCGTCTTGGCCTCACGGCTGGCGAGGATCTGGGCGATGGGGGAGGCGGCCAGGACTTCGGCGACGGGCGTCGGCTCGGTGGCGGGCGACTCGGGCTGGGTTTGCTTGCGGAACTTTCTCGGCATGGGCTCTACGGTCGGTTGCGGGCCGGAGGCTAGCGCGATTCGATAACGATGTCAAAGAGAAAGGGGCGACCCCCGAGGGAGCCGCCCCACTTACGTTACTTGGTCGCAGTGCGTTCGGCCTGCTTGCGGCTGGCCTCCTCCCGTAACTCTCTCGCCACCTCGACCAGGTTCCGACCCTTATAACGCTCATAGGCTTCTGTGGCACTCTGCTGGTTGATGTACCGGAAGAGATTGGCGCGGAGCCTTTCATTCTTTTCCGCCCTCCGCATGAGAGCCGCAGCAACCGCATCGCCGTCGTAGTTCTCAAAGCAGCCATCGAAGGCCCGTCCTGTACCTTTGCCTAGGGATATGACGGACGCGGCGTGTCTGACACGGCCTGCGAAGTTTTCTGGTTTATTCAATACCGACATAATCGTTTCTCCATTAAGATGGGTGGCCCGCAGGCCGCCCGGTTTTTCCTGCTTCGCCGTGACGCCATCGCGTTCCCGCAGGCCCTTGGCGTCGGCCCGCTTCTGCGTCTTGATCCAGGCGTACGCCTCGCGGAGCAGCTCAGCCATGGCCAGGAGGTCGTCGGCGTTCAAGTCCTTCGAGTCCTTCCAGGTATCGTCACCTGCCTTATAGCTGCGGGTCAGTTGACGCTGTAGTAGGTCTTGGCCCTCTCGGTGCTGGTGTTCCGCCAGATGCAGACTTGGAGGCAGCCGTCGCGGGAGTTTGTGAGCGGGGGTGGACATGGTGTGGTTCCTTTCTTTCGGTTTCCGGCCCGACTACCGGCCTACGGGAGCTTGGAACGGGGCCAGGGCCGTCGCAAAGCTGAAAAGTGGGGGCACCGCCTGCGGGGGAGCTGCTTTTTCAGTGCTTGGCGTAGCTTCACGGCGGCCACCGCTTCGTTCAGCTTCCCCGTCAAAGGCCAACGGCGGCCAGGACCAACTGAAGAGGAAGTGTGGTTTCCGCGATCAGCATCCCTGACCGGATCGGCCCAGCACTTTCCGGGCAAGAATCTTCGACACGGCTTGCTTCGTTATGCCGAAAGCCGCCTGCCGATTTCCGCTTGCGTAGCAGTTCCTCTAAGGACCGGATCTCGCGGGCTTTGGCCATGTTCAATTTGATACCGATTTGTCGTCGCCCTCGGGAATGAGCCGTGTTGGCCGCGGGCGCCGCGTATTCGAGATTTGAGAGGTGATTGTTCTTCCGATCATAGTCAATGTGGTTGATGGTCATACCCGGAGGACAGGGCCCGAGAACAGTCAGCGACCAGCCGATGTACAAACCTGCGAACAGGCTTTCCATTCAACTGCAACTCGACCTTGAGATAGCCGCGGTCGGTCACATACTGAGCTATGGGCCGTCCGTGGTGGCATGAGAACACGCGACCCTGATCGGAGACCATATATTTGCCGACGAGGCCCCGAACCGCCCTGATACTCTCCTTCGGCTCTCCCCCGTCACGCAGCCACCACGGAGCGGTTTCAAACGCCGCGCTCTCGCGACCGCGCCGCCGCGATCGGCGGGCAGACCGAGTTTCCACACATTCGAACCTGGGCGGTTTTCGAGAGCGGTTTGCCGTTGATCTCGGGGGCGATCAGGTAGTGCTCCGAAAGCCTTGGGCACGGTAGAGCTGGGCGGCGTCAACATCCGTAGGCCGATGTCGACGATCACGTACTCCTCGCCGCGGACGGTGACCAGGCCGAACCGGTCCTTGCTGGTGACCGTGCAGCGCTCCTCGAACTCGGGTCTTGGTCGGTGCCGAAGTATTTGATCAGGAAGGCACGGACCTCGGCGTAGTGAAGGCCTCCCGCCTGGACGGTAGCCAGCGGTTGATCCATCGGCTGGCCGTGCCTGCAGGTCCCTTTTAGCTTAAGCAGGTGCGACGTGACGACGCTCTGGTGGGAACCGCTTGACGTGATTGTGCTGAATGGAGATGTGGCTTGATGGCCGACATTCGGTTTGCCATTTCCCGTCGTGTTGTGCTGGGCCAGGAACGCGGAGACCAGGGCTGCCCGCGAGTCGGTCGTCATCGTGTTCATCGGCTGGCCAGCAGGGCGAGGCTTGGCGGAGTAAGCCGCCGCCGGTGCCGACGAGGAGCGGGGTAACCAGATGCGTGTTGTTCCGCGTCGTCTGCGTGCCGATCGGTCGATCGACGGGTCGAGGTCCGCCCGCGCGGGCGGGGCCGCCTGCCCCTACGAGGATTGGCGAGACGAGTGCGGCGTCAGCTTTGGCCGTGATCGTCTGGTAGGGCTGGTCTGGCGATCGCTCCGGCGACTGCCCGGCCCGCCCGCCGACGCCAGCCAGGAACGGCGTGCAAATGGCATAGTCGCCGGATGCGGTGACTGTATGAAGCGGTTCGCCGACCGAATGCTGGCCTTTGCCCCGACGCTTGCCGTTCTTGTCCACATCGCCGTGCGCCGTCCGCGCGATGAAGGGTGTCACCAGCGCCCGACAGCCGCCCTTCTCGGTGGCGATGGTGCTGATCGGTCTGTTGACGTCCTCAAGTTTCCCGCCGTGAGCCATGTTGACGATGAACGGCTCGTTGGTATCGATCACGAAGCGGCGGATGCCAGCGGCGATTCGGCGGAGCGTGTTTTCGGCAAGCGGTCGCTGCCGCTCGAAGATGCTCGGGCACGGGAGCGACCAGTCAATGCACTCGGCGGCCGTCCGCCAGGGTTTCAAATTGATGCTGAACAGATCCTGCTGGATCTTCTTCGGGTCTCCGTGCGTCGGCTCAGGCCAGCGGATCGGCAGGCCATCGCAGCGGGCGACGATGAAGAGCCGCTTGCGGATAGTGGGCGTTCCATAGTCTGATGCCCGAAGCACCTTGTCATCGACATGACAGCCGAGGTCTTCAAGCTGAGACTTCCAGCGGCGGAAAGTCTGGCCTTTCCGTAGCGGGCAAGGCTGGCCATCCGCGAGCACCGGCCCCCAATCTTTGAATCTTCCACGTTCCCCAGGGATGATCACGCGGCTTTACCGCCTTTGCCCAGCGGATAACTACCCAGGCGAGGCCGCGGATCCTCTTGCTGACGGGCTTGCCGCCCTTGGCCTTGAGAAGTGCCTGCAGTCTGGGGAAACCAGGCCAGCCCCACCGACGGCCTGCACAAGCCTCGAGCAGGATCGACGCCGCATGCCCTCGCGGTAATGCTCGACCATGGCTCGCGGCGCATCGCGATGGCCGGCCATCGTGTCGATGGCGATATCGGCGACCGGCCGAGGCCATGCCGATGCCGGTGTTGCACCGCTTCCACCGGCGTTGTCGACGATCAGTTCAGCGGGGATACGCCGGAAGAAGGCGACCGACCCGGTACAATCTCAACCTGGTCCTTGAGGCCGAGGGCGGCTTGCACAGCTGCCCTCATTTCGTGGACAATGCTCTTCGAAGGCTGCTCAGGCCTTCACGGCTTCCGCAGCATCGGCCGGCCGAGGGCGGTCGAGTTCACCAGCCGCTTTCGGATGTCTTCCAGAAGAAACGACTTCCAGCACGTCCTCGGTAACAGTTTTGCAGGCGTTCAGGAAGCTCTTGAACTGGCCGATTTTCCCGTTCCAGCTTGTCGGCATCTGCCTTGTGCTTGGCGTGGGCGTCGAAGGCCTTCTCGAACGCCTCGGACACCGGGTACACGACGTTGTTGGTCCAGTTGCAGTGGCGGTTATACGGGATGTCCGCCACCTCGCAGTCCGCCTTGAAGGAGAAGCCGTCCACCCGGCCACTCGGCATTTGAACCTTGATGCAGCGATCGACCCTTGCAAGTTCGTACTTACGCAGCACGGCCATTTCGGCTTCGGGATACTTCTCACGGATCGCGGAATTCGCCTCGCGGAGCAGGATCGCGAGCTGCTTCTGCTCCTTGCTGCGGTCGATGGTGGATTGGATATGCTGAACACCGTACTCGCGGATTACGTCACGACGGGTATTGCTAAGAGGAATTTTCTTTGCCATATATAGATTGCCTTTCGATTATCGGTTGGAGGGTTGAAGGAGCCGGATGTAGAGTCCGGCTCCTTCGTAGTTACTACGCGGCGTTGCTATTGGCAACTTCCGATTTGTCTTCGACTAGGACGCCATCGACGTACTGCTCGAAGCGGGTCACCGTCTTGCGGTACTGGTTCGCCAGGCGATCATGACGCCAACCTTGGGCCAGCAGGTCGCGGTGCTGGTCGAGGGTTGCGCCGCCGAGGATGGTGCGGCGAACGGTGCTGCTGATCTGGTCCTGGATGATCTGGTTCTTCATAAATTACTCCTTGTGTTTCAGGCCGCTTCATTGCGTCCCGTGGACCTCGCCCGCACCGGCCATAGGCGGGTTTGCAACAACAACAAGCGAGCCTGCCGCTGCTTTTTTGTTGCAAAAGCGCGACGGCTGGTGCAGGGTCCCACCCCGGAATGACGCGGCCCCTGAGACGAGGGAGCATGTGTGCTCGGCCATAACCTAGAGGCGGGCTAGCGACTTGATCCGAAGACCGCCCCCTTGCTCCCGACAGCCGCTCATCGGTACAGTGCAAGGATGGAGCCTCCCCGAATAAAGGCTTTCAGGCTCTGCGTCGGACTTGGAAAATCCGTCTGTAGGGAGCCGCTCTGGATGTCCGCGGTCGAGAAATTCGACTGCACGCAGTGTTCTGCTCCGCGGCCTACCCTTCCCGAGCAATTTCCCCGACCCACCCGCCTGGAACCTACCCCGAAATCCAAGCCCCCGTCGGCACGGCATTGCGCGCGCGACGGCCCCGGCCGCCTCGGGAATCCCCAGTACCATTCCGCTAGATCGGGGGTCACGCCGGCCCGCAAGAGGCCATGAGCGGTAACCATCGCCGTATGACACGTCCTTCGATCAGGAGGCGGCCATGCCGGAGCTCGAAGGCAGGTCGGCGGGGCTTTCTCAGGCCCATCCATGCCGAGAGCCCCGATGCTCGTAGCTCCAACGCGCGACGCCAGCTCTGCGCTGTCCGTGGAAGGCGCGCTCCTCGAACGCCGGGAGATTCCTCGAAGGGAGGTGCTCATGCCGCTTCCGAAGCCGAAGCACGATACCTGGCCGCTCGACAAGATCATCGAGGGCCAGAACGCGAGAAAGGTCGAGATCGACGAAGGGATCAGGGAGCTCTGCAACTCGATCGTCGCCAACGGGCTGCTCCAGCCCCTCATCGTCCTCGACAACTACCATCTGATCGCCGGGTTTCGCCGGCTCGCGGCGCTCCGCCTGGCCAAGGTCGACTCGGCCGCCGTCTCGATCTACCCCAGCACGCTCACGCCGTCGCAGATCAAGGTCATCAACCTCACGGAGAAACGTCCAGGCGGGGTGGACCTCCGACCCTGAGATCTACCTGTCCTGCTCGGAGCCCGAAGCTCAACCCGGAGTGGGCTCGCAAGGACCTCGCCGCCCATCTCGGGAAGGATCCGTCCACCTCGACGAGGTGGCTTAGCCCGGACGATCTGATCCCCGACGCCAGGCAGGCGTTCCTCGACGGCAAGTTCGGCTTTGCGAAGGCCATCGCCAAGCTTCCGGCAGAGGGCCAGGGCGCCTGCTTGCGATGACCCTCAATGTGCCACCCGCGACGAGCTGGAAAGGGAGGCGAAGCAGGCGAAGCAGAACAATGGCCCGCCTTCCGAACGCTGCCCGCGAGTGAAAATCCCACTAGCGTTGGCAGAGAAGGGCGTGCGGGCCTTCGGCACAGTCACCGTGGCCGGGGTAGCCGGTGAGGAGATCGACCTGAGGGGCGTGGAAACCCTTCTTCGTGAGGCGGCCAAGGCCGTTCGCGTAAGATGGGGGCGCAACTCTAGGCGTCAAGGCCGCCCAAGCCTCATGGAAGGACATGGCAGCCCGCAAGCCCAAGGTTGACGAAGCCGACCTGGCGGCGAACTGAGATCCGTCCGAATCGATAGCACGCCGCCATCGGGGCGGCTGCGTGAAAGGCATGCGCACAAGGAACATTGCCATGCGGAAAGACGACAAGCACGAGGCGTATTGCGGCTGCGAACGCTGCAAGCCCACAAGCCGTTCGCTGGTCATCCTCACGCCGGAAGAGGCCAAGAAGGCGACAGCGATGAACCCGAACGACCTGTTGTGGAGGACGAGGCCGAAGGGCTTCACGGCAGGTGAAGGCCGATGTGGAGGGGAAAGTCAAACAGGAGGGGTGATGGGGCCGTCTTTCCGGCCTGCCTGTCACCGCTACCGATATCCGCGGCTGCGGTTTCCGCTCGTCCTCTATCGGTGAAGCGCGTCGTTCTCCGGGTTCCTCAGCCGCATTCCAACTTTTTAATGACCGACGGTCAGCTCCCCGGTGGAAAACGAGTCCACCGTGCCACGGCCCCCTCACGTAGTCAACAACTTTCGGAGGTGCATATGGATTCGTTCTTGCTGAAGTTCCTGCTGCCCTATTGCATAGGTTGGGTCGCCTTCTGGCACATCGCCCAGAGGCTGTACTGTGCCGCCGAATACTATTGGCGAGCCATGGGTGATAAGCGTGCGATGGCGCACGACGAGATGGTGGCCGCCCGCTACAGGTCGTTGGGCGTGAACTGCCACGGCCATTGCTACCTGTTCGGCTGCAAGTACGAGCGCATCGAAGAAGAACTGCTCACCTTGGGAATCCACAAGGCTGACATCACGCGGCTCGTCGAGAGCCTCAACGGCGTGCCACACCGCAAGCCGTGCGACTGTGGAAAGGCATTGCTACCCTCCCTCACCCCGGAGAACGCACCATGCGAACCTGTCGTGCCCTCCTCATCATCGGAATCCTCGGCATCGGGGCCATCGGCTTTGCCGCCGCCCTCCGATACCACCCCGTCCTGATACTCGCCGCTGCGGCCATCGTATACCTCGGCGGGAGCAGGGTCGTGCATCTCACCAGCCACTGAACAGCGACTCGCCCACGAAGGAGGACTAGCCATGCAGAAGGTCCGTTTGGTTGCCGCCGTCATTGCTCTGGCTGGGGCGTGGTACTGCCACGACCGCGCAGCGGAATTGACCGCTTCATCGCCCGACAGGGCGCCAGCAATGGAGAGGCCTGACCCTTTCGGGCAGCCCGGAGTCATCGTTCCTTTCACGCCGGAAGAGGACCGAGCGCCAGAGGAAGCAAGGTTCATACGGACCCTGATGTATATCTGCGGCGTCGGCGCGGTCCTCATCCTCGGGAGATTTACCTGGGAGCTCTGCGGGCCAGCAGGCTGCCAGATCCAAGGCAATAGCACGGGGCCTGACTCATGACGCGATCCATCGTTCGCATCGTCGTCGGCATCGCGCTGCTGTACGCGGCGTGGAGATGCCATTGGTGGTCGTTCGCGCTCGTCGTCGAGGCATCCAACGTCAGGAAGAGCCCCGCCCCCAATAACCTCGATTTCTTCGACGATTACAACCCGATCAGGGACCCGCCGACACCGGCCCAGCTCCAGAAAGTGCGCGAGGCACAATGGGTGCAAAGGCTTGGGCTGCTCTGCGCCGGTGCGGGCAGCTTTCTCATCCTGCTCGGAATCGCGCCAACCTGCTTTCGGGTTCTGGTGTGGTTGTTCATCCCTGAATTCATGAGGCGGAGCCATGCAGACCCTGACGATAGCGGCCCTCCTGATGATCGCCCTGCTGGCGCTGAAGCGGGCGGAGAACCGGAAACGCCCGCTCCGACGCCGCCTGAGCCGCTGGACACGCCGCTTTTCGGCTGGTCCGGAGAGCGACCCCTTCACCAAGCGAGACCTCGTGAAGTCAATCTCCATCATGGGCGCGGCGGGTTCCGGGAAAACCAGCTCGTCGGGCTTCCAGATAGGCCGCGCCGCTGTGCGCCACCGCGACATCGGCGGACTCATCATCGCCAGCAAGCCGGAGGACCGCGTCTTCTGGCAGGGGGTCTTCGAAGCCTGCGGGCGCCTGGATGACCTGATCATCTTCGGCCCCGACACCGACCATGCCTTCGATTTCATCGCCTTCGAGAAGGGCGACGCGCGTGACGTGACCGATTGCATCCTGACCGTGGCGGAAACTCTTTCCCGACAGGGAGGGGATTCGCAGGACCCGTTCTGGGTCCAGCAGCAGCGAAGAACAATCCACAATGCAGCCGAGGTTCTTCGACTCGCTCACGGCGCAATCAACACCTGGGACCTCCAACGATTCATCAACGATGCGGCGATCAGCCAGGAAATGTTCGAGAGCGAGACATGGCAGGCCGGATTCCACAACGCCTCTCTCGCCCTGGCGTTCCAGAACGCGCATACAGACAGGGATGTGCACGATCTCAATCTGGCGGCGAAGGAGTTCTGGCTGAACGAGTGGCCCCTCATGGCCGATAAGACGCGATCCAGCATCCTCGCCGGCGTTCTCGGCTACCTCCACGTCTACAACACCGGCATGGTCCGGGAGCGGATCTCCGGCCGCACCACGATCACGCCCGAGGTGTTCGACCAGGGCAAGTGGGTATTGGTGGACTTCCCGGTGGCGAATTACGGCGTGGGCGGGGCCTTCATCGCCGGGGCCTGGAAGTACGCAACCGAACGGCACGTGCTGCGACGACACGCCGGCCCCGACACGCCCATCACCGTGATCTGGATCGACGAGTATCAGAATCACATCACCAGCTTCGACTTCAAGTATCTGTCGGAGTGCCGCTCCCACAAGGGCTGCATGGTGGTGCTCACACAGTCCCTCCATTCCTACTTCGCCAGCATCGGCGGGAAGGAGGCGCAGAGCCACGCCAAGGGCCTGCTCACCAACTTCGGGACGAAGGTGTTCCACGCACTCGGCGACGCGGAATCGGCGGAGTACGCGGCGTCGCTGATCGGCAGGGATGTGCTCTATCTGGGCGGCGGTGGCCAGTCGGGTCGCCTCGACGAGGTATTCGCCCATTCGCCGATGCATACCCATTGGAGCCAGCACTTCGAGTCGCTGCTCCAAGCGCGGGCCTTCATGATGGACTTCGACGGGCGGGCCGGAGAACGGCCTCATGGCGGACGGCTGGGTGATCCGCTCCGGCAACCCGTTCAGCAGCGGCTTAAACCACATGCTCGTGGCCTTCTCGCAGAGGTGATCCATGTTGATGCAGCAGCAGCGTCAGCCCGAATACCGAGCATGAGCGTCGCGCAGTCGTTCAGCGCTCTCTACAACCTGTCCTACGCCCTCACGCTGGTGGTCGCCCTGATCCGACGCGGCTCGGCAGCAGGGCGTTCGACCCGCACATTGTCCTCACCGTAGCGGTCCTGCTCGTTCTCTGTGCGTGGACCCGGTCCTGACGGTCTACACCGGCGTCTGGTTCCTCGCCGTCGTATACCACCGCCTCAAGGCCTTGGGCCTACTCCGGCCACAGCAGATACCCCGGCCGTCCGGGTGGTGACGTGCCTGCCCTTCGTCAAGACCGCCGAGCAGGGCTACCAGGCCGAGGTGCTGGTATGGCTTGCCCTGACCGTGCTTGCGGATGGCGTGTCGTGGTACCTAACGCTGCTCCTCGCCACGACCGTCGGCCTCGTCGTCAAACAGATCCTCGACGTGATCATCGACCGGGCTCGCGTCCGGGCGATGAGAGATCAACGCATCGAGTTGGATTACTACGCGGAGCGGTTCCGCAGGGAGGTGTGACCACGCCGGACATCAGGATCTTCGCAACCTTGACCTCACGCAAGGAGACCCGGATGAACGACCCCATCATGCTCGGCTGCTTCGTTTTCGCCCTGCTCTGCATCCTCTGGTACCTGTGGATGTGGACGTTCCGCACGCAGGACATGGCCATCATCGTCAAGGCCCACGAGGACGCGAAGAACGCCTGCAGCACGACGCATGAGCAAGGGCCGCGAGTGGTTTGATCAAGGCATCGGGATTGGCAACTTCTCCGAAGTGATCGCGATCAACCTCCGTCATCAAGGAGATTCGCATGCTTCGAGCAATCGGAAAGGGAGCAGTCTCGGTGGGAGCAGGAGTCGGCGCCGCGGCGGCTACGGCCAGGTTCGCGGCCGGGCCACCATGCAGGCCGCCGGAGCCGCATCGTCCCCCACGCGCCAACGAGCTTGGCTCCGCGATTTACACGGCTCGGCCTACGCACCGCTGGCGACGGAGCGGCTCATGCCGGAACGTGGCAATGTCCACGGCACTACGCAACAGGGCGCAGGGAAACGTCCACGGGACGGAGCGCTCAAGGCCAGCCCCAGCCACCGCCCATCACGCCACCGCAACCGCAACAGCCCCGGCATGTCCCACCCTGAGTGCTTCAGCAGCGCGCGGCAGCCGCGCGCGCAGCCGCAGCAGAATCGCGGCATGGAGAGAGATGAAAGCGCCGGGGCGGCAACAGGGAAACCGCCCCGGCAAGTTCGAAGACAGTCCGTTTCACAACTTCATACAAGGAAAATTCAATGGACCAGATGCTCATCGACAAGATGTTCGTGATCGGCCTCGCCGCGCTCGCCTTCACATGATGATCTTCCACACCGAGAAGGCCATCAATGAGGAGGGTTGGAGAAACATTGACTGCATGGGCTGGAGCGGCGGCCAAGGTCGCCAAGTTCGGCTTCGGTGTCTTCCGCTTCTTCCGGCGATAACTGCCCAGGGCCACGGAAGGCCCATCCCCATTCGGAGAGCAAGGCCATGGCGAGCGACCCGGCGCCGCCTGCAGCAGGTCCTGGGTCATATCGAGCAGATCAAGTCCGGTTACCCGGTCGTCGCCGGGCAGCCTATGCCTGGGCCGGATCGACAACCGTCCATGGGGCGAGATCCAGGACAAGAGCAAGCTCGCCATTCTTCAGCGCCGTCGACTGGTCGGGCATCTCGGAACAGGGATCAGGGGCACATCCCCTGCTCTCCCAGGTTGACTCCGGGGAAGATCACCGACACCCAGCGGAAACGGGCTCATCGACATGGCGATGGGAAAGGGCGTCGGCCCATCGCACCTCGACGGCCGGATGCAGATCGCCTCCCAGCGGGGGAGGGACAAGGAAAGGACAAGGTGGGGGCCGCGTTCGTCGAGAGCCAGGAGCCGCCGACCCGGCAGTGCACGCGCTCGCCATTCAGCTTGCTCAGCAATGCCGTCACGTTGTTCAAGGATGTCTCCGCGAAGAAGAGTGGAGTGACTGTGATTTCGAGTTCTACAGATTAATTGGGCAGGCCTCGAGGAGCTTATCGCCACGCTGCAAGGCAGTTAAATGCGCGTAGCCCTTGCACCCTACGGCGGCTTGGGCTACGTTCTCCAATGTTCGAAGTTGGATATGTTAGTATGACCAAATTCTGCAGGGGCGTGCGCCTTTCCCGCGTCGGGGACCGCTATGGAAAGTGGGACGGTGCAAAAGATACCAGCCGTCGATCCCGAAAGGGATGGTCGCGAGCCAAGGCTGAATGCCTATGTGATTGCGGGACCATTGGGATGGTCTCTATTGAGCGTCTTATTACAGGAAGTCCTGGAGGTAAACCCTGTTCGGTCCGTGGCGATATGTGACGCATAACGATTCGCCAAGCAGTTCGCCCGCATAAGCGTCTTTATCGAATCTGGTCTAACATGAAGTATCGTTGCTATAACCCAAATTTCAGATTTTATGAATTTTATGGAGGCAGGGGGATTTCCGTTTGCGACGAGTGGATTAACGACTATTCGGCCTTTAAGGAGTGGGCGTTGTCGAACGGCTACCGCGATGACCTGACAATTGATCGATGGCCGAATCAGGATGGCGATTACTCGCCTGCTAATTGTCGCTGGGCTACGCCTGAACAGCAGGGCAGGAACAAGAGCAATAACCGCTTGCTGACTGCATTCGGGGAAACAAAACCGCTATCCGAATGGGCGAATGACTCGCGCTGCAAGGTCGTTCACGGTTCGTTGAAGAACAGAATTCTCAGCGGTTGGCCGCATGAAATTGCCTTATCCACGCCACCACTGAGATGTCGCCGCCTATCGTACAGCGGCAAGTAGGCAGAATGATGGCGACCCAACAAGATCCCTATCCGAGAGCGGAGGGCTCGACCATGCCCACGGACAAACCACCCAGGCAGGAAGAGGTCAAAATCCAGAGTTGACGTGGCCGCTGCCGCCAACCACGCAGCGAGGAGGTGATCGTGGCGAAAACCAGATGACCGGGATACGAGGGATCTGATCGCCGATTCACCGCATCGAGGGGGCTGAAGCGTGGCGGCGTCCCCGGGACTTCCCGCCTCATGGAAGGCTCCCAAGGGCCCAGGCGACCGAGGAACGGCAAGCTGGAGAACATCGTCTGGGAGTCGATGTCCGTCTGGCTCCTCGTAGTGGGGACGTCGTAGCCGTGCTCGATATCATCCGGCTGAAGCCGTCGAGCGGAACGTCGACTTCTCCAAGCTGCCGGAGGATGACGCGTACCGTTATCCAGGGCCTGCGAGCTGATCCCAACGCCGACATAGCCGCCGGGTTGAGCGGATCGCGGGCCCGAGTATGGCGGAGATGATCCGGACCGACTACACGAGCGGCCATTGGTTCGCCAGTACCCATCAGTCCGGCAACGGAACGGATGCTGGCCGAGGTGGAGAAGTCCTGGGGCACGCCCCGGGCCACAAGGAGGCAGTTTGCCCAGGCCGCCGAACGCGCGCCCTCGAAGGCAACCCGGGATAAGGAGCGGACCCGATGAGCGAGAAGCCACCCCGCGTGGACTGGGCGCGGGGCCAACATGCAGGGCATCAATCTGGCCGAGTCTCCTCCAGCATGCCGACCCGCGGAGCCGCCAACCTCTCGGGGTGTAACTTACCGGCAGCGATTTGAGCGGCAAGCCGATTTCGAGGGGCCAATGTCCAGGGGCGACCTCTCGTAGAACGCAAAGCTGTACGGGGGCCAAGCGTAGTTGAGGCACAGACGGCCGACTTCGCGGTGCGGACCTGAGGCAGGCCAATCTTGGAGGGGGCGGATCTCGAAAAGGCGATGCGCGCTTTCAACCCCTCGCAGGACAAGCGCGCTGCGATCGAAGAGGCCGCCAACAGGGCTCCGGCCAAGGCGAAGGAGAAGTGCGAGAGCGTTGATAGAGAGGCATCGCGGATGTGGCTACAGCTGGCTCCAGGGGGAGTGTGCGGATGCGGGTGCGGGAGGCGCAGCGGCTCGACGTCAGCCAGGCTACGGTCTATGGCTGGTAGCCCGGCAAGTTCGCTGCGCTCGAATCGGCTTGGCCGAGGGTTCGGATCAGGGATTTCTGAAGAGCATCTGGGGGAGTATCTGAAGGCGTCGGAGCCGGTGGTTCGGCAGGTGCACACACCGCCGGCATCAGCCAGGCGGGCGAAGCTGAAGCATTTGCACCGGTAAACCGGACGCATCAAATACTGCTTGACTAATGCGAACAATGTTCTAAAAGCAAAAGCACCGGGTGACGCCGGTGCTTTTTTAATCTCACAATATGGATATTACAGTATGAACGATGTTGTTTCAATGACCAAAGGCGATACCGTCTCCTTGACCAAGAAGGCCCCCGGCCTGACGAAGGTATTCGCTGGTGCTGGTTGGGACCCCAAGCAGGGCAAGACCATGGACCTTGACCTCGCGGCATTCCTGCTCGATGCCAACGGCAAGCTACCGGGCAAGGGCGGTTTCGTCTATTTCGGCTCGAAAGTCTCGGCCTGCGGCTCGGTCGCCAGCCGCGGCGACAACCTGACTGGCGAGGGCGAGGGCGACGACGAAGTGATCGACGTCAATCTGACGACCGCGCCCGAAGGCATCAAGGAAATCCTCTTCGTGGCCTCGATCTACCAGGCTGCTCAGAAGGGGCAGAGCCTGAAAGACCTCGACAATGCCCACATCCGCATCGTCAACGCCGAGAACCAGCAGGAGATCGCCAACTACAAGATCACCGGCGACTACACCGGCGCGACCTTCGTGCTCGGCAAGCTGGTGCGCGATGGCTCCGACTGGAACTTCGTGGCTGTCGGTGAAGCGGAAGCCGGCGAACTGGGTTCCCTCGCGACCCGTTTCGGCCTGGCTGTCGCCGCCTGATCTCTGTTGTTCACCGGGCGGGAGCCATGTGGCTCCCGCCCAATTGAAGGATCATACCATGGACAAACTCAAAGACTACCTTCTTGGCCAACTCGATAAACTCACCGCCTGGATCGGCCTCATCGGCCTCGCACTCCATTTCCTCGGCTTCAACAACCTGCTTGTTTTCCTGTTCGTCGCCCTCATCATCCTGCCCGAATCACAGTTCAGCGACGTGTTCAAGAAGTGGACCAAGGACATCCGCGACGCGGATAAGAAATATCGCCAATGATCCTGCTCACTATCCTCCTCTTGGCCGTCATGGAGGTCTCGCTCTCCTTCGACAACGCCGTCGTCAACGCCTTGGTTCTGAAGGGCATGTCCCCGGTTTGGCAGCGCCGCTTCCTGACCTGGGGCATCCTGATCGCCGTCTTCGGGATGCGGCTCGTGCTCCCCGTGGTCATCGTCTCCGCCGCGGGAGGGGGTAACGTCGCGGACGTCGCGGTCCTCGCCCTCACAGACGCCGCCGAGTACGGACGACGACTCACCGCCGCGCACACGGCCATCGCCTCCTTCGGCGGCATGTTCCTGCTCATGGTCTTCCTACACTTCATCTGCGACGAGGCGAAGGACGTCCACTGGCTGGGCTGGTTCGAGCGCCGTCTCGCCGGCCTGGGCCGCATGGAGGCTGTGGAAATCGGCTTGGCCATAGCCGTGCTGCTGGTCGCCCCCGGTGCGTCCGTCTTCGCCGGCCTCCTCGGTCTGCTCTGCTACATCGCGGTCAAAGGCGCGATGGGCCTCTGCGGGGAAGGTGATGACCCGGCCGCCTGTGTCTCAGGGAAGCAAGGGCTGGTCGGCTTCCTCTACCTCGAGATCCTCGACGCCAGCTTCTCGCTGGACGGGGTGATCGGTGCGTTCGCCATGACGAACGATATCGTCGCCATCATGATCGGCCTCGGGATCGGGGCCCTGGTCATCCGGTCGATGACCGTCCGTATGGTCCGCATCGGGACGTTGGCCGAGTTCATCTACCTCGAGCATGGAGCCCACTGGGGGATCGGCGCTCTCGCTGTCCTGATGCTCGGCAGCACGAGCTGGCACGTCCCCGAGGTGGTCACCGGGCTGGTCGGGGCGGGATGCATCCTGGCCTCGCTGGCCTCGTCGGTCCGACACAATCGGAGGCTCGCGTCGGCATGATGACCAGGGAAGAGTTCAAGGCAGTCTGCGACGTGGTCGGCGGAAAGAAGGCTGTGGCCGAGTTCGTCGGTGTGACCGTTCGCGCCGTGGAGCATTGGCTGGCGGGGAGCCGGAAGATCCAAACGCCGGAGGAGGCACTCATCCGCGAATTGCACAGACAGGTGGAGGCGTCCAAATGAAGACTTTCTCCGTCCGCCAGCCTTGGGCGTGGCTCATCGCCCACGGATTCAAGCCGGTCGAGAACCGCACCTGGGACACGAAGGTTCGTGGCCTCATCCTGATCCACGCCAGCAAGTCGTTCGACAAGCAGGGTTACGAGTGGGTCCGCGACAACTTCCCGGAGATCGATCTCCCGCTGCCCGCCCAGTTCGAGCGAGGCGGGATCGTCGGGGTCGCGGACCTGTACGCGGTGGCGACCGCCAGCACCTCACCGTGGTTCTTTGGGCCGTTCGGGTTCTGTCTGCGAGAGGCCAAACCGCTGCCGTTCGTCCCGATGCTGGGGCGGCTCGGATTCTTCGAGGCGGAGCATCCGGGGGTGGCCTTTCTTCCTGACCGGACACCGCCCCTGAAGACTGAATTTATCAATCAAACAACGGGTATTTTATGAGTGACACTGGATTTGCCTTCGGAATTTGCACGCTTCTTCTTCTCACCGCAGGGGCCGGGCTGGCGGGCTGCCCGCAGTACAACGTCTACGCCAGCCGCCTGAGCGGGGAAGCAAAGCTCGCCGAGGCCGAGGCAAGCCGACAAGTTGCGGTGCGAGAAGCCCAGGCAAAGCGGGACTCGGCGGGGCTTCTCGCTCAGGCTGAGATCGAGCGGGCCAAAGGCGTGGCCGAAGCGAACAAGATCATAGGCGACAGCTTGAAGGGTAACGAGGACTACTTGCGCTACCTCTGGATCGACGGGCTTCAGAACGGCAAGGGCAACGAGGTCATCTACGTCCCGACCGAGGCAGGCCTTCCTATCCTGGAGGCGGGCAAGCGTCGCCGCACCGAGACGGCCCAGTGACCCGCGTCCGATTCCGCGACTTCGATTGTACCGTCCAGAAGCGCTACTACGGCAACGGCCGCGTCGCCTTGAGCCTCGTCGACGAGGAAGGGCCTATCGCTACGGCGACGGTGAACCTGCCAGCAGTGAAGCTGGGACCGAACCAGGTGGCCATCAAATCTTACGCGGAGCACGAGGGGCTTTTGGAAGCCCTCGTCGCCGCCGGGGTGGTCAAGTCGACCGGGCAGACGGTCCGGTCGGGCTTCGTCGAGGTGCCCGTCTGTGAGCTCCAGCCGCCGTTCCGGGAGCCTGAGCAGACGAAAGGGCGGACGCGGTGACCGCGTCTCGATGCTGCGCTTTAAGACGGTCGGCGATAGACGGGGTTTGATGTCGAGGGTTGGCGGAGTTAAAAGGGTTCGGGGGCGATGTGGCGATTGCGGAAGCCCGATTGCCAGCCACCGAGCCAAGCGTTGCCGTGCTTGTGACGCTCGGTATCGGACAATCCACCCGGATGGTCAGGCCTATCGTCGGGAATGGCAGCTCCGAAAAAAATACGGGCTAGAGGCAGGAGAGTTCGACGCTCTCTGGATAGTCTTCAAGGGCCTATGTCCAATTTGCGGTGTTGCTATGAAGCTGCCCACCCGGACGAGAGGTCAAGCACTGGATGTCGTCGCTGTGGACCATGACCACAAGAGCAAGAGAGTTCGCGGCCTTTTATGCAATGCCTGCAACAAGGGGCTCGGTTTGTTCCGAGACAGTCCGTCGTCACTTGAAGCAGCGATTCGATACCTCCAGGTAACGGGCTCATGACGGCGTCTCTGATTCTCCCCCTCGAACGGAACGCCGTCATCTCCGCCTGCGGCCGCTACCGCTACCTGCTGACCAGACAGGTTGGACCCGGCGCTCGAACGGCCACCTTCATCATGTTAAATCCGAGCACGGCGGACGCCACCAACGACGATCCGACCATCCGCCGGTGCATCGGCTTCGCCCGCCACTGGGGGTGCGGCAGGCTCGCGGTCCTCAATCTGTTCGCGTTCCGGGCGACCGACCCCGCCGACCTGAAGAGGGTGGAGGAGCCGATCGGGCCGGAGAACCGGGCTTGGTTCGAGAAGACCCTGACGGACGCTAGCGAGGGCCCGGTCGTCTGCGGCTGGGGCGTTCATGGCGAACACAGGGGGCAAGACCGAGCCGTCCTAGGCTGGCTCTCCGAGATCGGCGTCCGCCCCCTCGCCCTCGGCCTGACCAAGGACGGCCACCCCAGGCACCCGCTATACCTGCCGAGAGCGGCCGAGCTAGTGCCGTTCGCGGGCCGCAGCCTCGCCTCGGCACCCGCCCTCTGAGCCACCGCAGGCTCAGCCCTCTGCCGCCTTCCTCTTCCGCTTCGTCCGCTCCGACAGCGACGCCATGTACTCGGGGTCGTGCTGCACCTGACCGTAGACCTTCGAGATCATCGACGGGTCGCGGTGACCCATCAGGTGGGCAAGCCCGACCACGTCGACGCCCGCCTTGAGCGCCTCCGTGGCGTAGCCTTTCCTGAATGCCCCCAGGTGGTACTTCGTCCCCAGCTCACGGGCCAGCCTCTGCTCGTCCTTTTGCCACCGCTTGACGGTCTCGCGGTGCGCCGCGTGCGTTTCGGCCAGTTTCTCTGCCTCCACGCCGCCCTTCCTGAATCGCCCAGGCCTGGGGGCCATCAGGCCGCGCTTCGCGATCTCCTTGCGGCCGAGGGCTAGCTGCAGGCGGCAGAAGGCGCAGTTGATCGCGTTCTTGTTCCACGCCACGCCGTCGGCGTTGGTCAGCAGCGGCCCCTCCGGCCTCGCCTTCGCCAGCCGGGCGACGATCTCCCGGGCCCGCGGGGGCAGGTAGATGATCCGGTAGTGCTTCTTGCCCTTGGCTTCCTTGGGCGGGAAGACCACGCGGCTGGTCTCCGGGTCGAAGAAACGGGCCTCGATCTTCCGGAGTTCCTGCACCCGCGAGCCCGTCTCCCAGGCCATCTCGACCAGGTCGCGGAAATTCGGGTCGGCGATGGTCTCGAGGATCTCGGCGTACTCGTCCGGCTGGACGGCAAACTCGCGGGCCTCGCGGGTCGGCTTCTTGACCCGGCCGATCGGGTTGCGGTCGATCAGCTCCTCGTCCACGGCCCAGCTGAACGCCCGTTTCACCGCCGAGATGAAGTCGTGCTTGGTGTTGTTCGCCCAGTGGGCGTAGGGCTCCATCGCCTTCGTGAGGTGGTACGGCTTGAGCTCCGTCACCTTGAGACCGTCCGGCAGGGCCGAGACGAACTTCTGGATGTTTTCCCGATACCACGCATAGGTGCGTGGAGCCTTGTTCCTCTGACACCAGTCGAGGAACGCGTCGAGAACCTCAATCGCCTCGGCGTCGGGACCGGTGGGGAGACGCGGCTTCTCCGGCTCCTCCGGCGGGCGGGCCATCAGCTCGTGCCAGAGCCGCCAGGCCTCGTCCTTGTCGGGGGAGAGGCGCTTCTTGGTGGTCCCAACCGTGACGTAGTACGCCTGCCGGTCCTCGAACCAGAACGGTTCCCGGCTCTGCTTTCGGGGGCGTCCCAAATGAAAACCCTCCGGTTTTGGTTCGGGGTTTTGGTTCCCGGACCGCCGGAGGGAATTCTACAGTCGACGTAAGTCTTTTCCAGGTATTAGTCGGGGCGAGAGGATTTGAACCTCCGACCTCACGGACCCGAACCGTGCGCTCTAGCCAAGCTGAGCTACGCCCCGAACTGACTTCCAGTGTTGCAATGGCTTTTGAAGCCGACTCCACCCTCCATGATCGTCAATGCCGAAGAGAGGACTTGAACCTCCACGGGCATGGTTAGCCCACTAGGACCTGAACCTAGCGCGTCTGCCAATTCCGCCACTTCGGCTTCGTTCCCCCGTTTTATATCGGCCAATCCCCCGGCATGTCAAGGTTAGATTCCGAACTGGCTGCCAGGGTTCGGCTTGCGGATCGGTTTGGTCGGCTCAGAGGTTGAAGTGGAAGGTTTTGGTGACGAGCCTCCAGAGCCACCAGCCCAGGGTATGGATGCCGCCATCGATCTTGGCGAAGCCCCTCAGGCCGGGTTGGAGCTTGAGGTCGTCGTTGTCGATCGGGATCACCACTTCGTAGACCGCGGTCAGCGGCTTGGCCGCCTCGGGGTTCTTGGGGTCGGGCTTGGTGGCGATCTCGCCGCCGACGAGGTTCGAGAGTTCGGGGGGGATCTGCTCGCGATTCCTCTGGGCGCGTTCGCTGACCTTGCTCCGGTGGGTGGACTCGCTATCGCCGTAGATCTTCACCCAGGCGGTGCTGCCCTCGCGGATCAGGTCCATGTCGCTCTGGTCGAGGATCAGGTGGGCCTCCAGGCGGGCGGGGTCGCCGACCTGGCAGAACGGCTTGCCGGGCTTGAGGTGCTGGCCCAGGGTGTCCCGCTTGGGCACGCCGATGGCGATGCCGTCGCGGGGGGCGTGGAGGGTCAGGTCGGCGATCTGGCCGGCGATCTTGTCGATCACCTGCTCGAGGTCCTCGGCTTGCTTGTGGCGGACCTGGGCCAGCGACCGGCTGCCCGGGTTCGTCGAGTGGAAGTAGGTGTCGAACCAGGCCATGTTGATCGCCTGCTCGGCCTGCCGCGACATCTGCTCGCGCTGGAGCTCGGGGTTGGAGAGTTTGGCGATCACCTGGCCGGGCTCGATCATCACCCCCTGATCGTCGTACTTGGGCCCTCGGACCCAGTCGCCGTCCTGCACGTTGATCTCGATCAGGCGTCCGGGCGTGTCCCCGTAGACCAGCGCCGGCTTCGCGGCCGTGAGCACCAGGCTGCCGGTGACCCGCAGCGGGGTGGGGATCAGCATGATTCCGGCGATCAGCGCCGCGACCCCGGCGAAGAAGCCGGCCGTGCGTGCCTTCTTCATCTTGCGCAACCTCCCAGGGGTGCGGACAAACTTGATCACCTGATAGATCGGCATGAACGCCAGGGGGACCAGCGATCCGACCGCCAGGATGTAGCCGATCGATTCGAGGCCATACGGCTTGAGGACGTTGATCAGGAAGAACACGATGCTGAACGTGACCACCCAGCGGTACAGGAAGCTGGCGATCGCGTAGGAGACGAACAGGAACCGGCGCGACCTGGGCAGGTAGCTCTGGACCGGGATCTCCAGGCCCATGATCTTCTCCTGAAACAGGTAGGAGAAGAACTGGGTACTCTTGATTCGCAGATTGGGGACCTCGAGGAAGTCGGCGGTGACGTAGTAGCCGTCGTACCGCAGGAGCGGGTTGGCGTTGAACAGGATCGTGTTCACCGAGCAGATGAACATCGTGGCCATCATCAGGCTGTTGAGCAGGCCGGGGTCGGTGTAGAACCAGACCCAGGCGGCGATGGCCGCGAGCGTGCATTCGACGTAGATGCCGGCCGCCGAGATCCAGATCCGGTGCCATTTGTTAGGAAGGAGCCAGCTGTCGGTGACGTCGCAATAGAGCGCCGGGGTGAGCACGAGGAAGAGCATGCCCATCTCGTGGACCTCGCCGCCGAAGTGCTTGGCGGTGAGGCCGTGGCCGAACTCGTGGATCACCTTGACGACCGCCAGGCTACACCAGAAGGCGACGATCGTCCGCCAGTTGAAGAACGACTGGAACTCGGGGAGCTTGGCGTGGAAGTCGTGCCACTGGCTGACGACCAGGGTGATCGATGACAGCATCAGGAGCAGGCTGAGCGCCACGAACCAGGGCGTGTAGATCCACCGGAAGTATGGGTACATCCAGGTGAGCAGGCGCTCAGGATCGATGATCGGGATTTTGATGTAGAGGATGTTGGCCAGGAAGTTGCCAACACGCTTCCACTTGTTCTTGCGCCGCCGGCGGATCAGGACCTTGCCCTGGTCGGCGGTATCGACCTGGGCGATGCCGGCCTCGTGGAGCTGGGCGGCGAACCGCATCAGGTCCTCAATGGCGATCGTCTGGGGGCGATACTTCCGCTCGAACGCCTTCTTCACCTCCTGCAGGGTGTGCTTGCCGTTGAGCTGCTGGAGGAGGAAATACTCCTCGGGCTTGAACCGGAAGTACTTCAGGCCGATCGGGTCCTTGATGACGTAGTGCGTGACCCCCTCGTAGAACTGGGGCTGCACCACCAGGTCGGGTCGGAGTCGAAGCTGCAGGTGCTCGGGGGACTGGCCGGCGGGCAGGGCCGGTGCGAGAGTGGTCGGATCGGCGCTCATCGGTCAGTCCGCCTCGCGGTTTGGGTGGATGGTCGAGGGGTCATCCGCGTTCGCTGGGTTGCCTCAACGCTGGCCGACGGCGTTGGCGGGCGCGGCGCCGCCGGGCGGGATGGTAGCATCGGCCTTGAGGCCGGCGCGGAGCAGGTAAGGCCCGGTCTCGCCGCCGTCGCGGCGCGGATTCTTGAGGGTGGCGTGGATCTGGACCTCGGCCTTGCCGACGACCTGGGCCTCGGGGGCCACGAAGGTAATCTTGGCCGGGAAGGTCATCTTCTCGATGTCGAGGTCGGCGCCCTCGACGGTCGGGCGGACCTGGATCACGTCTCCGATGTTCAGTCGGATGGCCGTCTCGATGGGGACGTATCCGATGAACCGCAGGCGGTCGAGGTTCACGATCCGCAGGACCGCCTCGTTGGCTCCCACCCGCTCGCCGGGACGCTTGAGGATCTCGGTGATGATGCCGCCGATCGGGGTGGTGATCTCGTGTTCGGAGACGATCTGCTCGGCGATCTTGTGCTCGGCCTTGTTGACCTCGATCGTCTCGTTGGCGACCTGGATCAGGGCGGTGGCCATGGCCACCTCGGCTTCTTCCTTGTCGAGCTGATCCCGCGAGATATAACCATCTCCCTTCTTCGACAGCGTAAGGCTGCGAGCGAACGCGGCTATGGTTACTTTCTGCTGGGCCTTGGCCTTGGCCAACTCCCCGTGTTCCCGGCGGTAAGCTTGGCCTTGGTGGCGTTGAGTTCGGCGATCGTCTTGTTCAGGTCGGCGATATGGTCGCCCTTCTTGACCTCGTCGCCGGCGTGCCGCTCGATCTTGTCGATGACGCCCTCGCGGAGCGAGGCGAGGTCGGCCCGGTCGATGATGTCGAGGTAGCCGGAGACCGTCACCGCGTCGCCCACGCTAGGGGCCGGAGCCGGGGCCGACCTGCCGGCGGGCCTCGGGGCACCGCCCGGGCCCTGGGCCACGGCGGCGGCGCCGAGGGCGGTGGCCAGTCCGAGCCCCATCGCGGCGGTCTTCCAGGAGCGCTTCATCGTCGGATCTCCCTAGCTTTCGGGTTCGGTTCGTGTCCGGGTTCGCTACGGTTCGATTCGGGGGCGATTCGGCCGGGGGTCAGTTCAGGAACGGCCAGCGGAACAGGACGGTCTCGTACCAGACCTGGACGACGTCGCGGAGCAGGACGTAGGCGAGCCGGGCGTGGCCGCACTGGATCCGGGCCCGGACCTCGGAGCCATACCGGAGCTCCTGGTCGCGACTCTGGTAGTCGGCCCGGACCGACGGGTCGAACTCGACTTCCAGTTTCACGACATGCTTCGATTCGACCGTCTCGGCGGTGGAGGCGATGTGGCGGACCTTGCCGGGGTAGCGGTGCTGGGAGTCGGCGGCGGTGACGAAGTAGGCCGTCAGGGCCGAGCCGGGCGGCTTGGTGCCCGCGGCGACCTCCTTCTGGAGCTTCGACTCGGCCTCGCGGATCGGCGCCATGTCGTCGTCGGGCACCTGGACTTCCAGGATGAACTGGCCCTCGGTGTCGGCGATGGCGATCAGCGGGGCGCCGATCTCGACCGGCCGGTTGATCAGCTCCTTCTTGGGGTCCCATGTGGTCACGATGCCGTCGAACGGGGCGGTCACCTTCATCAGCTCGAACTGCTGCTCGATCGACTCGATCTGGCTGTTGGTGCTCTCGAACTTGATCTTGGCCTCGGCGTACTGCCCTTGGAGCTGCGGCTGCTCCTCGCGCTTGGTGCGGGTGTCGTTGAGGGCCTTGGAGAGGTTCACCATCTGGAGGCCGGCGCCGTTGCGTTCTCCCAGGAGCCGCTGATATTCCTTCTCCAGGTCGAAGCTGTACAGGTCGATCAGAGGGTCGCCCTTGGACACCTTCTGGCCGTGCTCCACGTAGACCTTCTTGACGATCCCGGCGACGGGGGCGTAGGTGTTCTGGCGGACGTCGGTTAGCAGCGAGCCCTTGCCCTCGATGGTCAGCTCCCAGGGGACGAGGGCCAGGATGCCGATGATGCCGATGACCGCGCCGATGACGGCGAGGATCTTGGCCCCGGTCCGGCCCCGGAAGAAGCGCCAGGGGGAGCCGATCGCCTTGAGCAGCGGCATCAGGAAGATGCGGTGGTGTTCCTGGGCGTTCCACAGGGCCGAGGACGCGTGCCGGGAGACGACCTCGGTCTTGGAATGGGCGTCGGTCATCGGCATGTCGTCGCCGATCTGCTCGGCGATCAGGCAGCCGAACGGGACCTTCTCCTTGGGCTTGCCGTCCTCGTCCTCCTCCAGAGGCTTGAACAGGAGGGTGATGACCAGGGCCTTGGCGCCCGACTCGTCGATGTACAGCTCAAGGGCGTCGCGGATATCGGGCGGGAAGGTTTCGGTGTGGCCGGTGTAGACCAGGTCCTCCCCCGACTGGATGACCAGCTTGCAGAGGGTGTTCAGCTCGCGAATCAGGTTCGATCGCTGCTCGACGACCTCCTGCCCGCTGGTGGCCTCGACCATCACCTTGCCGATCCGCCCGCCCAGCTTCAGGGCCACGCTCAGTCGGTCGCAGCCAACCAGCCGCTTGCCCTCGTTGGCGACCGCGTAGGCCGTCTCCTTCAGGTCGAGCGACGCGTGGATCGCGTGCGAGAAGTTCTCCAGTTGATTCCAGAGCTTCTGCTGCGAGACGATCTGCCGGGCCTGCCGCGACTTGAGATACTGCGAGGCCAGGTCGCACAGGTCGTTCACGAACCGCAGCGTGCTCTTCTGGCCCGCCGCCTTCCGGCTGGGATCCATCAGGATCTCCAGCATGCCGACGACCTTCTTGTCCACCACCAAGGGCGAGCAGATCAGGGCGAACGTTGTAGGATTGCCGGCGCCGGGGACCCCCTCGACGGCCACCTGGGGCGGGATGAGTTGCGGCTGGCCGGTCTGGAACAGCCAACCCAGCAGGGCGTCGTGCGGGGCGGTCCGGGCACCCCGTTCCATCAGGCCGGTCTGGCGGAACTCGATCTCGGTCTGGAGCCGGATGCCGCCCTGGTTGTCCGCCATCCACAGGGCACCGCCGGAGGCGGCCACCGCCGCGATCGCCCGGTTCAGGAACTCGGCGTGGAACTCCTGCGGCTGGATGTCCGACTCGGCCAACTCCGCGATCTCGGCAACCAGCTTGCGAATCTGGTTCTTCGTCTGCTCGAGCATCTCGGGCTTGATGGTCGTGTCTTCGGCCATGGTGATCCCGCCTTCATCAACCGAGTGAGGAACCGAAGCCCGGAGCCGGCACGCCCGCGACAAACCTCGCTCGCGGACCTCGCACCCAGCCCCCTCTAGCGAAACGGGACAGCCATCCCCCCCGCCTTCCCTCGCGTTTTTTTGAAGGCCGGATTCGCCACCCCCCATGCCCCCGTGCTAACCTGGCGAATCGTCCCCGACCCCCGCCCTGCCCCGCCCGCATCCGACCCTCCAGCTGATGAATACAGCCCGCGGCCCCCAGACACCCCAAGTTTCCCTGGTTACCGGGGCGACCGGGCTCCTGGGGAGTCACATCGCCGAACGCCTGGCCAATCGGGGCGACCGCGTCCTCGCCCTAGTGCGACCATCCAGCGACATCCGCTTCCTGAATTCGATCGGGGTCGAGCATGTTGTGGGCGACCTGCGCGATCCAGAAGCCTGCATCAGGGCGGTTACCGGCGTGGATCGTGTGTATCATTCCGCGGCCAAGGTAGGCGATTGGGGGACCTGGGCCGAATTCCGCGCAGAAGTCGTTGAGGCGACCGAGCGACTGGCGTTGGCATCGATCGGGGCGGGCGTTTCGCGGTTTGTTCAGATCAGTTCGACCAGCGCCCTATGGCCACCCGCCAGAGGGCAGTCCGCCGATCGACGAATCGGCTCCGCTGGGCGTGGGCCTCTGGCCGATCTGGGACGGTTACACCCGGGCCAAGGTTGAGGCCGAACGGGTGCTGTGGGGCCTTGCCAAAGACCGAGGGTTGCCGCTCACGGTGATCCGCCCCAGCTGGCTCTATGGCGAACGGGATCGGACCACGACTGCCCGGCTCGTCAGCCGGATGAGGAGGGGAGGTATCCCGACGATCGGCTCGGGGGACAACCCGTTTAGCGCCGTGTATGCCGGGGTGGTCGCCGAGGCCGCGTTGCTTGCCGCCGACGACCCTGGTTCGGCGGGCGAGGCGTACAACATCACCGACCAGGGCCCGATCACCCAGCGCGAGTTCCTCGACATCCTGGCCGAGGTCTGCGGCGTGGCCGGCTCGCGGCAGCATCTCAACTACGACCTGACCTTTGCGGCCGCGCTGGGGCTGGAGGCGGTCGGCCGGCTGTCGAGGTCGCGCCGGCCGCCGGTCATCACCCGCTATGCGACCTGGCTAATGGGGCGGCGGCTGTCGTACAGCACGGCCAAGGCCCGCGAGCGGCTGGGGTGGCGGCCCTCGGTCGACTATCATACCGGCCTGGAGCGGACCGTCCGCTGGTTTGACGCAGCATCGACCGCACTCTGAGCCGGATCAGGCGCCGGGCCCGGCCGGCCGGACCTTCACGTTGCGGAACTCAATGCGATAGCCCTCGGCCTCCAGGCCGACATAGCCCTTGGTGGCGCGGCAGTCGTCCCATACGCACGTCTCGGCCCCGTTGACCCAAAGGCGAACCTTCGGCCCCCGGCAAGAGATCTCGAAGGTATTCCATTCGCCGGCCGGCTTCACTCGCTGGGCCTTAACTTCCTTGCTCAGATTGAACCGCTTGAGTTCCCCGCCGACCGGCGTCTCGCCGAAGAGGAATCCGCCCGAGCCGCCCCCGGTCTGGGCCTGGTGCCAGACCCGGGCATCGGAGGAGTTGCGGACGTAGATCCCGGAGTTGTAACCGCCCTTCCCCTCGATGGGGGTGAACCGCCACTCGACATGGTAGGTAAAGTCGTCCAGTTCCCGATTCCAACGGAGCCATTCGTGGCCGCCATCCCCCTCGCAGACGAGGGTCCCTGTAGCGCGGTCGTACGACCACTGCGACGCCTCGCGGAGTTTGCCGTTGGGCGGGATCGGCCCCCGGGTCCAACCCTTCAATTCGGGACCAGACTCGGCCAGGAGGTCGATCCATCCGGCGGGCTGGCGTTCCAGCTCGCTGGGCTCCTCCTTCCCCTGGGCGGTGCACAGCAGGCAGACAGCGAGCGCGATCATGGGCAGATCCTCCCGGGCACGTATGGGCCTGATGGAATGAGCAGTTTATCCGTCGCGATCGCGCCGGGGAATGGCGGCGGTTCGCCCCCTTGTTTGGGGGCCTGGGCTCCGCTACCTTCGCGGGAGTGGAGCCTTCACCCGCTCGCCGAACCGGGGTTTTGCGATGAGAGACCGCCGCCGTACGCCATCCAGACGCGATTTCCTGGCCCTTTCGGCGCTAGCCGCCGGCACGGGCGCGGCGATGTCGCCGGCGTTGGCGCTCATGCCCTCCCCGAATGTCTCGCAGTCGCCGAACGAGGCGATCACCCTGGGGTTCATCGGCGTCGGAGGCATGGGGACGGGCCTGCTGAACATCTTCCGCCAGATGCCCGACGTGAAGGTGGCGGCCGTCTGCGATGTCTACGAGCCCCACCGCCTGAAGGCCCGCGAGCTGGCGGGCGGGTCGTGCGAGGAATTCAAGGACTTCCGGCGGGTGCTCGACCGCAAGGATATCGACGCGGTGGTGGTCGCCACCCCCGACCACTGGCACGCGATCCCGACGATCCTGGCCTGCCAGGCGGGTAAGGATGTCTATTGCGAAAAGCCGCTGTCCTACCGGATCGCCGAGGGGCGAGCGATGGTCGAGGCGGCCCGGAAGTACAACCGCGTCACCCAGATGGGCAACCTGATCCACGCCGGCGAGAACTACCGGCGTGTGGTCGAGATCGTCCGGTCGGGGGCCCTGGGGCCGATCGGCAAGACCCGTGTCTGGATGGCTGCCGACCGCCGGGGCCTGGGCAAGCCGGCCGACTGCGACCCGCCCGCCGGCTGCGACTACGACTTCTGGCTCGGCCCGGCGCCCCTCCGGCCGTTCAACCCCAACCGATTTACGTTCAACTGGCGATGGTACTGGGATTACGCGGGCGGCCTGCTCTGCGACTTCTGCTGCCACATCGTCGACCTGGTCCACTGGGCGATGGAAGTGGATGCCCCGTCCACCGTGACGGCGACCGGCGGTCGTTACATCCTCGAGGATAACGGCGAGACGCCCGACACGCTCGAAGTCCTTTACCACTACGACAAGGGCCCCCGCGGCTTCGACATGATCTGGAGCCAGAACGACTTCAACTCGCACGGGTTCGAAGATATGGGCCTCGGGATCATGTTCCAGGGAACCAACGGCACGCTCGTCGCCAACTATTCCAAGTACACGATCATCCCCGAGAAGAAAGGAGAGAAGATCGTCGAGCCCGAGCCCAGCCTGCCGAGGTCGCCCGGGCATCACCGCGAGTGGCTGGACGCGATCAAGTCGCGATCGCAGGCATCCTGCCACTTCGAGTACGGCCACCGGCTGTCCAGCGTCGGCCACCTCGGCAACATGGCCCTGCGGACCGGCGAGAAGCTGAAGTGGGACGCCCAGGCCGAAACGACCAACCGGCCCGAAGCGAACGCTTACCTGGCGCGGGCCGAATACCGGGCCCCCTGGTCGCTCCCGAAGGTCTAGAAGCCGATGCCCGAATTGCTCGCCCTGCCCGCCTGGGACGTCGACCCCGTGCCGATCGAGACCTGGGCCGAACGCCTCGGCGCCCGGGTCGTCCGCGAGGCGGCCGAAACCTGGCTGGAAGTGCCATCGCACCGCCTCCGCGGCTACGCGGTCATCGAGGACGGCAAGGTCACCGCGATCAACTTCGAGGTCGCGCCCTCGGGCGATCCCGAGCCGGCGATGGAGTTGCTCCGGCAGGCCGCCACCGGCCTGCGATGGGAACTGCACGAAGACGACGAAGAAGACGAAGACGACGAGCCTTGAATACTCTCCCGGGGGAACGCCGATGATCGGCCGAAGGATCCTGCTAGCCCTGCCCTTGAGCTTCCTCGCCTTCGTCCCGGCTGCCGCCGACGACCTGAAGTGGAAGAAGCACGACGTCAACCCGAAAAGCGCCTTCGAATCGGCCGCGGCGCTGGACGTGGACGGCGACGGCGTCCTCGACATCGTCTGCGGCGATTCCTGGTACAAGGGGCCCGATTTCAAGGCATCCCAGAAAGTCCGAGACGTGACCAGAGTCGGCACCTACTACAACGACTTCTCCACCCTACCGATCGACGTCAACGGCGACGGACGGGTCGATTTCGTCACCTGCTCATACTTCGGCAAGGACGTCGGCTGGGTCGAGAACCCCGGCCCCGCCGGCGGCACCTGGACCTACCACCCGATCGACACGCCCGGCAACATCGAGGCGGCCGCGTTCGTGGACCTCGACGGCGATGGCGTCCCCGAGGTGCTGCCCAACTCCGTGAATGTGGTTGTCTTCTATCAACTGGAGAAGCTCGGCCCCACGCCGACCTGGAAGAAGTACGACCTGGGCTCGGCCGGGGCCGGCCACGGGGTCGGCTCGGGCGACGTAAACGGCGACGGCCGAACCGACATCCTCACCCCCAAGGGCTGGTACGAGGCCCCGTCCAATCCTCGCGAAGGGACCTGGACCTTCCACCCGGCCTGGAACCTGGGCGCGACCGGCATCCAGATCGCATGCCGAGACGTGGATGGCGATGGCTTGACCGACCTGATCTGGGGCATGGGGCATGACTACGGCCTCTACTGGGTGGCCGGCGTGCGCGGAGACAAGGGTCAGACCGTCTGGGACGTCTCGAAGAAGAAGACGATCGAGGGCAAGGTCGCCTCGGTCCACGTCCACTTCTTCGCCGACCTCGATGGCGACGGGCAGGCCGATGAGTTGCTGGCCGGCAAGCGGGTGTATGCCCATGAGGTCGAACCTGGCGACGTCGATGCCTCGGTGATCGCCTACTACACCTATGACAGCAAGGCCAAGGACTGGGTCCGACACACCATCTACGAGGGTCAACCGGCCAAAGCCCCTTCCAAGAAGGAAGAGCGCGACGCCCAGAAGGACTTCCCCGCGGGGACGGCCGGCACGGGGCTCCAGATCCACGCCATCGATATCGATGGCGACGGCGACATCGACCTGGTTTGCCCCGGCAAGAGCGGCCTCTACGTCCTCGAGAACCTCACCCGGAGCAAGACTGCGAAGTGATCCGGCCCACACAGGCCCAGCGGGTGGAGGAAAGCGGCTGGGCCTCGACCCCAAGACTGGTGGACGACGCGACCCTCGACGAACTCGCTCGGGCCGTTGAGTCCGACAATCGGCGCGGAAGGGGGGGGCAGCGCAACCTGCTCGACCTGCCGATAGTACGGGCCCTGGCACGATCGGCGGCGATCCGGGGGGTGGCCGAGTCGATCCTCGGGGCATCTTGCGGGGCAGTCCGGGGCCTCTTCTTCGACAAGACCCCGGGTGCCAACTGGCGGGTCGCATGGCACCAGGATCGGATGATCGCGGTCCGGCAACGGGGGCCCGCCGACGGCTTCTTGGCCTGGTCGGAGAAGCTCGGGGTGGTCCACGTCCAGCCGCCCGCGTCGGTCCTGGAGTCGATGCTAGCGATCCGCCTGCACCTCGACGACTGCGGGCCGGAGAATGGCCCGGTGCGCGTTCTGGGAGGCTCGCATCGACATGGGCTGCTGCAAGCCGATGCGATCGAGGCATGGAAGGGGCGGATCGCCGCGATCGACTGCATCGTCCCTCGCGGCGGCCTGCTGATCTTCCGCCCGCTCTTGCTGCACGCCTCGTCGCCGGCGATCCGGCCCGATCACCGGCGGGTCATCCATCTCGAATTCGCCGCGGGCCCCCTGCCCGGCGGCCTCGATTGGCGTTGGCGGGCGTGACGGCCCCGGTCAGCGGACTTGCACCCATTCGCCGACCTTGGGGACGATCGGCTCGGCTCGGGTCTCGAACCCGACCCGTTCAGCCCAGCGGGCGGCGTCCTGTTGGATGACCGGCCAGGTGTTGTAGTGAATCGGCATCACCTGGGCGGGTTGCAGCAAACCGATCGCGCGGATGGAATCGTCCGGGCCCATGGTGAAGTTGTCACCGATCGGCAGGCAGGCGAGGTCGATGCCCTGTTCGCCGATCAGGAGCATGTCACTGAACAGGGCGGTGTCGGCGGCGTCGTAGATCTTGCATCCGTCGTTGAGGGCCAGGTGGAAGCCCGCCGGGTTGCCGCCGTAGGTGCCGTCGGGAAGGACGGAGCCGTGGAACGCGATCGTCATCTTGAGCCTGCCGAATGGGAAACCGAAGCCGCCGCCGTGCTGCATCCCGTGGACATTCTCCAGCCCCTGGCCTTGCAGCCACTGTGCGATCTCGAAGTTGGCCACGACCGTGGCGCCGGTCCGGCGGGCGATCGGGATGGCGTCGGCGATGTGGTCGAAGTGGCCGTGCGAGACCAGGATGAAGTCGGGCGAGACGGCGTCGGCCTTGAACGGCGCGGACGGGTTGTCGTCCAGGAACGGGTCGATCAGGATCGTTCGGCCGTCGCTCTCGATCAGTAGGGTGGCGTGGCCGAGCCACTGAATCCGGGTGGCCATGGGGGGCGGTTCCTCCAACCGATTTCGGGGCTTGCGTCTCGGTACGGGCCGCGAGGGCGGCGACCCCACGATCGTAACGGTGCGACCGGCCACCCTCCAGACTACTCGCCCGCGAGGGGCGCGAACGACGAGGCGAACTCGGCAACGACCGACGCCGCATAGGCCAGCGGCAGGAGCCAGCGGGCCGTGCGCTGTACCCGCAGGGCCGACGAGATCTTCTGGTCCACCACCAGCCGGTGGATCACCGTGACGCCCACGGCGGCGGCCAGGACGAAAACCAGGCCGTTGAGCGCGTGCTTCTCCACCAGGCTCAGGTACGTCACCTTGGGTAGCGCGAAGTCGACGCCGAAGTGGAACGTCACCAGTGAGAGCAGCAGCGCCAGGCACGTGCTGATCTGCGGCTGGAGGCCGACCGGCTCGAACCAGAAGGCCATCCACGAGGCCATCACGAGCAGGCTGATCGGCACCATCACCCGCCAGACGTAGAACGTACTCCGCCGTACGATCCCGGTTTCGATCGTGACGTGCGAGTAGGGCACATCCTCGGGCGGGTAGCGGTAGTCGACGGCGAAGGCGGTCGTCTCGCCGACGCCCCAGTCCGGCAGGAACGCCTGCCGGGCACGGCCGATGGAAGGGACGTGGGGGACCAGCCTCACCTGGCGGATGTCGGAGTAGGATCCGATCCGGACCGGCATGGTCTGCCGGTCGAACGGGAACCGCTGGAGTTGCATCTCGAAGGAGAACTTGCCGGTCAAGATGCCGCTCCAGGTCACCGTGCCGTCGTCGGCCACCTCGATCTCGGCGTCGCGGTCCTGCCAGCGGGCCTGGTCGAGGGCGTTGGGGAAGAACAGGCTGGGTGTCCAGACCTCGGCGGGGCTGAAACGCCGCGGCAGCCCGCCCACCTCCCCGGGCGGGAGGGCCAGGCGGGGGTCGTTCCAGGTGAGGGCCAGATAACCGGTCAGGCCGAACGACTCCTCGCGCGAGTCCACCTTTGAGAAGTCCAGCACCAGGAAACCCACCCGCACTTCCACCGGCTTCCCTTCCTTCGTCGGCGGCGCGATCCTGGGCCGGGGTTGCACCTGCGGCCCGAACGGACCAGTTAAGGCCAGCGCGAGCAGGGCGATCGGCAGCAACGACATCGGTGCGTCCTTCGTAGATCGGGGCTCCCTGGCCGAGGGACCCACCGATGTTATCATCCCGAGTTGCGGGCGACGGCACCTTGTTCGATCGGCCCCGAAGCCGGCACGGACTTCAACGATCGGGGGGCATGCCGTCGCTGGGTCGCCAACTGGCGCGCACCGGGCGTCTCGACTCGGCCGGAGCGACCGGAATCGCGATCGGCAGGGTTTCGTCGCGATCCCGGGTCAAGGCCGGGGCCGCCGCCGTGAAGGAGGGGTCGGCGAGTTGAAGTTCCGAATCATCCAGGCCCCGGGGCGCCGGCATCCAGGGGCCGCCCTTCCGGCCCATCTCGTGGCCTTGCAGGAAAACGCGGATCATCGCTTCCCGGTCGAAATCGGCCGGGCCGGGCGTTCCGGGCGAATCCTGCGGTAGGGCGATCATCCGGTATTCCATGCCCGAGCTGCTGGTCAGCAGGAACATCCGGTACAGGTCGCCGTTGAACCCGGCCGACATCAACGCCTGGAGAGAGTCGGCCGCGATCGTGCCGATCCGGCGTTGCACGACCGCGGGATCGGGGCGGAGCTTGCCGTTGACCACGATCCAGAGCCTCGTGCCCGCCAGGCGGAGAGGCCGCATCCCCTCGCCGCCCTGCAAGTTCACGATGGGGTGCTGGACGGCCGCCTGGGTCGGCAGGAGGTCGCCATCGACATCCGCGGCTTCGACCTGGGCCGATTCGAGCGGCCGGATCAGGATCCGCCTCATGAAGACCGATGCCCGCGTGCCGCCGTCGACGTGCAGCTCGGAATATTCCCCGCCGTCGCAGATCACGCGAAAGTCGACCGGGTCAAACATCACCGGGATCGAACTGGACGCCCGCAGGATCTTGCGGAACAGCTCGGGAGCCCCCGGATGGCCGCAGGCGGCGATCGATCCCATATCCCAGATCACCAAACGCTTGTGATCCAGGTGCGTCGTCCCCACGTACAGGCGCCGCCCCTGGCGGTGACCTTCGGCGATGGCCGCCATCAACTCCGGCCCGGCATACTGGCCGATGAGCCGATCGAGCGGCTCGGCGCGGGCCAGCGAATCGCTCCAGAGGACCGCGATGTACGGCTTCCGCCGGTAGATCATCGGCGTCTCGACCGTCGTGAACGCCTGCTGGAGTTGGCCGTCGAAGTTGGGGCCGGCGAAGGCCAGGGCCGAGATCAGCGACCCGGTGCTGATCCCCGTCACGATGTGGAACGTCGGCCGCGAGCCCGACTGGCTCCAGCCGCAAAGCACGCCCGCGCCGAACGCGCCCAGCGAACCGCCGCCCGAGAGGGCGAGCAGGTCATAGCCGACTGTCCCGTCGGGCCGGACGGAAGGGGCCGGCGCCGGTGCCACCGGACCCTGGACGACCGCCTGTCGGAGCACCCCCTGCCCCGGCTCGTAATGGTCCAGGATCGGCACGCCGCCGGAGGCCGTCATGACGTGCGTCACCGAATTGTCGGCGTGGATGACCGGGGCGCCCCGCGGGAGCAAGGCGCATCCGGGAACGACCATGGCCGCGAGCAGGGCCGGTATCCAGGCAAGCCGCACGCGCGAGGTGGACCTCCCGCTCATCGCCACATCTTCGGATCCGGGCCGTGGAATCCCCGATCCGGGACGGACGAACGCGGCGGCCCGTCGGGAGGCGGGAAGGTATCAGCAAACTGCCGATCCGTCAACTTCGGGCGGCGGGCGGCTCCGTCGGGAATGTGCCGCCTTCGGCCAGTGCGCGGAACATCCCGGCCATCCCCTGGAAGAGATCGCAAAGGGCCGTCGCGGCCTCCGGCGGGGCCTCGATGATGACCCGGCCATCGGCTTCCCGACGGAACCTAAGGCGGCCGAACAGGTCGCCGACGCCGGCCGAGGGTGCGGCCAGGCCCGAATCGGACAACGGCCCCGGTTCCGGGGCAATCCCGGGGCATTCGGGCGATGTCGAGGCCCCGATCCCGCCGGCCGATGCCGCCGGCTCGAGCGCGGCGACCGAGTCCGATGCCTCGGGGATCGCATCGCTGTCGGCTGGCCCCAGGATCGGCCCGATCGGGTCGATCACGGTGTCGTCCAGGTCGGCGTCGTCCGTGTCGATCGCCTCGCCGTCCAACCCGGGGCCGGCGTCCACCGCCGCCGCCAGGTCGGCCGGGTCGTATAGCCGGCGGACCCTCGACAGGAACGAGCCCGACTGGTCGAACCGGACCGAGTCGGTCGTGCCGTCGAACAGGCCCTTGAAGAACGCCTGCTTCGATTCCACGAGCCCCGCGATCCGGGATTCGATCCCCTGCTCGCAGACCAGGTTGTACACGTCGATCGGCTGCTTCTGGCCCAAGCGGTAGATCCGGCCTATCCGCTGTTCCAGGACGGCCGGATTCCAGGGAAGTTCGAGGTTGATCACGCAGTTGGCGGCGTGCTGGAGGTTCAGGCCGACGCCTCCGGCATCGCTCGCGAACAGCACGCGGAAGGCGGGATCGTCGTGGAAATGGACGAGGTTCCGGGCCCGTTGTGCGGCCCCCTCGTTGCCGCTGAAGTAGCCCGATTGCATGCCATTCTCGCGGAGGATGTCGCCAACAGCCCACTGGGCCAGGGCGAGCATCCGCCGCCACTGGCTGAAGACGACCACCTTCCGCCCCTGCTCGATCGCGACCTGGCGGATCAACGGCCGGAGCTCGGAGAGCTTCGGGGCCGACAGGCTGCGGAGCATCCCCTCGTCGGGCTCTTGCCGTTGGATCGAGGGCCAGAGATCTTCGAACTGCTGCTGTGCCAGGCCGTTGCAGATAATCCTCTGGGTGGTCAGGAGTTGCATCAGGCGGAGGAACTCGGCCTGGGTCAGCGGCCGTTTCATCGAGACCTGCACCAGGGCCGCGATCGGCTGATTCAGCGAGTCGTGCTCGAAGAGCTGGGCTTCGGTCAATTCGATCGGCACGCGGACGTCGGTCCGGGGTGGCAACTGATCGAGTACTTCCGGGCGGGTCCGGCGGACCATGCAGGGCCGGAGCCGATCGCGGAGCGTGTCGAGGTTCCGGGCCCCCTTGACCTCGTGCCGGCCGTCCTCGCGGATCGCATGGACGGCGCCCAGCCGCCATTTCGGTTCCAGGGCCAGGTCGTCCACCCACTCGACGACCGAGGCCAACTCCTCGATCCGGTTCTCCATCGGCGTGCCTGTCAGGACGAGCCGATACGAGGGCGTCAGTTGCTTGACCGCGAGTGCCGTCTTGGTCGCCCAGTTCTTGATCCGCTGGGCCTCGTCAAGGATCACCAGGTCGGGCGACCAGGCCTGGATCGCGGGCAGGTCGCGGAGCAATTGCTCGTAGTTGATGAGGAAGAGGGCGGGCTTCGACGACGCGTAGGCGTGCCGGCGATCCTCGGGCGAGCCGTCCAGGACGCACAGAGGCCGGTCGGAGAACTGGGCCCATTCTCGGGCCCACTGCGGCTTGAGGCTGGCCGGCACGATCAGCAATGCGCGACGGACACGGCCGGCCCGCCGGAGGATATCGGCGGCGGCGATCGCCTGGGCCGTCTTGCCCAGGCCCATGTCGTCGGCCAGGAGCAATCGGCCGGTCGACAGGAACCGCGAAACGCCCTCCTTCTGGTACGGGTAGAGCGACTTCTTCAACCCCTTGATCCCTTCGCGGACCTGGGCCGGGGTCATCGACAACTTCCGAATCCACCGCAACCGCACCCGCTCGGCCCGAAGCAGGGCCGCGAGGGCGGGGTCGCCGCCTTCCCCCTCCGCTTCGATCACCCGGCACAGCGACTCGACCAGCGGCAACCGACGTTCGGGCCGGTCGGGGTACGCCTTTTTCAATGAGAACGTGCCGCCCGCGGCCGGCCGGAACCAGGCCAAAGCCCGGGCATTGCGGGCCGTGACCCGCTCATCGGGCCGCCAGGTCACGCGCTCCAGCCAATCGCCCGGCCCGGTAAGGGGCCGGATCGGATCCCAGCCCAGGCCGAACGGGGCCCATTCCGCCTGCTCCTTCCGGGCTGCCTGCAGGGCCCGAGGCTTCGAGAAGACTTGATCCAAGATGGCCACCAGGTGCTTGCAGAGCCCCAGCGAATTCCGCAGGAAGTCGGGGCAGTCGCAGCGGCCGGCGAGCGGATCGCCCCCTTCGAGCACGGTCCGATACGGCCGGGCGCCGGCCTTGCTGCGGACCGAGTAGGCCCCCAGGATCAGGCCCCCGGCGGGCCGGGAGGCGATCTTCAGGGCGTCGCGGCGGGCCGCCTCGATCCGTCGGACGACCGCATCGAGCGCCTCGACGCGGACCGGCCACTCGTCGGCCGGGACGATCGCCAGGATGTGGCGGACGAGGGCCTCGGCGGGGATCTTCCCTCCCTTTTTACCGAGCTTCGACAGGAGCGTTCGGTACGCTTCGGTCGACTCGACGGGCTTGCGGAGGACAATCGTTTTCATCGCGGGTCATCGCCAAGGCCCAGCCCGACCCCGTGGGCCGATTCGGCGGCCCTCTTCGGCGTCTCACTCCGATCGATTGTGGCACGCATCCGCCGGCCTTACCAGCGGCGTCGGCACGGATGCTCCGCGATCCCTCGCCGATCCGGCAGGGGGGCAAGCTTGTCGCGAGAGCTTGCGAGAAGCCCGGGAACGGCCGGCCTGACCCTTCCGGGGGTTTTGGGCCCGGCCTCGTGCCGGCGGGTTTAGGATCGTGATGGGCGGTGTGTCCCGAATCGGGGAATTCGGCCGTTCCTTGGGAAAGGCCATGCGGGGTCGATCGGGAGGGTCGTGGAACGGCCACCAGGGTGTTCGCCCCGGCTTGTTCAAGGGCTTCCGACCGAATACAGTAATTTCGTGAATGGATTAGAGCGGGGGACGGTCCTCGCCCGAGCGTCGAGGGCCCGGTCGATCGTTAGAAACGGGGGCCCGATGAGTACGGCCGGAATCGCCAGTCATGTCCCCCGGCGGATCTCGCCGCGCCAGCAGGCCGGCCTGATCCTGGAGGCGACCTGCGCCGCCATTTCCCTGATCTTGCTAGCATGGTTGCTGCTCTGGTTCATCCATCGGAAGGCGGGTCGGCCCCAGGTCGATGCCCTGTTCGTCCGGGCCGACCACCTGGGCGTGCTCTTCCAGGAACGCGATGCCCGATCGCTGGCCGGCGAGCGGAAACTGGCCGAGATCGAGAAGACGCCGGCGAACCTGGTAGCCTCCATCGAGGCCCTGGTCCATCGGCCGGGGCCTGCGCGCGTCCTCTATGTCTCGGCCCCCGCGTTGGGCCTGGGGCCCGAGGACGCCAGGATCATCGGGGAGGACGGGGAGAAGGGCAAGGGCCCAACGGTCCTCGACATCATCCGCACGGTCGCGGAGAAGTCGAGCGGCGACGTCGTGCTGGCCCTGGACTGCGCCCAGGTCGGCAGCAATCGGGAGTGGGGGGTCTTCGGCAACAGCCCTTATTTCCGCCTGCGCGAAGCGTTGGCCGATCTCAAGCCCCGGAACAACCTGGCCGTCCTCCTCCCGTGCGAACCGGGCGAAGCGAGCCTCATCTACGGCGGCGAGGGGCGATCGCTGTTCGCCGCCGCCCTCGAAGACGTGCTCCGCAACCGGGCGGCCGATGGCCCGTCGATCGCCGTACAAGACCTGTACTCCCAGGTCCGCTCACTCGTGGCAAAGAACGCGCAGATCCCGAGGGCAGCTCAAACGCCGCAGCTCATCGCGATCGGCCCGAACCCGAAGGCGGTCGATTTCCGTGTTGGCCGCCTGCCGGCACCCTCCGGGGCGTCCCCACCCTCGAAGACCGAGCCGATCGCCAAATCCGCCCCCCCGGCCCAGGACGAGCCCAAGGTCGCAGGCCCCAAAGAACAGCGGAATGAACTGGTCGATGGCCTCATGGCCCACTGGAAGATTCATGAGGGCATCCGGGAGGGCAAACTGTTAGCCGGCAAGCAGGTCGAAAAGGTGGAGGCGCCGGAGGTCGTTGCGCCCGTCGCGTACCGGCTTTACGAGGCCGCCCTGGAACGGGCCCAGCTCCTGGTCCGGCAGGCACTTCGCGATCGGCTCGAAAAGTCGATCAAGCTGGCCTCGAAGGCCGTGGAGGACGTGCAGGTACCGCAAGACCGGCTGATTGAGCGGCTCCGCGATTATCGATCGGTCCAGGCCTCGTTCCCATTCCGGCCGGTCGAGGACACCCAGTGGAACGAGGTAGATGCCATCGTCAACGGCCTGACGAGGACCCAGCCCGCAGCCGGGGCGGCCGGCAACGGTCCGGGGGGGAATGCGTCCCCACTGGCCAAGGAGTTGGACGAGGCCCGTGGCAAGAAGCCGTTGGGAGGGTCCTATCCGGAAACCCATCTGGAACTGCAACTGCCACTCTGGGCTATCACTTACGTGAACATCTTCAAGGTTCCCGAGGCATTCGATTCGAGCAAGGGACGGGCCGGCGAGCTGCTCCGCAAGGCCACCGAGGCCCGGCGCAATGCCGAGAAAGCCCTGGCCGCCGTCGAATTCGGCGGGCTCGAATGGATCCGCGGCGAGATCGCCGAGGGAGACAAGGTCCGCCGACTGGTCCAGGATGAGCTGTTCGATCCGCGGCTGGGAGCCCAGGACAAGGCCGCGACCGAACTCGAGAAGGACCTGGACCCACGCATCAATCAATACCGAAGGAATTACAGGAGGGCCCTGGAACTCGCCCAGCTCGAGAAGCAGGCCCGCGAGGAGCTTTCGAAGGCCCTCTACGACCTGCCCAACCTGGGCGATCGGCGGATCCATGCCGACCGCGACAAGGCGAGGGCGAACCCGGGAGGGGCCATGCCCGGGGACGTGGTCGATGCCCTGAAAGCGGCCTCCGATCTGCTCAAGGGACTGGCTCAGGCGCCGCCCGAAAAGGCTCCCATCGACGTAGACGTGCGGATCAAGCGGCTGAACGACCTGCTGGAGGCGTGGAGGAATCGGCGGGACGCCCTCGACCAGGCGAGCAAATCGGGCGAGATCGAGGAGCAACTGCGCGCCCCCCTGTACCGGCTCGATCCGAAAACGCGGGAGCGGTTGCTCTTGCGTTGGGCGGAGGATCCGATCGACACCTTGGACCACCATGCGGGCGGGTCGGAGGCGAACGGGCCGGCGCCGAGGAACCCGGGCTTCTGGGCCGAAGCCGTCGGCCTGGCGTCGCTGGATGGTGCCCTCCGCGAGAACTTCTCGGGCGAGGAGATCCAGGGCGAAGTGGTCCTCGGCCGGGAAATCCAGGACAAGGCGGACGAGCTATGCAAGGCGATGGCCCAGGCGGGGCAGCCATCCTCACCGGGCGGGACCGAACAGGATTCCGAGTGGCTGAGGCGATTGAAGGAGATCGGCGACAAGACGAGGGCCGCGGCCCAAGGGCTGCGGAGGTACTCCGACGTGGTTCGCCGCTCCGCCAAACGCCAAACGCCCACGACCTGGCTGCTCAGCTTCCGCCCCGCCCGGGAACTTGAAGACGTCGCATCCCAGTCCCTATCCGTTGCCGAACCGTTTCGCACCGCCCGCCTCCACTTCCATGCGGAGCGACTCAGGGAGGACTTCGTGCCGGATCCCCTCTTCGAGGACCTCGAGCCTTATCGGGGGGACTTCCGGCCCGAATTCCGGGAGAAAGACGGCGTACCTTTCGCGTCCAAGGTGCTCGACATCCACATTGTTCAGTCGACCGACACGGCTCTAAGCGCCGCACCCGCCCCCCCGCGGAAGGCTATCCTGTCCGTCCGGGTCGAGGAGGAAGCGCCGGAGAGTGCGGTTGGGGCATTCGCCCTGAAAAGCAAGTCCGGTGGCGACCCGCAGCCGGCGCACCGGGTGCTCATCGACTGGCCCGATGGCAGTCGGTCTCAGCCCCTCCGCGATTTCGAGCTGGTCCCCACGAACGCGACGGCGAGCAGGGCCAAGCAGGTAGTGCTGAGATGCACTGGCTTCTTCCGGGGCCGGGCCAGCTACGACCCGCTCGGGGTTTCCGGCAAGCTCGAGGTCGAGATCGAGCCCAACCAGGGCTCCCTGTTCGACGTCAAGCTCGCCCTCGACGAAACCTACCTGCGGAATGAGCGGCGTTACAACCCGAAGGAAATCCAGGGCATCCAGAACGATTACAGCGATCGCCACGGGGGTACCGCCGGATATGCCTGGTTCGGCCAGCCGTTTCATGGCGTCGTGCGCCTGACGAAACGGCCCCAAACCCGCATCGATACCGTCTGGGTCCAGGCCGAACTGCTCAAGGACGGGGCCCCGCTCCCGGGTTGGAAGATGAACGACCCGGAGGGCCGGATCAGGCGCCAATTCGGCGACGGCACGGATGCGGAGAGATCGATCACGCTCGAGGCCATCCGCGCCAGCGCCATCCCGGACGCAATCGCCCCCGACTCGGACCTGCAACTGCGAATCACGCTGTTCGAGGAGAAAGGCTCCAAGGTGCCGATCCAGGAGCCTCCCTCAACCTTCAAGATCCGCTCCTCGAAGATGTTTCGCTACCTGACCCCAAGGCAATCGATCGGGCCCGGCGTGGACGATGAGGGGAAAGTAATCCCGCGGAGCTACAACGTGAAATTCCTCCGGAATCCGGATGATCCCGTATCGGAGCCGATCGGGCCGGATGAACTAGTAGTCCGGTCGTTTGTCAAGAACATAAAGACAGGTGCTATCAAAGAGAAATTGTTTACAAGGAAATCCCTGATTCTTCCCGGCCAAACAAGCTACCAACTCCACTTCGAGCTGTTGCCGGGCGAAGAACCCCACGGCTTCCGGATCGAATCCCTCGGATACGAGAGGAGCGAGGGAGAGAAAGAGTTCCAGCCCTTCAAGAATCCCTAGCGATCGAAACGCCCCCAGGAGCGTCGAGGACCCGCGCGACATGGCCAGCCATCCCGATCCGCCGGAAGCGGAGCCCCCCCTGCCCCGGGCCGACGACCCTGACGACGGATGGCCCGGCGCGCGCCCCGAGGACGGGGCGGTGGCCGAACCGGACGCCCTCGACCCGGGGCCGGTCGCCGACGAAGGGCCGCGGGCTGCCGACTCGCACGGATCGTGGGGGCAGCCGACCCTGCTGCATGGCTCGTCCCGAGGGCGCCGGGTCGCCCCCCCGCCCCCCCCGGACGCGACCGAGCAGAACCCGTCGGCGCCCGCCCAGGATGGTGGGCATCCGGTCGCGGAGGAACGGACGACTTCGCGCGGCTTCGGCCCGGGCGAAGGGCAGGATTCGCTGGAATTTCGCCCCGGCGACCGGATCGACCACGGCAAGTACGAGATCATCGATCGCCTCGGCGGCGGCGGCTTCGGCGAGGTCTGGAAGGCCCGGCACGTCACCACCCGCGGCTACCGGGCGATCAAGGTGATCGCGCCCCGCCTGGTCCAGGATGACCCCACGCTGCTGGCCCGCTTCCGGCGCGAGGCCGAGGTCCTGGAGCAGATCCGCGACCCGCACATCGTCGAGATCAAGGACTTCATCGAGATCCAGGGCGTGCCCTGCATCATCATGGAGTTCATCGACGGCCGGACCCTCCGCGACCTCCTGGAGGACCAGGCCGGCCCGCTGGAGTTGCACCGGGCCGCACGCCTGCTGAAGCAGCTCTGCGAAGTGCTCCAGCACGCGCACGACCACGGCGTCGTCCACCGCGACCTCAAGCCCGAGAACCTGATGCTCGAGGCCGGCCGCGAGCCGGGCAAGGACTTCATCAAGGTCCTCGACTTCGGCATCGCCAAGGTCCGGTTCGAGAGGCTCGGCGATGCGGTCGTCGATTCGAACACGATCACCCAGGCCGGCGCCGAGCCGCCCCTGACCCCGGCCTATGGCAGCCCCGAGCAGGCCCGCAATGAGCCGATCGACCACCGCAGCGACATCTACTCGCTGGGCGTGATCCTGTTCGAGATGCTCGCCGGACGGCGTCCGTTCCAGGGCAAGGTCCCCGCCCTGCTCCACGCGCACGCCTTCGAGAAGCCGCCCGCGTTCACGGCGATCAACCCGGCCACCACCTGCCCGCGGACGATCGAGTCCGTGGTGCGTCGCTGCCTCAGGAAGGACCCGGCCGAGAGGTACCAGCAGGCGCGCGAAGTCTGGGAAGCCTTCAAGGCGGCCCTGCCCCCCGAGATCAAGGTCGATACGACCCAGGTCTTGTCGCGGGAGCCGCGGCCTCCCGGCGAATTCCAGCTCCGCCCCGGCGACCGGCTCGACCACGACAAGTACGAGCTGATCGCCAAGATCGGCGGCGGCGGCTTCGGCGACGTCTGGAAGGCCCGCCACCTGGGCACCAAGGGCATCCGCGCGATCAAGGTATTCTCGCCCAAGCGGACCAAGGACGACCCCACCTTCCTCACCCGCTTCCGCCGCGAAGCCGAGGTGATGGAGAAGCTCAAGGATCACCGGATCGTCCAGATCTACGACTATATCACCGTGCAGGACGTCCCCTGCATCGTCATGGAGTTCGTCGAGGGGGACACGCTCCGGGCCCGACTCAAGCAGCGCGAGGGGCCGCTGGAGCTGCGCGAGATCGCCCTGATCTTGCACCCGCTCTGCCGGGTCCTCCAGAAGGCGCACGACCAGGGGATCGTCCACCGCGACCTCAAGCCCGAGAACCTGATGCTCGAGGCCGGCCGCCAGCCGGGCGAGGAGGTGCTCAAGGTCCTCGACTTCGGAATTGCCAAGGTCCACTCCGAGGGCCAGGAGGGCAGTTCGTTCAACAACAACCTGACCGGCGCCGCCGGCGAAGGCCCGCCGCTGACGCCGGCCTACGCCAGCCCCGAGCAGGCCCGCGGCGGCGAGATCGATCACCGCAGCGACCTGTACACCCTCGGCGTGATCCTGTTCGAGCTGATCACCGGCCAACGCCCGTTCGAGGGCAACCCGACCAGCCTGATGATGGCCCACGGCGTCCAGGACCCCCCGGCATTCGCCCGGGTCAACCCGCGGGTCCGATGCCCGAAGGCCCTGGAGAAAGTCGTCCGGCTGCCTGGCCAAGGACCCCGAAGATCGATATCGCGACGCCAACGAGCTCTGGATTGACTTCCGTGCCGCCCTGCCGAAGGAAGATCGCCCCGCCACCGAGCCCAATAGCACGGTCCCCACCCAACTCTCCCCGCCGCTCTCGATCCCCTGGCGGCCGATCCTGGGCGGGATCGCCGCCCTGGGCCTGGTCGCGGTCGTTGCCGTGGTCGTGAGCCCGTTCGTCCGCCCCCCCGAGCCGTCGGTCCCGCCCGTTCCAGGGCCCGTCTTCGATCCCAGCATCGTCGAGGGGCTCAAGCGCGAATTGATCAGGCCCGAGGACGCATTCGAGCCCGCCGGAGGCGCGGACAAGGATGCCGACCGCGGCGGTTGGCCGGATTTCATCGCCAGGCTGACGAGCAAGAAGGAACGATATCGACTCATCGGCTTCGACAGGTTCAATGGCGAGGCCCGTTATATCCCCGAGAACTACATGGTCGAGGGCGACGATACCGCGGCCGACGGCTGGCCAAGGAAGATCCGGCGCCTGGATGCCCAGGTTTACTTGATCCGGATCCCGACTCCCGAGAAGGGGTTCTTCCGGATGGGCCATGACAAGGACGGGGAGAATTTTTCGCCCGCCCATGACGAGCCGCCCAATCGGTCGCGCAAGGTCGGCTTCTACATGCAGGAGACCGAGGTCACCAACGGCGAGATCCTCGAAGCCACGCTGGTCCAGGACAGCAATCTGAGCGAGGAGGCGATCGCGCATTGGCTGAAGGGGATCCAGTTCACGGCGGAGAAAATGACGGGGCTCGAAGATTATGCCACGATCGACCCCGTAAACTGGCGAGCCAGGTTGCGATCGCTGCCCGAGCCCCTGAGGAAATCCCCCGCCGTCTATTGGAGTTGGCAGGAGGCGAACTCCTACGCGACCCAGACCTGCCGGGCCGCCCTGCCGTTGGAAGCCCAGTGGGAATATGCCGCGCGTTCCGGCCGCAACGACTACGTATTTCCGTGGGGGAGCCTGGGCGAAGACCGCGGCAATGTGGACAAGCCCCCCGGTTCCGATTGGTCCCTCGACGTGGGGAACCCGAGGCACAGGGACAGGAGCGAACAGGGGGTCTGGGACCTCGCCGGGAATGTCCGGGAATGGTGCAGGGATGTCTTCGCCCCCTACCCCCCCCGGAATGCCCGGCAGTCGAACGTCCGACCGCAGGCCCCCGCGCCCAATGGCCCCCACGTGATCCGCGGGAACAGCGTGAAGGGAATCAGGGACGCGACCGAGGTCTACCGCCGCATGCCCGCGGATGCCGACCGATCGGAATATGTCGGCTTCCGTGTCGTGGTCGAGTGCAAGCAATTCCAGACGGCCAAGGCCCCCTGATCACCCCGGCCCGGCATCGTTCGGGCCCACCCAATCCTCGGGGGAGTTAAGATGCGATTCGCCCATCGATCCGCCTGGGCCCTCGCGGCCGCGACCCTTGCAGCCATCGCGCCCTCGCCGGCCGGGGCCCAGGAACGGCCACCCGCCCCCCGCAATTTCTGGGCGGTGGTCATCGGCGTCGAAAAATACGACAGCCGCGAGATCCAGCCGGCCCCCCGTTCCCGGGCCGATTCCTACGCCGTCTACGAATGGCTCCGGGCGAGCCTCGGCGAGGGATGGGCCGCCCGCGGACTCTTCCACGCAGATGCGGACGGCGAGGAATCCCTGGCCGACCCGCGCCGCGGCGGCGTCCGCGTCAAGCCCACCCATGCCAACCTGACGAAGGGCCTCCGCGAGTGGCTCCGGCACAAGGTCCGCCCCCAGGACGGCGCGGCCAGGCCTGAGGAATCCCGGGACGTGGTCCTGATCTACTTCGCCGGGCACGCCATCGGCCTGCCGCCGACGGCGAACGAAGACCTCGAACGCGACTACCTGCTGCCCTCCGACGCCAAGCCCAACAACTGGGCCCTCAACGGGCTCGCGCTCGAAGAGTTCCTCGAACCGGCCAACGACGACCCGCTCCGCGATTGCACTGTGATCTGCTGGCTCGACACCGGCCTCCGGGGCCGGGGCGTGACGCCCGCGTGCTGGCCCGCCGACGCCCGGCCCGATTCGAAGCTATTCCTGGCCCGGCTCGCCGCCTGGCCAGGCCGGTCGGTCTGGTTGGCCGCCGACGGCCGGCCGTCGGGCCTGACCGCCGACGGCAAGGGCGGGTTACTCACCCGGGCCCTGCTCGACGCCATGGGGCCGCCCGGCCCGGGCCCCGATGAAGGCGGCGGCCTCATGGGCACGCTCGCGCGGCTCCGCGCCAACCGGAATCTCGGCGAACAGGGATTCCTGTCGATGGGCGCCATCCCCCGCGGCCTGGCCCTCCGTGAAGCCGACTTGAAGCCATTGCCCCCCAGGCCCGATCAACTGGTCCTCCAGCGCGGCCATTCGCGCAAGGTCGGCCACTTCGCCCTGACGGCCGACGATCAGGCCCTCATCACCGGTTCCGACGACTCCAGCATCCGGCTCTGGAAGCTCAACAGCCGCGAAGTCTACCGGACCTTTGCCGACCAATTCGACGGCGTCCAGGCTCTGGCCCTGGATCCGGGCGGGCGGCTAATCATCGTCGGCGACGGCGTCGGCAACGTCCGCGGCTACGACGTAGGCAGGCTGGAGCCGGTCCGCGTTTCCCCCCGGGTCCCGAATCACACCGAGCGGATCGCCGAGATCGCCCTGCTCCCCGGCAAGGCAACGCGGTTCGTGACGCGGGACGAGGCCACCGATCGGAACGGCCGGGCCAGGGGCGGGCGTCTCCTGCTCTGGGAGTGGAAGGAAGGCAACGCGATCGAAGGAAATGCGTTCCCGGGCGATGCCGGGGCGGACAATCCCCCGCGATGGCTCCGGATCGCGGCGACCGCCAACCCGGAGGCCCCGGCTTGCCTGATCGCCCTGGACGAGCGGGGCAACCTGCATGCCTTCGACCGGGAAATGAGGCCCCTGGGGCCGGCGCGACCCCAGGGAAAGGCGATCGATATCGCGGCGATCGCCCTCGACCCGGGCGGAAGCCGAGCCCTTGTCGCGACTGATGGCGGCGAGCTCCGCGTCATCGACCTGGCCACGGGGATGACGTCGTCCGACAACCTCGGGATCCGCGTGGAGAATAAAGGAGTGCTGCTCGGCACCTCAGGCGTGGCGCTGGCGATAGGCAGGCAGGGGCGAGCCGTCCTGGTCCCGATCGATAAGCTCGCGGGGAAGCTCGCCTTCCCGGAGAAGGTTGCCCGCGCGGCCTGGTCCGAGGACGGCCGATACCTGGCCACGGCCGAGGCCTCGGGGCCGCCCCGACTGTGGCGGATCGTTCCCGGAGCGAAACCGTCGCAGGTCGAGATCGAGCTGGCGAACGGCGCAGCCCGGGACCAGGCGTCGAGCGTGTGGATCGGCCGAGGGCGGTTGATCGCGGGGGACGGCCAGGGCGGCGTGCGGATCTGGGCCCTCCCCGGCATCGAACCGGGGGGACGGGCCGCTTTCCAGCAGGTTTTCAAGCCTTCCCGGGGTCGGGTCCAACGCGTCCGCATCGACGGCGAGGGGAACCGGCTCGTGGTGTTGATGGCCGCCGATAACCTCTGCTGGACCTGGGACCTCCGGGCCGACCAGGCGCCCCGATCGCTGCTAGGCCGGGTCAAGGCCGTGGAAATCCTGCCCGACGGGTCCGGCTTGGCGGTCTGCCGGGAGGGGGGCAACGGCGTGGGCGGCCGGATCGAGTTGGTCGACTGGCAGGGGCAAGCCCTGGAGCCTCGCCTGGAACCGCCCGCCGGCCGGGCCGTGATCGGCTTCGACGACGTCTCGGTGAGCCCCGATGGCCGGTGGCTCGCCGGCCGATGCGACGGCAATTTGAACCGGGCCGCTCAGGTCGTGCTCTGGGACCGAACCGGCCAGGAACCGGGCCGGCCGGTCGCCACGATCGACGACCATCCCAACGTCGTCAAGGCCGCCGTTTTCTCGGCCGACTCGAAGCGCCTACTCACGATCGACAAGGGCGGCGACGCCCGGGTCCTCGACCTGGCCAATCCGGCGGCACCACCCCCGCTCGGCGACCGGTTCGAGTTGGGCAAGGCCGCGGGCCTCAAGCAGCCGGTCCAATTGACCGCCGCCGCGTTCGACCCCGAAGACCCGACCCAGTTTGTCGTCGGCACGGCCAGGGGCGAAGTCGTCCACTGCCGGACCGCCCGCGCGATCCAGGATCGGCCGCCCCCCGGCGGATCGGCGAGGCCCGCGAGCCCCGCCCGGCGACCGGCCTGGCCTTCGCGAAAGGCCCCGCCGGCGCCCGCTGGCTCGGCGCCTCGTTCCAGGACACCGCCCTGCGACTCTGGCAGGTTGCCGACGATCGTTTCGATGCCGAAGATCTCCCGTTCGGGGTCTGGCAGCACGAGGAGCAGGTCAATAGCCTCATCTCCTGGCCGGTCGCCGACGTGCCGATGCTGGTCAGCGGCGGCGACGACGGGGCGGTCCGCTTCTGGGGCCTGCAACCCGACGGCAAGGTGTCCAAGCCGCTGATCGGCACCCTGGCCGTCTGGCCGGGCGAGTCGTCGGGGTCGGGCGAGTCCGCCATCCCGCGCGACTGGATCGCCTATACCCCTCGTGGGGCCTTCGACGGCACCCCCGGGGGTGCCCGTTTCCTCCGGCGCGTAGGGAATCGAGTCGACGCGGTCGATCAGCAGGAACTCGACCAGGTCCGGTTCCCCAACCTGGTGCAACGCTTCACCGAAGGCCAATCGCCGGCGCCCAACGGGCCGCCCCCGAAGAAGCCCCCCGCCCTCTCGATCGCCGAGCAGTCGCGGCCCGACCGCGGTAGCGCGATCATCCGCGTCGTCTACGACCCGGAAGTCAGCGACCTCCGCCTTTATCAGAACGGGGTGCCGGTGCCGATGGCCGACGCCGCCCGACGGCTGATCGATCGCCCGAATCCCGCGGGCCAGATGTCGGTCAGGGTCCGCCTCCGCCAGGGCGTCAACCAGTTCTACGCGATGGCCGCGCCGCGGCAGCTCGGCACCCTGGAAGGCCGTTCCGACCCGATCGAGCTGCGTTCGGAGATCCCCGAGGAAGAACCCCGGATCCATCTGCTGGCCCTGGGGGTCGGCAACTACGACCGCCGCAAGCTCCAGTACGCGGCGGCCGACGCAAGGGGCCTCGTCGACCACTTCACCCGCCTCGTCGCCCAGAATCAGCAGGAAGCCGGCAAGGTCGACCTATTCCTGGACGACGCCGTCACCCTCGCGGCCGTCCGGAATTGGTTTGGCGAGGTCCGCAAGGTGGTCGAGGATCGGCCCCAGGACAGGGTGGTGGTCTACCTGGCCGGCCATACCGAGGTGATCCAGCGGACCCAGCAGTTCGCCCTGCTGCCGGTGACCTACCCGTTCCGGTCCGACTGGCCCGAGATCGTCAGCCGCCGAGGCCCCGCCGACGAGCCGGTCCCCAAGGATCAAGAGGCCCACGTGCTGGCGTTCTCGACCATCCTGTTCGACCTGGTCCGGCTCCAGGCGCTGGACCGCGTCGTCATCGTGGACGCCTGCCAGGCCGAGTCGATCTACAGCGACCCGGCGGTCAGCCAGATCCGCCGGATCGTCGATCGCGATGCCTGGCCGGGTCGGGTCGCCTACATGCTGGCAACCCGCAAGGGCGAGGCCGCGTTGGAGGAGAAGAAGCTGGAGCACGGCCTGATGACTTACGTCCTACTCCGAGGCACGGGCGCCAAGGTGCCCGACCCGCCCGAGGCCGCCGAGGCCTTCTCCGACGCCCCTACGGCGGACCTCGATGGCGACCGCGAGATCACCATCCAGGAGTTGCAGGTTTTCATCGATCGGAAGCTGCCCGTCCTGCTCCGCCGATTCGAGGGCGAACGCGAGCGGGGACCGTCCGCCCCCGCGGCGCCCCGCTCCGCCTCCGAGACCAGGCCGCCTCCCGTCTCCTTCCCGCTAATCCGCATCCCCTGATAGCGTGGAGTCGCGCCATCGGCATCAGCGAATGCCCCGCGGGCTCTGCGTTGGATGCGATTCCCGGATGGATGGCCGATCGAACAGGATCCCCGGGCTTGCCCCCAGCCCGAAGGGTGGGACAGGGGCAACCCGATCGTGAACCGACTTCACGCTCAATGCTCCTCTCGCCGGCCGACGAGCGGGAGATAGTCCCAGGACGTCAGGGAGTTGCAATATTGCGGCGACTGGCTCCGCTGGGTCTCGCGGTGGACCAGTTCCGTGATCACGTCGCCGAGATCCTTGGCCGTCAGCATCGTCTTCGTCGCATAGGCGTCGCCGTAATTGCCCTTGGCGAGGACCTCCCGAATCCCCCAGGCGAAGGCCCCTTCGCCGGGGCGAAGTACCCCGCTGGGACGATTATCGACCGAGGCGATGTAGGTCGCCACGCGCTCTTCCTGGAGTTGGCGGGCCCATTCGACCACGTCGAACTTGCGATCGCGGTCGGACGGCAGGTGGACGCCGTCCACGAAAACCAGGACCCGACATCCGTGCCGGACCAGGTAGCCGAGCGACCGGGCCATCTCCTCCCCATAGATCGCGGCGCCGGGGAGTTGCTGGACCGCCTCCGCCTCGCCCAGGACCAGCCGCTGGGAACCCGAGGCGAGAAGGTGCGTGCTAACGAACAGGGCAACGGTATCCACCGGCGCCCCCTCGCGAACGAAGTCGGCATCGAGGGGCCGGGAACGGCCCAGGGTCCCCTGCTGGACCCGCTGTTCCAGGAGCTTAAGGGCCTCCGCCAGCTGATCGGCGCCGGCGGGCTTGTTTTGCTGCGCGGTGATAATGTGGGGGGATTGCGGATCTAACTGTAAACGCGGTGAAGAATCCCAGGGCGGGAGGAGTTGGTCGGCCAGGGCATCCCCCACCGCCTCGGCGTCCTTCGGGGAGTGATCGAGTTGATAGTCACCGAGGGCCTGGAAACCGGGCCCGTACGCCAGGATCACGAGCCGACCGGCGGGATGCTCCGGGACCGATCGTTCATAGTCCCAGGAGACCTCGCCGACCCGATCGTTATCGGCGGTCACTTGCACCGTCTTGCGGCGAGTCCCGGGGGCGATCTGGAACGTGAGGTCGATCGACCCTGGCACATCGGGGGCCGGATTCGCGAGGTCCAGCTCTTCCATCCCGTTATCAAAGACGCGCACCCGGGTCAGCCGCAGGCCGGGTTGGCCCTCGATCCTCAGGCGCACCGGCAAGGCCGCGACGTTCGCCTGCACCACGTCCCGGCCGGCGACCCGGGCGAGGTCGTTCGGCCCGGCCGGCCTGGGCAGGATCGAGACGGACAGCGGCAGATCGGGCGGCTCGATGATTTCGCCCAGTCCAGGCGCGGGCGCGGGCCGGATGCGGTTCTCAACGGCCAATCTCGGCCCGCCCGACGACGAGCGCAGGGCCCGGAGCATGCTGCCGGTCTCGAGGAGGCTTCGCAGGACTTCGGGCCTGCGTAGCCGATCCTGGAACGTGATCATCGGCACGAACGAGGTCGGCCGGGGGCGGGCCTGGGGATTGAACACCTCGGCCCGGCCGTTGTTGTTGATGTGCCAGCCCAGGTAGAAGCGATCGCCCTGGACCGACGTCTCGTAATACCCCTGGGGCATCCAGACGATCCAATCTTGCCCGGCCCGGAACAGGCTGAGGACCGGGCTATCAACCTTGGTGGCCGAGACCATCTCGTAGGTCGGCCCGGAGTACGGGCCAAGCAGGATCGCGTCGTAATCGCCCCGGATCAGCCGGGTCGAGGGGCGACGGACCCGCAGCCGGAGCGTCAAGCCCGGCTCGGCGCGGTCCCATTCAGCGGCGAGGCCGGGGCGGATCTTCCCGTTACCCTGGACGTCGTCCATGTCGGCCCGGTACGGCCGATCGCCGGGGACCAGGCCCTGGAGATCGGCCGGGCTGCGGGGCTCAATCTGATCGATGATCCAGCCGAGGCGGTCGGCCCGGAACATCGCCCCGAAGCCGGGCGTGCGGTCGCAGCCGTCGAGCGACCAGAGGCGGACGGTCTGATCGGCCCCGCCCGTCACCAGCCACCGCCCATGCGGGTCGGGGGCGAGATCCAGGACGTGGTCGGAGTGCCCCTTGAGCAGCCGCTTGCAGGCCCGCAGGTCGTCGAGCGTGTAGATGGCGACGCCGAATTCGCAAGCGATCGCCAGGCAAGGCCGCGGGTGGCCCGGGCCGGGCGGGAGGAAGCTCCAACGCTGCCATTGGCCCATGCGGTCCGGATGCAGCCGGATCCGCCCGACCACCGCGTTACCGCGGGCGAGGTCCAGTTCCAGGGCCGATCCTGGGACGACCCGGACCCGATAGTCGCCGTAAGCATCCATCGCGCGGACGACCCCGGCGGCCGGAACGGGAGCGGGGGTCGGCGTGAGCGTATCGAGGTCGAATCCATCGAACTCGGGCGGTCCGGCCGGCCCGTCGGCCCGCGTTGCGGAGTAGGCGATCGCGGGCGTTTCGACGGCCCGATCGCGGAGGAAGCCGACTTCCCAGGCCCTGGCCCCCGCCGCCGCACCGTCGAGCGGGACGCCGGCCGCGCCGGCCTGGCGAAGGTCCTTGAGTACCACGCGGTTGCGCTCCCCCTCGACGAAGGCGAGCTGCGCCCGATCGGGGGAGACTGCCAGGGCCTTGATGATCCCCGGCCAGGGGCGATCCGGGCCGTCCTCCGGGTTACGGACGTTCTCCAGGGTCCGTCCATCCGGCGCCGATCGGATCTGGATCCAGGTGGCAAGCCGGTCGCGCCGGCCACCTTTCTCCGCGGTCGGGCGGCCGTCGGAGTCCAGGACCGCGATCGCAAACCGACTGTCGTCGAGGAATTTGGCGTCGAAGACCTCCCCGAGGGGTGCGTTCGGCATACCCGGGCGCTGGAACGGCAGTGGCGTGGCGGCCGAACCCGCGGGCGCCTTCAGGTCGATCAGGGCCAGGCCCGAAAGCCGCCGAGGGTCCCGGGAGGCGGGCACCGGCTGGGCCAGGCCGGCGACCAGCCATCGGCCATTGGGGCTGACCGCGACGGTGCGGATCCGGGCCGAAATCGGCCGATCGGGCCCGCCGTCCACGGCGATACGGATCGGCCGCGAGTCGGCGGCCAGGCCGGGTGCCTGGCGCAGGTCCCAGATCCGGAGACGGCCATCGGGTCCGTCGCCGAAGGCCTTGCCCCCCGCGACCAGTCGGCCGCCGTCCGGGGTGTATGCCAGGGCCAGGGCCTGGAACTTCTCAGGATCCCGGGCGTCGGAAAGGCGGCGGAGCATCCGCCCGGTTTCCGCATCCCACACCTGGATCGGGTTGGTCTGGTCGAGGCTGGCCGACGCGACGGAACGCCCGTCGGGGGCAAAGGCGAGGTCCTGGATCTCGGCAACATGCCCCGGGGGCGGCACCGTCGCAAGCGGGTTTGCCGGGTCGAGGCCATTCCCGGTCCAGTGTGCGAGCAGGTCGCCGGTATCCCGGACGGCCCCCGGGGCCTCGCCCGGGTATCGGAAGACGGTCAGGGTGCCGCCGCCATCCTCGATGCCGTAGCCGCACAGGATCAGGCGGCCGGGTTGATCGCCGGCGGCTCGCGATAACGCCATGGCATAGATCGCACCCCGCTTCCGCTTCCAGATCAGGGGGCGGATGGAACCGTTGGCTAGCCTGGGCGGATTCTCGGCCAGGTTCCAGATCAGCACTTCCTTGTCGTCGCCGGCGGTCAGCAGTTGGTGGCCGTCGTGGGTGTAGAGGATCCGATGAACGAGCGAGCGGTGGCCGTCGCCGCTGAAGACCAGGATCGGGTCGGACGCCATCGAACGGAGATAGTCCTGGGCCGGCGACGCCGCCGGTAGGAGCATCAAGAGCAGGACGGCCAGCCCGGGTCGGCATCCGGTGCGACCCGTCCGACGATCGCCGACGACCCGTGCAATCGTTTGCGTCCACATATTCGCCCTCATGCTCAAAGGCCGCATTTCCGATTTCTTGATTGTCATGATATCCACCGGGCGGGGCAATCCTGGGATCGACTCATCCCGTCCCGGGAATCCGGATGGTCCCGCCAGGCGGGCAGGTTACGGCGTGCTGGGGACGGTACTCATCGGTTCGGGCGGAGACGCCGGGAGTAGACGATGAAGAGTCTGGTGTTTTGGCGGGCATCGACTTACTGCTTCGCCGTCGCGGCCGGCCTCGGCGGCGGGTTCGCCCGGGGCCAGGTTTACCCCGGTCCGCAAGGGCCTGGGACCGCGACCGATACGCCCGTGCCCCCTGGCAACGGGCCGCTAGCCCGCAATCGGCCGGCGGCCCGCGCCCCTTGCCGCAACGGGCCTACGGCGTACCCGCATCGCTAAACCCGTTGGACCGGGGCATGATCGAGGCCGGCCAGCCGGCATATTCGCCCCGCCCGACCCCGCAGATCCAACCCTCCCCCCAGGGAAGGCCCTCGCCCCAGGGCGGGTCCGGGACGGCCGGCCCCGGAGGATACGGCCCGGGTTCCGGCCCGGTGACAGGCGACTCCGGGATGCCGGGCGGGGCCGGGACCGGGGGAGGGGCCGGGACCGGGACGGGAGCGGGTTCGGGAACTCCCGGCGGCGAGGCACCCGGCACGGCCGGCGACCTGGGGACGGCGCCGGCGCCGAGCGTCACTGACTTCGCCTCCACGGAGAGCGCCTCCGGCGGCGCCAACCTCGCGTCCGTCCCGATCATCGGCGATCGCAGTACCATCGCCGGGATCTATCGGCCGGGGCCGATCCCGCCGACTCCCAACCCGCCCAATCAGCCGATCGTGGCCCGCACCGCGATCCAGAAGATATCCGACAACCAGTACCCGCTGCCGATCACCCGCTTCTTCTTCTCGTACGACTTCTTCAACAACGTCAACGCCCCGTTCAACAAGCAGCTCGGGCTGAATATCGACCGGGTCCAACTCAACCACTACATGTTCGGCTACGAGCAGGCATTCTTCGACAACCAGGCGTCGGTCGGCATCCGGCTGCCGTATAACGTGCTTACCTACCGCAACACGGCCAACACCAACGCGTTCCAGAACATCAATACCGACTCCCTGGGCAACCTCAGCGTGTTCGGCAAGTTGCTGCTGTGGAGCACCTCCGACAAGGCGAACCTGATCTCCGCCGGCCTCCTCGTGGAGGCGCCGACGGGGCCCCGGCAGTTCGCCGGGTCGCAGATCTACCAGATCAACCAGACGACCTACCTCGACCCGTTCATCGGCTACCGGTTCCAGGCCACCGACCGGGCCTACATGCTGGGTTTCACGTCGATGGATATCCCCACCAATGGCGTCGGGCCGGTCTACCTGTTCAATGACCTGCAGTTCGGCTATTTCCTGCACAAGGCCGAGCAACCGGGCGAGTTCCTGTCGGCGGTGGTGCCCCTGTTCGAGGTCCACGTCAACACGCCGCTCAGCAACCGCGGCTTCAGCCCCTCCCGGCCGTTCTTCGGGATCGACGTGGTGAACATCATGGCGGGCACGCACATCGTCCTCGCCGACCGCTTCGTCATCTCGTGGGCGGCCGGCACGCCGGTCACCGGGCCTCAGCCGTGGAACTTCGAGACGATCGTGATGCTCAACGTCGTCTTCGGCGGCGGGTCGAGGACCACCACACCGCTGCCGACCACGCTGGGCGGGCCGACCGGCTGATTGGGTCGAATTGCATCGCGAGGAACGCGAGGAAGGCCGGTCCTGCCGCCGCCCCGTAAAGGGTGGGCAGGACCGGCCTTCGGCCTAGGAGGACGGCGAAAACCGGCCGGATCAGGCCTTCTTGCCGAGCTTCGTCAGGTCATAGACGGTGATCTCGCGTGCGTAATCCGACGTCCGGAACTGGTTCCCCGCGATCGTCCGGTACGTCGCCCCGGTGTCGACCAGGATGGCGAACGCCTGGTTGGCCTTCTGGACCCCCGCCCTCGTCAGGCCGATCCGGTTGTTGAGGATCTGGGTTTGCCGGGTCTTTTCGCCCGAGAGGTGAATACCATTACCCAGGAAGCTCTGGCGGAAGATCCGCCGCGAATTCGCCGGGGAGTAGGGCGGGTTGACGTAGACCTGGTCCTTCTTCTTGACCGGGTAGGCGTTGCCGGCGATCGCATTCCCGCTGATCAACACGTTGGGCGTGTCGCTGACGAAGACGCCATCGCCATAGTTGCCGGTCGCGTAGGCGCCGTCGAGGTTCGCCCCGGGATTCTTACCCTTGTGGCCGGAGTCGGACACGCCCACGACATTGTCGACAACCCGGGCCCCGTCGGATTGCTGCAGGTAGATACCGAACCGGCCATTGCCGCCGATGGTATTCCGCTGGATCAGGGTCGATGCGGCATCCTGCGTGAACACGCCGTAGAGGTTGCCGGCCTGGGACTGCTTGGTCGGGTCGAGCCCGAGCACGCTGTCCTGGACGATATTCGCGGTGGGCCGGGTGGCCGGGTTCCGGTCGATCGGATTGACGATTGCGACGCCGGCCAGCCCGTTGCCCGAGCTTACGATCCTGCTGATCGTGTTCCGAGAGCCGCCCAGGATCAGCACGCCGTGCCCCTTGTTGCCGAACGGGGATGGGATCGCCTGGTTCCCGGCGTTGGGCGACGGGTTGTAACCGATGTTGCCGCCGGACAGGGTGTTGCCGCCTCCGCCCTCTATCTGAACGCCCACGCCGTTGGAATAGGAGGTGATATTGGTCAGGGTATTGCCGTTGCCCCCGCCAGCATTGCCCTGGATCATTAAGCCCGCGCCCGAGTTGCCGGTGGCGGTAATATCGGTCAGGGTGTTGCCGTTGCCACCCGCCTTGGTATCCAGGATCATCACGCCCGTGCCGCCGTTCAGGGTGGCGACGTTCTTGACCACGACATTGCTCGCCCCGTTGAGGACGAGGCCCGCGTTAAAGAAGTTGATCAGGGTGACGCCCTGAATCGTGGATTTCAGCGCGGCGGTGCCGCTCGCGCCGGGATCAAACTGGAGGCCATTGCCGACCCCCTTCGAGCCGTTCAACTTGATCCAGCCGCCGTCGAATGTCATGGGGACGGTCACCGCCGGCAGGGGTGTCACCGGAGTGATCTCATAGGCCTGATCGGCACCGATCGTATTGCCCGCGGCCAGGTTCACGTTCAGGATCGCCGACCGGAGCGAACCCAGGCCCGCGTCGTGATTGTTCGTGACCAGGAACGAAAGGGCCCTCACGTTCGGGACGCCGGAGCCCGCCAGCGTCAACTTGTAGGCAGTCCCGGCCTCGATCGTGCCGGTATTTCCCGCGACTGAGTCGGCATACTCCCTGACGATGGTCGAGCCGGTTTTCAGGTCCATCGTGTCCTGGCCGCCGCCGCCGTCGATCTTGTAGCCAGGTCCCTGGAAACCTGCGGCATCGACCGTGAATCGATCGACGCCGGGGCCGGCGGTGACCGAGAGGGTGCGGTTCACCAACGGGGCCTTCACGGAGGCGATGCCCAGGTCAATCGTGACGCCGCCCGTGTTGATGGTGTAGGCATGCCCCACGCCGTCGTCCACTTTCACGATCAACGCCGCGAGCCCGGCGCCCGTCAGGTCGATGGCAGGTTGGGCGGAGTCGCCGGAGATGCCGCTGAAGGTCAACGGCTGGGATCCAGCGAACGTGAGGATGCCGGCGCCCGGGCCGGTCGCCTCGTAGGTGCCGGTCGAGACGTTACCGTTCCGGGTCCCGATCGTATCCTTGCCCGTGCCCCTGTAGGTTGCCTGGGCGCCGAGGACTTTCGCGGCATCCCCGGCGAAGTCGATCACGAGCTTGTTCGCCGCGCCCGCCGCATCCGCGTCGTTGATGGTCAGGGGCAATGCGGTGCCGGCCATCAGGGTATACGTATCGGCCGCGGTGCCGCCGTTGAGGACCAGGGTTGCCTGGAACCCGGCGGAGAGCAGGTAGGCCGCGGCCGTGTTGCCTCCGTTGACCGTCGTCGCGCCGGTCGGCTTCAGGAACGCGATCAGGTCGCCCGTTCCCAGGCCGATCCGGTTCAAACCGGTGGCAGTCTCGGAGTCGAACCGGACGTCGTTATCCTGGGCGTTGAGGTTCACCACGAGGTTCTTCAACGCGTTCGAAACCAGGGCAACCTTGCTGGGCTTCACGAGCTCGACCGTGCTCGAATCGAGGATCAGCGTGTTCGTGCCCGCCGTGCCGACCGTGTACGAGGCCGCGGTCAGCGGGGCGATCCTGACGGCCGTGACGTTCGAGCCGCCATTGGTGCCGTCGAAGACGAGCTTGGACTTGGGCAGCGGGCTGCCCCGGTCGTAATCGATGGTGAGGATATGATCCCCGGCGGCGGCGACCACCGTCACGAACGGTGTGCTGTCCGCGAACGTCAAGGGGTTCGAGCCGACCTCGACGAGTTGGAGCATCGTGCCGGCCGCCGCGTGACTCAGGGTCGCGTCGCCGGCCAGGGCCAGGGCCACCGTGGTCACCGCGGAGCCGGACAGGTCGATCTTGGGCACCGCGCCGCCGAATCGGACGAGGCGGGAGTCGATCGCCAGGGTCTTCGCCGTGGCGTCCAGCGTCACCAGCTTGGCCAGGCCGTTCACAACGGTGAGGATCGAGTTGCCCGCCAGGTTATCGAACAGCCCCTGGGCCGGGTCGGCCGGGACCGGGTTATCGTTACCCAGGTCGATCCACAGGCTGTTGGTGGCGGCACCGCCGGCCAGCGTGACCGCGGCGGTCGCCGACGGGTAAAGCAGGGTGGCCCCGGAGCCGTAGGCCAGCTGCGCCGGGCCGCCCGCGTAAGCCCGGGAGAGCACAACCGTGTTGTCGACCGCCGCCAGGTTGAGCGTCAGGGCCCCCAGGGTCGAGGCCGACAGATCGACCGCCGGCACGTTCGTCAAGGCGATCGTCGTGCCGACCACCACATTCGTCGGCGCACCCGCGGTCACCGTCGCCGCCGCCACGTTGGCGTTCCGCACCGCCAGCGAGTTCGCCCCGGCCCCGCCGTCGAACGTGAAGGACGTCGGCAGCGGGTTGGCCGTCGCGTAGTCGATCGTCAGGGCATCGTCGCCCGTGCCCCCCCTGAGGTTCACCGCCGTCTTGCTCTTGTCGAAGGAAGCCAACGGCATGCCGTTGAGCGAAATCCGCGAGAAGGCGCCGGAGGCCGCCACGCCGATCGAGTTCGTCACGTCGGCGAAGGCCACGTTCAGGGCAGCCGTCACGCCGGCCGTCAGGCTGATCGCCTGGTCCAGTCCGAATGCAGCCAACTTGCCCCCGCCGAAATCGAGCGAGAGTTTGTTTGCCGTCGACGGCCCCCCGAGCGCCAGGTTGGTCGCGGCGGGCGGGTTCGCGGCCGGCGGGTTGACCACCGACAGGCCGTTCGCCTGGGTGCCGCCCCGGAAGGTGATCTCGCCCGGCGACGCCGGGATCGGGTCGCCGTTGGTCATGTCGAGGAAGAACGACGCAGCGGCCGTGCCGCCGATCGCCGTGAGGGACCCCGTGTTCGCGGCGGCACCCCTGGCGACGACCACGACCAGCTTGGCGGCCCCGCCGTTGATCGTCACGTTGTTCGTGAAGCTCGGGATGTTGTAGGTGAAGGTGTTGGCGTTCGTCCCGCCGCTGGCCGACAGGACCAGGTTCGCCGGGTGCGTGAACTGGATCGATTCCAGCACGTTGCCCGCGAAGCTCACCAGGTCCTGCCCGGGCGCCGCCGACGGACCGGCCGTCACGATGGCCGTGCCCGCCAAGGAGGCCGCGATGTCGACGCTCACCGTGCCGATCGCCGGGGCGGTCACGATCAGGGCTCAGGCCCGCGAAGGTGACCGTGCAGGTCGAGCGCCGCGGCCGTCCCGCTGTTGATCGCCAGGCGGCCGGCACCCCCGGCGGTCGCCGTGTAGGCGACCGAGTCCAGGCCGCCGAGCCGGTCACCGTCAGGGTGCCATTCCCCTTGCCGTCGAACGCCAGCCCGCCTGCCGGGATCGGGTTACCGTTGGCGTAATCCACGGTGAGCGCGTTGGCGACACCCGCCGCCCCGAGCACGGTCGCCTTGGGCGTGGCGAGGGAGAAGGTCAGCACCGGGTTGCCGCCCACCAGGAACCGGAGCGGTTTCGGGGCCGTCGCGACCTGTTGCAGGGTCGCCGCGCTGGCCGCGGCCGAGAGCTGGAGGCCCACTCCCAGGACGTTGATCGACGACAGGTCGAAGGCCGGCAAGTTGACGTACCGGATCACGTTGCCGTCCAGCGTCAAGGTCTTGGCCGCCAGGTCGACCACGGCCGACACGATCGTGCCGTTGCGGAAGGCCACCGTGATCGGGCCGGTCGTGGCCAGGACCAGGCCCGAACCCGGGCCGTTGTCCGGCGGCAGCGGGTTGCCGTTGATCAGGTCCACCGTCAAGGTATTGTTCACCGCCCCGCCGGTCAGCATGACCGGGCTGGTCGCCTTCGGGTAGGTGATCGGGAAGGCGCCGCCGGTGTAGGTCAGGCTCGGCGAGCCGCCGGGGGTCGCCAGGACCAGGCCCAGGGTGTTCGCCACGTCGGCTAGCTTGACGGTCAGCGCGGTCACCGTCGCGGCCGACAGGTCGATGGCGGGCAACGCGCTGTATCGGATCACGGAGCCATCGAGCGCGATCGTCTTTGCGGCGACGTCCAGGGTCGCCAGGGCGACCGTCCCGTTCACGACCGCCAGGGGGCTGGCGCCGGCCGTGTTCACGAATAGGCCCGTGGGGTCGCCCGCGCCGACCGGGATCGGATTGCCGTTAATCAGGTCGATCGTCAGGGCATTGGTCACGGCCCCGCCCATGAGCTTAACAGTCGTCGTCTTGGCCTTGTCGAAGGCCACCAGCGGCGAGTCATGGACCGAGATCAGCGAGGACCCGCCGAGGGTCTCCAGGCCGATCGCGTTGGCCGTGTTGGCGAAGGTCACATCCAGCGCGGCGGTCACGCCCGCCGTCAGGTTGATCGCCTGGTTCAGGCCGAGGGCACTCAGCTCGCCGGCGCCGAAATCGAGCGAGAGTTGCCCCGAGGGCAGGGCTCCGGTCAATCTCAGGTTGGTCGCGGCCGGCGGGCTCGCGGCCGGCGGGTTGACCACCGAAAGGCCATTAGCCGCGGCGCCGCCCAGGAAGGTGAAGCTGTTGGCCGCCGCCGGGATCGGATCGCCGTTGGTCAGGTCGAGCGCGACCGACGCGTCGCCCGCCCCACCGTTGATGGTCATCGTTCCGATGTTCGCGGCGGCCGCGGCCCTGGCGACGACCACGACCAGCTTGGCGGCCCCGCCGTTGATCGTCACGTTGTTCGTGAAGCTCGGGATGTTGTAGGTGAAGGTGTTGGCGTTCGTCCCGCCGCTGGCCGACAGGACCAGGTTCGCCGGGTGCGTGAACTGGATCGATTCCAGCACGTTGCCCGCGAAGCTCACCAGGTCCTGCCCGGGCGCCGCCGACGGACCGGCCGTCACGATGGCCGTGCCCGCCAAGGAGGCCGCGATGTCGACGCTCACCGTGCCGATCGCCGGGGCGGTCACGATCAGGGGGCTCAGGCCCGCGAAGGTGACCGTGCGCAGGTCGGGCGCCGCGGCCGTCCCGCTGTTGATCGCCAGGCGGCCGGCACCCCCGGCGGTCGCCGTGTAGGCGACCGAGTCCAGGGCCGCCGAGCCGGTCACCGTCAGGGTGCCATTCCCCTTGCCGTCGAACGCCAGCCCGCTTGCCGGGATCGGGTTGCCGTTCTTGTAATCGACCGTGAGCGCGTTGGCGACACCCGTGAAGCCCGATACCGAAGCCGTGATAGTGCCGACCGCGAAGGTGAGCAGCGTGGTGTTGGGGGCCTCGAAGAACCGGAACGGATTGGCCCCGGTCGCGACCCGTTCGAGCGTCACCGCGCTCCTCGCCGCCGAGAGCGAGAGGGCCATGCTCACGATGCCGATGGCCGTCAGATCGATCGGCAAGGCGACGTTTCGGATCAGGCCAGTATCGAGCTTCAGGGTGGCCGCACCCAGGTCGAGCGCCGCCGAAACGACCACGCCGTTCTGGGACGACAGGTTCGTCGCGGCCGTCGTTTGCAGCACCAACCCCGAGCCGGCGCCAGCGTCCAGGGGCAGCGGGTTGCCGTTGAACAGGTCCACCGTCAGGGCGTTGGATACGGAGCCGCCGGTCAACGTGACTGGATTGGCCGCCGCCGGGTAGAGCAGCGTCGTCGCGCCCCCATTGGTCAACTGCACGGGGGCGCCCGGGATCGCGGCCGCCAGCGACAGGTCGAGGAGGTTCGCCACGTCGGGCAGCTTCACGTTCAGGTCCGTCACCGTCGCGCCGGACAGGTCAATCCTCGGCACGTTGATCAGGGCGATCGACTGGGTGCCCAGGGTCAGCGTTTGCGCCGCGTAGTCGACCGCCGCGGCCCCCACCGCGCCATCCCTGACGATCAAAGAAGCTTCGAGGATTGCCGGGCTGGCATCGAAGGTCGTCGTGGCCGGCAGGGGATTGCCTGCCGCAAGGTCCACGACGAAGAACGTGCCGTTCGGGCCCAGCCCCGTGAGCGTGCCCACCTGGAGGGACAGGGCATCGGTCGCCGCCGCGTCGTAGACCAGGAATGGGGAGGATGCGGTGCCGTCGAACAGCCCAGAGACCGTCCCCGTGCCGGTCCCCGCCACGCGGTAACCGTCCAGGAGCCCGACGAACCCCGGCTGGGGCAGCACGGACAGCGTCGAAACGACGGATCGCGACAGATCGACGCGGGTGGCTCCGAAGGGTACGGTGATCGTGTCGATGCCATTCAGGTCGAGCGAGCCGGCGCCCGAGAGCAGGTTGTATGTCGCGGGAAAGGCCGTGGCGACCCCGAGGATACTGACATCGAGCAGGCTCGCGGCCGTCGCGTCGATGGCTACATTCGGCACGTCAACCGAGGAAGGCAGGAGCAGGGTCGGGCCGCCCGCGAGGATCTCGAAGGTCCGCGCGTCGAAGTCGTAGGTTGCCCCGGAGTTGGGGGGCGCCGGCGTGTTCTGCACGACCAGCGCTGCGACCTTGGTCCCGGTCAGGTCGATCGTCAGGTTCGACGACGGCACGAGGATCGCCTGGCCGCCGAAGGTGAACGTCTGCGTCGAGATGTCGTAGGTCGCCGTCGTGTAGGTACCCGCCGGGTCGATGACCTTCAGCACGTTCGTGCCCGACGCCGCCGAGAACGTAACCGAGCCGCCGCCCGCGATCGGATCCCCCGCCGAATAATCGAGGGTCAGGGTATTGAGCCGCGAGCCGCCGATGAACTGGAAGGCCGCCCCCAACGGCGCGGACGACGGGCCGAGTTGGAACGTGTAATCCGCCGCGTTCCCATCGACCGACAGGATCACGGTTGAAGTGGACGCCGCCGCCAGGGTCTGGGTGCCGGGGACCGTGGAATCGAAGTCGAAGGCATCGGCGAAGTCGGTGTTGCCGACCTCGGACTGGTTATTCGTCAAATCCGTCGTGATCGGCGTCGTCGGGCTCGGGATTTGCAGAATTCCACCGAGCGGCCCAGCCAGATCCTGGAAGGTGGAGGTCGTACCGGCGAGGTCGAGGGTCGCGCTCAGGGTTAACAGCGTCCGCGATTCCAGGCCCTCCAACTCGCACAGCGACAATCGCCGCACCCGTCGGGTGATCCCACGGGCGGTCGCGACCCGATCGGCCAATCGGCTCTTTCGCGGAAGTGGGCTCGACATCGCGCAATACTCCCTCGTCAATGGTGGTGCATCAAAGCTCGCGGGCTCGGCTGCGTCGCGCGGCGGATCTCGGAACGGGCTCATCTCTCCCTCGGGCTCCCGGATCAGGAAAAATCCCGAGGGACCGCCCCAGGCCCATCGATTCGGGCGGCTTCACCCAGCGAAAGTCCGCAACGGCCCCGGCAAAGGGCGACCCGTCCGCTCCTAGGATCGGGCATCCGGCCAGGAGCCATCTTGCGGCGTATCGAGGGAGCATGCAAGGCGTAAGGAATGGATTACCCCACGCCGTGATCCAAACCCGATCCAAACCGACCCGATTGATCGGCTTGGTTTCACCAGACTACCAGGATCGTGCAGCCTGTCAAATCGGCAAGGCGAAAAACCCCGGAGAGATCGACCGATTTCGATCGGACCTCAATCGAGTGTGTACAGGAACTGACCTTGAGGATCGACATCGACCCCGACGCGACGGAATGACTCCGAACGGCTCATCCGGTCCAGGATCTGGGCGGAGACCGCGGGCAGGAGGCTGCGCGTGAGGATGTGGTCGACGTTCCTCGCGCCGCTGGAGACGTCGGTGCACCGGGCGGCGATCTGCTCCACGAGGGCTTCCGTGTATTCAAGCCGCGCCTTGTGCTCGCGGCGGAGGCGGTCGCCAATCCGGTCGAGCTGGAGCCTGGCGATCTGCTTCATGATGGCGTCGGAGATCGGGTAATACGGTACGACGACCAGCCGGCCGAGGAAGGCGGGCTGGAAGGCGTCGAGCAGGTCGGGCTTGAGCCGCTCGGCGAGGTCGGCCGGGTCGGGCAGCTTGGCCGGATCCTTGCACAGTTCGGCGATCGTGTCGGTGCCGACGTTGCTGGTGAGGATGATGACGGTGTTCTTGAAGTCGATCTCGCGGCCCTCCCCGTCCTCCAGCATCCCCTTGTCGAAGACCTGGAAGAACACCTCGTGGACGTCGGGGTGGGCCTTCTCGATCTCGTCGAGCAGGACGACGCTGTACGGCTTGCGCCGGACCGCCTCGGTGAGCACGCCCCCCTCGCCGTAGCCGACGTAGCCCGGGGGCGAACCCTTCAGGCTCGAAACGGTGTGCTTCTCCTGATACTCCGACATGTTGATCGTGATGAGATTCCGCTCACCGCCATAAATGGTGTCGGCCAGGGTCAGTGCGGTCTCGGTCTTGCCGACGCCGCTGGGGCCGACGAGCAGGAACACTCCGATCGGCCGCCGCGGGTCGGTCAGGCCGGCCCGGGAGGTCTGGATCCGCTGGCAGATCGCCTCCAGTGCCTGCCCCTGGCCGACCACCCGACGGCCCAGGCGTTCCTCCAGGTGGAGCAGCGTCTGGATCTCGTCCGACTGCATCTTGCCGACCGGGATGCCGGTCCAGCCGGAGACGACCTCGGCGATCGCCTGGGCGTCGACGCAGAGCGTTATCAGCGGGCTCTCGCCCTGCAGCTCGCGGAGTTCGGCCACCTTGGAGTCGAGCGACTCGCGGGCCGCCGCCGATCCGACGTCGGATGCGGCCGATTCGATCCGGTCGCGGAGCTTCCAGATCTCCTGCGCCAGGGCCTTCTCCTGCTCCCAGCGCCGGTTGAGTTCGGCCAGCTCGGCCTCGGCTTCGGCCTTCCCGGCCTTCAGCGATTCCACGTGCTCGGCATCCACGCTGGCGGTCCGGCCCTCGCGGTCGAGCATCGCCAGTTCGTGGTCGAGCCCCTGGATCCGCCGGACCGCGTCCTCGATCGCCGCCGGCTGGGCGTTCTGGCTGATGGCCACCCTGGCTGAGGTGGTATCGACCAGGCTGATCGCCTTGTCGGGGAGCTGCCGGCCGGTGATGTACCGGGCCGAGAGCTTCACGGCCGAGCGGACCGCCTCCTCGAGGATCCGTACCTTGTGATGCTTCTCCCAGGTTGGGACGATGCCGCGGATCATCCGCACGGCGACGTCCTCGGCCGGCTCGTCCACCTTGATGACCTGAAACCTCCGGGACAGGGCGGCGTCCTTTTCGAAATATTTCTTGTACTCGGCCCAGGTGGTCGCGGCGATCGTGCAGGCTCGCCCCGCGCTTGGGGCCGGCAGGCATGTTGGCGGCGTCCCCTGCCCCGCCTGGCCGCCGGCGCTTCGGTGATCAGGGTGTGGGCCTCGTCGATGAACAGGGATGATCGGCGCGGGGACGCCTTGACCTCGGCCAGGACCCCCTTGAGGCGGTTCTCGAACTCGCCCCGGACGCCCGCCCCGGCCTGGAGCGGCCCCAGGGTCGAGCGTGCGGACAGCCACGTTGCAGCAGCGGCGAGCACGTCCCCCTCGGCGATCCGGCTGGCGAAGCCCTCGACCACCGCCGTCTTGCCCACGCCCGCCTCGCCGGTGAGGATCGGGTTGTTCTGCCGCCGCCTCATCAGGATGTCCACCATCTGGCGGACCTCCGATTCGCGGCCCAGGACCGGGTCGATCTGGCCGGCCCAGGCGCGGGCGGTGAAGTCGATCGTGTACTGGTCGAGCGAGGGTGTCTTGCTCGGCCCAGCCTTGCCCGGTTCGGCCCCCCGGGCCGGACGCCGTCGTGCCGGCGGATTCGGCATGCAGCGGAAATCTCCCCGGAATCCTCCGGCGATCCGGCGACGATCTTGAGCAGGCGATCGGCCAGGTCCTTGGGCTTGATCTTCTCCAATTCCGGGGAACTTTCACGGGCCTGCCCGCCAGAGGTCGGGCAGGCAGCAGATGGCCACGAGCAAGGCGCTGAGCGGATCGCGCGGGCGTCAAGCTCGATCGATGCGATGATCCACGCCTCGCGGACCATCGCATCGACCCCGGGAAGAAAGATCAATTGCCGATCGTTGCCCCTCCGGAATCCGTCGATCACCCGCATCAGGTCGCGCTGGAGGCGATCGGTTGAGATTTCGTACTGGCGCAAGATCCGCCGGACATCGGAATCGTCGCGTTCGACGAGCTTCAGGAGCCAGTGCTCGACCTCGATGCTGTAATGCGTGTTGGCCGTGCAAAGGCCCACCGCCGCATGCAGCGTCTCGACGCAGATCCGGTCGAGACGCTTCCCGAATCGGTCCAGCACCTCGCTCATAGGTCGCACCTTTCCGAAGGGGACGAACGCCCGGGATTCGGGCCGAGTCTAACCTGCCGGAGGGCCCGGTTCGAGGGCCGGGGTCGCGATCCGGCAACTCCAGGCCGCGCGGGAGTCACCGGCTTCCGTTCCTTCCGTACGTTCGTCGGGCTATAATGGGACACGCGTGCGGATCGTCTCCCGGGCGTCGGCCAGGGCGGTTGCGAGCCGCCGGCCGGCCCGATCCGGATCGCTTGAAAGCGGGGGAGGAGGCCAGCGATGACCATGGACTCCAACGATAATAAGACGGTAGGCCTCCCCCCTAATATGATGCCCGGCCCTCGCAAGGTCGCCCGGCCGGGCGCCGAGCCGCCGCCTGCGCCGGTCGCCAAGCCGCCGAGCGGGCCGGTCGCCAAGGTGCCGCCGGAACGGCCCGCCGTCCCTGTGCCGCCCGCGAAGCCCCTCTTCGGGGCCCGCAAGCCGACGGCCGCTCAGGAACCGCTGCCGGCCCGCCCGCCGGAGAACCCCTGGAACGAGACGGTCCTTCCGCCGTCCCCCAGCCTCAAGAAGGGCCAACTGCCGCCCCGGCAGCCGGCGGCCGCCGAGGAATCCTCCTGGTTCGGCCCGGGGGCGGGACTGGCGCCCTTGCCGCCGCACGCCGAGCCGGCCCGCGAGATCCCGGCCATCCCCGAGCCGCGCCTCGAGGCCCGACGGCAGCCGCACCCTCAGCACCCCCAGCCCCACACCCCGATCAAGTCGCCGCCCCCGGTCCGCGACATCCCCGGCACCCAGACGATGGTCCAGCCGGGCCGGGCGATCGCGCCCGAGATGCTGGCCGAGGGGGTATTCCTCTCGATCAAGGTGTGCACCGAGGGGGCGGGATGGAAACCGCTCACCACGCTCCGGGTTACACCCGCGGGCCAGGTAATCGGCCGCAACATGCCCGACGCGGCCTGGCTCAAGGTCCCATCCTTCGCCCCCGAGCACTTCCGCCTCAGTTGGAGCGAAGGCCGCCTGCAGATCGAGGAGGCGAAGACGATCAACGGGGTCTATCTCCGGCTCAAGCAGGGCTGCAAGGTGCTCCTGGCCGACGGCGCCCGCTTCGTCATCGGACCGCACGTTCTGGAGTTCCGCGCGTACACGGACACCGCCTCGGCCAACACGCCGGTGACCAGCCCCGACGGCGAGGTCTTCCGCAGCGTCGCGGTCAAGCCGCTGGCCTACCTCGACATCCTCGGCCCCAACGCGAAGCCGTCGCTTCGCGTCCCCCTGACCAAGCCCGACTTCACCGACATCGGGCGGTACGGCGGCGACAAGTCCGACATCGTGCTGAGCGACGACGAACTCGTCAGCCGACACCATGCCCGGATTACCCACGACAGCGGCAAGTTCTACCTGGAGGATCGCAGCACGAACGGCACCTTCGTGCGGATCCGCGGCAAGCAGGTCATCGACTACGGGCCCGCGAACAAGGAAGAGTTGAGCGACCATATCCTGGCCGGCGAACTCGCCCTCCGCTTCGTCGAAATCTAAGGCGGCTCGCAGCTCCCTCGGGAACAAATCCGGCCGCGACTCGCGGGATCTTGTTCGGTGCGCGGTTTCCCGCGCGGTATCCTCCCGATCAGGCCATCGCCACAAACCCATCGCGAGGAACCGCGTCATGAGCCGGGATCCGTCCGGGTTGAACCGCCGCGACTTCTTGAAGGCCGCCGAGGGTCTCGTCGGCGCCGGCCTGCTCGCCGCCGGATTCCCGGCAATCGTGCCGGCCTCGGCCCTGGGGCGTGAAGGCCGCCTGCCGCCCAGCGAGCGGGTCCGGGTGGGTCCTATCGGGGTGAAGAACCAGGGGACGGGCAACCTCAAGGCGCTCCTCAGGAAGGCCGAGACGGTCGCGCTCTGCGACGTCGATCGCGAGGTACTCCAGGCGGCCCGGAAGGTCGCCGAGCTCGGCACCCTGAAAACCGTCGAGACCTTCGGCGATTATCGACGCGTCCTCGACCGGAAGGACGTGGACGCGGTGGTCGTCACCTCGCCCGACCACTGGCACGCCCGGATCACGGTCGACGCCTGCATGGCGGGCAAGGACGTCTATTGCGAGAAGCCCTTGAGCCTCACGGTTGCCGAGGGGCGGGCGATGGCCGACGCGGCCAAAAAGTACGGCCGGATCGTCCAGACCGGCAGCCAGCAGCGGTCCGACGACAAGTTCCGCCTGGCCTGCGAGCTGGTCCGCAACGGCAAGCTCGGCCGCCTTAAAGGGGTCACGGTCGGCCTGCCCGCGGTGAACTACAACGTCGAGCCGGCCCCCGACTCGGCACCGCCCGCCGAACTCGACTACAACTTCTGGCTCGGCCCGGCCCCCGATCGGCCCTACAACAAGAATCACGTCCACTACAATTTCCGATTCTTCTGGGATTACAGCGGCGGCCAGATGACGAACTGGGGTGCCCACCACCTCGACATCGTCCAGTGGGCGCTCGGGATGGACGAATCGGGGCCGGTCGAGATCGAGGCCACCGCCACCTTCGACCCCAAGAAGCAGTACGAAGTCCCGGCGACGATGAAGATCCGCTACACCTACAAGTACGGAGGCGACGACCTCATCGTGACGTGCGAGCAGGGAACGAAGGCACGCGGCGGCGTGACCTTCGAGGGGACCGAGGGGATCCTGTTCGTCACCCGAGGCAAGATCGAAGCCCCTGAAGAGATCCTCAAGTCCCAGTTCTCGGGGTCCGACACCCGCCTGTACGTCAGCAAGAACCACCACGACAACTGGCTGGAGTGCATCGCCAGCCGCAAGGCCCCCATCTGCGAGGCCGAGATCGGCCACCGATCGGCCACGGTCTGCCACCTGGGCAACATCGCCGCCCGGACCGGACGAATCCTACATTGGGATCCGAAAGCCGAGGCGATCGGGGGCGATCCCGAGGCCCATGCCATGCTCCGGCGTCCTTACCGGGCCCCCTGGGAACACCCGAAGGCCTGAAGCCCGGTTGGGTTGGGGCCGCCCCTGTCCTAGGCTTTTCCGGCCGTGAGGGCGGCCCCCGATCGGCCCTTGCCCCAGGCCTTCATCGCGACCAGCGTGATCGCCCAGATCAGGCCGATCGCCGCCAGCCCCAGCCACCAGCCCTGGCCGCGATTCCGGTCCTCGATCCCGAACCACCAGATCGCCGATGCGGCAGACAGGAAGGCCGCGCCCAGGACGATCGCCAGGCGCCGATCGCGGGCGTCGTCCTGTTTCGCCCCGATCGACCAGTCGGTGTAAACCGAGTCGGCCATCAATCGGCAACGCGGTCCCCGGATCAGGCCTCCGACGAATCCCCGGCTGGCCGTCTCCGGGCCGCAGGCCGCCACGTACAGCCCGCGCAACAGGGGGGGCTCGCCCTGGGGGTGGGGCGTCAGCATCGCGTTGAGCAGGCCCGCCAGCCGGCCCCGTTCCCGGCCGAGGAAGTCGATGAGGGTCAGGATCCGACGGTTGGCCGCGGCTTCCGTCCACCCCTCGGCCATCAGGCGGAGGCCCCAACTGTCGAACCATCGGGCGATCCAGGCGAGCCCTTCCTCGACCAGCTTCGGCTCGTAGGTGGGCCGGGCGGGCACGGAGCAGCCGGATCGGCCGGCGCGGAGTTCGGGCACGACCCGTTCCAGGAACTCCCGCCCGCCGGCGATCGCCTCCAGGTGGCTGAGCACCACCAGCAGCGGGCATCGGACCCCCAGCACCGACCGGATCGCCTGCAGGTCGTCGCGCACCAGGGCGCCCCGTTTGGGGGCGTCGGCCTGCGTGGCCCAGTCCATCGGCAGGACCAGGCCGAGGCCGCGGGCCAACGGCAATTCGGGCTGCAGGTCGCGGAGCCAGCCGCAGAACGCCTCCAGTTGCGCGGTCGATCCGTCGCCCCGGCCGAAGCCGGTGATCCCGGCCACGTTGATGTAGATCCCCTCGGCGACCGCGTAGGCCCGGATCGGCGTCTCGTCGGCGGCCGGTGCCCGCGCAAACAGGGCCAGCTCGCCCGCCGCGAGGAACTCGTCCACGGCCTTCGGGTCGGGGCCGAAGATCAGATAATACGGCTGCGCGGCCGGGTCGATCCTCGCCTGCGAGAGGGCCGACAGGACCTGCGCCCAGGCCCCTTCCAGCTCGGGGAAGCGTCCATCCGACGAGGCGCCCCCGGTCCCGCCGAACCAACCGGCCCGGTAGGCGACGACGATCAGGTGGACGACCATCGGCAGTCCGGCGGCCAGCAGCAGGAACAGCCAGCCGGGGAGGAATCCCCGGAACTCGCCCGGGAGTTGCGGGTCGATCTCCGGGCTGCGGGTGCTCCACCACCAAAGCACGAGGACGGCCCAGCAGGCAATCGCCAGGGCCACCGCCCAGCGGAGCTTGTGCCTGGCCCAGATCCCGATGACCAACGCCGAGGCGCCGGCCAGGGTGCCGGCGACGATCAAGAGTATGCCGCCCGTAAACCAACTCGCGATCTGGGTCCGCAAGGTTTCCAGCACGAAAACCTCCCCGAGGACGGACGGCGGCTCAGGAGCCGGGCTGATAATTCCAGTGGACGCTCAGGATGTAGGCGGCCAGGGTCGCCAGGGCCGAGCCGGCGACCAGCAGGCTGACCGTGCGGAGGATCCGCGGGCCGCGCCTCGGCCGGAGCCCCGACGGCGGCGGGCCGTCGTCGGCGAACGGGCGGGACTGCCCGCCTGCGCCCCGGCTGACGCACTCGTAGGCCCAGGCCACCCACTCGGCGAACCCGTCCGGATCGTTGCGGAACTTCCCCTGGAAACCCATCATCACGCAAAGCAGGTAGGTTTCCAGCGGGTCGGCCGAAGGGGTGGCGGATGCCGCGTGCTCGAATCCATCGTAGAAGAGGGTGTAGCGGTCCTTCGTCTGGTATTCGACCCATTCCAGGGTGTGATCCTGCCAGTTGGCATCCCGGCCCCAGGGCGAATCGGTCAGCACCTCGTCGATCCAGGCGATGAGCCCGAATCGGCAGAGGTCGTACTCGGCGCGGGTGGTCGGATCGAACGCGGCCCGGCGGTCGGCCGCCTGGACCCAGCCCGAGACCTGACCCTGGACCGCCCCGAGGGGGGGGGTCTCGCCGGCCTCGAGGCGGTCGAGCAGCCGGCCCATCTCGCGGAACACCGGCATCACCACGTTGGCGAAAGATTCTTTCATGTTGTCGGCTTAATTACATAGATGGCAAACATCAGGTCCACGTCGCGCATGGTCTGGTCCGACACGAGCCGGACGATCCGGGACGTCTTGAATCCGCCGCCCTGCAGGCGGAACCTCAGGGCGAGCGTCCGGGTCCGCAGCACGTCGCGCCAGTATTCGGGGCGACGCTCGATCTCGTAATAGACCACGTTGCGCGGCAGGGACGGCGGGATGCGCTCCAGCGGCCTGGTCACGAGGCCGGGCTGCCTCTCCCGGAAGATCTCGTCGATCTTGTCCTCGGCGCCCATCTTCCACTCCTTGCCGCGGATCAGGGCGTCGCATTCGGCGTCGTTCAGGTCGACCGTCTCGATCCCCAGGTAGAGCCTGGTGGCCTCCTCGAACCAGTCGGGGTCCAGGGCCACCTTGAACTTGCCGTCCGACTGCTGGAATTCGAAGTAACGCTTGATCGCCGGCGTCCGGCCCAGCAGGCCCAGCAGGCGCCGGAGTTCGTCGAACAGCTTCGCGAACCGGGGGCCGAGGTCGTCGTGGTCGTAGGCGGGCAGGTCGATCGGTCGCCTCGTCTCGTCGAACAGCGAGAGCTGGCCGATCAGGCGGCAGAGCTCGGCGTACAGGCCGAACGGGTGCAGGCCGCGGGTCGGCAGGATCCCCTGGAGCAGCGAGTACGCGGCGTTGCACTGGGCCAGCTTGAGGATCCGCTCGGCCTCGCCGAGCACCTGGCTGTCGAACGAGAGCTTGCGGCCGACGAGGTACTCCGACTCCTGCCGGACGACCGACTGGAGCTGCTGGAAGAACCGGTCGGCATCCTCGCGGAGCGGCGTCCAGCCGTCGACCTGGAGGATCGGCGGGATGTAGCTCCGGTCGACCTCGGGCGTCGCGCCCTCGCCGGAGCCCCGGCGGATCCTCGCCAGCGGCAGCAGCTCGAACCCGGTCGTGTCGATGTGCGACGACAGCAGCCGGACCCGGGGCCACCGGAAATCGACCGGCTCCTCGTCGCCGCCGGTGTTCTCGTCGGGCTTGTCGATCGTCTGCACGCCGAACCGGGCCCATTCGGCGCGGTTGCCGCCGGCCTCGATGTTGGCCCGATCCTCCTTCCAGGTCGGCAGGGCCAGCATGAGGGTGGTCTCGCCCCGCCCCTCCAGGGCGGGCCGGATGTCGAGCGGGTCGAGCGAGCCTTCCTCGGGCAGGGTCACGGTCGTGCCGTCCCGGAACCGGGCCTGGCATTCGAGGACGCGGGCCTGGGAGTTCTTCAGGGCATCGGGGTCGATCCGGAACGATCGGACCCCCCAGCCGTGCGGGTGGAACCACTCCTCCGATTCCCGCAGCCGCTCGCGCGCATAGCGGTCGGCGGCCTGGAAATGGTGGGGCTTGAGGAACATCCCCTCCGACCAGTGCACGGGCTGTTTCGCCATCGCGGAGACTCCCGGCCGGACTCGCATTCACCGTCGGACGGGCCGGACCAGCCCCCCGCTTCGACGTCACCAGTATCGCGGAAGGTCGGCAAGGTCGCCAGGGACAGCCTCGCCCCGATTTTGCCCCGGGGTCGATCAGATCGGCGAACGGAAGACGGCATCATCGCGATCCTCGGCGAACGGCCGCGACTTGAGCCAGGCCGAACGGCCCAGCACGCCGGCCCCGGATCGCGTGGCCCGGCCGATCCGGCAGTCGGGCACCTCGTCGGCCAGCAGGACCAGCTGCAGGTCGAAATCGAACTCGCCCCGGACGTAGAGCCGGGTCAGCTCGAACAGCGGGGTCGAGGAGCGACCGCCCGGCAAGAAGGCGCGGAACGTGGCGAAATCGATCGGCCCGACCCGGACGCGGAATTTGCTCGGGTCGTCCCAGGCCTTGCGGCCCGCCACCGCGTCGCCCCCGGGGCCGCCGAGCGTCGCGAAGGCCCCGGTCCGGCCCAGGCGGGTCCGCTGGTCGGGGCGCAGATGGAGCCACTGGCCCTCGAACGTACGGACCTCCGCCGGCCGGCCGAAATAATCGCAGAGCAGCCGTTCCAGCCCGGCCGCCGACCGGTGCTGCATCGCGTACAGGTTCGTGAAGAACAGCAGGTGCGAATCGGCCACCCCCTGGCGATCGCGGAGCGACGGCGGCCCCAGCCCCATCAGCGCCAGGAACCGGCCCGAGACGACGTCGAGCCCCGCCGGGCCGCGGGATTCCCCCCCCGATCGGGGCGATCCCGCCCGCTCCTGGCGGAGCGCCCGCTCCCACTGCGGGGCGATCCGGTACTTCTCCCAGGCCCGGTAGAACAGCGAAATCAACCGGTGCTGGAACATGTCGAGGAAGTCGAGCACCGCCGGCAGCTGCTTCCGGCCGGCCCGGTCGATCGGCGCCCGCAGCAATTCCTCGGTGTAGGCGAACGGCAGGACCCCCATCCGGCCGATCAGGCCCAGGAACGCGACGGTGATCCTCGGCTGAGGCCGGGGGCCCGCCCCCGCACCGCCGTCGCCGCCGGCCTCGGGCAGCGTGCAGTCGTGGATCTCGCTGGAGGGGAACTCCAGCGAGAGGCGTGTCGAGAACCGGACCGCCTCGTCGCGCGGGCCGTACTCGCCGAAATAGCCGACGGGCGGCCTCGACGGGTCGGCCAGTTCCAGGAGCCGGACCGCCCGGAAGAACGAGAACCGGTACGGCTCGGACCGGAGCCGCTCGATCAGAGGAGCGTCCGGTCCCCGGCCCTCGGGCTCCACATCTTCCATATTTCTTTCCGCTGCTTTCTTTTAATAACCGTTTGGGTGAATGAATTGATGGTCGCGTAGGCGGCCAGGAATCGCTCCAGGACGGCGGCCAGGAGGAACGCCTGCTCGCCGGGGTAGGCCGCGTCGTCGAACGTGAGGTCGACCCGCAGGCCCATGCAGAGGCCCTTCCCCTTGCGGTCGCCGGGCACCCGGCCGGGGATCCGCTCGTGGGCGATGTCCAGGATCCCGCGGATCATCTTGCGGGTGCCGGGCGTATTGGCGAAGTCGTAGACGGTGAGCAGGTCGTGCAGGGCCGAGGGTCGCCCGGAGGGGTCGGCGGTCGCCAGCGACAGGTGGTTCAGCGACAGCGACGAGATCAGCATCCACTGGGTCTTGCGGCCCGCGGGCGGGCGCAGGGCGGCCGTGGGCCGGGTCAGGTAGCGGACGCGGCCGATCGGGGCCTCGCCCTCCATCGACAGGTCCCCCTGCCCGCCGCCGAACGGCAGGCGGGCGGGAAGGTCGCGGTTGGTGCAGGTCAGGTAGGCGGTGATCGCCTCGGACGTCGGGACCGTCGGGCGGAATCCGGGGTCGACGAACGACAGGTGGACCTCGGTCCCGCCTTCCGACTCCTCCAGCTTCCCGGGCGAGAGCGAGCGGGAGGCGTACCAGTAGGCGTCGCGGCCGCCCGACGCCGGCGCCCCCCGGCCCAGGCCATAGAAGGGCAGGTACTCGACCGGCTCCTCCAGGTAGGCCCCCACGCTCACCACCCGGTTGATCGAGAACACCTCGAAGGCGTGCCGGCGTCGGAGGTCGGCCACGACCGGGTATTCGCTGCGGAGGCCGTCCATGCGGATCGGCTCGCTTACGCGGTCGAACAGGTTGACGGCCGGCGTGCAGGCGAGCTTGAAGCCCTCGGGGCGGACGGCCAGCGCGGACCTCGGCGGCTGGCGGAAGAAGAAGAGCAGCTCGACCTTGCCGACCAGGCCGGCGGACGCCAACCGTTCGAGCCCGTGCACCTCGAAGAAGAGGAACTTCTCGGGCAGGGCGAAGAACTCCTGGAGCAGGCGGTAGCCCGGCAGCGCGTGCGACGGATAAGGCCAGAGCCCCTCGTCGGGTCCGAGGCCGACCGGCCGGACGTCGGCCGTGTCCAGCGGCAAGGTGCGGACCTCGCCCGAGGCCGCCTTGCCCCGGATCCAGACGCCGCAGAGCTGCGCGAACAGCAGTTCGTAGAGGGCGGACGGCAGCGGCTCCTTGCCATCGAGGTAGAACCGCAGGCTGCGGAGCGGCTTCAGGGCGGCCCACCCGTCGTTGGCCTGGCAGGAGAGGCCCATCGTGAGCAGCGCCTCGGCCCCCCGCGGTTTCCCCTCGACGAGCACCTGGTCGGGCGACAACGAGGCCGATTCCACCGTCACCGGCCAGAGCGTCACGGGATAGCGGGTGCGGAAGCTGCAACGGATGTCGTCGATCGGCCGCGTCAAAAGTTCGGTGTCGGCCGGGATCGTGAACCCTTCGAGCAGGCGCGTCGGGTCGGCGGCCGGGCTGAACTGGGCGATCGTCAGCGACGGGATCGGCCGCGGGTAGTGCGGGAAGACGATCGACAGGAACGCCTCGGTGATCTCCGGGTACTCGTCGTCGAGCTTCCGCCGGATCCGGGCGGCCAGGAAGGCGAACCCTTGGAGCAGGCGCTCGACGTGCGGATCTTCGCAGTGGTTCTCCTCCAGCGCCAGCCGGGCGGCCTCGATCGGGTGTGCCGCGGCGAATTCGGCCCCGAGTTCGCGGAGGAAGGTCAACTCGCCGTTGTAATAGTCGAGCAGGTCGCGGTCCATCGGCTTATCCTACCCATCGGCCTGGTCCCGGGGAGCCTACTTCACCGAGAAGGCCCGCGTGCCCAGTTCCAGCGTGGTATCGAACGTGATCGGCTCGGCCGGGTCGGTCCGCAGGTCGGCGTGGATCCGGAAGTGGATGGCGCGGAGGACCTCCCCGGTGGCGGTCTCATCGGGGACGATCCGGACGTTCCGCAGGCGGGGCTCGAAGTGGGCCAGGGCCTGCTGGAGGGAGGCTTGCAGCCGCTTCCGATCGTTGTCGTCGGCGAGGCTGAGGGTATTGAGGTCGATCAGGCCATAGTTGACCAGGGATTGCTTCAACTGGTCCATGCCCTGGTGCAGCTTCGAATCCGCCAGGCGGGTGTTGAGCAGCCATTCGAGGTCGCGGCGGATCTCGTTCTTGAGCCGCTCCAACTCGTGGTAGGGCGTGGCCTCGGCCCGCTCCTGCGCGATCGGCCGGGGGTCGAGAAGTCGGTCCCAGATCGAGTGCTTCAGCCCGCGATACCCCGGCATCACCACCTCGCCTCGGGGCCGGCCCCGGTCCGGCCAACGCCGAATGGGCGCCGGCCAACCCCGGGGGGGTCGTCGGCGCCCGGCATCGGGCGGGTTGGGGCCCGGCCGATCAGAGCTTCTTGTTGGCCTTGACGTCGTAGCCGGCCTTGATGGAGCCGCCCAGGGTACCGTCCTTCTTCTGTTCCTTGTACTCGTACTCGATCTTGGAGAAGTTCAGGCTGACCTGGTCGATCGGCTTGATCTGCCCCTTCGAGCCGCCCGTCTGGTAGCTCGAGACGATGAAGTCCGTGAGCTTGATCTTGAGGTACTCCTCCTGGGCACCGCCGGCCTTCCGGCAGGTGAGGGTGGCATCCTTGATGTGCTGACCGGTGGCGCAGGCCAGCATCAGCTTGGGGGTCGCCTTGCAAGCTTCCATGGTGAAGTGGAAATCCTGCATGGCCACCTTACCGGCACCCATGCCGCCGCGATGGGCGGCGTCGCCTCCGTTCGACTCGCCCCAGCTCCAGGACTCCAGGTCGATCTCGTTCTTGTGCTTGTCGTCGGTCGATTCACCTTCGATACCGTCGATCTTCAGGAAGTAGTCAACGTGGGCCATGGTCGGGATCTCCTGAGCAAACTACCGGGATGGGAACCTTTCCAGAAAAGCCGACGGGAGGGTTGGTCCCGACCCGAGGACCGCCGGCGAACGGTGCTTCGTGGGGCCCCGACTCAGCGATTCCGCGGCGGGGGCAGTTCCGAGACCAGGCGGAGCGAGATGCTGAGCTCGTCGAGCATGAAGTGCGGCCGGAGGTACGAGACCGCCCGGTAGCAGCCGGGGCGGCGGGGGTCGTCCTCCACGTCGATCCGGGCCGCCCGCAGCGGCTGCTTGGCTTTCATCTCCTGCGACGCCTCGTCCATCTCCAGGACGTAATCCTGAATCCACCGATTCATGAACCGGCTCACGTCCTCGCGGCTCATGAACGAGCCGATCTTGTCCCGCATGATGCACTTCATGTAGTGCGCGAACCGCGACACCATGAACATGTAGGGCAATTGCGTGGACAGCCGGGCGTTCGCCGTGGCCGAGTCGGTGTTGTACTCGGTCGGCTTCTGGCACGACTGGGCGGCGAAGAAGGCCGCGAAGTCGGTGTTCTTGCAGTGCAGCAGCGCGATCAGGCCCAGGTCGGCCAGCTCCTTCTCGCGGCGGTCGCTGATGGCCACCTCGGTCGGGCACTTGGGGGCGACCTCGCCGTCGTCGGTCTCGAACGTGTGGACCGGCAGGTCGAGCACCAGGCCGCCGTTCTCCGGGCCGCGGATCGCCGTGCACCAGCCGAACTTGTCGAACGCGTCGGTCAAGCGGGCGGCGAAGGCGTACGATGCGTTGCCCCAGAGGTACTTCGCATGGTCGCGGCCCGTGACATCCTCCCGGAAATCGAAGGCATCGACCGGCTTGGTGTCGGGGCCGTACGGCAGCCTCAGCAGGATGTGCGGCAGGCAGAGGCCGACGTAGCGCGAGTCCGGGTGCTCGCGGAAGGACCGCCACTTGATGTAGTCGGCCGCGCGGAACACCTCGCTGAGCGCCCGGGGGTCGGGCAGCTCGGTGAAGCTGCCCAGGCCGAGCAGGTCGGGGTTGGTCCCGGCGACGAACGGGGCGTGCGCCGCGGCGGCCACGCCAGCGATCTTCTGCAGCAGCGCCACGTCCTGCGGGTGCTTGCCGAACTCGTAGTCGCCGATCAGGGCCCCGTACGGGGACCCGCCGAACTGGTCGTATTCCGACGTGTAGATCAGCTTGAACAGCTTGCTCTGGTCGAACTCGCTGGCCCGCTCCATGTCGCGGAGGATGTCGCGCTTGGTGGCGTTCAGGACTCGGATCTGCAGCTTGTCGTTGGTGTTCGACTGGTCGACCAGGTAGTGCAGCCCGCGCCAGGACGATTCCAGCTTCTGGAATTCCTCCTGGTGCATGATCGCGTTGAGCTGCTCGGACAGCAAAGCGTCGATCTGGGCGATCCGGGCGTTGATCATCGCCTCGGTGTCGCCGGCGACCTTGATCTCGCCCTGCATCACGTCCTTGACGAGCTGCCCGACCAGGTCCCGCTCGTACGCCTGCTGCTCGGGGTCGCGGGCGCGGGTGGCCTTGTAGATCTCGTCGAGCAGCCCGGGGCCCGCCTCGGCGGCGGTCGTCGCGGCGGCCTGCGCCTGGGGTTCCGGGGTCGCGTCGGTGCTCATGGTTTAGCCCTCCTGCTCCGGGGACTCGGTCGCGGCGCGGGTTTCGGCTTCCAGGCGCTGCAGCGATTCGGTGCTCTGCATAATCTGCTGGAGCAGGTTATCCAGGCGGTCGTTGGCGATCACCTTGGTCTTCAGGTCGGCGAGCCTCTGGCGGGCCTCGAGCAGCTTCCGCAGCGGCTCGACCTGCTTCACCACGTTCTCCGGCTCGAAGTCCTCGTACGCCTCGAACTTCAGCTCCAGCCCCAGCTTCGACCCGTCCTTCTCGAGCCGGTTGTCGACCTTCATCGCCAGCCGGGGGCCGACCTTGGACATCACCTTGTCGAAGTTGTCGCGGTTGATTTCCACGAATTTCCGCTGGCTGAGGGGCGGCAGCGGCTCGGCCGGGTGGCCCGACAGGTCGGCCATGACGCCCACGACGAACGGCAACTCACGCTTCTCGATCGCGTCGCCGATCTCGACGTCGTACGTGATCTGCACCCGCGGGGGGCGCTTGTTATCGATCTCGTGCTGCAGGCTCTTGCCCCTCGGCGGCATGACACACCTCCGATTCCTGACGGACCTGAATCTAGGACGCCTGAAATACTCCACCGACCGACAAATGGGACAGTCTATCGCCCCCAATTCCGCGACTCCATCCCCCATCGGAACCCGACAGCGCTTCCGACGCATCCATCGATTATTGCAGGCATAACGCCGAGGAGAGCCGCCCGCCTTCAGGCCGTCCCGCCGAGCAATCGGTCGGCCTGGCGGGCGATGACGATCTCCTCGTCGGTCGCGATCACCCAGGCCGAAGCCCGCGAGCCGGGTCGGGTCAACCGGGGCCCGTGCGGCAGCGCGGCCTCGTCCGGCTCCAGGCCCAGCCAGGCGGCCTGGCGGACGATCCGGTCGCGGACCCCGACGGCGTGCTCGCCGATCCCCCCGGTGAAGACCAGGGCGTCGAGCCCGCCGAGCGCCGCCGCCAGCGAACCGATCTCGCGGCCGACCCGGTATACGAACAGGTCGATCGCCGCCGAGGCGCGGGGGTCGCCGCTGGCCTGCAAGGCCCGCATGTCGCCCGAGATCCCCGAGACCCCCAGCAGGCCCGACTCGCGCCAGAGGAGGCGTTCCAAGCCGCCGCGTCGAGCCGATCCCGGCCCATCAGGTAGAGCAGGACGCCCGGGTCGATCGACCCGCAACGCGTCCCCATCGGCGGGCCGTCGAGCGGCGAGAATCCCATCGTCGTGGCCACGCTCTTGCGGCCGAGCATGGCGCAGAGGCTCGCACCGTTCCCCAGGTGGGCCACGATCACCCGGCCGTCGGCGGCATCGGGCAGATATCCCGGCAAGGTCGAGGCGATATATTCATAAGAGAGGCCGTGGAACCCGTAGCGGACGATCCCCTCCGCCTCGTACCGGTACGGCAGGGCGATCCGCCGGGCGACTTCGGGTTGGGTCCGGTGGAAGGCCGTGTCGAAGCAGGCGAATTGGGGCAGGTCCGGGAACGCGTCGCGGATCGCCAGGATCGGCGCGAGGCCCAGCGGCTGGTGCAGCGGGGCGAGCGGCTCGAGGGCACGCAAGCCTTCGATCACCGCCGCATCGACTCGCACCGGCCCGGAAAAGAGCGGCCCCCCGTGCACGACCCGGTGGCCGACCGCCGCCAGGTCCACGCCCGGCAAGGCGCCCGAGGCGAGCCATGCCAGCCAGTGGCGGACGGCGCCCCCATGGCCCGGCGAACTCCCCTCGGGCCAGGCATGCTCGCCGATCTCGGCCCCGGTCGCGTCGCGGGCCTCGAAACGCGGCCGGCCGTTGAGGTCATCGACGATCCCCCGGGCCCTCAGGTCGAGCCGCCCGCCTTCCCGCCGGTAGATCCGGAACTTGAGGCTCGACGAGCCGGCGTTCAGCACCGCGATCGCGCCGGACATGGCGAGCCCCCCCGATTCAACGGCCCTCCCCGCCCCCCCAGCAGAACAGGCGGGCGACGGCCGATCAATCCGGGGCCGGACTCGTCAGGGCGTCGGCAAATGTCCCCGGAGCTTTCGGGTGGCCGAACCCAGCGTGAGGCCGTCCAGCGACGAGGGCAGGAACCAGGCCGCCTCGACCAGCCCCGGCCCCGGGCGCGTCGCCTCGTCGAGCCCCTCGGCCCCGATCGCGGTGAGCGTCACCCTGTACCGGGTCACGGTGAACCGGACCGTCGCCAGTTCCTGGCCGCCCCGGATCCGCACCCCGGTGAGCCGCTCGATCCCTTCATCGAATCCCGTCGGCTCGCCGAACGACCGGCCGGCGGGGTCGGCCCCGCCCCGGTGCAGCGTCGGGAATTCCCAGAATCCTGCCCAAAGGTTCCCCGGGGCCCGGCGGACCATCAGCCAACGCGCCCCGCGTTCGACCACCGCGCAAGCCTCCTCGACCGCCGTCGGAGCCGGCCGGGCCGCGACCTTCGGCAGCGCGTCCTGCAGGCCCCCGGCCCTCGCGAGGCAGGCCGACGCGATCGGGCAGATCAGGCAGGAAGGCTCGCGGGGCGTGCAGACGGTCGCGCCCAGTTCCATCATCGCCTGGTTGAAGGCGCCGGCCCTCTCGGGGGGGACCAGCGCCTCGGCCAGTTCCCAGAGCCTCGCCTGGGAATCCGTCGCCGAGAGTTCGCCGTTCCAGGCGGCCAGCCTCGCCAGGACGCGACGGGTATTGGCCTCCACGATCGGCGCCGGCCGGTCGAACGCCAGGGAAAGGACGGCCCCGGCCATGTATCGGCCGACGCCGGGCAGCGCCCGCAACGCCTCCGGGTCGTCCGGCACGACCCCGCCGTGGAGCTCGACGATCGCTCGGGCGGCCTGGTGGAGCTGGCGGGCCCTCCGGTAGTAGCCCAGGCCCTCCCACGCCTTGAGCACTGCCTCCTCGTCGGCGGCCGCCAGCGCGGCCACGTCGGGGAACCGGGCCAGGAACCGCCCGAAGAACGGCACGACGGCCGCCACGGTCGTCTGCACCAACATCATCTCGGAGACCAGGATCCGGTACGGATCGCGATCGGCCCGCCAGGGTAACTCGCGATGGCCCCGGTCGTACCAGGACACCAGTTCCCGGCGGATCGCCGCGATCCAGGCCGGGTCGGCTTCCGGCCGCTCTCCCGTAAAAGCCGGCATATCTTGCCGTTTTCTTCCCATCCGGGATATCCCCCCCGTAGGCATCCCCGGGAATGACCCCGAAAGGGTATCACACCCGCACAATCCCTCATCGTTTTCACGCCCCACCGTCGCGAGGCCGCGTGCGGAGTGGTCCGCAAATCCCCAACGATTATAGGGGCGGGCGCGAAACCTTGACGATTTCGTCGGGTTGCCGTCCCCAATATGGGTCGTATGCTGCGAGCGTAGGGATCAGCGAGACGCGTCCGGCCGAGCGATCTTTTCCCCCGGGGCAAGATCGGCCCGTCCCGGGTGCATGGGCGGCAGGCCGACGGCCTCCGCCCTTGCGAGGTCGGAAGCGTCGCGAAGATCCCGGGGCCTCGAACGTATCGGGGCCCGCGACGTCGGCCGCCCGGGATTCGGGCCGTGCCGGCCCGCAACGCCCCTGCGATCGAGATGGAAAGGAGCAGCGTCATGGTCCGAGCGTCCAGGAAAGTTCGGCGCATCGGGCTGACCCGGGAGCGGAGTGACCTGGCCGAACGGTATTACCCGATGGCGGCCTCGATGTCCCGCCCCTACCAACTGGCCTGGCCCCAGGCCCGCGACGAATTCCAGTCGGCCGCCGGGCTGGCGCTGGTGATTGCCGCCGAACGGTACGACCCCGAGAGGAACGTGGCGTTCCCCCTCTACGCCGCCCGCCGGATCGAGGGCGCCCTGCGCGACGTGCACCGGAAGCTCGAAGACCGGACCCGGAACGATCCATATTTCGGCCCCGAGCCGCCGTCAAGGCCGCGCCATCGGAACCCCAACGACTGGCCGTCGGGCGACCTCCGCAAGATGCTGGACGAACGCCCCTCGGCCCCCGCGATCGACGAGGTCGACGCCTTCGAGGCCCGGATCAGCGGCCTGCCCGCGCCTTATGCCCGGGTCTGCCGCGCCCTGTTCCTCCACGGCCTGACCCTCGTCGAAACGGCGAGGGCCCTGGGACTCTCCCAGCCGAGGGTCGCGCAACTGAGAGACCAGGCGCTGCGGCGCCTCCGCAAGGGGAACGGCCGGGCGCCCCGGCGATGGCCGTCGCCCCGCCAGGAACCGCCGTGGCCGAAGCGTTCGGCCCGGTCGATGGAGGAGCCCACGCCGGTCGCCGCCGCGTACTCCGGGATGGTCCCGGAACGGCCGGCTCCCCTTGAGCCCACCCACACCCTGTTGCACCACGGGAGCGAATGCTCATGCTCGTCCTGAAGCGGAAAGAAGGCCAGTGGCTCGAAGTGATCCACAAGTCGGGCGACGTGCTGCGGATGCGCGTCTACCACATCGACGCCGGGCCTCCGGGACGGCTCGACATCGCGTTCGACGACTCGCCGCGGAACTTCCGCATCGAGCGCCCCGAACGGATCCTCGCCCGGTCGCAGGCCTACCGGCCGATCGAGCTCGAGTACGGCCTGCCGCTGCCCCCGGGCCGCGCCGTCCCCGGCTACGACGGCCCGATCCACCCGCTGGCCGGCGGCGCCACCGACATGCCGATGTCGCCGATGCCCTGACTGCAACGAAAACCGGCCACCCCGTAGCGCTGCGGGATGGCCGGTTCATCGTTCCCGGAGGGGTGCGACCCGATCAGATCAGGCCGTGTTCCTGGGCGTACTCGGCGATCGAGCCGACGACATGCGCCAGCATCTCGTCGGTCAATTCCGGGTACATCGGCAGGGCGATCGTCTCGGCGGCCGCCGCCTCCGAGGCCGGGAAATCGCCCGGCTTGTGGCCCATCGGCGCGAAGCAAGCCTGCAGGTGCAGCGGGATCGGGTAGTAGATCTCGGTCCCGACCTTGTTCTCGGCCAGGTGGGCGCGGATGGCGTCGCGATGGGCCGACGGCACCCGGATCACGAACTGGTTGTAGACGTGGAAGAACCCCTCGCGATCGACCGGCCAGGTCACCACGCCTTCCAGGCCGTGCGAAGCGAACAGGCTTCGGTAGCGATCGGCCACCGATCGACGGCCGGTCGTCCAGGCGTCGAGATGGCGGAGCTTCACCCGCAGGACGGCCGCCTGCAGCGCATCGAGCCGCGAGTTGAAGCCAACTTCCTGGTGGTGATACTTCGGCTCCATGCCGTGGACGCGGAGCCGGGCGACCTTCTTGGCCAGGCCCTCGTCGAGCGTCGTCACCAGGCCGGCATCGCCGAACCCGCCCAGGTTCTTGGACGGATAGAAGCTGAACGCGGCCGCCTCGCCGAGCTGGCCGGCGACCTTCCCTTGATAGCCGGCGCCGATCGCCTGCGCGGCGTCTTCCAGCACCGGAATCCCGCGACGGCCGGCGATCTCCAGGATCGGCCCCATGTCGGCGCACTGGCCGTACAGGTGGACTGGGATGATTGCCTTCGTCTTCGGGGTGATGGCCGCATCGATCCGGCTCGGGTCGATGTTGTACGTCTCGGGGTCGATATCGACGAACACCGGCCTCGCGCCCAATCGCCAGATGGCGCCGCCGGTGGCGAAGAACGTGTACGGGGTGGTGACGACCTCGTCGCCCGGCCCGATATCCCAGGCCATCAGGGGCAGCAGCAGGGCGTCGGAGCCCGAGGCGCAGCCGATGGCATGGGGCACCCGGCAATACGCGGCCACCTCAGCCTCGAAGCCGGAGACCTCCGGGCCCAGGATGAAGTACTGGCTCTCGATCACCGAACGCACGACGGATTCGATCTCGCCGCGGATCGTGGCGTACTGCGCCTTCAGGTCAAGTGCTGGTACGGGGATGGGATCGGTCGCGATCGACATGGGGGTCGTCACTCCATTGACGCCTGCCCGCGATGGGCATAGGGAGATGTCCGCGCCCTTCCTGGGGGGACGCCGCACGCTACCCGCAGGATCGGGGGCTGTCAATCCGAGACGAGGCTGCCGCGATGGTATAATAACGGCAGGGTGGCACGGGTTTCCCATCGGCGCAGCCGATGAAACCCGTGTGATAGGGCCCCTCTCGAAGTACGTTCTTCAAGCCCGGCCGACGACGAAGGCCACCGCTCGCCGCCCGGAAACCGCCGGCCAACGCCCCCCACACGGGTCCCGCTCCGCGGGGGACCCGTGCCACCCGGGCGGGCGTGCTCAGCAAGCAGACCCGGCAGACCCCGAAGCGAGCGATCGACGTTTGACCGGGCCTGTTGGCTTCGTACTATCGGGAAAAGCTGAGGGTGGAAGATGCTGACCGATGAGCAGGCCGAGCGGCTGAAGGCGGCGGGGTGGGTCATCGGCGACTACGGCGACTTCCTCGGCCTGACCGACGAGGAACGCCGGCTGGTCGAACTCCGTGCGGCCATCGGGCAGCGTGTCCGCGAATTGCGGAAGGGGCTCGGGATCACCCAGGCCGCCCTGGCGAAGCGGATGAAGTCGAGCCAATCGCGGGTGGCCCGGGTCGAGCTGGGCATCGAGGGCAGCCTCGACCTCGCATTTCGGGCCTACTTCGCGGTCGGCGGATCGTTCGATCCGGCCGGTCTCATCGTCAAGCCGTCAGGAGCGGACAAGCCGGCGAGGCCGAAAGCAAGGGCAAAGCGGCACCGAAAGCGAACCCGAAGAAGGCGGCAAAAGCGGTCTAGCGCGATCCGTCCGGAAATCTCACAGGGCGGGACGCCGCTTCATCGCCACGGCTGTTGGCGGATGCACGCCGGCGGGAAATCGGCCCCGATCAGGTAGTGAGAAGGCTAGCTCGCCTGGATCGGTGAACGGCGGGCCTTTCGGAACGTCCTCAGAGCCAAACCCGCCAGGGCCAACGCCGCGAATGCCAACGTCGTCGGCTCCGGGACGGGGTTCAACTGGTAATAATGCACGGCGCCGCTCGGGTCGGTACCAAGCCCGACAATCTGGCCGGCGTCGTTGATGCCCGTCGCCGTGTTCAGGACCCAGCCCACCGTCGTCGGTAGCAGCGTGTTCAGGTCGACCGACCGAGAATTGACATCCTGCAGAATAAATGCGTGATCTGCATGGATTCCATAGAGGTCGCCGGTAAGCGATTTTCCAACAATCACGCCGGATTGATTGATCGCCAAGGCATTATATGGAAGGCTTGGGGTTAACCAGGGGACACCCTTCCAACTCTGGTCCCTTGCGTCAAAAACCGACGGTAGCGAAGAACCGCCAGCGAGAAGCACTTGCCCGGCATCATTTACAGCAATAGCGTTACTGTTGACGATCGGATTTCCCGATTTGTCCATCAGCCGTGTTGCCTTTGCGCCATCATAAATGAATGGGATAACGCCCGACCCGTTCTCGGTGTAGCCGCCGACGCTGAACTGTCCGGCGCTGGCGGTGATCCAAGCATTGCTCGGCTGCGAGACGCCACCAGGTCTCGTCGGATCGGCAGGTGCCGGCCCTTGATAGGGAACGGTGCCCGAAAGCGATCCGTAATCCACGGGCAATGCGTTCCCAAAGGTCACCCGCCCCGCGTTATCGATCCGGGGGGACTGATATCCCAATGTCCCATCGAAGCGGCCGCCTCGAACACCGCCGGGGGAGGGATATGTCCCCAGGTCGGTGAGGGTGTAAGTCATCCCATCCGCCGATGCGGGGCCAGGCATTAGGCCCAACGTCGTGTAGCCGAACACCCCTATCGCCAACCAGATTCCCCGATGCGATCGCTGCATGTTGAAGCCCCCTATCTCCCCTCGGCAACGAGGGATGGATCTCCCTACCCAAAGCGGTGGGATCGTATCCGCAACTCGACGCCTGTCAAGGGCTTTCGAGGCGAGCCCCGAGCAGGGATAGAGACTGATCGGCCCCACTCGCCTTGCCCGACTCGGCCCCGGCCGCTATCGTCCACCTAGCCACCGCGAATTAACCCGGGGCGAGGGCGCCCCGGTCGGATCATCCGGGGGACGGAGCGTTGAGCCAGGCCGAGTCGGATTCCCTCCCAGAAGCGGCCGAGGCCGCGTTGACGCCCCGCTTTGCCGCCTGGAACCGGCTCGACCTGTTCCTCGTCAGCTTCACCATCCTGTTCGTCGAACTCGCGTATATCCGCTGGTTCGGCAGCACGGTGATCTACCTGACGTTCTTCACCAACATCGTCCTGCTCGCCTGCTTCCTGGGGATGTCGGTCGGCTGCCTCTGCGCCGGCCGCAGGTGGAACCTGATCGGCACGACGTTGCCCCTGATGTTGCTGGCGGTCGGCGCGGGGGCCCTGGCGCTGTCGGCGTTCGAGGGGAATCAACTGGCGCTGGAAGTCGGCGGGCAGAAGTCGCCCCAGCAGATCTATTTCGGCGCCGAGCCGGCCATGCAGAAGCAGGCCGCGATCGTCTTGCCAGTCGAGGTTGGCGCGGGCGTGATGTTCGTGCTGGTGGCCCTGTCGTTCCTGGGCCTGGGCCAGTTGATGGGCCGCCTGTTCGACGCCATCCCCAACCGGATCGCCGCCTATTCGCTGAACATCGCCGGCAGCCTCGCCGGGATCGGCGCGTTCGCCCTGGCGTCGAGCTGGCGGACGTCGCCCGTCATCTGGTTCATGATCGCCGCCGGGATGGCCCTTTGCTATGCGATCCCGATGCGACGGGTGCAAACGATTTGCGCCATCGCTTTGGTCTGCATCGTGGCGACCCATGCGACCACGTCGAAGAACCGACAGGGGAAGCCCTGGAACCCGATCTTCTGGTCGCCCTATTACAAGGTCGATTTCGAGCCCGAGACGAACCTGATCTCGACCAACAACATCTCGCACCAGCAGATGGTGCCGACCGAGGCGATCGGCTCGGCCTACTCGCTCGTGCATCTGCTGGATCGCGACGCCGATTTGCCGCCGTTCCGCAACGTCCTGATCATCGGCGCTGGGTCGGGGAACGACGTGGAGGCGGCGCTGCGGTTCGGGGCCGAGCGGGTCGATGCGGTCGAGATCGATCCGGTGATCCAGGAGATCGGCAAGGCGAAGCACCCGGGCCATCCTTATAGCGACGCTCGCGTCCATTACTGGAACGGCGACGGCCGCGCCTTCCTCCGCAAGACGCCGCACAAGTACGACCTGGTGGTCTATGCGCTGGTCGATTCGCTGGTGCTGCACACCGGCTATTCCAGCATCCGCCTGGAAAACTTCCTGTTCACCGAGCAGGCGTTCCGCGACGTGAACCGGGTGCTCGCCCCCGACGGCGTGTTCATGATGTACAACTACTTTCGGCAAGGCTGGGTGGTCGGTCGGCTCGATGCGATGGCCAGCAAGGCGTTCGGGGCGCCGCCGTTGGTGATGTCGCTACCCTACCAGGCCGAGATCCGCAGCAGCAGTGACCAGACGGCCGGCAACCACATCACCGGAGTCCTCGCCGGCCGGCCCGAATCGGCCCGGTTCTCGGCGATCCGCGACCGCCTGAGTTCGACGAATTTCTGGATCCACTTCACGCCCAAGCACAACCTGGCGATCAACGGCTACGGCGAGAAGCCGCCCGAGGTCGAGGGGGCCCCGCGCGATTACTGGCAGCGGATCGCCCCGGCGAAGGTCGATACCGAGGGCATCGGCCCCCTGCCCCGCGACGACTGGCCGTTCCTGTATCTCAAGAGTCCGACCATCCCGGCCCTGAACCTGACCGGCATGGCGATCATCGCCGGCCTGTCGATGGCGATCCTGTTCGCGTTCGCGCCGGTCCGCACCGCCCGGCCCGACGGCACGATGTTCTTCCTGGGCG
>JAXMBD010000019.1:0-111412 GCA_046350035.1 Isosphaeraceae bacterium | reverse complement strand
TCGTTTCGCCCGCGGCAGGACTTCAGGCGGTGGGCGGCGGGCTGGCGGACTCGGCCGGCGCGGGGGACGAGTGCTTCTGGCCGGCCTTGGTGAGGTGGTAGCGGGCCGTGGCCACGCCCTTGGCCTTGGGGCCCTTCTTCACCAGCTTCTTCTCGACGAGGCCCTCGATCGAGCGGAGCTCGGCCTTGAGCGCCTCGTATCCCGACTCGCCCGACTCCAGGATCTTCTTGAGGAATTCCTTCTGCTTGTCGGAGAGGCGGAGCACCGAGGCCTTCTTGGGTGCGGCCTTCTTGGGTGCCGCCTTGGCGGTTGCGGCCTTCTTGGGGGCGGCCTTGGCCTTGGGGGCCTCGGCGGGCGCCGGCGACGGTGCAGGGCTGGGCGCGGGGGCGGCCTTGGCCTTGGCCTTCTTGGGGGCGGCCTTTTCGGGCGTTGCCTTCTTGGCGGTCGCCTTGGGCTTGGTCGCAGCCTTCTTGGTCGCTGCCATGGGATGGGTCTCGCGAGAATGGACGGGCGGGAGGCGCGACAGTCGTCTGTCGCGGCCCTCCCTAGTACTTAGGGAGTGACCGCCCGCATGTCAAGCACAGGTTCACCGCAAACCCATACCTTGTTGATGATCGCGCCAGAAATTCGTTTCGAGCCGCAGGGTCGTGCGCGAGTCTGGCGAGAAAGGTATCCGAAGCGGCACACCCTCGGCCTTGCGATCGGCTCAATCCCGCCGCGACCGCGGGATCATCCGCACGGGGGATTTCGGCCGCAGCGTGATCGAGGGGAGCACCTCGATCGGCGCTTCGTCGGCCCGCTCCATCCGGTATCGCGACAGGATCGTGCCCAGGACGAGCACCAGCTCCATCATCGCGAAATGGTTGCCGATGCAGATCCTCGGCCCGCCGCCGAAGGGCATGTAGGCGCATCGTGGAAGCCGCTTCAGGAAGTCGCCTCCCCAGCGTTCGGGGCGGAAAGACGCCGGGTCGTCGAACCACCGTTCGTCCCGGTGGGCTAACCAGATCGCGACCGTGAACTGGGTCCCTCTGGGGGCCCGGAAGCCGCCAACCTCGTCATCGTGGAGCGCTTCGCGGCCGATGCTCCAGGCGGGTGGATAGAGCCGCATCGACTCGCGCACCACCGCCTCGGTATAGGGCAGCCGCGCCACGTCACCCGCGACGAGACGCCCCTCGCCCTGCCCGAGCACGCCGTCGATCTCGCCGATCAGGCGGGCCTCGACCTCGGGATGGCGGGCCAGCAGGTGCAGGGTGTAGGTCAGGGCCAGCGCCGTCGTCTCGTGGCCGGCGAGGAACAGCGTGACGACCTCGTCGCGGAGTTGGCGGTCGGTCATCCGGCCGCCCTCGTCGTCGCGTTCGGCGAGCAATCGGCCCAGCAGGTCCCCCTGGCCGCCTTGCTCCCGCCTTTGTCGGATGATTTTGTAGACGACCTCGTCGATCCGCCGGATCGCCCTCCAGTAGCGGAACGTGCCGGGCAGCGGCAGGTAGTCGCTCAGCGGGATCCATTTGGTCGGGTCGAGGAAGCGGTCCATGATGACCGCCAGCGACTCGCCCACGACCTCGGCCGCCTCGTCGACGTCCGACTCGAACAGGCAGCGAGAGACGATCGCCAGGGTGATCCTGGCCATGTCCTCCTGCAAGGTGATCGGGCGGCCCGGCTCCCACTGGTCGAGCACCCGCTCGGTGCACGCCACCATCGCCTCGCCGTAGGAGGCGATCCTGTCGTGCTGGAAACCGGGTTGGACGAGCTTCCGCTGGCGACGCCAGAAGGCCCCTTCGCTGGTGAGCAGGCCGTCACCGACCAGGGGCCGGAGCAGCTTGGTGATCCGGTCCTTCCAGTAATTCTCGTGGTGGACGCGGAGCACGTACTCGATGTGGTCGGGGTGCCGGATCAGGTAGTCGTCGAACGGCCCGAGACGAAGCCGGACCACGTCGCCGTACTCGCGGGCGACCGCCTCGCAGTAGGTCAACGGGTCACGCAGGTAGGCTCCGATGTGTCCGACCAGCGGCGGCCGGGGTGGCGACGGGGGCAGGGGGAGCTTCCGGGCGGGGGCGATCGGGGTCATGCCGGGTTCCAGGGATCGTCGTCGTTCATCGCCCCGGCCGGGGCGGTTTCGATCCGTCGCACAACGGCACGCTCGGGCTGGGTTCGGACAAAACCTCGGCCAGAGTTGTCGTGCCGAACGAGGATTCCATCGACGCCAGGGCGTTGTCGAGCCGGCGATGGAGCGGGCAAAGGGCGGCCCCGTGCGAGCCGAGGCCCAGCGGACAGGTGTGGATCCGCTGGATCGGCTCGACCGCGTTGACCACCTCCAGCAGGGTCATGCCCGAGGGATCCCTTGAGAGCGACATGCCCCCGCCGATCCCGCGCTGGGACCGGACCAATCCGGAACGCGAGAGCGACTGGAGCACTTTTGAGAGGTAAGCTTTGGGGACCTTCGTTGCCGCCGCGATCTGATCGGTCGTTCGCGGTGCGGGGGCCTCGTAGGCGAGGTAGACGACGGCCCGCAGGGCGTATTCGACGGTTTGCGACAGCAAGGTGCACCCCGAGACGAGGGGATCGACGGGCACGAAACCAGGGAAAGGCGGCGCCGCCGATGCAGGGCGATCGACCCTGGGACAGTTTCGCGTCCGCGGGATGCGCGGGTCAAGAGCGAGGCGTTCGGCCGCGATTCTCGGTGGAATACGCGATCTGGAATTCGCCGATCCCTTGGCGCGGAGGTCGGTTCAAGCCATGATTGCATCGGCGCCGGATGAGAGCGCCCTAGGAACGAACCGGGAGGAAGAACATGCGAGGTTGCCGCTGCACCTATCTCCCAGGGTTAGCCCTGCTCTCGGGCCTGCTGATGGCTGCCCCGGCCCCGGCCCAGTATAACCGGACCATCCCTGCGGCACCGACAAATCTGCCATCGGTCCACCGCGGGATGTACTCGGCGGGCCCGATCGGGGGAATCCAGCAGTACAACCCGGCCTGGCAGAGCGACGGCGAACAGCGCAGGGACAACGGCAATTTCACCTATCCCCCCAATTATGCACCCATTAACCGGTTTACGGGCGAGCTGATGTATCCGCCCGAGATGGCCAGCAAGGCCTCCTTCGGCTCGCTCGCGACCCCACGCTTTGGCTTCGGATATGGCTATGGTTCCAACGGAGGATGGTGGAACGGGAGCGGGTCGAACGGGGTCTCCGGCAGCGTCCCGAAAAGTGGCGGCAACTGGAATGGGGGCGGGTGGAACGGGAGCGGGTGGAACAACAACGGTCGGAACGTAGGCTACTGGAACGGGGGCCCCTGGCAATACGGTAACGGCCCCTCGGGCTTGCCGTACGCTACCATCTTCGGCACCGCAAGATACGTCCCGTACTACAACCAGCCCAGTACCGTCAGCATCCCCGCGGAAGTCACCAATGCGGCGACCAGTTCGTCCGCGGAAGCGTCGTTCTTCGGCTGGTGATTCGACCCGAATGCCGTGACCTTCGCCAGGGCTGGCTGCATCCTAATCCATGTCGCCCGAAAGGTGGCGTCCTTATCGATTCCAACCGGGCCTCGACGCTGCCTGGGCGCCCGTTTTGCATTCGACATAGAATCGCATGGGGCGGCCCCTTTCCGATCGCCCCGGGATGACGAAGGGGGAGGATGAACATGCAGCGTTCCATCGGCCTGGTCCTGAACGGATTTGCCCTGATCGCGGGCCTTGCCATCGTCGGCGATCCGGCGGTCGCGAGGGCGCAGCAAGCGGTGGGGCGTTCCCCGTCGTTCAGCCGCGGCATGTACCCGGCGGGCCCGATCGGCGGCGTCCAGCAGTTCAACCCGAACTGGCGGAGCGACGCCCAACCCGCCGCCGTCTCTTATAACAACTACGGTTATGGGATCAGCAACTACGGCCAGTACTACGGGAACATGGCCCAGAATTACGCCGGCAACGGCTATGGCGGCGGCTATGGAAACGGATGGGGCAACGGCTACGGGGGCTATGGGAGCGGGTATGGTAACGGTTGGAACAATGGGGGGTGGTCGCTCACGAACTGGCCCGTCCCCTACGCCGTTTCGGGTGCGACCGGCAATGCCTATATCCAGCTGCCGAGCTACGGCTTCTCGGGGGTGACCAACGGCACCGGCTACGGCGTCGCGCGTTATGGTTCGTACTCGAACCAGGTGGGGGCCTTCGGCATCCCCTTCGGCCGCTCGTATGGGACGACCAGCTCGTACACCGGCGGCTCGGCGTTCGGCTGGTAATTCACCCCCCGGATCCCAGGGACCCACGGACATGAAGGCACCAGCTTTCCCGAGATGCTTTCTGATGGCCACGGCCGGGTTGATTGCTGTCGCACTCCCCGTCCAGGGACAGGTTATCGTCCGGCCCCCGGCGTCCCGTGCCGTAGCGGCGAGGCCGGTCAAGAATGGCTCCCTGGTGATGATCAACACCTCCCCCGCCCAGCCGACGGTGACCTATGGTACTCCCAGGACGGCGGGTTACGTCGCGTCGTCCTCGTACGGCTCGGCGGCCTATGGGGCCTATTCGAATCCGCCGGTCTGGGGATTCAACTCGTCGTACCCAACATATGGAATCAACTCGGTGCCCGGGGCGCTTTACGGGACCTACGGCGTGCCGAGTTACGACTATAATTACTACGGAGGGGCCCCGGGCGGATCCGGTACTTTCACCCCCGGCCTGACGATTGGCGTGGGCAACCTCGGCTTCGGCCCCTGGACGTACGTGGGGCCGGTCTACTAATTCCGGGCCCGGCCCTGCGTCGGAGCCCCGGACGATCGCGAAAGGGGCTACCGATGGCAGGCACAAAGGCGAGACGCAGGTTCCGGGTCGCTGGCCCTGCCTGGATGATCGCATGGGCTGCCCTGGGAACCCCGGTCTGCTGGGCCCAACAGCCGCCTAATCCCCCGGCAAGACAGACCACCATCGTCCGCCCGCCCGAGGCGAGGCGAACGCCAACCCCGGTCGCCCCGGGGACGCGGATCATCATCAACGTCCCCGCCTCCACGCCGAATGTCGCCATGCCGGCCATCCCCGGTTATCGGATGTCGGGCTACACGAATGGCTACGGGCCGCCAGCATCGGGCTCGGCGGCATATGCCGGGATGTATGGCTATCCCGGATATGGGTATAGCAGCTCATTCGGCAGCCCGGCGTATGGCTACGGGGCGTATGCCTCGTATTACGGGTATCCCGGATACAACATGCGTGCGCCCGGTTATGTTGTGAATGGCTTCGGCGGATCGACCTACGGTCCGGGCCTGACTCCCAACCTGGGCTTCGGTGCCAGTTATTCCGGTCGCGGCCTCGGTGCCTATGGGCCGGCGTATTCCTGGTAGGATCCCGGGATTCGCGTTCCGCAACGATTCCGGGCCGGCGTGCGGATGAATTCCGCGCCATATTCTGGATGGTCCTGCTCGATTCCAACCCCATCCGGGTTCAGGAGCCATTCATGAACGCTCGGGCGTTTTCCATCGGCCTGGTCGCGATCGCGGCGGTCGGTTGTTTCCCCGCCTTCGCGCAGCAGCCCCAGCCGACCCGCGTGCGTCCGATCCGCGATGCCCTGGACGTGTTGATCTTCCGGCCACCTCCTTCGGCGGTGTCTGGCGTCGAGACGCCTGCTTCCCGGATGGCCCGCTATTACGAACTCGGGGGGGGCGTCGGCCCGATGCCGGGCGAGTCGAATGGCCCGAGTGCGGGGTACATCCTGCCGGGTGCGTCCGATATCCCCGGCTGGTCGGTCCCGCTGGTCCCGGGCGCGGGGCGTGATCCGGCGATGTCGGCCACCAATCGCCAGCGGGTCATGAATCGCTATCAGGCCTGGAGGGCTCGGGCCTATCCCGCGGATCGATGAACCGATTCAGGGGGCCGCAGGCTTGGGAAGCTTCGGTAGGCGGACCAGGGAAATGGCGGTGATCTTGCGGACCCACCGAACCCGCTTGTCGTCCCCCGGCACGATCAGCCGCAAGGAGCCTTCGGATTCCGACAACGGTTTGCCGTCCCGTTCCCAGGCGAGCAGGTACTTCTTCCCGCCCGAATCCATGGCGACCGCGGCGGCCGAGACGAGTGCCTGGTAACCGTCGCTCCCCTGCACGATGAGGACGGCGTCGGAAAGCGAACGAAGTGCCTCCATCTCCGGCTTCCCCTGGAGGGCGGCTTCGAGGACCGCCTTCAGGGGGACGCCGGTGTAGGTGGCCGATTGGCCCTGCTCGCTCGCGACCAGGTCGACTCGACCCCCTCGCTTCCAGGATTCCAGCCGGAGCGGCAGGGACTCGACCTGGACCTGGGGGGGCGCCTGCGCGGGCGCCTGCGGGAACGCGAGCACCACGGCGGCGAGCAGGGCGGCGGTCATGGGTCATGGACTCCGTCGGGCGATTTCCCGGGCCGTCGGGGTTCGGCCCTGGCCCATCAGTAGCCAGGGGACGCCCCGTTGAAGTTGTACAGGTGCTCGGTCTTGAGGAAGTCGATGCCGGCCGCACTCGAGCCGGCCCAGCAGCCCGAGGATCTGGGCGTGGCGGATCGGCTGGCCGTCCTGCTTGCCCATGTAGCGGCACCGCCAGGCGTCGACGCACGAAGTCTCGGGCATGCCGCCCGGCCAGACCTTTTGGCCGCGGCTGCTGATCATGACGAGGGTGAAGTCAGGATCGGCCAGCGGGGCGATCCTGGCGCCGAGGTCGTCGGGCTTGCCTCGGAACTCGACGAAGACATCGACGCCCATCAGGTCCTTGCGTGCCGGCGTGGCCGCCTGGTACTTCCAGGTTGACCCGGCGGCCTCCGCCTGACCATAGCTGACAGGCTTGAGGGTCTGGGGCTGCTTGCCCATCCGAGCGGCGACCGCCTCGGCGAATTCCTTGGTGCCGACCTTCTGGCTGCTGACCTTCTCGTCGAAGATGTCGTAGGTGTGGATCCCCTCCTCGATGGTGCGGAGCCAGGCATTGTGGACCCGCTCGGCGACGTCGGCCTGGCCGATATGGACCAGCATCAGGATGGCGCCGTGGAGCAGGCCGGAGGGGTTGGCCAGGTTCTGGTTGGCCCGCCGGGGGGCCGAGCCGTGGATCGCCTCGAACATGGCGACGTTCTCGCCGATGTTGGCCGAGCCCGCCAGGCCGACCGAGCCCGCGATCTGGGCGGCGACGTCGGACAGGATGTCGCCGTAGAGGTTGGGCATGACGATGACGTCGAACGCCTCGGGGGTGTCGGCCATCTTGGCGGCGCCGATGTCGACGATCCAGTGCTCGTTCTGGATGTCGGGGTAGAGCGCGGCGACCTCGTCGAAGACCTTGTGGAAGAGGCCGTCGGCGAGTTTCATGATGTTATCTTTGGTGAAGCAGGTCACCTTCTTGCGGCCGTTCCGCCGGGCGTACTCGAAGGCATAGCGGACGATCCGCTCGCAGCCGGGGCGCGAGATGAGCTTGATGCCGTGGATCACCTCGTCCGATTGCTTGTACTCGATGCCCGCGTACAGATCCTCCTCGTTCTCGCGGACGATGACGAGGTCCATGCCGGGGTGCTTGGTGGCCACGAACGGGTGGTACGCGACGCACGGCCGGACGTTGGCATACAGGCCGAGTGTCTTGCGCACGGTGACGTTGAGCGACTTGAAGCCGCCGCCCTGGGGAGTGGTGATCGGCGCCTTGAGGAAGACGCGGGTGCGGCGGAGCGATTCCCAACTGGCGGGGTCGATGCCGGCCGAGACGCCCCGGTTGTAGACCGATTCGCCGATCTCGATGGTTTCCAGGGCGAGCCGGGCGCCGGCCGCCTCCAGAATCCTCAGGGTGGCCTTCATGATCTCCGGCCCGATGCCGTCGCCATAAGCCACCGTGATCGGTGTGGGGGAAGACATGATGCTGATCTCTCCGGGTGCGTCGCGACGATCGAGGGGCCGGGGGTGGATACGCGGGGCCATGGCCGGCCCGGGCCAGCGGGAGCAACATTGCTGTCCGGCGGAAAACAGCGTATAGTATATCCTGAGGTCAAGCCATGCGACGACCAGAGAATCGCGAGCCGTCGACGCCCGACGGCGCCTGGACATTCCTGAGCAATCACGGGCACGTGCTGCTCTGCATCGCGGCCGATCCCGAGATCCGCCTGCGCGACGTGGCGGATCGGGTCGGCATCACGGAGCGGGCCGTGCAGCGGATCGTCGCCGACCTGGAGTCGGGCCACTACGTGACCCGGATCCGGATCGGCCGGCAGCCGCTGCCAGATCCTCTCGATCGCAGCCCTCCGGCATCCGATCGAATCCCACCAGGCGATCCGCAAGTTGTTCGACCTGCTGCCCGGCATCGCCGAGGGTGCCGAGGCCGCCGTGGCCGAGGGCCCGATGCTCGGGCCGCCGAATAAGGCCGGCAGCTCGCGGAACCGACCGATCGACGATCGAGCCCGGAATTCGCCGGAGGCCCGATGAGCGTGAGCCGAGACGACCTGTCCGCCTTGGCCCACCTGGCCCAGCGCTTACCCCGGCATGGACGCGATCCGGCTCGAGATCGCCGCTCCGCGACGGGCTGACCCTGCCCAAGGGGACCGTCCACGTCATCAGCGACGTGCACGGGGAATACGGCAAACTACGCCACGTGATCAACAATGCTTCCGGGACCCTGCGGCCCCGGATCGAGCGCGCCCTGGGGGGCCGCTTGGACCCGGCCGAACTCCGGCAGTTCTTGGCCCTGGTCTTCTACCCGGTCGAATTCCTGGAAAGCCTGGCCGAGCGGTTGGCCGACGCCGACCAAAGGAGGGCCTTCGCCCGCAAGGTGATGCCCGAACTGCTGCAACTGGTCCGCGAGGTAGCCCGTCCCGATCGGTTGCCGGCGGCCATCGCGGCGGTGCCCGCGCCGTACAACGACCTGGTCCGCGACCTGGTGCAAAGCCCCGCCACCGAGGCCGACGCCGCCTTCTTCGAGGCGATGCTCGACGTCCTCGCCGACGAAGGGCGGGCCGGCCACCTTATCCACCTCATCGTCCGCACCCTGCGGAACCTGGCCATCGACGAATTGATCCTCGCGGGCGACCTCTGGGACCGGGGCCCGCGCGGCGACCTGGTGGTCGATTACCTCCGCAAGCAGCCCCGGGTCGCGATCACCTGGGGCAACCACGACATGGCCTGGCTCGGCGCCTCGCTGGGCCATGAGCCCCTGATCGCGCAGGTCCTGCGGATTTCCTGCCGGTATCGGCGCCTCTCGCAATTGGAGGAAGGATACGGGATTACCGTTCAGCCGCTCGAAAAGCTGGCGAGGGAGGTCTATGGCGACGACCCCGCCTCCTGCTACCAGGGGCGCGGCACGGGGATGCGCGACCCCCTCACCATCTCCCGGATGCAGAAGGCGGCCGCGATCCTCCAGTTCAAGCTGGAAGGCCAGGCGATCGCCAGGAACCCGGCCTGGGGGATCGAGAACCGTCGCCTGCTGCACCGGATCGACCGCGACGCCGGCACGGTAACGATCGACGGGCGGGTCACGCCGCTCAAGGACACGCATTTCCCCACGATCGACCCGGCCGACCCGTACCGGCTTTCGGACGACGAGCAAACCTGCCTCGATCGGATGAAGCAGTCGTTCACGCAGAGCGTCCTGCTCCGCAGCCACATGGAATACCTGGTCGGCCTCGGCGGGATGGATACGATCCGCGACGACCACTTGATCTTCCACGGCTGCGTGCCGGTGGACGAACGGGGCGAATTCCTGCCGCTGGCCGTCGGCGGCCAGGATTACGCCGGTAAGGCCCTGTTCACAGCGATCGACCGGGCCGTCGCGGCCGCGTTCGAACACCCCGAGTCGGGCGAGTTGGACCTGCTCTGGTACCTCTGGTGCGGACCCAGGTCCCCCCTCTTCGGCAAGGACCGAGTGGCGACCTTCGAGAACGACCTGGTCGCCGACCCGAGCTTCCACGTCGAGGTTAAGAACCCCTACTTCACGCTCATCCACGAGAAGGGATTTTGCCGGCGGATCCTGGCCGAATTCGGGGCCGACCCGGATCGCGGCCTGATCGTCAACGGCCACGTCCCGGTGAAGATCGACAAGGGCGAGGACCCGCTCAAGAGGAGCGGCATGGCGATCACCATCGACGGGGCCTTCTCGGAAGCGTACGGCGACCACGGCTACACGCTGGTCCTCGAACCCGACCGCACCTTCCTGGCCCAGCATTCCCACTTCGACTCGGTCGAGGCGGCGATCCGCGACGGCGTGGATATCATCCCGCAGATCCGCACGATCCGGGAATGGCACCCGCCCCGACGCGTGGCCGACACCGAACGGGGCCGCCTGGTCCGGTCCGAGATCGCCTTGCTGGAAAGGCTCGCCCAGGCCTATCGCGACCGGGAATTGCGGCCCACGAGCCCGCCCATCGACCTCGTCTAACGAGGGCCACCAGGCGAACGAAAAACCCGCCGGCCCGGCCGCTGATGTGCGGCGGTCCTGCGGGTTGGGTGGATCGAACGGGCGACGTCGGTTCCTCGCGACCAGCCGCCTCAGTTCGCGCGGGGCTTGAGGGCGGCCGAGCCGGGCAGCGGGGGCACCGACACGGTGACCTCATCGCCGATGGCCGGCATCAGGGCGGCCGCCTCCGCGGGCAGGAGCTTCCGGGCCTCGGCGCGGATCGACTTTGATGGATCCTTCACGGCCATCTCGGTGAGCCTCTGGACCACCTCCGGGGCCGCAGCCCGGCCCTGCATCGCCTTGAGGGCCTCGGCCCTCACGGCCTCGTCCTTGTCCCTCGACAGGTGGATCAGCCAGACGATCGGGTCGATGTCGTCCCGGCCGTTGAGCTTGGCCACGACCTGCTTGCGGAACCCGGGGTCCGGGTTGAAGACCTGGGATCCCAGCTCAATTTGGTCCTCGGTCAGCCCGCGCTGCTCCAGGACGGTCCGCGCCCTCAACTGCATCGCGGGGTCCTCGTCGTAGAGCCGCTCCAGGATGTCTTCCTCGGTGAGGATGGCGGGACGCCGGGCGAAGCCGGCGAGCGCCTGGCGCCGGACCTCGGGGGCCCGGTCGCGGATCTTCGCGGCGGCCGGCTCGGCCACCGAGTCGAGCGGCACCATCGACAGGTTCAGGACCGCCGCGGCACGGATCTGGGGATCGGGGTCGGCCAGCAGGCCGGCTACCGGCTTCGTGAAGGCGTCCTTCCAGGCCCCCAGGTTCGCCTCCTCGACCGGAAGGGGGCTCCGGCCGGGCGACCAGTTCCAGATCCGCGAGGTAGCCGCCAGGGCGGCGCACGGACCTGGACTTCGGGATCGGCCAGTGCCAGGCTCGAGGACGTGGTGGATCGGCTCCAGCGCTGGCTCCAGTTGCTGGGGGCCGGCTCGGCGGCCAGCCTTTCCAGCAAGCAGCCGGCCATGCCGGCGATCATCGCCCGTCCGACCGTGCCGAACTTGCGGAAGCCCCGCGCCGAGCCGTCGATCAGGGCGGCCGCATCGTCGGTCGCCTCTTCGGTCAGCGTGCTCGCCTGGCCGTCCTCGCCCACCGCCACCAGGTGGTCGCGGAAGGTGGTCAGGGCGTCGGCATCCCCGCCGCTGATCCGCTGGGCGATCTCCTTCGCCGAATGCTCCGCGGAGCCCTCGGCCGACGGGGGCACCTCCCCCGACTTCTTGCCGAACTTCAGGAACCCGCCGATGCCGAGGGCGATCGAAAGGCCCACGGCGCCGGCCACACCCAGGATCGCGTTGCGTCCTCGCATCGACCGCCTCCCTGCGACCAAAGCTTCGAAAAACTTGAGCCGAAATGCGGCCGACATCATAGCCCCCGACCCCAGGCCGGCAAGGCCACTTCCGCGAACCGGGTCCCGGGTGCCCGATCGCCCCTCCCTCGAGGAGACGCCTGGGCAAGGCGCCCGGGCGTCTCCTGGGGATCGGTCGGGTCGGGTTGGTGATGGAATCGTTGTCCCCGCGACGAAGGCGGGTTTGCCTTACTTGTCCAGGATCTTCGGGACGTCGGACAGGATCTCCCGGATGTTCTCCGGGGACAGTTCGCCCTTGTAGCCGCGGGCGGCCTTGACCTGGCCGTTGGACCACATGACGACCGTCACGTCCGCATCCTTGGACAATTCGTAGTCGGGGACTTCGGCGGGGTCGCCGCAGACCGTGAGGGGGACGCTCTTGATGCCGCCGTCGGCGGCGAGCTTCTTCAGGTCCGACGAGGCTTTCTCGCCGTTGCGGGCGAGCAGGACCATGAAGCTCTTGAGCTTGTTGTTCTCGCCGATCTTCGAATCAATCTGCTTGACCAAACTGGCCAAGGGCTCGGAAGTCTTGCGGGCGAAGACGCAGACCACCGGGCTGGAACCGTACATTCAGCGATAGCAGAGGGTCTTGCCCTGGTTCGGCCCGGTGATGTCCTCGACATCGAACGGGCTCACCGGCTCGCCGGCCGCCTGGCCGGACTTGACGGGCTCCCCCGCGAAGCTGGCCCCCACCAAGACGATGGAGGCCACCAACGTCGGGAGGCCCGACGCGAATCGCAATCGCATGGGTTTCTCCTAAGGTTGGACCCGACCGGGGCCCGTATCCCAGTGTCGCGGTTGGGCTTCCCCCGTCAAGGGAAGTCTGGCGCCCCGGGTGGAGACCTTCACGAAAGAGTCCCGACCGTAAGTCCTCGAATCACCCGGATACGCGGGAAAATTACCTAGATCCCCTCAATCAGCGACGACCCCGAAAACCGCCCGGATCGTCGATTGTGGTCATGTTGACGCGGGAGGTCGCCGATCCTAGGTGTGCGGCGGAACGACGACCGGCCAGGAGCGGGGCCGGCGTCGGTCCGATGGTGTCGGGTTGGAAACCCACAAGCCTGGGGACGGAGTCGCCATGAAAGGCTTCAAGATAGGGACCTTCGCCGCGTGGGCCCTCCTCGCGGGAGCCGGTGTGGCCCTGGCGGGCGACCGGCACCCCGATCCGGCCTCGATCATCCCGATGGATCAGGTGGCGCCCGAGCGTCGCGACGAGGTCGCGGAAGTGATCCGCGAGAATACGTTCACGAAGCGGGGCGAGACCGACACGTTCCCGTGCAATCCCAAGGTCTACCTCGCCCTGCTCAACGAGCCGGCCATCACCCTGGCGCTCTGGCAGGACCTGAGCAGCACGCCGGCCAAGCTCCAGCAGATCGGGCCCAACCTGTACCAGGGGAGCGACGGTAACGGCACGACCGCGACCTGGGAATACGTCCTGCGATCGCCCCGCCTGCACGTGATGTATTGCGACCTCGATTACACCGGGCCTCGGGGCAACGCCAAGCTGAAGGGCCGGATCGTGATGGTGGTCCGCACCGGCTACTTCAAGGAAGTCAACGGCGAGCCCTGGGTCCAGCACGACGTCGAGGCGTTCGTGAAGATCGACAGCAAGGGCTGGCGGGCGGCCGCCGCCACGGTCCGTCCGATCCTGGAGCGGGTCCTGGCCGAGCAGGTCGAGGAGGCCGGCTGGTTCGTCTCCCTGATGGGACGGCTGGTCGATACCTACCCCGACTGGGCGGCGCAGACGACCTTGAAGCAGGGGCAGATCCCGCTCAGCTCGCGGATGCAGTTCCGCGACCTGGTGGTGCAGGTTCGCAAGCCGAATGCTTCGCGAGGCCGGCCGACCGTCGCTGACGCCGTCTCGACGACCGCCGTCGCCGCCGGGGCCGACCCGGTCCGACGCTGATTGCGGCCGGAATATGCGAGGGATTTTGGGGGCGCCGGGCGCCCCCTTTTTCATCCCGGGCGGCAAGGTTACAACTGGCTATTGATCAGCAGCAGGACGGCGATCGCCACGCCCAGCATGGCCAGGATCGTGCCCGAGAGCCGGGCCGCGTGCTTCCAGATCAGCGGCCAGTGTTCGTGCCGGGAGGCCGCGTAGACGAGGCTGATCGCCATCACCAGCGGCGGGGCGAACCAGTAGGGATTGAGCAGGTGGGCGAACATCAGGCGGGGCTCCCCTCGACCGCGACGGGGGCGACCTTCGATGCCTCGGTTTCGTCTTCGCCGTACGCCGGCCCGTCGTAGGCGTCGTAGATTGCCAGGACGTTCAGGAGCCCGGCCAGCAGCGTGTAGACCCAGCCGATCTCCATCAGGCGGCCGAGCTGCGGCTGCAGCCGGTTGATCTCGAGCTGCTGGTTGGCATCGAGCGCCATGATGCCGCCGAACAGCGGGGGCATCCCGAAGTACATCAAGGTCTCCTGGATCAGGGCCGGCAAGGCGGGCAGGCCGACGAAGAACTGGCCGATGTAGCTGAATCGGAAGTTCTCCGGGTCCCGCATCGGGTTGATCCATCGCCAGAACACCACACGGCCATCACCGATGGCCATGCCCACGATGTACAGGCCCAGGATGCAGGTGGCGTAGAGGATCCCCTTGCCGATCCGCCCCTGGTAGAAATGCCCCAGGCCCGGCACGAGCCAGGCCAGGAACGCCGCGAGCCGGGGGTTCTTGAGGGGGACGTCGCTCGGGGGGCGGGTGGTTGGATCGCTCATGGCGGGCCCGGAAGACGCGGGGCGGGGGCAATATGCCGAGTGTATCAGGTCGCCCGGATGGCCGTCAGCGCGGTTCCGGGCCCCCGACGGCCTGGACACGGATCAGCGGATGGTGATCCTCCAGTGAATGCCGGTTTTCGGCCGGTTGTCGGTCAAGGGGGCGAACAGCACGGCGGACTTTCCCTGGAGCTTGTAGTCGAACGCCTTGCCGGTGATGGGGTCGATCGGGATGGTCACCTCCTTTACGTCGGCCAGGGCCTTCGGCAGGGCCCCATCATGGCGGGCCGCGTAGATGCGGAGGGCTTCCAGGACCCGGTAGGCTGACACGGTCCGATCGAGCCGGGCGCCCGAGAGCCTCGCCGAGAGCAGGGACGGGAACAGCTCGACGAACACCGCCAGCGGACCTTTCTTGAGGGCCTTGATCCGATCCTCCATCCCCTTGTACGACTCCAACGCCTCGGGGAACGGCAGGTTGCTAAGCTTGAAGATGTCGTCGCGGACCTCCCGGTAACGCCCGGCGATGTACGTGGCGACGACCTGGTCGTCGGACATGACCCGGATCTGGTCGTCCGTCAGGCCCTTCGACGATCGGAGGTAGGCCTTCGCGTCGGCGAGGGCCGACTTGCGGAAGGCGTTGACGTCCTGGGTTGATAGGGCCTTGACGGACGCGGGGATCTCGTTGCCTCCCATCGTCCTGGCCAGGTTCACCATGCCCGCGTAGATCTTCGACAGGATGGCGGCCCATTCGGCGGGCGTGTGCTGGCCGTCGATCCCGTTCAACTCGGGGATCATATTCTCGCCGAATCGTTCTTCCTCGGAGAGCGGGCCCCGCATGTCGACGAGCGGGCGGGGCAGGTCGGTCAGGGCCCAGTAGAGGTTGGGGGAGCCGGGCTGGGTGATGAGTTCCTCCATCCGGTTGAGCGTCACGAATTCGATGGCGATACCGACCAGGCTGCCGATCAGGAACGGGTTCTCGCTGACGTGCCGGCCGAATGCCAGCTCGGTCTGGATCGTGCGGAGCGCCTCGTCGGTCTTCCCCTCGGCCACCTCGACGCGGATCTTCAGGGCCAGCAAGCGGGCCCATCGCCGCATCTCCTGGGTGTCGGGCAGCAGGATGTTGATCGACTCCTGGCGCTGCTCGGGCAGGCTGAAGGCCCAGTCGCAGGTCTGCCGTCGGGCGCCGAAATCGAGCTGCTTGAGCCGGCTCGAGAAGCTATCGACCAGCCCCCGGACTTCTTCCTTGGGGAATTCGGACATCGGCTGATCGAGCGTCTCGGAGAGTTTGTCGATCTTCTTGAGCGGCTCCGGATCGGTCATCTCATGGCGGATCCGCAGGTAGAGCGGCGCCGCGTTGCCCGGGTTGAGGTCCGAAGGCCTCGGGAGCAGGCGGTACTTGAGGGCCGGCGTGGGCACGTCGGCCGGGCTAACGGTCAGCTCCTTGAGGGGGTTCGGATCCTCGGGCGGCTTCGCCGCCTTGGCCGCATCCTGGGCCATCGAGGCCGGTACGAGGATCAAGAGCCAGGCCGTCCAGAGGCCGGCGCGCAGGGGGGCTTTCGGGACCATTGGGGTTCTCCGGAAAGGCGGAACAAGCATCGGGATGGGTGGCACTGGTGGCTTGCCCACCAGTGATCCGGCGAGCAACCCTCGAGCACTGGTGGGCAAGCCACCAGTGCCACCCGGACGAGGGTCTCAGAGGTCGATCAGGCCTCGGGACGACCGGACGCGGTTGGGGGTCGGGATGGATTTCCTCGGGACGCGACCGAGGATCCGGCCCGGGATGTCCGCGGTCGAGGAGCTCGTCCAGTTCACCCGCCTCCGAAAGCCGTCGGGACAGGGCCATGTAGCTGGTCGGCTCGATCGGACTCGGCTCCCGGATCGCGATCAGGACGGGCGCATCGATCGGGGGTGATGGGGGCGGGGGCCGCCGACCCTGGGCCCAGGCCAGCTCGACGGCCCGGGTTTTGAATGCTCCTGCGCTTCCATCCGCCGAGGGCGCCCAGGGCAATCGAGGCCGTCGCCGCGGTGGCCATCGGCCAGGAAAATCGGGTGGATTTCCTGGCCGACGCGGCCCGGCCCGCCTCGAACATCAGGCGGTCGCGTTCGATCCAGGGCGAGGACGGGGCCCAACCCCGGAGCCGGCCTTCGATTGCTTTCAGATCGTCGTTCAGGTCGTGCTCGAAGTCGAGCATGGCCGTCCATCCTTTCTTGCAGGGTCGCGAGGCCGTCCCGGTAGCGACGGAACGCGGTGGCGGGGAGCACCCTGGAGCCGACCGATCTGGTCGAAGGTCGAGGCCGCCCCAGATCGAGGCCGCGATCGCCTCTCCGTTCTCGGCGAACTGACCTTCGAGCATCCGGGTCGCCTGTTCGGCGTCGATCCGGTCGTCGGCCCGGTCGAACCAGGCCTCGGGCACGGACGCGGCCGACTCGCGCCGGAGCCGACGGACCTGGAACCGGATCCGCGAGACGGCGGCGTTGCGGACGACGCGATAGAGCCAGGCGAGCACCTCGTCCGCGGGCGACGGTTTGCCTCGCCAGGGACAGGAACGCCTGCTGGACCAGGTCCTCGGCCGAGTCGCGGTCGCACCACTGCCGCTATGCAGCGGCAAGGCGGGGGGCGTGGGCGTCGAACAGGGTGGCCAGGCGTTCCGGGGAGATCATCGCGTCATTCCCGACGGCCCTCGAGCGGGTCGGCTTCCGGGGGATTGTCGCCGGGGCCGCCGCTCCTTTCAAAAAGTGGGGCGATGACCGAAGTCGTAGATGGCCCGGTCGGATCGAACCCGAAAGGCAGGGGCGGGGTCATGGGTACGCATACCATCTCGAAGGGCCCAAGGCCGCCCGGCTTTATGAGGTGATTCCTCCCCAAGAAGCTGGGCTACTTCGGTAAAGTGCAGGAGGTCCTCGAAGACTGTTCAGCGAGGAGGCGATCCGGGAGGTCCCGTTCATCCGCAAGGCGATCCGCCGGCAGCGGAAGCAAGATCCGGATTTCGATGAGCACGCCTGGATCCGGACCCTCTGTGCGGCCTCGCGGGGCTACTCCATCTACGAGATGGACGGCCGATACCTCTCGAAGTCGGGGCCGGTCGATGAGCGGGTCCTGGTCATCGATTCCATCTGCAACCCGCCCGACGCCGACGAGCGGCCGTTTCGACTTCCTGAACGCGTCGATGGAGATCGTCGGCGCTACCTCGTCGCCACCGATTCGCCGTCGAGCTGAACGTCGAGGAAGAGATCTGGTTCCTGGAGTTCACCAACCCGAAGCTCGCCATCTGGCGGAAAGACGCCCGCCGACGAGAAGGCCGACAGATGAGCAGCACGCACCGGCAGATCATCGAACGGTACGCGGCCGGGACAGCACCCCAGGCCGCCGCGGCCCAGGGGCTGACCCCGGAGCAGCGGCACGCCCGGCCCGGCCCGGCGCTGGAGCATCGCCGAGATCGTCGTCCACCTGCTCGACTGCGACCTGGTGTACGCCGACCGGATGAAGTGGGTGATCGCGGAGGACAACCCGTCGCTCCTGGCGTTCGACGAGAACGCTGGCTCCAAACTCGACCGCACGCGATGCCGATGGAGGAGGCGGTCAACCTGCTCGTCGCCCACCGCCAGTGGATGACGCACCTGCTCCGGCTCCGGCCCGAATCCGACTTCGCGCCGAACCGGCCCGGCGTTCGGACCGAGGCAGGATCACGCTCGCCGAGATGATCGTGACGATGGCCAACCACGTCGATCACCACCTCCGGTTCCTCTACGGCAAGCGGTCCAGCCTGGGCGTGACGCTCTACCCGAGGTACACACCTCCCAGGTCCTGAACGCCGTGGGACGCCTCTTCGCCGGAACTCCCCTGGGACCGCCCGCCGACCTGCGACCGTTGCGGCCGCCTCGAATCCAGATGCCAGTGCCGCCGATCGCACCCGAGCCGGCGAGGATCCCGCCCGAGAAGCAGACCGCGCATCGCGGTGGAGAAACGACCCGAGGAAAGGTGGTGACGTGGATCGGTAACCTCGACCCCAGGGGGAACGACCTCCCCGCGGCTGGCCGCCCGCCTCAAGGAAAGCTGCGGGACCGGCGGCACGGCCAAGGAGGATTCGATCGGGTTGGGGCGACCACCTCGCCCCGGGCGGCCTTTGCTGGCGATCGGCTACAGGTGCGGAAGGGTTAGGACGGTTCACGGTCGCCCCTTCCCGGGGCTAAGGAAAACCGCCCGTCAACCGATCGAATTCCCAGTTCGGATCATTCTTCGACGCCCCGTTCCGGCATGCCGGATCAACCAGATTTCCGACAACCGCGATTGTTCCCGCCAGTTCACGTTTTCCAAGGGCCTCTCGAACGTGATGTACGGCGTCCCCATCCTTTAGCAACCGGGGGGCACCGGGAATTCCTTGAACTCGCCGATTTCCCGGCCGTCGATCCTGGGCTCGACCTTCTCACCATTGATCGAGAGCAGGCAAGCTCCACTTCCCGTCGTCCCGGATGACGTAAGTGCCCGGCCGGATCAAGGCGTTATGGCGAATCCCGGCCGGCCAGTTCATGACCAGCATCCAGGCCGGTTTCCGTCGGCTCTTGCCGTCGTCCCGCAGAGGACCTCAGGGATCAGCGCCGCCGTGCCGGCGAGCGGCGTCGAAGTCCCCCTTGATGACGTGGGGCGACCGCCGACGTGGCCCACCTGGTCGTAGAAGCTCCCGGGGCCGGGATTCTCCCAGGTGCGGGCGTCCAGGAGCTGCCACAACCTCGCCGGTTCGTCCTCCAGGAGCCGGATCGAGCGAACTGGTCTTCCAGCCACCATCGATTGTTGAGCGGGTGATCGACGAAGTCGAGGATGCAGCCGCGGCGCCGGCCCCGCTGGCGTGATACTTCTGCACGCTCGTCTGAAGACCAGATCGACCCGGAAGAGTGCCTCGGCCAGCTCGTCAATCCGGCGGCGAAGATCGCCCCGGACCGGCGACTTCTCCGCCATCTCGAGCGCGGCCAGGGCCGCGTCCATCGCCGGAATCGCGCCCGACTTCGGTGCCTTGTCCAGTTCGCGGATGGCGTCGGCTTCGAGGGCCTCCTCATGGCGGAGCCGTTCGCGGGTATAAGCGTCGTAGGTGGCCCGCATCTGGCACATCTGCCATCGCCACTTGGGCCCGAGCCCGGTGTTCTGCTTGTCCAGTTTCTGCCAGAGGGCCAGCGTCGCGGCCACACCGCCGTTGTCCCGCAACGCACCCTGCGCAGTTCCCGCTCCAGGGCGAGTATCCCGTCGGCGCTGGGCGACCTCCGGGGGCCGAAGAAGAAACAGGCCGTACTCGACGAGGATCTCCGCACCGACGTTTCGGGATCCCAGGCCAGGGCGCTCAGACGACCTTGTTGACGTCGTCGTGGACGCCGTCGGAATAGCTCAGGAATCCGGCGGTGTAGGGGGCCAGGTGGTTGTGGATCGGAGCGTACTGGAGGAGCCGGGGGTTGATCGCCTCGCGTCCCAGGGTGAAGCCGATGGCCGGGTCCAGCCAGGGCACCGGACCGCGGGCGGACGTTGTGGGTGATGTCGGGGTAGTGCCGGATCGGATACTTCGGGTTCAGCCGCTTCCGGGTCTCGGGGATCGGCGGGCTGCTCGGGCCGCAGGGCGATCCCGCCGAACCAGTCCCGGGGCCTTGTCGTCGAGGTATCGATAGACCACCTCGGCGTCGGCATGAAACCCTGCAGCGCAGCCAGACCCTGGCCAGGGGGTGGTGCTTCGCCAGCAAGCCGGCGATGTCCTCCAGGAATGGCAGGATCGCTCGGGCGGGTTATGGCCGGGGTCGCCGCCGGGGACGAAGATGGCGTCGAGCCTGGGCAACTTCCGGTAGAGTTCCTCGTGCTCCTTCAGGGCGGATTCGCGGCGGTCCGCGTCGTTGAGGTCGAAGTCGGCGGGGTCCAGAGCCAGTAATCCTGGTCGTACCGGGCGCAGATCTCGCTCATCGCCACATTCATGGCGGGGCGGGGCACCTTCATTAGGACGCCGGGGGTGGAATCCTCGAACGGGATGTTCTCGACGCAGTTCAGGCCGAACGGTGCGAGTTCGCGGATGGACTGCTCCATCTGGCCGACGGTCCAGGCGTCCCACGGAGTGGCCCGGTTCCGGTAGCCGATCTGATGGCCCCGGGTCTGGATAGGCGGGGCTGGTCAGGAAATCGATCGATGGATCGGCCGGGCCGGCCCGGGGGCCAACTCCATCGTTCGCAGCAGCTTGCCCACGCCGAACAGCAGGCCGCGCGGATCTTGCCGATGATCCAGGCGACCGGCCGTTCGGGCCGGCGATGTCGACGGAGAACAGGTAGCCCTCGGCCCGGAGGGTCGCGGCCCGTTCGGCGATCGTCGCAGGAACGTCGCCGGGCAGCCCCCGCCGGGTGGTCGCCACGATGACCGCCCCGGAGTCGGGGATCGCTCCCCGGCCGTCCCACTCGCGGCCGACCCGCTTCGCGGCCTCCTCGATCAGGGTGCGGATCGCGGTCCGCTCGGCCCGGGGAGTCTCCGCCGCCTCCGGGGCGTGCACGGCGGTCGCCGCCGTGAAATCCAGAGGGTGCGATCGGGCGAGGAAACGGAGCGCCCACAGCAGCGTGGCGATAGCCGTCATTGGGGGCACCTCCCGGAGGGTGTCGGTGGCGGCGAGCATATCCACCGGCCGGGCCGTCAGGTAGGATGATCCGCCGCTCGGCACGCGATTTCCTGACACGATTCGGGCCGCCGGCCCCGACGTTTGACCAAGTTCGACCCGGAGTGTCCATGCCCGACCACGCCCCGGATACCCCGACTGGGTCCGAGACGCCGTCTTCTACCAGATCTTCCCCGATCGGTTCGCCCGCAGCTCCGAGCTGCGCAGCCGAACCTGGACGCCTGGGGATCGACGCCTACCACGGCTTCCAGGGGGCGACCTGATCGGCGTGGTCGAGCGGCTCGACTACCTGACCGACCTCGGGATCAACGCCATCTGTTGCCCCCATCTTCCAGTCGGCCGCCAACCACCGCTACCACGCACGACTACGAGCAGGTCGATCCGCTGCTGGGCGGGACGGCAGCCGGGCCCTGCTCGACGCTGCCCATGCCCGGGGGATTCGCGTGGTCCTCGACGGCGTCTTCAACCACGCCAGCCGGGGTTTCTTCCCGTTCCACGACATCTCGAGAACGGCCGGCCTACCTCGACTGGTTCCCGTCCACGAAGTTCCCGCTGCACCCGTACGACGGCTCGCAGCCGCCCGGGTACGATTGCTGGTGGGGCCTCCGCGAGCTGCCCAAGTTCAACACGAGCACCCCGGCCGTCCGCGAGTTCCTCTTCGGCATCGGACGGAGGTGGGTCGACTTCGGCATCGACGGCTGGCGGCTCGACGTGCCCAACGAGATCGACGACGACGCGTTCTGGCGGGAGTTCCGCCGGCGGGTCCGAGCCAGCAACCCCGAGGCCTACATCGTCGGCGAGGTCTGGCAGGATTCCCAGCGTTGGCTCCGGGGGGACATGTGGGACGCGGTCATGAACTACCAGTTCACGCGCGCCTGCATCGCCTACTTCATCGGATAACGGGTGCTCGACCGGGAGCTGAGGACGACCAGCCTCTACCCGGCCGGGGCGCCCGGGGCCGAGCCCTTCCGGGCCTCGATCGAGCGGCTCCTGGGCCTCTACCATCGGAACATCAACGAGTGCCAGCTCAACCACCTGGGCAGCCATGATACCCCGAGGTTCCTCACGCTGGCGCGCTCCGACCGCCCTTCGTACAAGCTGGCCACGACCTTCCAGATGACCTACGTCGGGCCCCCCTCGATCTACTACGGGGACGAGATCGGCCTGGAAGGCGCGCACGACCCGCTCAACCGGGGTGCATTCCCCTGGGACGAATCCACCTGGGACCATGAGATCCGCGGCCACACCCGCGACCTGATCCGGCTCCGGCACGATCGGGCCTCGCTCCGCCGCGGCTCGTTCGACTTCCTGTACGCCCGCGACGACACCATCGCCTACCTCCGCCGGCTCGGCAACGATGCCGTAATCATCGCCCTCAACGCCGGGGACAGGCCGAGCCGGATCGACCTCGAACTCCCGGCCGACCTGGCCGGTCCGTTCCGGGAATTCGACACGGGCGGGCGGGTCGAGGCCGAGGCGGGCCGGATCCGGGCCCTGGAAGTCGCCCCGCGTTCCGCCCGGATCCTGGCGACCCCGATCGATGGCTGACCGAAGACCGCCGCCGTCCTGGAACCTGCCCGAGGGGGTCAATGCGTCGCTCTGGGAATACACCCAGGCCGCCCGACTCGCCAGCGACGAGGACGAGTACTTCGCCCATTCGCCCCTGTTCGTGGCCGATGCCGAGGCGCTGGCCGGGCGGTTCGCCGGGCCGGGCCCGCTGGTCGATCTCGGCTGCGGCGCGGGCCGGCATGCGATCCAGTTCGCCCGGCTGGGACACCCGGTCGTGGCGGTCGACCTGTCGCACCAGATGCTCCTCGAGGTCGGCCGGAAGGCGCGATCGTTGGGGCTGCCGGTCGGCACCGTCCGCGCGAACCTCTGCCGCCTGGAGTGCTTCCCGGATCGGACCTTCCGGTATGCCCTCTCCATGTTCAGCACGCTGGGGATGATCCGAGGGGCTCCGGCCCGTCGCCGGGCCCTGGCCGAGGCGTACCGAATCCTGCAACCGGGCGGCCGCCTGGCCCTGCATGCCCATAACCTCTGGCTGAACCTCCGCGATCCCCAGGGCTTCCGATGGCTGATCGGGCGGCTGCCGCTCCTGCTGATGGGGCGGGAAGAGGCGGCCGATCGGCGGATGACCTACCGGGGGATTCCCAACATGGAGGTTCGCCTGTTCCGATGGCCCGAACTGGCCGGCGACCTGGCCTGGGCCGGATTCCGGGTCGACGAGGTCTTGCCGATCGACGCGATCCACGCCCGGCCGATTCGTTGGCCCTGGCTGGCCCGGGATTTGCGGGCCGGTGGCTGGTTGGTGTTCGCCTCTCGGCCCCGATCGGAGGGTTGAGAAAAGGGGGCGGGGCGGCTGGTCTCAAGGCCGCCCCGCCCGGATACCTACCTAATACCTAAGCCTTACCCGGCGCGGGACTCGGGGAGCCGAAGCCCTGGGCGAGGCCCGACGGGGTTTACCCCGGGCCGCCCGCTTCATCACCCCGGGCCTTATACGGGATACCCCCCGGGTTATTCCGGGATTTTCGGAATTTTGCATTCCGGGGGGGAGTATTGGTAAGGTGTCCCGTCCATTCCTATCGCCGCGAATACCTCGATCCGAACGAGGCCCCTCGCGATGGACCCGAACCTTAACGATATCCCTACCTGCTGGTCCGATATCCGCATGGCGCATGAGGGCCCGCCGGAGCTCGCACGGGCCGCGATGCAGGCCCTGCTCGCCCGGTATGACCGGGCCATCCGCCGTTACCTCCTCGGCGCCCTCCGCGATCCCGACGCAGCCGAGGAGGTTTACCAGATCTTCGCGTACCGTCTCCTCAACGGGGCCTTCCGCCATGCCGACCCGGCCCGAGGCCGGTTCCGGGACCTGCTCCGCACGGCCCTCAGCCGGATGGTCACCGACTTCTACCGCGAACGCGATCGGGCCCTCCCGGCCGACTTCTCGGCCAGGTCGGTCGCCGATCCACGTGGGCCGGAGCTCGATGACGAGAAGCGTTTCCTCGAGATCTGGCTCTGGGACCTCATGGGACGGGCCTGGGAGCACCTGGCCGAGGCCGAGGCCCGGACCCGGCAGCCGTTGCACAGCGTCCTGCGAATCCGGGTCGAACGCCCCGAACTCGACTCGGCCGGACTGGCACGGGCCCTCCGCGATCGGTCGGGCCTGGAGTATGGCCTGCCCCAGGTCCGCAAGCTGCTCTACAACGCCCGGAAGCAGTTCATCGCCGAGTTCGTCGGCGAGGTCGAACAGACCCTCGTGAACCCGACCTACGACGAGATCGAGGGGGAACTCCAGGCACTCGGCATGCTCAACCGATGCCGCGACCACCTCCGCGACCGCCGCGACCGGGCCCGCCCAGGGTCCTCCTCGAACGCCTCGGATGGCGACCGGCCCCTGGCCGCGGGCCGCTGAAGGGCGTCCCGGGAAGGCGGGGCCGGCCCCCGGGCGGGGGCCGACCGCTAGCGACGCTGGCCTTCCATGACCGGGCCAGGCGGTCTGGGCTGATTCCCAGCGGCCCGCCTGGACTCGTCGAGGACCGACGCCAGGTATCCCAGCCGGGCCGGGCAGTTTGCCCTATTCCTGGAGCCCCTTCAGGCGGTCGCCGCACTGCTCGACGAGCTTGTCATCCCGCAGGCTGACCGCGGTGTACAGCATCGACTGCCCGGAAGGCGTCTCGATCAGCTCCCCAACTCGGGCTGGCCGCAGCCGGACGCCAGCAACATGCCGTCGCCCAGATGGTCCCGCATCCGTATGCTCTTCGATGGAGACATCTTTCGCCTTAATAGTCGCCGCTGATGATCTCGCCTTGGTCGCGTGGACAGGGCCACCCAGGTCCACGGGTAGATGGTCTTCTTGACGAACCGGACCGAGCCGTCCCCCATCAGGACGTGGCTGCCGTCGCCGTCATCGGAGTACATCTCGTCGGTGTGGCCGAACGGGTGGTTCGGCGCGTGGATGATCACCTGGGGGTGGTCGTGCACGTCGGGGCCGCTGTGCACCCCCACCAGGTTGCCGCCGCTGTTCGGGTCGGAAGTCCAGGTCGGCTTCGGGGGCGTGCAAGAGTACGGGACGGCCCCCACCCAGGTCGCGTCGCAGAGCCGGGAAGTCCGCTCGCCGACGAAGATCGTGTTCGACAGACCGTCGGGAACCCGGGCCACGGTCGTCCTCGAATTCCGGTAGAACGGGCCGTTGATGACCGCCATCAGGCCGCCCCCCACCGGCTCGGGGATGTCGAAGTCGGACGAATAGGCGGTCGATCGGCCCCAGGGCTGGTTAACACCCGCGTTGGTTACGTAATGGCTGTGACCGAACCGGATCGACGGCTGGAACTCGCCCGCGTCGTTGGGGTCGGTCGCGTCGCCATTGCTGTAGCGGTGCAGGTTGAACCCGTCGCTCGGCCCCCGGCTCGACGGGCAGAGGAAGACCGAAAGCTTCGTCATCGCGGCCGTCGAGTTCGACGGGGCCCAGCAAGGGAGGTTGGTGTTGAAGCTGGCATAAAGCGCCGATTGCTCGATCTGGGGCAGGATCAAAGTCCCCCAGGCGAATCCCGGCAACGTGTTGCCGTTCTCGTCGGGGTACGACACGCCGAACAGGGAACCCCGGGCCCTCGGATCCCCCACGTACGCGGGCGGGAACGCACCCAGCGACGATTCGTAATTGGCCAGGCCCAGGCCGATTTGCTTGAGGTTGTTGGTGCACTGGATCCGCCTGGCGGCGGCCCTCGCCTGCTGGACGGCCGGCAACAGCAGGCCGATCAGCACCCCGATGATCGAGATCACCACCAGCAACTCGATCAGCGTGAAGCCTCGGCGGGTATGGGAGCCGTTCAAGGAGATCACCCTCGCGGAAATTCTCGGAGAAGCCGCCTTCTGGGTGAACTCTACGGCGAGACACGGGTTCTCGCAAGGGAAATTTTGGATATCCAAAATATTGGTTGTCGTGGTTCGGAATCTTCCATTGGGAGGCGCCTCGGCAAGCGCGTGCCTCTTCCCAACTACGGAAACTTGTTGACCTCCAAGCCTGAAGCGGCGGTCCCGATTCGGTCCGGGTAGCCTTGCTGGCTTCTCCCCCCCTGATTCCGGGAGGGCTCGCCCCGGGAAGTTGCGGCTCGTTCGACTTGCGGACTGATCAGTCAGTTTTCAGGACCACCCGTATTCTTGGGAATCGCACCCCATTTGCCGGGTCATGGGCCAGGCTGCCCCGCGTGCAAAACCGTTCCGACCGGAAGTTCGCTCGACCGAAAGAGGTTCCCACGACCTGCCGGCGGTGTGCAGCCGGGCCTCGATGGGTCCGGAAGTGGGCCGATCCCTGGTCGCTCCGCACGCCGTGGGCCTCGGACTGCCCCGGTCGAGGGTCAGATTGGGCCGATTGCATCGATTGGAAGGGCACGGATCGGACCCCTCTACGGACGTCGAACGCCCGGGTCCTCCGTTTCGATCGATCCGGCCCGTTCCGGCCTCAGCGGTTCCGCTTGCGGGCGGCCTTCGCCGCCTTGCGTTCGGCCCGGAGGCGGGCCTTCTCGCGGTCCTGGGCCTTGCGATCCTCGGCCAGCTTCCGCTGGGCCTTCTGGATCTCCTCCGCGTTCGGCCGGCGCCTCGGCTCGGCCGGCTCGTTGCGGATCGGCTCGGGGGCCGGCGTTGCCGCCCTCGGCTCGTTGCGGATCGGCCGCGGCTTCTCCGCTTCCGGCTCGTTCGCCCGCAGTTCTTCCTCGGGAAGATGGTAGAACCGCGGCCGATAGTCGGGATCCGTTTCGACCTCCGGGTCGCCCGGCCTCGGCGGCGGCGTGGCGATCGTGCCGTCGGGGTTGTACGCGTCCAGCCCCCGCGCGATCCGGCGTCGCTCCAGCTCGGCGAGGCAGTCGCGGTTCAGCTTCAAGGCCCGGTTGCCGTAGCGGTCGAACCGCCGATAGACCGGGTCGTCCAGGTAGCCCTGGCCGCGGATCGCCTGCAGCCGCTGCTCGGCGTCGAGTTCCTTCAAGGGGCCGTCCACCAGCTCCTGCAGCCGCGCGATCCGCTTGGCGACCAGCTCCTTCCGCTCCTCCAGGCTGCCGGCGACGACCCGATCCGGGTCATGCTGGCGGGTCAGGGCGTCGCGGCCGAGCAGGTCGTACGCGAGCTGGATCTCCTCCTCGCTCCAGAGGCCGGTGCCTTCGAGGCTTCGGGCGAGGTGGTGCCAGCGGTCGAGCAGCCAGATCGCCCCGTGGTAGGTGCCGGCCAATTGCAACGACACCACGCCGGGCCGCTTCGGCAGCTTCTGAGCCAGCAGGCCGGCATCGACGGCGCGGTCCAGGGCCCAGCACGACTGGGCGCGTCGCGAGCGGACCCGCAGGTACTGGAACTGCTCCGACAGGGCGTTGCGATGCTGAACAAATCCGATGGCGGCCAGGCCGCACAGGGCATTATCGTCGTCGCACTGGGGCTGATGGTGGGCGACGTAGTAGAACATACGCTCGTGGACGTCGTTCTGGAAATAATCGGGCAGGGTGCGGGCCTGCTTCGCCGCCAGGCCGTGCGTGGTGGCGTTCTTGCTGGACGCGGCCTTGCCGAAGGCGGTCTTGGGACCCCCGCCCTGGCCCTGCCGGGAGACCTTGGGAGGGGGGACCTCATCGGTAGGGACGTCGATGGAGACTGTCATGGTGGCTACCCTTGACCTTGGATGACCCGCATAGTTAAGCGTCTTCCAGGGTATCGGTTCCGAAGCCTGGGAAGATTAGTAAAACCGGATAAAAATCACAAGCCTAGGAAATCTCGGCAGATAGGACGGATTCGGGCGAATTGAGAGGGGGCCCTGGCCAGCTTTTCGGGAATGGTTAAGAATTCCGTGCACGACGGTGGATTCCCCTGTCTGGATCGGGACCGATTCCGCGCGGGACACCGGCCCCGGACTTCGATCCGAGGAAATGGCGAACGGCCGTGGCGGACGGGAGCCGCTGTCTTGCGCCCCGTGCCGTCCCGCGGTTCCATCCGGCGAGCAAGGGGGCGGCCCGGGAAAAGGAAAGGCCCGTCCCCTGGATCTCGAAGTCAGTTCCCCCCGGATTGACTTCGGAACAAGGGGACGGGCTGCCGGGTCGCCGGGGCGGCCCGCCGATCCCGACCCTGGATATTCACGGCGCTTTCCCCCCCGGGAGCGTCGCTCGTATCAAGGGTCGGGATCGCCGGGTCGCCGGCTCGACCTCGGCCGAGATGGTCAGGTCACGGGGAAGGCCCTCAGCATGGCCTTGGCGATCAGGATGTACACGGGAATGCCGATCGTCACGTTGAGCGTGAATGTCATCCCCAGCGATGACGCGAGCGGGAGGGTCGGGCTGGCCTCGGGGATCGCCAGGCGTTGCACCGCGGGGACCGCGATGTACGACGCGGCGGCGCAGAGCACCGAGAACAGGACATAGGTGCCCAGCTCGAAGTGCGTGCGGGTCAGCAAGGCGAAGGCGTGGGCGACCGCGATGCCCAGGGCGGCGAACAAGGGCGGAGCCACCAATCCGAAAGCGATGAAACCGGGCCCGGCCGTGCGCAAATCCTTCAATTTTCTGGAGGCCGTCATCCCCATCTCGAGCAGGAAGAGGCAGAGCACCCCCTGAAACAGGGCGATGAAGAAGTTGTCATCGTCCCGGGTGACGGATTTGCCCTGCATGCCGCTGGCGAAGCCGATGGCGATGCCGCCGAAGAGCAGGTACAGGCCGGGGTTGAGGAAGACCTCGTGGAGCAGCTTGGGGCTGAGGAATCCGCCGGTCCGGCCCCCGGCCTGGGGCGGGTCCTCGGCCGACTCGCCGTCGTGCCCCGTCCCCGAGGGCAGGAGCGGCATGGCATTGGGGTCGTAGCCGGGCTCGTCGGGCATGTTCCCCTGGGGATCGAGGCCCCGGGCCCGCAGGCGGGAGACCAGGAACAGGGCCACCAGGCAGCCGGGGATCTCCATGACCGCCAGCATCACCGGCATGTAGGCATCGAACAGGATATTGGCCGAGGCCAGGGCGCCGACGCACGTCACGAACGTGCCGGCCGAGTCCGACCCGTAATAGCCGGCGACCGTCGCCTTGTCGATCCGCCTGAGGCGGGTGAGCAGGGACAAAAGGAGGTACGCGAGGATCCCGTTGACGAAGTTGAGCAGGAAGCCGACGCCCATGAACCCGACGGCCCCCAGCAGCTTCCCGGGGTCGTGGCGGCCGAGCTCGGCGAGTTCCTCGCCCCCCTTCCAGCCGATCGCGATCAGCAGGTAGATCGTCAGGCCCTGGTAGATCATGTACGGGAATTCGAACTGGACCCGCAGGATCGGCACCAGGAAGCCCATGAAGAAGAACAGCAGCAGCGGCTTGAACAGGTTCTTGCGGAAGTTGTGCAGCGCCTCCTCGAACAGGCCGACCGGGTAGGCATCGATGATGACCCGGCGGGCCACGTGCATGCTCGACGTGGCCGCCAGGGGCAGCATGGCGACGATGGCGTGGGAATCGACCCGGAAATCGGCCGCCGATCCTTCCCGGCCGCCGGGCGCCTCGATCGTCGCGTCCTTCTCGATCACGATATCCACGTCGTCGTTGCTGATATCCTCCCGGATCGATAAGACGCGTGTCTCGGCGTTATAGCCGATCACATGGCCGATCACCTCGTCCGGGATTCGGATGTGCGACGCGGTGGCCTGGTTGCGGATGACGATCCGCGTGCCGGGCCGGAGTTGATCGAGCTTCACCTGGCGATCGCCGCCCGCCTCGATCCGCGTCTGCTCGGTCAGCACGATCCGCGTCGGGTCCTTCGCGCCCGGCAAGAAGACCATCATCGATCGATTTTCGACGTCGATGGAGTGCACCTCGGCGACGACGTCCTGGCCGCGCGCGGGCGCGCCCCAGGAGAACGCCGCGGCCAGGGCCGCGATCGCCGAGAAGCGAAGGCTCCACTGCGTCATCGATCGAAACTCCGAATCGCGTCGGGATTCCCGAGGGCTACCGGCCGATGCTCGACGCGAAGTGCCGCGGGACCGGTACGGGTTTTCGGGGATCGCTGCGTGGGGCGCGATCAACGCCATCCCCGGCCCTTGACCCGCGAACGGCTGCGGCCGGTCGGGGAAGTCGGGGCGAGGCGGGACGATGGGAACCCCGCGCGGGGGGTTCCCGGGCTCGGTCTCAGCAGCGCCTGGGCAGGGCTCGCCCGGCGGCCGGGCCCTGGTCGACGCGGGACCAGAGCGACCGGAAAGCCGCGCCATCGTCGCGCGGCGGGTAGTTGTCGAGGGGGGTAGGGATGCCCTCGATCAGGTCCTCACCGAAGCTATCGTCCTCCCCTTCGGAGAACGGGCCCAGCGGATCGGCGGGTTCGAACGGGAACCGGCGGCCGTCCGGCGCGGTGTAGCGATCGCACGAGGTACGGGCAGGCGTGGAGGCGGTGCCGGTCGTCGGGCTCGCGGCGACGGCGAAGCCCGGCGCAGGTTGGTGCGCCGGTTCGGCCGCCGTCAGAGCCAGGATCGTGATCAGTCCCGCGAAAAACGCCATACCACCGAGATCGCCGGGGAAGTGGGAGACCGGGCGCCGGACGTACGATTATTATCAGGGCGGGGCGAGGCAGGGCAAGGCCGGATTCCCCGATCGTTCCGCGTCGCAACGCCGGCAACTTCCGCGCCCAGGGTGATCTCGGCCGATGGTGGAACTTCCGGTCGATCGGGTACTCCCCGATCTGCTCGACGCGTTGAAGGGGCATCGTGCGGCGGTCCTGGTGGCGCCCCCGGGCGCGGGCAAGACGACCCGGGTGCCGCCGGCGATCGTCGAATCGGGCCTGATCGGCGATTCCCGGCTGATCCTGCTCCAGCCGAGGCGGATCGCCGCGCGGACCTCGGCCGCGAGGATCGCCGAGGAGCGGGGCTGGTCGCTGGGCGAGCAGGTCGGCTACCAGGTCCGGTTCGAGCGGCGATTGGGCCGTCGATCGCGGATCGTGGTCCAGACCGAGGGGATCCTGAATCGCCAGATCCTGGCCGACCCGTTCCTGGAAGGCGTCGGCGCGGTGGTCCTGGACGAGTTCCACGAGCGGAGCCTGCATACCGACCTGGCGATCGCCCTGGCGCAGGAGGTCCGCCGATCGGTCCGCGAGGACCTGGTCATCGTGGTGATGTCGGCCACGCTCGACGCCGCCCCGATCGCCCGGTTCCTGGGCGATTGCCCGGTCGTCCGCTCCGAGGGCCGGTCGTTCCCCGTGGCGATCGAGCACCGGCCGAGAGCCGACCGAGACCCCCTGCCCTTGCGGATGGCCGCCGCGATCGAATCGGCCCTGGAGGCCCCGCAACCGGGCGATTTGCTCGCGTTCCTCCCCGGCACCGGCGAGATCCGCAGGACCGCCCGCCACCTGGCCGAACGGGGCCGGATCGGCCCGGCCCTGGTCCTTCCCCTGCACGGTTCCCTGGGCCCCGAGGAACAGGATCGGGCCCTCCGGCCGGCCGACCGCCGCAAGGTGATCCTGAGCACGAACGTCGCCGAGACCTCCCTGACGATCGAGGGGATCGGCACGGTGATCGACGGCGGCCTGGCCCGATTCGCCCGGCACGACCCGGCTCGGGGCCTCGATTCGCTGGAGCTGGGCCGGATCAGCCGGGCCAGCGCCGATCAGCGGGCCGGCCGCGCGGGGAGACTCGGGCCGGGGCGTTGCATCCGGCTCTGGTCGACGCAGGAAGAGCGCGGGATGGCGGCGCAGGATACGCCCGAGATCGCGCGGGTCGACCTGGCCGCCTGCCTGCTCGCGGTGGTGGCCTGGGGCTCGCACCCGTCGCGATTCGAATGGTTCGAGCGGCCCCCCCAGGCGGCCGTCTCGGCCACCTGGGATTTACTCGACGAGCTGGGGGCGATCGCGGGCGATCGGGTCACGCCCCTGGGCCTCCGGCTGCTCGACCTGCCGATCCACCCGAGGCTCGGGCGGTTGATGATCGCGGCCGCCGAGCGGGGCTGGATAAGGGAAGCGGCCGGGATCGCCGCGATCCTCGAATCCCGCGATTTCCCGGCGGAAACGGCCGGGCCGGAAGCGGGCCGATCCGACCTCCTGGCCCGGCTGGACCGGCTCGAACACGCCCGGAGCCACGACCCGGCCCTTCCCGGCGTGATCCGAATCCGGGACGACCTCCTCCGCGTGGCTCGGAGGGGCCTGGGGGCCGGTCTCGAAAACGAGCCGTCCGAGGAAGACCTGCTCCGCCTGGTCCTGCTGGCCTACCCCGATCGTGTGGCCAGGCGCCGCGAGGCGGGTTCGCCCCGGGCCCTGATGGTCGGCGGCCGGGGGATCCGGCTGGCCGAAAGTTCGATCGTCCGCGACGACGAGTTCTTCCTGGCGCTCGACCCCCGCGACGACGGGCGGGGGCCCGAGTCGCTCGTGCGGATCGCCAGCGCCATCGATGTCGATTGGCTCGATCCGGTGACCCGGAATCGGCGGGTGGAATGGGACGAAGCGCGGGGGCGGGTCGTCGCCCGGGATTGCTGGATCTATCGGGACCTGGTCCTCCGCGAAGAAAGCCACGGCGCGGTCGATCCCGACGAGGCGGGGCGGGTGCTCGCCGGGGCCCTCTCGGGCCGCACCGGGGAATTCGTCCGGGGGCAGGAAGCCGCGGCGGAATGGCTCGACCGCCTGGAGTTCCTCCGCCGGGCCCTGCCGGAACGCGAGTGGCCCGCCCTGGATGAGGACGCGATGGCGGGGATCGTGGCCGATGCTTGCCGGGGGCGGATCTCGATGAACGAGGCCAGGGCGGTGCCGCTGGTACCGCTCCTGCAAGGCCTGCTGACTTACGAGCAACTCCGGGAACTGGAGGCCGAGGCGCCCTCCAGCCTGGGAGTGCCCACCGGCAATCGGATCCGGGTCCGATACGAACCGGGACGCCCGCCGGTTCTGGCCGTCCGGCTCCAGGAACTGTTCGGACTGCCGGAGACGCCCCGTTTGGCCCGGGGCCGGGTGCCGGTCGTCCTGCACCTGCTGGGGCCGAATTTCCGGCCGGTGCAGATCACCGACGACCTGCGGAGCTTCTGGGCGACCACCTATTTCCAGGTCCGCAAGGACTTGCGGGCCCGATATCCGCGGCACTCCTGGCCCGAGGATCCGCTGACCGCCCGGCCCGAGTCGAAGGGGGGCCGCCGCCAAACTTGATCGGTAGGACGCAACTGCGCGTCGAGGCCCGCCCGCAGGCGGGCCTCGGCCGTCTTCGTCGCTCAACCGTTTCTTCGAGGCCGTCAATCGTCGCGCCCGGGAGGGCGACGCCTGCCAGGACCCCGACGATCGGGGCGAGCTGGAAGCGGTCCGGCGCAGGGTCCCGGCCTGGGCACGGCTCGCGGGCCGAGGCCAGTTCGACGTCGACGGCGATGGGCGGGATCGAGGGAACGCCGGACGGTGGAGGTCGAGCCGATGCCGACCGGCGAGGCACGTCGCCGAGGGTCGCGGGTCGTCGACCAGTTCCAGCTCGACCAGGGGCCCTTCTCGGCCGATCGCGGGTGCGAGACCGGCGTGGCCCTCCAGGCGGCTCCGACCGTGACCACCTCGGGCCAGGCGAGGAGATGCCGAGCGTCGGGCCGGGGGATCGTGATGGGCCGCTCGCCTCGGGCGGTCGGCTGCTGGGCCGGCCGGGCCTCGGGCTCGGCCGAACGGCCCCGGACGTTGTTGCCGGCGACGAGCGTATCGCGGGCAACGTTGGGGTTATACAGGGCCGTCAAGGCGGTTGCGATCGAGGATGGCATGGATCGACTCGGGGCGGGCGTAGAGGCCCTTGTTGTCGTACACGGTGGCGAAGTCGCAGACGCCGGCGACGTAGCCGTCGCCGGTGAAGATGCCGCCGCCGGAGCGCTTCCTGCTTCGGGGCGTGCAGGCACTCCATGCCGCGATAGTTGCGGTCGGGCCCGGGGGCGACAGGTTGAGGATCTGCTGGTCCAGGCGGTGGGGTCGTTGCCCAGCAGGCGGTGACGGTGGTCGTCTTCATGTTGGCCTGCGGCTTCCGGCTGGCCCGGCACGACCTTCGAGTAGAACGGCTGCGGCGGGCGGATCTTCACGAGCGCGACGTCGGTGGAGAGTTGTAGTCGAGGCCGACCTTGCCCGGCGTCTCCTGGATCTTCAGCACCTTCATGTTCGGGCCGCGGCCGTTGCCCGTCGAACAGCTCGACCGTGACGGCAGGGGGAACTTCAAGGGGCTGGGTCGGTTGAGGCCGCCCTCGATCCGCGAACAGGTGGGCTGCACGTCAGGATGAAGCGATTCCTGGTCGTTGCTATCGATCACCGTGCCCGATCCAAAGCCGGTCCGCCTCGTGTGCGGGTCGTCGATCTTGAACCGGACGATCGTCTTCCACGGGAGCGGATTGACGGCCCGGTCGGGGTCGTTGCGATCGACGATGTCGGAGCCCTCGGTCCGCCGGGGGTCGTCGGCGAGGTCGTCATCGTCCTGGGCGTCGGCGGCGTTGGCGGCGGGGGCCTGGACCTGGTTGTACATCTCCGCGATCTGGCGGGCGGGCTGATAGCCCTTGGTCCTCGCCAGGGCCTTGCCGCGTTCATCGATGACGATGAAGGTGGGGACCTCGGTGACGCGGTGCTCGGCCCATTCCGGGCTGCTGCTCGACGTCGTCGACTTGATCGGACTGGCCTTGCGGGACCTCCATCTCGGGCCGCATCTTGCGGCAGCGGGCTGAACTGCAGGCCAATCGAGGATGGTGGCCGGAAGCCGACATCGGCGTCAGCGGCCGGGACGATGCTGCTGAAGCCGAGCAGGGCCAGGACCAGGGCGGCGCCTTCATCTGCACGGACTCCTTTCCCCCCGGGGCAGTCGGTCGCTACGACTCCCGGAGGATAAGGGCGAGGCCCATCGCCAGCCAGGCCAGGCCGACCTTGCCGGGTCGGCCCCGCGATGCCAAACCGATTGGGCACCCGGCGACTCGGGGGATCGGCCGGCCGCCCATTTCCCCCGGCGGGGAAGGCAAGCCGCCGGTTGCGGGCCCTGGGGCAGGGTCCGCGAGCCATCGCCGTGAGAAGGAGGGACTCTGTCCGGGTGCGCATCACGCCGGGACTGATCCCCGGCCCTTCCGTGGGCGGGCCCCTCGTCGCAGGCCCCACGGCCCACCATCTTGGCGGGCCGCTCCCCGCTTGCGGGGCTTGCCGACGGGGCGGCGCGGAGCCGTCCCGGCGGGAATCCCCTGGGCGAGTGCGCGGGTTTCGATCCTTCCTGAGCGGCTCGTGACCCGGCGATCCATGCCGGGCCTTGCAGGCGTTCGGAAGCCATCGCGATCCCGCGGTGGGGTCCTTGTACTCGGAGTCCGCGTATCGTTCCAGGTCACTTCATCGGATTCCTCCCCCGGCGATCTTGAGCCATTCCGGACGGCCCCCGGGAATCCCGACGCCCCGGCCGTCCCGGTTGGATTGAGGACGCCCTCGGACGAGATCGGGGTTGCGACATTCGCCCGACTTGAGTATTTCCGGGGACGAAATCCGCAGAGCCCATCCGGCGGCGCCAGGGAAGGTGGCCGGCACGGATCGGGCCGCCCGTCAAACGACGAACGGATCGGAAATCGCCCGCACCCCTTCATCTCCCAACGCGTCGAGTCCCCTCGGCGTGGGCGACTTCGGATCCGGATCGGCTCGAGCAGAGCGGAACGCACACTCCCGGCTTCGGGCGATGCCAAGGCGTCGCCGGATCCCCCTCGGGAACGGATATGTCCATGACCGGTAGCGCCCTGGATAGGCCGTCGCCGCCAAGGAAGGCGTCGATGGCGCGAGGCCGACACGAGCCGTTCGCCGTCGCGGGCCGTCGCCGCGCCGTCGCGGCCTGGCTCGCCGCCCTGGCGTTCGTCGCGCTCGCGGCGTTCGCCGGGACATCGCGCGCCGCCGACGATGGCGGGCCGACCATCACCGAGATCAAGATCGTCGGCAACGAGTCGATCAAGGTCGAGCAGGTCCGCGGCAAGATGCTCAGCAAGGTCGGCCGCGCCTACGACCAGGCGACGATCGACGCCGACCAGCGCAGCCTCTCCAAGGCGAAGTGGTTCAGCAACGTGCGGATCCTCCGCCAGGACAACCCCGACGGCAAGGGCGTCACGCTCGTCGTCGAGGTCGTGGAGATGCCCACGCTCACGTCGGTCGAGTTCCGCGGCCGCAAGGCGCTGAGCCTCAAGACGATCGAGGACCACACCGACCTGAAGGTCGGCTCCCGCGCCGACCACGTCAAGAATCGGGCGGCGGTCGGCTCGATCCGCCGGCTCTACGTCGAAAAAGGATACGAGCTGGCCGAGGTCGCCCTGCTGGAAGGGGGCAACCCGGGCGATCGCAAGGTCGTCTACGAGATCTTCGAGGGGCCCAAGGTCCGCATCCGCAACATCAAGTTCACGGGCAACTCCGACGTGGCCAGCGACGCCCTCCTGCACACCAAGATCACCAGCAAGACGGCCCTCTTCAGCTGGCTGCGGACCCAGCCGCCCCGCGACGGCATCGAGGAGGACGTCCGCAAGCTGACCGAGTACTACCAGTCGCTCGGCTACTTCGACGCCACCGTCAGCCCGTCGGTGCGGACCCTGAACGACCCCGGCGAACTGGAACTCGAATTCGTCATCTCCGAGGGGATCCAGTACAGCGTCCGCGAGATCAAGTTCAAGGGGAACGAGAAGCTCACCGAGGAGCAACTCCTCCAAGGGATGCAGCTCCGCGGCGGCAAGCCGTACAACGACGCCATGCGGACCGGCGACGCCAAGACGCTCCAGCAGAAATACACGGCGCTGGGGTGCATCGACGTGGCGATCGTCCCCGAGCCCAAGTTCACCGAGACGCCCGGCGTGGTGGACCTCATCTACCAGATCGACGAGGGGGACCGCTACCTGATCGGCGCCATCAACGTCCACGGCAACGGCCGGACCCGCGACAAGGTCATTCGCCGCGAGATGCTCATGGCCGGCCTGGCGCCCGACGAGCCGCTCGACGGCGTCAAGATCGACAACGCCCGCAAGCGGCTCCAGAACTTGCAGTACTTCAACAACATGCCCGACAACAACAAGCCGCTGACGATCACGGTGACCAACCGCCGCCCGGCCGAGCAGCGGTTCCCGTCGATCGCGGCGCCCGACCTGAACGAGGTGATCCGCACCCGCTTCTACGGGCCCGAGCCCCAACCCCGGGCCAGCCTGACCGAAACGGCCTACCAGGATCCGGCCGACGACCCGCCGCCGATCCCGCCCCAGGTGCCGCCGGTCGAGCCGCTGGCGCCCGGCTCGGGGCCGGCCGCCGTGCCGTTCGGCTCGGGCGGGGTGTTCAACCCGGCGCCCGGCGCCGTGCCGGTGATCCCGGTGCCGGCGGCGCCGCCCGACGGGATGCCGCCGGTCGTGCCCCTGCCGCCCGGCCGCCGGCCAGGTTCCCGCGAGGGCGGCGACGGCTTCCCGAGCCTGCCCGGTGAGAACATGTCGGACGTCGGCCCCGATCGCGGCGACGCGTTCCAGAACCGGAACATCTCCAGCATCGCCAGCCAGGTCGAGCCCGGCGCGCCCCGGTCGTACGCCGACCTCAACGCCGACGTGGAAGAGGGCCCCACCGGCCGGATCGCCCTGGGCGCCGGCTTCACCAGCTACGGCGGCGTGAGCGGCAACTTCATCTTCCACGAGCGGAACTTCGACCTGTTCAACTTCCCCAGGTCGCTCCGCGACATGTTCAGCGGCCAGGCGTTCCGCGGCGGCGGCCAGGAGCTGCGGATCGAGGCGTCGCCCGGCACGCTGATCAACCGGTTCATGGTCAGCTTCCGCGAGCCCTACCTGTTCGACCTGCCGATCGGCCTGGGCGTTTCCGGCTACGCCTTCGCCCGCCAGTATCCCAGCTACATGGAAAAGCGGGGCGGCGGGCGGTTCTCGCTGGGCCGCCAGATCGGCACGCAGGTGTACGCCGACGTGGCGGCCCGCGTCGAGGACGTCGACCTGAGCAATTTCAGCTTCCCGCGGCGGCCGCCTACCTGGCGGCCCAGGGGAATACGTTCCTGGCCTCGCTCCGGCCGAGCGTCCGGTTCGACAACCGGAACGACCCGATGCAGCCCAGCAGGGCCGACACATCGAGGCGGCGTTCGAGCAGGGTTGGGGCACCTTCACGTTCCCCAAGTTCACCCTGGAAGCCCGCACCCACTTCCTGATCACGCAGCGGCCCGACCAGACCGGCAAGCAGACGTTCACGCTCCGCGGCTTCTTCGGCATCGCCGGGCGGGACACGCCCACGTATGAAGCGTTCCGGGCTGGCGACTTCCGCAGCATGCGAGGCTTCGCCTACTGGGGCGTCGGCCCGCGGGTGTACGGCCAGAACGTCGGCGGTATCTTCACCCTGGTCGGCTCGGCCGAGTACCAGTTCCCGATCGTCGCCAGCGACCGGGTGCAGATGGTGGTCTTCTCCGACTTCGGCACGGTCGAGGCCGACTACGCCATCCACGACTTCCGCGTGTCGGTCGGCACCGGCCTGCGACTCCAGATCCCGGCGCTGGGCCCCCTGCCCCTGGCGTTCGACATCGCCTACCCGGTCTCGAAGGTCTCGGGCAACAACGGCGACCGGACGCGGTACTTCACCTTCTTCATCGGGGCGTTCTGGTGATCGGCCGGGGTGCAGCCTGATCCCATGCGAGCGGGCCTTCGTCGGCGTGACCCCAGCACGAAGCGGCCCGCGAGTGAATCGGTTGGCGCGGGGGGGGTGGAATTCCCTCGCGGGCGCTTCGTGCCGGGGCCACGCCCGGGATGGCTACGGTGGATTCATGCCGCCGTTCCTCGGAGCCGGCTTCCCCCAAGCCTCCCTCCCCGCCATAATCGAGCCGCCCCGCAACCGACCGGATGGCCCCATCTTCCGCCCCGCACCATGACATCCTGGCTTGCCCTCGGCCTGCTGGCGAACCTCGCGATCATGACCGAAGACCCATCCGCCCCGAGGCCGATCGATTCGGCCGCGGCGGCCCGCCAACCGGCGCCCGGCACCGTCACCCCGGCCTCGATCGCCTACACCGCCGACGGCCGGGGCGTCACCTTCCTGAAGGCCGAGGGGGCCACCGCCGGCCGCGCCCTCTGGAAGCTCGACCTGGCCGGCGGCGAGCCGAAGGTGATTGCACGGGCGCCCGGACCCGAGGTGCTCTCTCGCGAGGAAGAACTGAGGAGGGAACGGCAGAGGCTCACCGCGACCGGCCTGGCGCAGGTCGTCCGGGCTCCGAGGATGGACCTGTTCGTCTTCCCGATCAACGGCGACCTGTACGCCCAGAAGGGCGATTCGGGCGAACTCAAACGCCTGACGCAATCCGCCAGCCCGGAACTCGACCCGCAGATCGATCCGACCGCAACCCGCGTGGCGTTCGTCCGCGACGGTGACCTGTACACGCTCGACATCGCATCCGGCCAGGAAACGCGGCTGACCCGGGGCGCCGAGGATGGCCTGACGCACGGCCTGGCCGAGTACATCGCCCAGGAAGAGCTCGACCGCGACACCGGCTTCTGGTGGTCGCCCGACGGCACCCGGATCGCCTTCGAGGAGGCCGACGAGCGGCACATCCCGCATTACACGATCGTCCACCAGGGCGGGGGCAAGCCCGGTATCGAAACCCACCGATACCCGTTCGCCGGCCAGCCCAACGCGAAGGTCCGGCTCGGCGTCGTGCCGGCATCCGGCCGCGGGGAGGCCGAGCCCCGATGGCTCGAATTCGCCGACCCGGGCGAAGACGTCTACCTGGCCCGCGTCCGCTGGGAAAACGCCGACTCGCTGCTCGTCCAGGTGCTTTCCCGCGACCAGCAGAAGCTCAAACTCGTGCGGATCGACGTTTCCAGCGGTCACCGGACCACCCTGATCGAGGAGACCTCGGCTACCTGGATCGACCTCCACGACGATTTGCGGGTCGTCCACGACACGGGCGAGATCCTCTGGTCGTCCGAACGGAGCGGCTACCGGCACCTGGAACTCCGCGACCGAGATGGCAAGCTGATCCGCACCTTGACCTCGGGAACATGGCCGGTCGAAACCTATTCGATGTCCCGGGGGACCCGGGGCGTCGTGATGCTCGACGCGGCCCGACGGGAGGTCTGGTTCCAGTCGAACCGGGGCCAGGCGACCGGGGCCCAGCTCGACCGGGTTTCGCTCGACGGCGGGCCGATCACCCGCGTGACGAGGGAACCGGGCACGCAGCGGGCGATCGTCTCGGCCGACGGTACCTCGTTCGTCGACGTCCATTCGAGCCGGAACGCCCCGCCCAAAACGACGCTCCGCGATCGGGACGGCAAGGTCATCCGGGTCATCGATGACGCTTCCAGCGATCCCCGGATCGCCGAATACCGGCTCAAGCCCCCCCGCCTGACCGAATTCAAGACCCGGGACGGCGTCACGCTGTACGGGGCCTATTACGCCCCCCGGAACATCGCGCCAGGGGCGAAGGTCCCGCTAGTGGTGCTCGTCTACGGCGGTCCGACCGTGCAGACCGTCACCGATTCCTGGGCGATCACCGCCGACATGACGGCCCAGTTCCTGGCCGAGCGCGGGTTTGCGGTCTGGAAGGCCGACAACCGGGGCTCGTCGCGTCGCGGCCTGGAATTCCAGGCCCCCCTGTATCGCAAGATGGGCGACATCGAGGTCCGCGACCAGGCCGATGGTGTCCGGTTCGCCTCCGCCAGCTTCCCCGAGATCGACCCGGCCCGAGTCGGCGTCACCGGGCGGAGCTACGGCGGTTATATGACATTCATGTGCCTGGAAAAGGCGCCGGACGTGTTCCGATCGGGGATCGCGCAGGCGCCGGTGAGCGACTGGGACGGCTACGACACCGGCTACACCGAGCGGTACCTGGGCACGCCCGAGAACAACCCGGACGGCTACAAGGAATCGTCGACCTTGACGCTGGCGAACAGGATCCGCGGCGACCTGCTGATCGTCCACGGCCTGGTGGACGAGAACGTCCATTTCCGGCACTCGGCCCGGATGATGAAATCCCTGATCGAGGCCGACATCCCGTTCGAGACGCTGCTCATGCCCGACGAGCGCCATGGGGTCCGGCAGGAATCGAACCGACGTTACCTGCTCGACCGCATGGCCGAGTTCTTCACCCGGACGCTCGCCACGCGCCCCCCGGCGACGGAGCCCGAATGATCGACCCCGTGTACAAGCACGCCCGGATCGAGGCGATCGCCATCTTCTCCGCGTGGCTGGCCGCGACCGCGTATTGCTGCATCTACTGCTACCTGTTCGGCTACGACCGGCCCGGGTTCACCCCGGGCGCCGAGGACATCCGGCCGATCCTGGGGATCCCCTCCTGGTTCTTCTGGGGCGTGATCGCCCCCTGGGCCGCCTGCGCCGTGTTCATCTTCGTGTTCGCCGGCTTCCTGATGGCCGACGACGACCTGGGAGCCGACCACGAGCCCGAGCTCGAAGGCGACATCCGGGAGGGGGCCGCTCGGCATGATTAGCGCCGAATCGCTCCAGCGGCAATGGCCCACGCTGCTGGCCCTGATCGCCTTCACGCTGATCTCGCTGGGGATCGGCGTGGTCGCCAACCTGGTCGGCCGCAAGGACGCCGGGTTCCTCCGCAAGTACTTCCTGGGCAACCGATCGATGGGCGCCATCACGGTGGCCCTCACCGCCGCGGTGATGAGCGGCGGCACGTTCCTGGGGTTCCCGTCGCTGGTTTACACGTTCGGCTGGGTGGTGGGGCTCTGGATCTGCTCGTACATGATCGCCCCCCTGACCTACCTGGGGCTCATGGGCAAGCGGGTCGGCCAGCTCGCCCGCAAGACGGGCGCCCTGACCCTGCCCGATCTCTTCCGAGAGCGGTTCGGCAGCCCGTCGCTGGGCCTCGCGACCAGCCTGATCATCCTGGTCTTCCTGACCGTCTTCATGGAGGCCCAGTTCGTCGCGGGGGCCAAGATCATCAAGGTCGTGCTCACCGGCGAGTCGCTCAGCCAGATCGCCAAGGCCGAGGACGTGGGCGATGAAGCGGCCGCCCGGCCTTCGGGGGAGGCCCCGAAGGTTGAGTTGACCGAAGAAGCCCGCAAGCAGGCCGAACAGCAGGCCTACTGGATCGCCCTGGCGATCTTCACCCTCACCGTCGTCGCGTACACGGCCTACGGCGGCTTCCTCGCGGCCGTCTGGACCGACGTCTTCCAGAGCCTGATCATGGCCGCGGGGGTGATCATCCTGCTCCCGCTGGCGATGGCGGCGTGCGGCGGCTTATCGCATGCCACCCTCGAAGGCGTGGGCAAGCTCGGCACCGGCTACGCCTTCGGGCCGGGGGCCGGCCGGGCGTTCCACCCCTTGACGATGGCCTTCTCCTACTTCGTGATGTGGGCGATCACCGGCGCCGGGCAGCCGTCCACGCTCGTCCGGCTGATGGCCTTCCGCGACTCCCGGACGCTCCGCTATTCCATCATCTATGTCACGATCTACAACGCCATCATCTACATCCCCCTGATCCTGATCTTCATCGCCGCGCGGACGATCCTGCCCGACCTGAAGGACAGCGACTCGGTGATGCCCATGATGGTGGTCAAGCTGGCCAACCCGTACGTCGCCGGCATCATCATGGCGGCCCCGTACGGGGCGGTGCTGAGCACGGTCAGCGGCTGGCTGCTGATCATCGCCTCGGGACTGGTCCACGACCTCTACCAACGGTTCATCCGGCCCCAGGCGACCGAGAAGGAAATCGCCCGCGCCAGCTACCTGGCGACCGTACTGGTCGGCCTGTTCGTGGCCCTGATGGCCAGCAGCCAACCGGCCTTTTTGCAATTGCTGGTGGTCTTTTCCAGCACGGGCCTGGCCTCGGCCTTCCTCGTACCCGGCCTGATGACCTGCTTCTGGCGCCGGGCGACATCGGCCGGGGCCCTCTCGGCGATGATCCTCGGGCCAGCCGTGACGCTGGCCCTCTATGCCCTGGGCATCCCCTGGGTGGCCGAGTCGCTGGGCCTCCCGCCCAACCCCGAATTCGGCCCGGCGAAGGGGATGCGGCCGTACTACCTGCTCGGATTCGATCCGTGCGTTTGGGGGATCTCGGCCTCGATCCTGGCCGGCGTGGTCGTCAGCCTGTTCACCAGGCCGCCCGACGCCGCACGCGTCTCGCTCCTGTTCGACCTCCAGCCGCCCGACGCCCCCGCGCCCGCCACCCTGGAACTGCACCCCGAACGGGCCTCCGAGGTGATTGCCCGGGTCGAACCGGAGCCGACCGCATGACCGTCCGAGTCGCCGCCGTCCAGTGCGAGCCGAAATTCGCCGACGTCGAATCCAATCGCCGGATGATCCTCGATCGGTTCGCCGAGGCCACCCGGAACGGCGCCCGGCTCGTCGTCTTCCCCGAATGTGCCCTGACCGGCTACGGCTTCGGCAGCAAGGAAGAGGCCCGCCCGTACGCCGAGCCGATCCCCGGCCCCAGCCTCGACGCCTTTGCCGGTGCTTGCAAGACGGCCGGCGCCTTCCTGATCGTGGGCATGCTCGAAGCCGACGGCGACCGCCTGTTCAATGCGTGCGCGCTGGTCGGGCCCGAGGGCGTGGTCGGCTCGTACCGCAAGATCCACCTGCCCTACCTGGGCGTCGACCGCTTCGCCGACCCCGGCGACCGGCCGTTCGCGGTGCAGGACGCGGGCGGGATTCGCGTCGGCATGCACATCTGTTATGACGGCGGATTCCCCGAATCGGGGCGGATCCTGTCCCTGCTCGGCGCCGACGTGCTGGTCCTGCCGACCAACTGGCCGACGCACGCCGAGCGGGCCGCCGAGGTGATGATGGCGACGCGGGCCATGGAAAACACCGTGTTCGCGATCGCCTGCAACCGGGTCGGGGAGGAGCGAGGCTTCCGGTTCGTCGGCCGGAGCTCGATCTGCGGGACCTCGGGGGAATATCTGGCCTTCGCCTCCCCCGAAGGCGAGGAGATCCTCTACGCCGAGATCCATCCCGAGAAGGCCCGGAATAAGCGCCTCGTGCGAGTCCCCGGCCTGCACATCGTCGACCGGATCGGCGACCGCCGGCCCGAATTCTACGGCAAGTTGACCGAGCCGATGCCGCCGAAGGCCGGCTGAATCACGGCGATTCGAGGGCCGAGAGCGGCCCGTTCCCCTCGCGGATGGCCCGGATCGCGGCGGCCAGGCTCCGGGTGATCAACGCCCGGATGAACGGCTGCGAGGGGATCGCCTGCGCCGGGTCGCCGAGTTGCCAGGCGATCGCCAGGGCCGATTTGCCGAGCGATTCGTCGCCGGCGGCCGCCCAGAAGGCCGACATCCAGCAGAGCATCCGGCGGTATTCCTCCAGCCGCTCCTGGAGCCGTCGCTCGAACAGGAACCGATACGGGCCGGCATCGCGGGCCGGGTCGGGCTCGGCATTCGGGTCGCGGAGCAGGATCGCGCGGGCCAGTTCGAAGGTCAGGCGGGAGCCGTCGAGCCAGTCCGGGCAGGTATCCAGGATCGAACGGGCCGCGCCCGGGACGGCGTCCGCCGGGAACGATGCGGGATCCCAACCGAGGATCAGGCCGGGGAAAACCCTGGGCGTGAACCGATCGCCCAGGGTCGCTTCCAGCCAGTACTGGAGGGCTAACGGCGTCGCCCCGCCGCAGCAGGCGACGCTGCCGGACAGCAGGCCCAGGGCCAGTTCCGGGTGGCCTTCGACCACATCCCGCTCGGGGCTGGCAGCAACCCGATCGGCCAGTTCGCCCACGTCCTCGGGGCTTTCGCCGACCGAGCCCTCGACGCCGATCACGCCGTCGAGCACGTCGCAGAAGAAGACCGCCGACGCATAGGATCCCGACCGGGCCGACACGATGACGATCGAACCCCGTCCCTGGCCATCGACCGAGGTGGCCAGGAACCGAATCGGGGTCGGCTGTTCGCGATCCCGGACGGCCAGCGAAGTGCTCGGCGCCCTCCGGCGGAGGGCCAGGGCCGATCGGGCCGCCGCCCAGTGGTCGGGTCGTGGGCATGGCCGAGCAACCTCAGCAACTCCTCGACGCCCGGCTCGTCGGCCCGGCGGCCCAGCTCGCCGATGATCTCGGCGCGGACGTCGGGCTCGACGCGATCGAGCCCCTCCAGGGCCATCCACGGCCGATCGGCGTCGTCCCGGATCTGGACGGCCAGGTCGTCGGCGATGGCGTCGTCGGCCATCATGTCGTCGAATTCGGCGAGGCGTTCGATCAGCTCGGGGTCGTCGTCGAGCCGTCCGGAATCGCCCAGGAGGGTCAGCGCCAGCCATTCCTGGTCGGCCGGCAAGGAAGGGTCGGAACGGATCCGATCGGCGAGGGCCGCGTAGGCCGCGGGCGACCGGACCCATTCGACCAGCCGGAGGAGGATCGGCCCGTCAGGTCCCCCCAGTCGTTCGATCCTGCGACGGACCGGTTCGGCCAGTTCCTCGGCGGGGAAGCGGGCGATCAGGCGCTCGAACCAGAGTTCGCGGGCGGCCTCGTCGCGCTCGAGCGCCAGGGCGTCGAGCAACTCATCCGGGCTCATGGCCGGGGCGCCTCGTTCTCGCCCGATTTCAGGCCGCTCGTCCATGCCAGTTCCAGGTCGGTCTCGAGCACGGCCTGTTCCATCAGTTCCGGTTCCAGCTCGGTCAGGAACCGGCTGGGCGTGGCGATGACCGTCGGGCCCCGGCCCCCCCTGGAGAGGGTGAGCGGATAGGTCAGGAACAGCTCGTCCATCGCCCTCGAGACGGCCACGTAGAAGATCCGCCGCTCTTCCTCCTCGCCGCCGTCCTCGGCCAGGGCCCGGCCGCTGGGGAAACTGTCCTCGACCAATCGGGGGATGAACACGCGCGACCATTCCAGGCCCTTCGCCTGGTGGATCGTGCTGAGCATCAGGTGTTCGGCCGGCTGCTCCTCGTCGGCCGAGGCGTCCATCCCCTGGACCTCGCCGGCCAGCAGCAGGTCGGCGACCAGCTTCTCCAGGCTGTCGTACCGGGCCGCCAGCACGCCGAGCTGTTCGATATCGGCCAGGCGATTCTCGGGCCGTTCATATTTGGTCTTGACCACTTCCACATATCCGGTTTGCAGGATCGCCCCGATGGCGGCGGCCGGGTTCTGGGCGGGGTCGGTCTTGCGGATCTTCCAGAGGTCGGCCACGAACGCCGCGAAGGCGCCGCGGGATCGCGTCGGCACCTTGCCCATCGTGTCGGCCTGGGCCATGGCGGCCAGGGGATCGGCCGAGGCCGCCAGGTGTTCCCAGATGGCCGAAGCCTTGGCCGGGCCGACGCCGGGCAGGAGCTGCAGGACCCGCCGCCAGGCCAGCTCGTCGCGGGGGTTGACCAGCAACCGCATGTAGCCGAGCACGTCCTTGATGTGGGCCTGTTCGAAGAACCGCAGGCCGCCGCGGACGGCATAGGGGATCCCCCGCTGGGTCAATTCCCCCTGGAGGACCACGCTGTCGTGATAGCTCCGGTAGAGCACGGCGATCTGCGTCGGCGAAATCCCCTGCTCGATCGTGTCCAGGATCTGCTGGCAGAGGAATTCGGCTTCCTCGTAAACATCGGCCGCCGGCACGACCAGCGGCTTCGGGCCCGACGGCCTGGCCGCCGTCTGGGCCTTGGGGAATCCGGTCGCGTTCCGGGCGATCGAGGCGGCCGTGAACGCGACGATCTCGGGCGTCGACCGGTAATTCACGGCCAGCTGGAACACCCGGGCCTCGGGGTTCCGCCCGGCGAATTCGAGGATATTGGCGTACTCGGCACCCCGGAACCGGTAGATCGACTGGGCGTCGTCGCCGACGGCCGTCAGGTTCCCGGCGCCCGCCCGGGCGATCGATTCGACCAGCGAAACCTGGAGCGCGTTGGTGTCCTGCATCTCATCGACGAGGATCTGGTCGAACATCCGCCCCTGCGCCGCCCTCTGCTCGGGGAACTCCTCGACCAAGCGGAGCCAGAGGCCGAGCAGGTCGTCATAATCGACGCAATTCGACTCGCCCTTGCGGCGCCGATAGATCCGATCGGCCTCCTCGATCTGCGGGATCCAGGAGGCGAATGTCGGGGCCCGGTCGGCGACCACGTCGGCTGGCGCGCCTCTGATTGAACGCGAGGCTGAGCAAACCGCCGACGACCGGCGGCTTCGGGGCGTACTTGCCGGTCCCGACCAGGCCGGCCTCCTGCATGGCGAGGCCCAGGACGTCGCGCCTGGTCCTCGAATCCAGGATGGTGAATGGGCGAGAGGCCCAGCAGATGCGCCGATCGCCAGGATCCGGTTGCCGATGTGGTGGAACGTGCCGGCCCAGACCTGGGCCGCGCGGGGCCCGACCAGCGTTTCCAGGCGGCCGACCATCTCGCGGGCGGCCCGTCGGGTGAACGTCACCAGCAGGATCTTGTCGGCGGGTACCCCGCGGGCGATCAGGTAAGCGACGCGGTAAGTAATCACCCGGGTCTTCCCCGAACCGGGACCGGCCAGGATCAGGTTGAAACCGTCGGGGGCCGTGGCCGCCTGGAGTTGCGACTCGTTGAGTTCCCGCGCGAATCGCTCGCGGAGCTGGTCGCTGCCCGCCTTCTGGAGCCGGATCTTCCGCATCGATGCATCCTGCCCGCGGCCGAAGGGGAAGGGTTGGCTGATCCCGGCAACTTCGGAGTCCGATAGTATAGCAAGATCGGGGGATGTTGCGCGAACGGCTCCCCATCACGAAGCGGCACGGAGGCTGCAAGGGCCATGACCATGATGGAAGACGCCCCGAAGACGATGGTCCTCCGCGACCCCCAGGTCTACCTCGTCGGCCGCCAGTCGATCGACGAAGAAGCCCTGTCCCGCTTCCTGTCCGACCACGAGGTCGCCACCTGGACGACCGACGCCGACGAGGCGGGCGAGAAGCTCGTCGAGGTCGCGGGCAGGCTCTGCTACATGAGCTTCGCTAAACCCCGTCCCGGCGGAAACTCCGCTTATATTCATCACATCCTGGAAGTTGGTCATGGGTCCGTACTAGAACACGCGGTTTTTAATTTCATCATCTCCGGCGTGAGCCGCTCGTTCACCCACGAACTGGTGCGCCATCGCGCCGGGATGGGGTATTCCCAGCTCAGCCAGCGGTTCGTCGACGAATCGCAATGCGCCTTCGTCGAGCCCGACGCGATCGCCGAGGATCCCGAACTGCACCGGATCTGGCTCGACGCGATCACGGCCAGCCAGGAGGCTTACCGACGGCTCGCCGACGGCCTGGCGGCGAAGTTCTCGGCGATCGAGGACCGGACGCTCCGCCGCAAGAAGGCCCGCGAGGCGGCCCGATCGGTGCTGCCGAACGCCACCGAGACGCGGATCTTCGTCACGGGCAACGCCAGGGCCCTCCGCCACTTCATCGAGATGCGCGGCGATGCGGCGGCCGACGCCGAGATCCGCAAGGTGGCCGTGGCGATGCTGCGGATCCTGAAGGAAGATAGCCCCAACCTCTTCGGCGATTACGCGATCCTCGAATCGACCGAGAGCGGACAGTCGGTCTCGACGGCCTTCAAGAAGGTCTGAGGCGAACCGACGGACGGGCCCTTTCAGAGCATCAGGTCGGCAACACTTGCGATCAGCAATCCCAGGCTGATCACCGCGTTGACTTGGAAGAATGCCTCGTTGACCCGCGAGAGATCGTCGGGCTTGACCAGGGCGTGCTCGTAAACCAGCAGGCCCGCCACGCAAGCCAGGCCGACCCAGTAGATCCAACCCATCGGGTAAGCCATTCCCAGGCCCGCGAATGCCACGAGCGTCATGAGGTGGCAGGCCGCCGCCAGTCGCAGGGCGCCGCGGATTCCGAGCCGTGCGGGTATGCTGTGTAACCCGGCCGATCGGTCGAAGTCGGCGTCCTGGCAGGCGTAGATCAGGTCGAAACCGGCGACCCAGAAGAGCACCGCCAGGCCCAGCCAGATCGGCGGCCAGGCGAGCCCTGCGCGGATCGCGATCCAGGCGGCGACGGGTGCCATCCCGAGCGAGATGCCCAGCCAGAAATGGGCCAGGCTGGTCATCCGCTTGGTCAACGAATAGGCCATGAGCCAGAGCAGCACCGGCACGCTGAGCGCGATCGGCCAGGGATTCCTGGGGAGGAACAACGCGGTCGAGGCGAGGAAGAGCAGGCCGCAGGCGAGCGTGAACGCCAGAACCAGGCCCACCGAAAGCCTGCCCGACGGCAGGTGCCGGCCGGCCGTCCGCGGGTTGAGGGCATCGATCTTGCGGTCGGCCAGGCGGTTGAACGCCATCGCGGCCGACCGGGCCGTCACCATCGATGCCAGGATGCCCAGCCAGTCGAGCCCTCGGAAGGTCCAGCCCGTCGTCGTATGCGAGGCCAGGACGCCCCCCAGGATCGCGAACGGTAGCGCGAAAATCGTGTGGCTGAACCGGATCAGGCCGCCCAGCTCGCGGACCGTCCGATACGCGTGGACGACCGACATGGCTCCCCCGTTTGCTATCCGACCGCCGCCACGCCGCCACGACGGGCGAACTGCACCTTGTACGCGAGGTGTTCGAGCTGCACGCTGAGGTCGACCGAGACCACGCTGATGTGCGGCGGGACCGAGAGTGTTGCCGGGGCGAAATTCAGCAAGCCCGTCACCCCGCTGGCGACCGCCCGACCGGCGACCTCCTGGGCCGCCTCGGCCGGCACGGCCAGCAAGGCCAGGGCGATCCCGCGCTCGGCAACGGTGGCCGAGAGCGCATCCATGGGCAAGACGGTGAGGCCGTCGAAATCGAGGCCGACCTTGGACGTATCGCTGTCGAACAGCGCGACGATCTGGAACCCGCGCAGGGCGAATCCCCGATAACGTACCAGGGCCTGCCCCAGGTGGCCCAGGCCGATCAGGGCCGAGGGCCATTCGCGGTCGATCCCCAGGACGGCGCGGAGCGACTGGATCAGGGGCGCGACATTGTAGCCGATCCCCGGGCAGCCGAATTGGCCGAAGAAGGCCAGGTCCTTGCGGACCTGGGCGTCGGTGATCCCCAGGGGCGTGCCGAGCTGGTGGCTCGACACGGTGGCGACCCCCTGGCGTAAGAATACCTCCAACTGTCGGAGGTAGAGGCTAACCCGGCCCACCACCGCCTTCGGGGCCAGTCGCACGGCCGAGGGCTCTCGCGGCGTCTCCGGCACGAATCCGCAACCTCCCGGGGCCCGCTTGGCGGCCGCTTCGGAGCGGCTCGCCCACTCCCTAGCGACTCTAACCCGCCCGCTTCCGGACGGTCAAGCGGACTCGGCGGGGTATGCCCTGACGGGCCGCACGGACCGGGCGGCCGCCCTCGGCCCGTGCGGCCGCCCGATGGCCGGTCCTCAATAGGCGTCGGAACTGATCACTTCCCCGCTCGCCTTGGTCGAGAGGGCCTGGAGGATCTTCGGCATCGCCGCCCCATCCGATATTCGCCATAGGTCCCGTAGGTGACGCCCACCGGATCGCCGGAGGAATCGACGGCCCAGGTCGAGATCGACTCCTTGAGGAATCGGACCGACCCGTCTCCCATGGCGACGTTGGCCCCGCCGGGATGGAGCTCGATAGGGCCTCGACCGTCACGAAGTACCAGTCCCCCGACGCCTGTTCGATCTGCGACTTGAATTGCTTGTGCGCGTTCACGCCGTAGTTCGTGTCGAAGAAGCCGTCGCTCCAGTAGCCGGAATTCCACCACTGGTAGCCGTCCCGCTTGTCCGCCCGGACGATCGAATGGGCATGCTCGCCGAGCAGGAAGGTATTGCTCAGGCCGTCGTTGACCTCGGCGATCCGCACCGCGCTGCCCGTGAAGAAGATGCCGGTGGAGGCGGAGCCCCAGGCCCGCAGGCAGGCGGAGTTCGGGTCATAGCCGCCGTTGGCCGAAGAGCAGTGGGTCGGCGCGTAGAAGGTCCCTCGGTTGCCCGCGTAGCTGGTGTAGCGCTGCTGGATGAAGGAGGGCGTCCACCAGTACCAGCTGCCGTCGAGGGCCGAGGTCCGGCTGGCGGCCCAGTCGCTCGGGCACCACAGCGAGTTGACGCCGAGGCCGGCGATCGTCACGTTCTTGGCGTCCGACATGTCGGTCGAGAAGTTGTAGGCGTTGAACGCGGCGTTCTGCTCCACGAACGGCAGCATGTAGCCGAAGAGCGTCAGGCCGTAATACCAGGCGCCGTCGGTGGCGCTCCGCTGGTTGATGGTCCCGGGCGGGAAGCTGCCGTTGGCCGATTCGTAATTGACCGCGGCCAGGGCCAGTTGCTTGAGGTTGTTGGTGCACTGGATCCGGCGCGCCGCCTCGCGCGCCTGCTGGACGGCCGGCAATAACAGCGCGATCAACACGCCGATGATGGCGATCACTACCAGCAATTCGATCAAGGTGAAGCCGCGACGACTCCACAGGGCACTGGGGCGCGAGCACATGGAACCACTCCGGGGGATGGGAGGAACCGGGAGATCGGACTCCGCAGGATCGGGCACCCGGGAGAGGAGTTGTGTCCGACCTCGAGGGGAGGTGAGTGCGGCGATCCGGCGACCATCCCGAATACGGGAACATACCGGCCGAATCAGCGATGCGTTTCGCAGGCGCATCCACCGCCCAAGTAAATTACGCGGTTCCGCCCGGGAATGCAAAAAGAAAGTCGGATGGCCTTTATATTCCAGATGCGTTTAACGAGGATGTGAGGCGGGGAGGATCGACACGTGAGCCGCCACCCCGCAACCGGCTCGATCGATCCGCCGGCCACGGGGCTTACCGACGTCGCGGGCGGGCCGACGCGGTTTTGGAGCGATCGCCCGGGGAATCCGGCCCGGGATGGGCCCTGTGGGTGGGGGCCAATCGCGTGCGGGGGCGTTGCGGCGCCGGCCGGCGACCCATCGCGGCATCCGACGCGCGATCCTACCTCAAATCCCCGGCGATCGCCGGGCTGCCCGGCGACGACGCCTCGACGGCCAACCAGGGCCGGTGTAGCAGGCCCGAGATCCGCAAGTCGCCGTCGTGATCGATCCAGGTGGACCAGGCCAATCGGTGGGCCTGCGCCATCCGTTCCAGGCCTCGACCCCTCATCGGCGAATGGACGGCCGGGCCCCCTTCGAGCTTCGGCGCCACGAAGATCTCGACGGCATCGATCTGGTCCGCGTCGAGGAATGAACCCAGCACGTCGCCGCCGCCTTCCACCAGCAGGTTCGTGTGGCCGCGACGGCCCAACTCGTCGAGCAACTCCGGGATCGGGATTCGCCCCGATCCGGGGAATGCGAGGGCCTCGCAGCCGAGGTCGGCGAGCGCCTGGACGCGGTGCCGGGGCGCCCTCTCGTTGACCGCCAGCAGGACCGGAACCTCCCGGGCCGTCCTGGCCAGCCGGCCATCGATCGGTAGCTTCGCCTCGGCGTCGATGACCACCCGCAGGGCCGTCCTGGGGCCCGGCGGGCGGGCCGTCAACTCGGGGTCGTCGGCCAATGCGGTGCCGATGCCGATCAGGATCGCGTCCATCCGGCCCCGGATCTCGTGGGCCATCGCCCTCGATCGTTCGTTGGAGATCCATCGACTGTCGCCGTTGGCACAGGCGATCTTGCCGTCGAGGGTCATCGCCCACTTGGCGGTCACGAACGGCCGGCCGAGGGTCACCCGCTTCAAGTAAGGGCCCAACATGCGACGGGCTTCGGCCTCCATCAGGCCCGACTCGACCTCGACCCCCGCCCGACGGAGCCTCGCGAACCCGCCGCCGTTGACCCGAGGGAACGGGTCCTGGACCGCCGCCACCACCCTGGAGACACCCGCCTGGATGATCGCGTCGGCGCAGGGGGGCGTCTTGCCGAAGTGGCAGCATGGTTCGAGGGTGACGTACAAGACCGCCCCCTTGGCCTCCTCCCCGGCCGCTTCGAGGGCCATGATCTCGGCGTGCGGGCCGCCGAAATGGGCGTGGTGCCCGATCGACAGGATCCGCCCGTCGCGAATCAGGACCGCGCCGACCATCGGGTTCGGCTCCACGAAGCCCTCGCCCCGCCTGGCCTGGGTCAGGGCCAGGGCCATCGCCCCGCGATCCGTTTCGTCGGCCATCGGCTGCGGGCTCCCTGGGCTTACAAGGGGATGTTGGCCGAACCGGGCGTCGCCGGCGGGCGACTCGGCGGCGACGGTGGGGGGCCCGGCCGGGGATCGGGCTTGAGGTCGGGGGGCATCCCCTCGGCGCCGAAGAGCATTTCGTACAGGAGGTCGAGGCGTCGCTGGGCGACATCGGCGGGGAGGGCCACGGTGGTGTCGCGGAACCAGTCGGGCAAGACCCCCTCGAACCGTGCGCGTTCGGCCGCCGGCAGGAGCTTGGGCTCGTGATTGACGAAATACCAGGCCTCGACGCGACGGAACAGGCCGAGTTCCTTCCCCTGCGGTTCGAATCCCTTACCCAACCGGCCCTTGGTCAACGGTGCATTCGGGAATGCCTGGCTCTTGAGCAGCTCGAATTGGTCCCGGATCGGGCCGTAGTCGCGAAAGATCTGCAACTCGGCCGCCTTCGCCTTCAGCCGCTGGATCTTCGCATCGAGCGGCTTGATGCCCCGGATTTCCCCGCGTCCTTCGGGGCCGACGGCGAACCAGGTTCGGAGCAGGAACACCGAATCGATCAGGCCCAACGGGCTGAGCGCGGCCGACTGGAAGAACGTGGCGGTCGCCTCCTGGTCGCGGCCGGCCTGCCCCTCGGCCCAGTATTGGCGGAGCCTGGCCAGGCGATCTTCAACGTCCAGGGAGGCCAGCTCAGCCCGGCGGTCGGGGGGCTGGGATTGCAGCCAGATGGCGTAGCGACGCAGGGTGGCCTGGAAGCGGTCCCGCTCTTCGGCGGGCAGTTCCTGCAGTCGCCGATCCAGGTCTTCGATCGCGCGACGCTCGGCGGCGGGCAGGCGGTCGAACTCCCGGATCTTCTCCCAGTAGGCCCGACGCTGTTCGAGCGGGATTGCCTGCAATCGGCCGAGGTCTTCCGAATCGGGCGCCTGACGATGCATCAAGTAGCCGAGGCCCGCGAGCCCGATGACAGCCATCGGCACGAGCAGTCTGGCGAGGGCGGGGGGCATTGTCCAGGAGAGGGCCGTCATCCGGAAACCAAGGGGATCGGTCGATCGGGTCATCAATCCGGGGCGACGTTGAATTCGGGCAGTTCATCGAGGCGTCGCAGGAACTCGAAATCGCCGCCGACGGCCTGATATTCCGCCAGGTTCTCGGCGATCGAAAGTTGCCGAGCCAGGCGGCCCGTCGGCGATGGGACGACCCAGGCGGCGACCACGAATCCGGCGACGACCGCCAGGACCATCGCCAGCGCGGCCAGTCCCCAGCGTACCAGGCGAATCCCCCAACTCGCCATCATGTCGAACTGCTGATCGACCCCCTGGCCAAGTTCGAGGGCAACGCTCAGCGTCTTTTCCGAGAAGTCGGGGGGCGCATCGGGCCTGGGTAGGTGGTCCAGCAGGTCCCAGGCCGCCATCAAGCCCGCCACGTCGCGGCGGGCTCCCACGCTATTCGTCAGCTTGAGCGCCATCGCCCGACTCTCCTGGTCGCTGAGCTCACCATCGAGGTAAGCGACCAGATTCTCGCGTTCCTGCGGGGTCAGGCGTTGCGTATCCGCTGCCATGCCTCAATCGGCCATTCTAGGGGGTTTTGGATCGGTTCGGTTCCCTTCCGAGCGGATCCGAGCGGGTTGCGAACGGGAATCAGGCCCGATCCCCTTAGCGACCCGTGGGGACGCCCATGCCACCCATACCCCCCATGCCGGGCACGCCGCCCATGCCACCCATACCACGAGAGCGATTGGGGGGGACGACCGAGCGGCCGGGTACATAATATCGGGCCGTGGGATGATATCCCCCCGAACGATTGAAGTATCGGGTGTCGCCCTGGCCTCGGGTATTCGTCGTGGCGAAGCCACCCGCCGATGTCCGACCCCGAACGGCCTCGCGACGGAACGGCTGCGACGGGTCGTACTTATCCAGCGCGAACGGGGATACCGGATCGTAGAGGCCTTGCCGCTCCGACATCGCCACGTCGGCCCGGGCGGCCGCGACCGCATTGATCTGGTCATTCACCCGCGGTTGCGACGCCATGGCCGCCTGGCGGGGCAGGAACCAGGCGTAGTACTGATAAAAGGGATCGTTGAGGTTCGGCGCGATCTGAGCCTGACCGGGCGTGGCAAAAATCCCCAGGCCCCCCAGCACCAGCAACCCCATGATCGTCGTACGCATGGTCAAGTGCCTCCTGGGATTCCCGAACCTGATGTTCCGTCCACGGGCTAGGCGAGCCGCGCCTTGCATTCTAACCTGGATGGACGCGCGAGGGAATCTGTTCGGACCCTCATTCCGATACGATCGACCGTGGCGGGAGGCTTCGTGGACTTTTTCGATCCCGGATCTCGCAACTTCCTCTTCGGGATCGGCGGGCTGTTGGCCCTGCTGACCGCGGGCTACTACGCGGTCCTCTGGATCCGCCGGTCGCTGGTCGAGGATTCACCGCCGGGCGGCGATGAACTGCTGGATCCGCTCCGCGAGGCGTACAAGCGGGGATCGATGGGAACCGACGAATTCGAGCGGGTCCAGGCGATGCTCGGGGCCGGCAAGCCAGCCACGCTGGAGGATGAGCTGTTCGCGGCGAGGCGGCGCAAGGCGTCGGGGGGCCAGTCGCAACCGGACGTGGCAACCACCCCCGAGGACGCCGGGGAAACGCCGGCGGGCGGGATCAGAACAGGCGACTCCGGCGGCTCGCCTCCCGAATCGGGTTGATCCCGATCGACGACTCCTGGATGAAGGTCACGAACTCGCGGACCTCGGCGATGTGGCCGTGATCGGCGAGGATCTGGTCGAGGGCCCCGTTCTGGGTCCGCCCCTCCTTGTAGAGCATGCGGAACGCCGCCCGGAGGCCGTTGATCGCCTCGACCGAGAAGCCGGCCCGGCGAATGCCCACCATGTTCAGGCCGGAGATGCTGTTATAGCCCTGCTGGAGCACGAACGGGGGGATGTCCTTCGAGGTGGACCCCAGGCCCCCCAGCATCGCCAACCGGCCGACCCGCACCCGCTGCTGGACGGCCGAATGGCCCGACAGGATGCAGGCGTCGTGCAGGACAACGTGCCCCGCCACCAGGGCCCCGTTGACCAGCGTGCATCCGTTGCCGACGCGAGCGTCGTGGCCCAGGTGGGAGCCGACCATGAACATGTTGCGGCTGCCGATCCGCGTTTCGCCGCCGCCGTCGACGGTGCCGCGGTGGACCGTGACGAATTCCCGGAAGGCATTGTCGGAGCCGATCACCAGGCGGGTCGGTTCCCCCTTGTAGCCGCGGTGCTGCGGATCCTTCCCCAGCACGGCGCCGTGGCCCACCACGTTGTTGGGGCCCATGAACAGGGGGCCTGAGAGGCAAGCATGGCCCTCGATCACGCACCCCGGTCCGATCTCCATCGGCCCTTCCAGGATGCTATACGGGCCGACCTGCACGTCGGCGGCGAGTTCCACATCCGGGCCGATGATGGCGGTGGGGTGGATGAGTTCCGAGGTAAACAGCGACATCTCCCCATCCTCCTTGCAGCGGGGACGCGCGGCGGACATCCTGTCCTAAGCTGCCCTGAAATGGACTCGGGAACCCGAGCGTCTCCCCTTTAGCCGAAACCCGCGAAACGATCAAACCCGGTTTCCCCGCGCGCATCGGATTGGGTCGCCCATCCCGCGACCTTCGGCGATCCGACCGGGTGGGATTGAGTTTTTCCGGTCCTTGCGCCATGATGCGGCCCTGGCGAGGGTATCGGGACCCCGGCCCCACCGGCCGGGACGCGGGCAGGACGCCCCGCAAGCCAGCCCGATCGTCCCGGCAAGGAGGCACCCCGATGGCAACCTGGTTCGCCGACCGTTGCGCCCAGCAAGGAATCCCGTCCGTCAGCCTCCGCCGCCTGCTGCCCGAGGGTTCCTTCCTGGGTTGCAAGGACCTGCGGATTTCCGGCGTCTCGGCCGATAGCCGGCGCGTCGAGCCCGGCCAGGTCTTCGTGGCAATCCGGGGCGATCGGCTCGACGGCCACGACTATGCCGCCCGGGCCGTCGAACGGGGCGCGGCCGCCGTCGTCGTCGATTCGCACCGGCCCGAGGCCGGATCGCCCCAGGTGGTCGTGCCCGACACCCGGTCGGCCCTGGCCAGGATCGCCCAGGCGATGGCCGGTTCGCCCTCGATCGACCTCCCCACGATCGGCATCGCCGGGTCGCACGGCAAGACCGCGACCGGCCTGCTCCTCCGGGCGATCCTCCGGGCCGGCACGCGGCCTTTCGGGATGATCGGCCCGGTCGAATGGCTCGAAGGGGACGACCGCCTCCGCGCCGGCCCGTTCACCCCCGGCCCGATCGGCCTCGCCGAGGCGCTGGCCGCCTGCTCCGAACAGGGCCGCCCTGGGGCGGTCGTCGGCCTTTCCGCCGATGCGATCCGCCGGCGAGGTACCGACGGCATCCGCTTCCGGGCGGTGGTCGTGACCCGGATCGAAGGCGACCACCCGCTCGACGAGGCCCGCCGCAGGCGGGCCGACCTGGGGCGCCTGCTCCGCCAGCTCGCCCCCGAGGGCGAGGGCATCGCCATCCTCGATGCCGACGACCCCTCGCAGGCCGCCCTGGCCGGCTCGAACCCCTGGGCCGACCTGATCACGTTCGGCTTCGACCAAACGGCCGACGTTCGCGGGCGGATCCTCCGATCCGACCGGAACGGTACCGAATTGCGCGTCGAGACCCCCTCGGGAACGTTCGTCGCGTCCCTGGCCTTGATCGGCCCCGACAATGCCCGCTACGCCCTGGCGGCGACCTCGGCTGCCCTGGCGGTTGGGCTGCCGATCGACGCGATCGCCGCGGGCCTGGAATCGGTCGGCAAGATCCCGGGCCGTCTCGAACCGATCGACCGCGGCCAACCCTTCGCCGTCTATCTCGACCGGGCCCGGACGGCCCCGCAGTTAACCAGGGCCCTGACCGCCCTCCGCGAAGGCATCGACCGGCCGGCCCGGCTCCATTGCCTGGCCTCCGCCGACGGCGGCTCCTCGATGCTCGACCGCCTGGCCCTGGCCCGCGCCGCCGAGGCCATGGCCGATCGCCTCGTCCTGACCTCGGGGAACACCCGGGGAAAGGACCCCGTACCGTTGATCGACGACCTCCGGGCGGGGCTGAAGCGGCCCAGCCGGGCGATCGCCATCGCCGACCGCTGCGATGCGATCGCCGAGATCCTGGCCGCCGCCGCGCCGGGCGACGCCGTCCTGATCGCCGGCCTGGGGCGGGACCTGATCTGCCCGCTCGGCGATTCGCCGATCAAGGACAACGACGCGGCGCTGGCGACCGCCTGGCTCGATCACCAAGGCTCCAGGGCCTCGCGCCGGATCGCCTGAGGGCCTCCCGGCGGCGTCGGCCCTGAATTTCCTCGTTTTTAGGGCCGGGCGCGCCCCCGACGACGCTTCACTCCTTCTAACGAGAGGCGTGGAAGCGGAGTAGGAGGGACGCGCCCGGAGCGTTTCTCGAGCGGATCGCGGTGTGCCCGGCGACCGGCGACGCGTCTCTCCCGACCGGATCGCTTCGCGGAACCTGGGAGACGCCGACCATGCGGATGGCACCCCGCATCGCCCTCGAAGGCAACGACCGCTTGACCCTGGAAGCCTGGGTGGCCGCCGAACCCGACGCACCCAGGCGGGCCTCGCGTGCCCGGATCGTCCTGCTGGCCTCGGGCGGCAAGACCAATATCGAGATCGCCCAGGAACTCGGCCTGGATCGCCGCGTCGTCGGCCGCTGGCGGCATCGTTTCGCCGTCCAGGGCTTGATGGGGATCCTGCGCGAGGCGCCCCGCCAGCGGCGGCCGTCGCCGATCCGAGACCGGCTGACTCGCCTGATCCTCGACACCACGCTCAATCGCCAGCCCACCTCGGGCTCGCGCTGGACGACCCGTTCGCTCGCCGCCGAACTGGGCGTCAGCCGATGCCGGGTCGATCGCGTCTGGCGTGCCAACGGCATCCGCATGGGCGAGCCGGTTCGACGCCTCCAGGCGGTTTGAGGCCGGACCTGGACGCTGCCGGCTTCCGATCGGACGTGTCCGACAGGATCGCCGGGGAGAGAAGGCCGGGGCGGATGGCCCCGGCCCTCGCTTCGGCCTAGAACTCGTTGGCCTGCTGGACGGCGTCCAGGGCCTTGCCGATCTTGTAGCGGCAATCTTCCAGGTGGGCCCGCGTGGTGTCGTCGATGGCGACATCCTGGGCGGCCAGGCCCTTCTCGATCCTCTCGCCGATCCGCTTCAGGTGCAGCCTCGCCAGCGACCGGGCATCGGCCGGGTACGCGCCGCCCCCGCCCGACATCACGAGGAAGGCGAAGCCGTCGCCCATCGGCGCCCGGCTGCTGCCCAGCACGATGGTGCCCAGCCTCTTGAGGTGCTCTCGCTGGAGGTTTCGCCGGATCGTCGACAGGGCAAGCTTGCGATCGCCCCCCTCGCCGGCCGGTGCCAGGTCCGACCAGACGCCGTCGCTGAGTGCCTGGAAAACCTCGGCCATCTGCAACGGCTTCGCGCCGGGCTCGGCCTGGAGTTCCTGGGTTTGCAGGCGATCGAGCGTGGCGGGGCTCAGGCACCTCGACAGGACGATCCGCTGCACACCCAGGACCCGGTCGAACACCGAGTAATCGACCGAGGCCATGCTGTTGTTCCCCCAGTGGGTCCATCGCTCGACGCCCAGGCGTCGCAGCGTGGCGGGCGAGAAGGCGAAGGCCTTGTCGGAGAGGATCTTATCGACCAGCTCCTTGAGGCACTCGCGCTTGCGTCGCCGGGATCGGCACGACCGGGTCCCGGCCGTCCTTGTCCCCCTTGTGGTCGCGGTGCACCGACTGGCCCCGACATACGCCGAGATCAGCGGCCGCGCCGTTGCCGTACTGCGAGAGCAGGATCGAGAACGCCCGCCGGTTCCTGGCGTACGACTCGCCGTCCTTCACGACCTTGGCATCCAGGTCCTTCAGGAGGGACCCTGCCAGATCCATCCGACCCTTGGCGAACTCGCAGACGTCGGCGCCGAGGTCGTAGACGTTCACTTGCGGGTCGTTGTTAGCCCTCATGTCCTCGTCGGTGGCGAAGACCAGGTCGCCCTCGGGTGCCCTGGCGGCGATCTTCTTCAGTTCGGCCGCCTCGTCGCCGTCGATCGGCTTGTACGCGTACTCGATCGCCCAGTAATCGTAGGGGCCGATCGTGGTGCTGTAGAAATCGCCCTGCTTGGTGCCCCTGGGCGCCAGGTTCACCGGCGAGTAGTCCATCACGCTGCCGACGAGGCCCTTCGACCGGGTGATCGCCGTGTCGTTGAGCTGGTCGGCCTTGAGCATCGTGCTGGCCTTGAAGTTGTGGCGGAGGCCCAGCGAGTGGCCGACCTCGTGCATCACCACCTCCTTGATCGCCTGCCCCAGGTACTCCTCGGGGAGCGAGCCGCCGGCGTCGGCCTTGCCTTCCTCGGCCAGGACCAGGGCCGCCAGGCCCATCTCGGCGTGCATCCCGCCCTGGAACTGGCAGGCGGTCATCGCGCCGCCGGCGAACCGCTCCATGAGGTGTCGGCGGAGCGGGGTCCAGGAGGCGGGAATCGCCTCGCGGACCTCCCCCCCGAGATCGACCTTCGGGCCCATCGATGGGTCGCCGTAGCCCTCGCGGGCCGCCAGGATCGGGCTCAGGATTTCCGCCGTGCCCAGGACCTTCGCATTCCCACCGTTGGCGGCGCCGCCGACGACGAGCAGGGCGGCCTCATCCTTCCAGTGCTGGATCCAGCTCGCGTCGAAGATCACGTCGCCGTCGATCATCTCGCCGGTCAGCGGGTTGGACCGCAGGCACGACATGGCGTAGGTATTGCCGCTGGTGATCCACTTGAAGGTGCAGTAATTCGTATCCTCGGGGTCGAACTCGACGTCGCCCGGCTGCTGCCAGCGGACGGCGATCGCCTCGCGGAAGCCGATCTTCTCGAACGCCTTGTTCCACTCGCGGATCCCCTGCTCGACGTACGGCCGGTACTCGTGCGGGACCGTGTCCTCAACCCACCAGACGATCTGCTTCTTGGGCGGCGAGAGCTTGGCCTTGGGGTCGGCCTTTTCCAGCCGCCATCGGTTCACCATGCGGACGAAATTGCTGTCCGGCTCGCCCAGGGCGAAGTCCTTGGTCGCGTTCAGGAAGTAGCCGACCCGATCGTCGGCCGCGCGGGGACGGTAGCCTTCGGGGGTGCGGATCAGGCTGTAATGGATCACGACGGTGACGCCGCGCGGATCGGCCACGCCCTCGTCGCCGCCGATCATCCCCGGGATGCCCCCCCGGCCACCGCCGTAGGTCGCCTCGACCTGCAATTCCAGGTTGTTCGGGAATGCCTTGACCTTGTGCCAGCTGGTCCGCGATCGGTCGGGCATCCCCAGGCCGAGCTGCGCGAAGTCGCCCAGGAAGATGTCGTTCAGGTCGATCAGCGTCGAATTGCCGGCGGCCGGGTTCAGGCTCACCATCGGCACCGCCAGGATGATCGAATCGGTATAGTTCTGCTGCACGGCCTTGTCGAGCGGCGTGCCGGCCGGTGCCTTGAACTTGACATTCCGTCGGACCACCTGCACCCGGTCGCCCACCTTCTTGAACACGATCACCCACTCGTCGCCGAAATTCAGCGGGTTCCCCGCCATCCCCAGGCCGCGGGACAGCATGATCGGCGTGATGAAGGGGGTGTTGAACTGGTTCGGCTTGATCTCGGCGTAGAGGTGATCGTCCTTCCTGTGGAGCGTGAGCAGGCCGTCGATCTTCTCGGCCCCCTTGGTTACCTCGGCGAAGTCCTTGTACTTCTTCTCCGGATCCGCCGACGGCTTAGCCGACTTGGCGGCCGCCTCCAGGGCCGCCTTCAGGGCGGGCGGGATCTCATCGGCAGCGTTCGGCGCCGGGGCGGCCGGCTCCTGCGCCCAGCCCCTGCCGACGACCAGGGCGGCCAGCGCGGCCGCCCCGACAGTGGCGATTCGTTTCATGGATGGGGACTCTCCCAAGGGATCGAAACGGAACCGGACCGCAAACCCGGGCCAAACCCCGCGATCCGCCGAACCGCTATCGTCCCCAAGTCGATAGCCGACGCACAAGGGGCTCCCCCGAATTCTCTCGGGGTGAAACGTCCCGGTGGACCGAATCGCCTCGCCGGGCAGGAGGCACAAGACTTGCGGATGGCCCTTCCCGGACTCGGTCTAATCTGGCGGGGGAATCGTGAGGCATGTCCCGACTCGCCCAGGGAGCCAGTGATGCATGTCGAAAGCGCCTTCGCCCCCGGGGCCGGGAGGGATGAAGTTGGAACTCCCGGACTACGAGCCGATGCTCGCGGCCTATCATCGCGCCTTCGCCGAGGAGCTGCGTGGCATCGTTCATGCCCTGCCGATCCGCGAGGGGCAACTGGTCCTTGACATGGCCTGCGGCGATGGCGCGTACCTTCCCTGGCTGGCCGAGCGACTCGGGGCCGGCGGTCGAATCGTGGCGGTGGACGTGAGCCGCGAGTATCTGGATGTCGCCCGGGGGGCGAATCCCGGCGTGAACATGCAAACCGCCTGCGCCTCGATCGAAAATCTGCCGTTCCGCGATGGCACCTTCGACCTGTGCTGGTGTGCCCAGAGCCTGTACAGTCTCCCCGACCCCGTTCAGGCCCTGTCGCAGTTGGTGCGGGTGACGAAACCCGGCGGGATTGTCGCCATACTCGAGTGCGACACGCTGCATCACCTGATCCTACCCTGGCCGATCGATGTCGAGCTCACCGTCCGGGCTGCCGAGCTTGCGGCCCTGGCCGAGGAATCGGATAAGCCTCACAAGTTTTACGTGGGCCGGGACCTACGCTCGGTGTTCCGCAGGTCGGGACTCGTGGACTTTTCCCTCAGGACTTTCGCCCATGACCGGGCGGCGCCGCTCGGTGCGGACGAGCGCCGTTATTTGCAGGAGCATCTGAAACGGCTTTCCGAGCGGGTCGGCAGGCATATGAGCGAGCCGAGTCGCCGCCGATTCGAGCGGTTGGCCGATCCCGGGTCGAGCGACTTCCTGGTCGATGGACCCGACCTGGTTGCCACCTTCATCGATCAATTGGCCTGGGGCCGGAAACCGCTGTAAGGCCGCCCGCGCTGGACATTTGGGGACTCATGGCGTCCCCCCGGGATCGCGGGCATGGCCAAGGGACCACGGGACCCGGTGGGGCCAAGGGAACGTTCAAGTTTCCCTCATCGGTGCCTGGCTTCGAGTTCCTGGATGATGTGGTCGGCGAAGAGCTGGGCGGCCTTCGATAGATCATCGCGCTTCAACAGGGCGATCTCGGCGTCGGCCAGTTCGGCCAGCTTCAACTCGGCCCGGACGGGGTGGATTCCCGCCGGGATCATGTTCGCGGGGAGGACCGTCACGCCGAGCCCGGCCTTCACGGCGGCGAGCGTGCCGGCAAGGCTCGGGCTGGTGTAGCCCAGGCGCCAGCTCCGCTTCGCGCGATCGAGGGCCGCCAGGGCCCGGGCCCTGTAGATGCACGGTTGGGGCGAAAGCACCAGCGACAGGGGCTCTTCCGTCGGGCAGCAATCGGCCGCGGCCCAAACCAGGGGCTCGCGCCAGACCTTGGTGCCGCCCTTGACCCGCTGGGGGTCGCGCTTGGCCAGGATCACGTCGTAATCGCCGCGATGGAATCCTTCCATCAGGTTGAGCGTGAGGTCGCACGCCACCCGCAAGCGGACGCGGGGATGGTGCTGCCGGAACCGGGCGAGGACGTCGGGTAGGTAATGGGTCGCGAAGTCCTCCGGCGTGCCGAATCGGATCTCCCCCTCCACATCGGGCTCCTTCAGGCGGCTGTAGGCCTCCCCCTGGAGCTGGATCATCCGCCGGGCATAGCCGAGGAAGATCTCCCCCTGCGGGGTCAGGACAACCTTGCGGCCGCCCCGGTCGAACAGGGCGCAGCCCAACTGATCCTCCAGCTTCTTCACCTGGAGGCTCAAGGCCGGCTGGGTCCGGTTCACCGCGGCCGCGGCCCGGACGAACGTGCCGGAATCGGCGATGGCGATGAAACTCCGAAGCTGCAGCGTATCGACGAAGAAGGGCACGGCGCCACCTATGAGGAAACCTGATCGTTCCCATGAGAATAATCCATTTTTCTTGTATCCAGTTTGCGGCTAGATTGCAAACGCCCAAAGCAAAGGGGGTGCAAGAAAGATGCTCGTTTCAGGGATTTCGCGCGCATTTCGGGCCGACGGTCTTTCCTGGGTGATGGCCTCATTAATCGTGTTCGTGGCCGGCAACGTGCTGGCGTATTCCCGGCGATATCTGGCGGGCGACCGGGACGCCCGGCGCCATCGCCGGGACATCCTCCTGCTGGCGGCGAGCATGGTGGTGATGGCCTTCGCCGACCACCTCCTCGTCATGCTGGCGGCCTGGATCGCCGGCAACCTGCTCTTGGTCCGCCTGATGATCCACAAGGGCCGATGGCGGGCCGCGCGGGCCTCCGGGATGCTGGCCCTGAGGGCCTTCGCGGCGGGCTTCGTGCTCCTCGCCGCCGGCCTCTTCCTGCTGGCGATCGGCGCCCGCTCCGCGAGCGCCTCCGAGATCGCCTCGGCCCCGACCGGCGGCTCGACGGCGACCGTCGCGGGGTTGTGGCTGGTTGCCCTTGCGGCCCTGACGCAATCCGCGGCGTGGCCTTTCCATCGATGGCTGACGTCGTCCCTCAACGCGCCCACGCCCGTGTCGGCGCTGATGCATGCCGGGATCGTCAATGGCGGCGGATTCCTGCTGGCCCGGTTCGCCCCGCTCTACCTGTCCCAGGCCGCGCTCCTGCACGCGCTCTTCGTGGCCGGGGCGGTGACCGCGACGGTCGGCTCGTTCTGGAAGCTGCTCCAGCCCGACCTCAAGCGGATGCTGGCCTGCTCGACGATGGGCCAGATGGGATTCATGCTGATGCAGTGCGGGATGGGGCTGGTCGCACCGGCCGTGTCGCACCTGTGCTGGCACGGGCTGTTCAAGGCCTATCTGTTCCTGAACGCCGGATCGGCCGTGGGCGAGAAGCGGGGGGACGTCGCGACATCCGTCGGATCGCCCGTCGGCATCCTCCTCGCCGTCGCGGGGGGAGTCCTGGGCGCCCTCGCATACGCGGCCACCAGCGGCCTCGGGTTCGGGACGGCCGATACGACATACGTCATGGTGGGGCTTGCTTTCATCGCGGCCGCCCAGCTGTCCGCGGGGCTGGCGAGCGGGCCGCTCTCGCCGTGGAAGCTGGTCGCCTCGCCGGCCGCCGGCCTGTTCGGGGGCGGCCTCTACGGTGGGAGCGTCCGGCTGGTCGAGGCGGCCCTGCCGGCCCCGCGGGCAGCGATACCGCCGTTGGATGCGATCTACGTCGCAGGTTTCGGGGCGATCGCCCTGATCTGGATCGCCCTGAATTTCGGCCTCGCGTCGAGGCTGCAATCGACGCCCGCCTGGAAGCGGTTGTACATGACGGCCCTGAACGGCAGCCAGCCCGACCCTCGGACCGTCACCGCCACTCGGGCCGCCTACCAATCCTGAAAGGAGTCGCCGTGCATACCCTGCTCCCAACGGAATCCGATCCGCATCGCCCCGGCCTCGGGGATTCCCCCGCCTCGATCCGCGAGCTCGTCGCCGAGGCGTCGGACGTCGCGGCCCCGGTATGGCCCCTGAAGACGTTCATCGCCGCCAACCCGCTCCAGGGTTTGGAAGGCCGACCTTTTGAAATGGCGGTCCAGGAGGCGGAACGCTTCCGGCAGGCCGACGGCCGGGTTGAGGCCGGGGCCGAGGCGGTCAACCGCGAACTCATCAAGTGGTGCTCCGCCTTCTTCGATGAGGGCCAGGCCACGCTCCCGATGCCGAATCGACAACTCGGCTTCTATCGGGCCTTCGCCGATTTGGCCCGTTTCGATCGCAGGCTGGCCGCCTCCGAGGGAGGGCTCGCCCTCCCGGAGTCCCTGCCGTCCTCGCCGGAAACGGCGATCGACGAGGCCCTCGACCGGCTCGGGATCGCCCCGGATCGTCGGCAGGACTTCATCCGCCAATCCCTCGCCGCACTCCCGGGTTGGTCGGGTCACGTGAAATGGAGGGAGTCCTGGCAAGACCCGGCCGAGGGCCGCAAACGGCCCGCGAAGCTGGTCGATTATGTCGCGGTGCGGTTGGTCCTCACCCGCCTGCTGTGGCCGGATGCGGCGACGGCCGAAGCACGACGGATCGAGCCGCCCGCCTACCTCGCCGGCCTTCCCGAGGCCGAGGGGCGCTACCGCGAGGGATTGCTCGCACGCCTGGTGCCCCGGGCCCGCTCGATGGCGTCGAACGCCCGGCGACGGCCCGACGCGCAGATCGTCTTCTGCATCGACGTGCGCTCCGAGCCGATGCGGAGGGCGGTCGAGGAGCAGGGCCACTACGAGACGCTGGGGTTCGCCGGGTTCTTCGGCCTGCCCGTGAAGGTTCAGGGCTACGGCGACGAACGCCCACACGACTCGTGCCCGGTCCTCCTCAAGGCAGGCCCCCTGGTACGCGAGACCCCCCTGGGAGGGGCCCCGGGATGCATCCGACGTAATCAATGGGGGCGATCGCTGCTGGGCCTGGCGGCCTCCTCCTACCGATGGCTCAAGTACAACATCGCCACGCCTTTCGCGCTCGTCGAGATCCTGGGGCCGTGGCTCGGCCTGCGGATGCTGGCGAGGACGTTCACCCCTGGGCTCGCCGCCAAGATCGCGGGCGCCGTCGCGGACGGCATCGTGCCTCCGGTCTCCACCGAGCCGTGCCTGGACGAAATCGCGCCGGAGCGCCGGGCCGATCTCGGCGAATCCGCCCTCCGAGCGATGGGCCTCGCCGAAAACCTGGCCCCGCTGGTCGTGCTCTGCGGGCACGGGGGTCGCACAACGAACAACGCCTACGCCTCGGCCCTCGACTGTGGCGCGTGCGGCGGGAACCGCGGGGGGCCGAACGCTCGGATCCTGGCCGCCATCCTCAATGACGGGGACGTCCGGTCGACCCTGACCGCCCGGGGACTGAAGATCCCGACCGACACCCTGTTCCTCGCGGGCGAGCACGACACGACCACCGATCGGGTCGGAATCGATGCACCCGGGCGGGCCGATGCCGAGCAACTCCGCCGGATCGAGCAACTCCGCAACGATCTTGCCGTGGCCGGGGTGAGGTGCGCCCAGGGCCGTGGCAGGATCATGGGCTTGTCCGCCCCGGCCATCGGATCGGCCGCACGGGATGCGGAACGACGCAGCTCCGACTGGGCGGAAGTCCGGCCGGAATGGGGCCTGGCCCGGAACGCGGCCTTCATCGTCGGGCCTCGCTCGCTCACCCGCGACATCGACCTGGATGGCCGCTGTTTCCTCCACTCCTACGACTGGGAGGCGGACCGATCCGGTGCCATCCTGACCGTCATCCTGACGGCGCCGATGGTCGTCGCCCAGTGGATCAACAGCCAGTACCTCTTCTCGACGCTGGATAACGTGGCGTACGGGGCCGGCAGCAAGGTGACGCAGAACATCACCGGCAAGATGGGCGTGATGCAAGGGAACGCCAGCGACCTGATGCACGGCTTGCCGCTGCAATCCGTATACCTTGCCGACGATCGGCCCTACCACGAACCGCTCCGGTTACTCGCGGTGGTCTACGCGCCCCGTCCGAGGATCGATGCGATCGTCCGCGAACAGGAGGTGCTGCGCAAGCTGTTCGGCAACGGCTGGGTATCGCTCGCCTGCATCGATCCCAGCGACGATCGAGCCTATATCCTCGGGAGGGAAGGCGATTGGGGGGCCGCCCCCTGAACCCGGCCCGGCCTGGCCTGGCCTCAACGCCGGCGGAAGTACTTTTCCACAATCCAGCCGGGCTGCCACTGGTCCGGCCGGCGTTCGAAGTCGTCGAACCGGACCGCGCCGGATTTCGGGTCTTCCGCGACCAGCGGGAGCTTATCGCCGACCCGCCCCTGCCACTCCTTGAGCAGGGCGGTAAGGCGTCCGATCTCCGCCGCCGATCCGGGGGACGCGACGAGGTCCCGGATTTCCTCGGGGTCGTTCTTGAGGTCGAAGAGTTGCATCCGGCCGATCGGCGGATAAACGATGAGCTTCCACCGATCGTCGCGGACCGATCGCATCAGGGTGCCGAACGGGAGGAAAACCGACTCCCGTATCCGGGCGTGCTCTCCCTCGGCGAGCGGGCGAATGTCCCGCCCGGCGAGGCCGGCCGTCGGGCCGACCCCCGCGAGATTGCAGATCGTCGGGAAGAGGTCGAACAGGTAAGTGAAAGCCGATGTGGTACGCCCAACCGGGATCCCCGGCCCCGCGAGGATCAACGGGCTGCGCATGCTGTCCTCGTAGAGGCTCTGCTTGCCGAGCAGGCCGTGGCTGCCCAGCGCCAGGCCGTGGTCGGCCGAGTAAATGACGATCGTGTCCTTCGCCAACCCGGTCTCTTCGAGCGTATCCAGGATCCGGCCGACCTGCTCGTCGAGGTGGGTGATCAGGCCGTAGTACTCGCAAAGCTGATCCGATAAGACCTCGCGGGTCCTCGGATAGGGGGCCAGGTTCTCGTCGCGGACATCCTTCGTCATGCCGTTGTCGAACTCGGGCAGCGGCAGGAAGTTGGCCGGCAGGGGCGGCCGGGACCGGTAGTAAAACTCTCGGTAAGGCTCGGGCGGGTTCCTCGGATCGTGCGGGGCGGTGAACGCGACATAGCCGAAGAACGGCCGTTCGCCGGGATGCGCCCGGAGGAAGTCGATCGCGGCGTCGGCGAACTCCTCGCTGGAGAACTTCGAGGCGACCCGGCGATCGACGATTTTCCCATCCTTCACGTCGGCGATCGGGACCTTCGTATGGTCGGCCATGCCGCCGAAGAAGACCGAGCGGCCCTCGGGGAAGGCCCGTACGAAGGAGGCCTCGCCGTTATGCCATTTGCCGGTGGCGAAGGTGGCGTAGCCGGCTTCCCGGAGCGATTCCGGCAGGAGTTTGGCCCCCCGGAGGTCGTGCGGGACGTCGAACCAGGTCCGCCCGCTCATCAGCATGGCTCGGCTCGGCACGCAGACGGCGCCGCTATTCGAGCCGAAGCAGTAATTGCCCCGGAAGCTTGTCCCCCGGCGGACGAGCCGGTCGAGGTTGGGCGTGCGGATGTGAGGGTTGCCCCAGGCACCGATCGTATCGGCCCGTTGGTCATCCGCCAGCAGGAGCAGGATGTTGGGCCGGCCCTGCTCGCCGCCGAGGGCCGGGGGCAGGACGAACAGGGCGACGATGGCGGCGATCGCCGGCGCGGCGAAGGCGGCGATCGATCGAAGGATCCGCGCCCTCATGGTTGGCCCTCGTTCCGGGGTGCTTCCTGGCGATCCTGACGGGCCAGGATGAAATCCAGCAGCCCGCCCAGGTCGCGGCCTTCGCCGTCCGCGCGGACGCCCAACTCCTCGGGGGGCGAACCCAACCGATTGGCCCAGTAAGTTCTGTATCCGAACCACTTCGAGCCCGCTACATCCCACCCGGCGAAGGCCACGAAGGCGATCTCATCGCGGGCCAGGCCGAAGGCATCCACCCCGAGCTGATAAGCCCTGGGGTCCGGCTTGTAGGTCCGCAAGGGATGGGTGCTCAGGACATGGTCGAAGAAGTCGGCCAGCCCCGAATTCTCGATGCCCGCCGCCAGGATGTCGGGCGTCGCGTTCGACAGGAATGCCACGCGGAGGCCGGCCGCTTTCAGGGTTCCCAAGATCCGCTCGACGTCGGGCCAGGCCTTCAATTTCAGGTAGGCCGTCATCAGGCGATCCCGCTTCTCCGCGTTCAACCCCAGCCCGAGCGAGCGTGATGCGAAAATGAGGGCTTCCTCGGTCGCCTGCCGAAAGTCCACGTAACGTCCCGACAGGGCGCGGAGCCATTGATACTCGAACTGCCGGATCCGCCAGGCCTCGGCGAGTTCGGTCCCGCGGCCGGGGAAGAGGGCCTCGCCCAGGGCAAAGATCGGGCGGGGGTCAAGGATGGGGAAGGCATCGAAGGCGACGGCCTTCATCGGCACCGGACTTCCGGCTCGGGCCCGCCCGGGCAGGGCGCCGGCGGCCACCCCACCTGCCATCCTCCTGACGCATTCCCGGCGGCTCAACACCATCGCGATCTCCTCCGGCATGGGGTCGTGATGCTCGGGATGGCCCAGGATACACCATGGGAGGGGGGAAGAAGCCTCAGGCCGCCGATTGCTCGCATCCCCCACCCGCCGCCGTCATCCTTCGCAGGATGGCCGGGATACAAAGCACGTAGAGGCAGGCGCCGACGAGCCAGACGAGCCCCGGGGCCGTCGCGGGGGACTGTTCGTAGATGCGGGTGGCAGCGATCGGGCCGATCACCTCGGTCAGGCTCGTCAGGCTGACGAGCGTCCCTTGCAACTCGCCCTGATGCTCCTCGCGGACTTGCCGGGACAGGAGTGCTTGGAATGCCGGCATGGCGATCCCACCGGCCGTGAACAGGATCATGATCGCGAAGACCAGCCACCCTTCCGTGATGAAGGCCATCGCCAGGAACGCCGAGCAATCGGCCGCGACACCCAGCAAGATCGCCCCGCGATCGCCGAGGCGGCGGGTCGTCGGCTCGGTGAGGGACGCCTGGGCGACCGCGTGCAGGATACCGAACGCGGCGAAGGTCAGGCCCACCATCATCACGTCCCAGCCGAAGCGGTCCTCGCCATAGATGATCCAGAGCGATCCCGGGATCTGGCCGATCAGGTTGATGAGGAAGTAGATCCACAGGAAAGGCAGGAGGGCCCGATTTTCGAGGAGGGCCGGCAGCGAAGCCAAGAAACCGCCCCCCCGCGGTTTCGGCCCGGATTGCCCCCGGTGCGATTCGGGGAGCACGAGGGCACCCATCAGCAAGTTCAGGCCACTGAACAGGGCCGCGAGTAGGAACGGGTAGCGGGGCGATACCCCGCCGACCAGGCCGCCCAGGAGCGGGCCCGCGACGAAGCCAAGCCCGAAGCAGGCATTCATGTAGCCGAAGCGTCGGGCCCGATCCTCCGGCGCGGAGAGGTCGGCGATGTAGGCGGTGGCGACCGCCAGGTTGGCTCCTGTCATCCCGGCGAAAGCCCTGCCGACATAGAGGACCGCCAGGATCGGCGATAGCCCCATGATCAGGTAATCGACCGTCGCCACGCCGAGCGAAACCAGCAGGACGGGCCGCCTCCCGTATCGGTCGCTCAAGCGCCCGAGCACCGGCGAGAACAGGAACTGCAAGCCGGGGTAGATCGCCTGGAAATAGCCGAAACGGCCGGCGATCCGCGACTCCTGCGACAGTTCGCGAAGCAGCGTGGGCAGGACGGGCAAGGCCAGGCCGATCCCGATCGCGTCGAGGACGACCGTCGCCAGGATGACGATCAGGGCTCGATTGGCCAAGACGCCGATCCTCACGGGTAGGGCGGCGGCGAAGAATGCACGGCTGGGGGTTGGACAGGCCACGAGCCTGACGGGTTCGAGCCGGCCCCGCAAGCTCTTTCCGATGCGGGGCCCCGGCCCCGATTCGGGGACGCCCGGGGTTTCATCGCCGCCATTTCCCAGTAAAATCCACCCTGGAACAGGGTTGAGGGGAGTCCATCCGATGGGGAGACCGCCCACCATGCGACACGCGACGTTCCTGGGAATGCTGCTCCTCTTCCATCCCAGCGGCCTCGCTCAACAGAACGCCCGCGAGCAGAAGGTGCGTGCCGACAAGGCGAAGGTCGAGGCCGCCGATTCCTGGATTTACAACGACATGGGCCGGGGCTTCGCCGAGGCCCGCCGGACCGGCAAGCCGATCGTCGTCGTCCTCCGATGCATCCCCTGCGAGGAATGCGTGAAGCTCGACGACGACCTCGTGGAAGGCGACCCCGTCCTCCGGCCGCTGCTGGACCAGTTCGTCCGCGTGCGGATCGTCGGCACCAACGGGCTGGATCTCTCCCTGTTCCAGTACGACACCGACCAGTCGTTCGCCGTGTTCCTGCTCAACGCCGACGGGACGATCTACGGCCGCTTCGGCACGCGTTCGCACCGCACGGAATGGCTGGGCGACGTATCGCTCAAGGGGATGGCCAGGGCGCTGCAAGGCGCCCTGGACCTGCACGCAAACTACCCGCAGAATGCCAAGAACCTGGCCGGCAAGCGGGGCGGCCCGCCGGAGGTCGCCTCGCCGGAGCTCTTCCCATCCCTCCGCGACAAGTATGGGGCGAAGCTCGACTACGACGGGAACGTCGTCAAGAGCTGCATCCACTGCCACCAGATCGGCGATGCCCAGCGCGAGCTCTACCGGGGTCGCGGCGAAGCGATCCCCGAGCGGGTCCTGTTCCCTTATCCCCACCCGAAGTCGATCGGACTGAAGCTCGACCCGTCCGAGAAGGCCCGGATCAAGGAGGTTGAGCCCGACTCCTGGGCGGCGAAGGCGGGATTCCGCGACGGCGATGACATCGAGTCGATGAATGGCCAGCCGTTGCTGTCGATGGCCGACGTCCAGTGGGTGTTGCACCAAACCCCGGCGGGAGGCGGCGACATCCTCGCCGAGGTGCGGCGAGGCGGGTCGGAGCAAACCCTGACCCTCCGACTTCCCGGCGGCTGGCGACGCCAGGGCGACCTGAGCTGGCGGGTGAGCTCCTGGGGCCTACGCCGGATGGTCCTGGGCGGGATGGTGCTGGAGAAACTGCCCGACGGCGAACGGCCGGCGGTGAAAGTCGAGGGGACGCCGCTCCGCGTGAAATCGGTCGGCAAGTTCGGCGCGCACGCGGCGGCCCACAACGCCGGGATCCAGCCGGGCGATATCCTGGTCTCCTACGACGGGAAGGATTCCTTCCCCAATGAAGGCAACCTGCTGGCCTACGCCGTGAATGCCTACAAGCCGGGCGATCGCGTGACGATCCGCGTGCTTCGCGAGGAGAAGGCCCTGGAGTTCACGCTACCAATTCAGGAATGATCGGGTCGGGATGCTGGTGCCCGCGACCCCGGAGGCCCGCGATGCGATGGAATCTGGGCCGGGCCATGCTGGCGATCGGTGCGATTGCGGCCCTTTTTGCGATCGTCCGGGCCGCGGCCCTGGCCTATCCGCACGCGCGACGGTGCTGGGACCTGGCCGTGCAGGAAGATCAACTCGGCCAGGCCTACCTCCTGTCCGCGGCGAGGTATGAGGGGTGCCTCCAGGCCGTCCCCTGCTTGCCCTCGCAATACTGCAACAACGCCTGCCTGGCGCATGTGTCGAGCCGATCCATCCCCCAGGATATCCAGAAACAGCACGTCGCCGAGCAGCATCGCCAGGCCGCCCAGGACCACCGCGAGGCGGCGAGGGTGTGTGCCGAGATGGCCCGCCGCTATCGCGAGGCCGCATTCCATCCGTCGAGGCCCATGCCTTCCTGGATCGACACCCGATCCGTGTCCAATCGCTATCAATGCGATTCCTACTAGTTCACGCGTTCCTGCATGACGACCCGGATAAGAAGGTTTCTTGGATGTAATCGATCCCTTCGGCAATACGCTGGACGTAATGGGGCCCGATACGATCGGGACCGCGAGATCGAGCGGAGTTGAGCCGTCGAGAACCATCCGTGAGGTCCCCAAACGTCGCTCGCCGGCGCGAACCTGCAGGGCCGATTCGGGATCGGCCCAGGCAGCCTCTGCTGCTTCCTGGAGCCCGCTCGATCGATCCATGCCCTCGCCATCGGGGCCTTCCATCGGCTAAACTGGCGGTTTCCCACCCTTTGAGACCGGAACGCACGCTCATGCCCCCGACGACCCTCTTTGAGAAGGTCTGGAGCCGCCACGTCGTCGCCGCCCAGGGCTCGGCCACGCTGCTTTATATCGACCGCCACCTGGTCCATGAGGTCACGAGCGCCCAGGCGTTCGAGGGCCTTCGCCTATCCGGCCGGAAGGTCCGGCGGCCCGACCTGACCTTCGCCACGCCCGACCATAACGTCCCGACCGACGATCAGTTGAATATCCGCGAGCCGATGTCGCGGCGGCAGGTCGAAACCCTCCGCAACAACTGCCGCGAGTTCGGCATCGAACTTTATGACGTCGGCGGGGGGCGGCAGGGTATCGTTCATGTGATCGGGCCGGAGCTGGGGATTACGCTGCCCGGCACGACCATCGTTTGCGGCGACAGCCACACCAGCACCCACGGGGCGTTCGGGGCCCTGGCGTTCGGCATCGGCACGAGCGAGGTCGAGCATGTCCTGGCCACGCAGACCCTCTGGCAAGGGTCGAATCCCCGGACGCTGGGCGTCGAGGTGGTCGGACGGCTGGCCGAGGGCCTGGAGCCGAAGGACATCATCCTGGCGATCATCCGCAAGATCGGCACGGGCGGCGGCACCGGCACCGTCATCGAGTACCACGGCGAGGCAATCCGGGCCCTGTCGATGGAAGGGCGCCTGACGGTCTGCAACATGTCGATCGAGGCGGGCGCCCGGGCCGGCTTGATCGCCCCCGACGACACCACCTTCGAGTACCTTGCGAAGGGCAACCGGCCGTTCGTCCCCAGGGGCAAGGCCTGGGAAACGGCCTTGGCCGACTGGAAGGCCCTGAAAACCGAGGATCCGACGGGGTTCGATCGGAACATCCGGATCGATGCGTCGGAACTGGCGCCCCAGGTGACGTGGGGCACCAATCCCGGCATGACGGTGGACGTGACGGGCCGGATCCCGGATCCGGCCGACGTGCCGTTCGTGAGCAGGGAGGATGCTTCGCGGTCGCTCGAATACATGGGGCTGAAGCCGGGCACGCCGATCGAGGAGATCCCGGTCGATGTGGTCTTCATCGGTTCGTGCACCAACGGCCGGATCGAGGACCTGCGGTCGGCCGCCAAGGTATTCCGGGGTCGCAAGGTGGCCGAGGGCGTCCGGGCGCTGGTCGTGCCGGGCAGCGAGGCCGTGCGGGCCCAGGCGATGGCCGAGGGGCTGGACCGGATCTTCACCGAGTCGGGCGCCGAGTGGCGGCTGGCCGGTTGCAGCATGTGCCTGGCGATGAACCCCGACAAGCTGACGAGCGGCCAGCGCGCCGCCAGCACCAGCAACCGGAACTTCGAGGGGCGGCAGGGGCCGGGCGGCCGGACGCACCTGGTCAGCCCGTCGATGGCGGCGGCGGCCGCCATCCGGGGCCATTTCACCGACGTCCGCAAACTCCTGGGCCGGGGGGCCTGACCGACCATGGAACCGTTCACGCAGCACACCGGCAAGCTCGCCCTGCTCGACTGGACCGACGTGAATACCGACCTGATCATCCCGGCCCGGTTCCTCAAGCGGATCGAGCGCACCGGATACGGGCCGGCCCTGTTCTCGGACAAGCGCTACCAGGCCGGCCAGGCACCGCCCGTTGAGGACCCCGACAAGGGGGGGGTGCCCGACCCGGCCTTCCCGCTCAATGCGCCCCAATATGAGGGGGCCAGCATCCTGGTCGTCGGCCCTAACTTCGGTTGCGGGTCGAGCCGCGAGCATGCGGTCTGGGCGGTGATGCAGGGCGGCTACCGGGCGCTCATCGCCCCCGGCAAGGACGAAGGATTCGCCGACATCTTTGAAGGGAATGCCTACAACAATGGCCTGCTGCCGATCGAACTTCCCCGCGACGCCTGGGGGAGGATCGCCGAGGCCGCGAGGCTCGACCCGCCGTCGAGGGCGACGATCGACCTGGAAGCCAAGGAGATTACGGTCGAAGGTGCCGCCGGCACCTTCTCAATCCCGTTCGACATGCCCGAAGGCCAGCGGCAGCGCTTGCTGAAGGGCCTCGATGCGATCGGCGAGACGCTGCTGCTGGGATCGTCGATCGATGCGCACGAGAAGGCCGCTGCCGCCTGGATGATGCACCCCGGGGTCGGCTGAGCCCGCGGCGAAAGCGATCGGGGATCGTCGGCCGATCCCGGCGGGGTTCGGAGGATCCCCGGATCGAAATGGCCCGGGGAACGGGCGATCCTGGGATTCCTCCCGGGGCGGGCCGGACGGTGGGCGTGTCGGTGGCTCGGGGGCATGCTTGCTGATCGAAGGTGAATCGGCTATCCTATTGGGCTTCCCGTGGGGCCAGCGGGCCGAGGTTTGAGGCGCCCCCAGGCCGATCGGGATTCATGCAGGCGAGTCGAGGGCCCTGAAGATGGTTGAGACGATTACCAGCGACGTTCGCACCCTGCTGGACCGCACCCCGTTCGATGCCTCGGCGGTGGCCGACATCCGCGAAGCCCTCGGCCGGGATCCGTCGCGTTATCGGACGCTCCGCGAGGCCGTCCAGGCGATGTCCGATCGGGCCAAGTCGGGCCAGGCGGGCGATTCGCACCTGCGGATGGGCGTCGCCGAGATCCTCATGGGGCGGAATGCGGCCGGCCTGGAGAACCTGGGGAAGGCCGGCGACTCGGCCATGGTCCAGCACTTCCGCGGCCGCGCCCTGATGAATGTTCAGAAGTATGAGGAAGCCGCCGAGGCCTTCGAGACCGCCGCCAAGGGCGGATACGACGCCAAGAACTCCGAATTGCTCCGCGTCGGCGCCCTCCGCCTGGCCGGCAAGGCCGAGGAGGCCCGCAAGATCCTCGATGGCCTGACCTCGACCGCCGGCAATCACGCCGAGTTCCACTACCAGATGGGCTGCTTCGTCGCCGTCGAGGGCGACCTCAAGAAGGCGGCCGAGGAGTTCGAGAAGGCCCTGGCCGCCGACCGCGAGCACACCGGTGCCCTCTTCGAACTGGCTTACATCAACGACCTCTACGGCAACGACGACGTCGCCATCGAATACTACAAGCAATGCACCCGCAAGCCGCCCGTGCCGCTGGCGGCCCTGATCAACCTCGGGATCCTCTACGAAGACGAGATGAAGTTCCGGGACGCCGAGGCGTGCTACCGCCAGGTGCTCCAGTTCGACCCCAACCAGCCCCGCGCCCGGCTCTTCTTCCGCGACTGCCTCGCCAGCCGCGACATGTACTACAACCCCGAGGACGACAAGTACCACGACCGCCTTCGGACGCTCCTGGAGATCCCGGTCACCGACTTCGAGCTGTCGGTCCGCAGCCGGAACTGCCTCAAGAAGATGAACATCCGCACGCTCGGCGACCTCACCCGGACGACCGAGGCGACGCTGCTGGCCTCCAAGAACTTCGGCGAGACGTCGCTGTCGGAGATCAAGGAGATGATGACGGCCAAGGGCCTCCGCCTGGGCATGGCCCTGGAAGCCGCCGAGCGCGGCCACGCCCCCGGCATGCGGATGCCCGAGCCGCAGGTCGAACTGTCGCAGGAAGAGCGGGCCCAGCTGGCCAAGCCGATCACCGACCTGAACCTCTCGGTCCGGGCCCGGAAGTGCATGACCAAGCTGGCGATCCAGTCGGTGGGCGAGCTGATCTCGCGGTCCGGCGACGAGCTGCTGGAGTGCAAGAACTTCGGCGTGACCTCGCTCAACGAGGTCCGCGAGCGGCTCAACGAGATGGGGCTGAAACTCAAGGGTGAGTGATCCGCCCCCGTCCGATCCCTGCGCACGCTATGAGGAGGTGGCGCGTGACCCCGGAACGGGGGCCCGCGCCGGCCTCCTGCACACGCCGCACGGGACGGTCGAGACGCCGGCCTTCATGCCCGTGGGCACGCAGGGGACCGTCAAGGGCCTCCTGCCCGAGGCCCTGCGGGCGGCCGGCTCCCGGATGGTCCTGGCCAATACCTATCACCTGGCCCTGCGACCGGGCGAAGGCGTGGTGGAGTCGCTGGGCGGCCTGCATCGGTTCATGGCCTGGGACGGCCCGATCCTGACCGACTCGGGCGGCTTCCAGGCCTTCAGCCTGGCCGACCGTTGCCAGCGGACCGAGCGGGGATTCGCCTTCAAATCCCACCTCGACGGCAGCCTGCTCGACCTGAGCGTCGAACGCGCGATGGCGATCCAGGAGGCGCTCGGCGCCGACGTCGCGATGTGCCTGGACCACTGCCCCGCCCTGCCGGCCCCCCGCGAGGCGATCGCCGACGCGGTCGATCGGACGATCCGATGGGCCGAGCGCTGCAAGTCGGCCCATACCCGGAACGACCAGGCCCTGTTCGGGATCATTCAGGGGGGCGCGCATGAAGACCTGCGGGGCCGTTGCGCCGAGGCCCTGATCGCCCTGGACTTCCCCGGCTACGCGGTCGGCGGGGTGAGCGTCGGCGAGGGGCCGGACGAAGTCCGCAAGGCGCTGGCCGTATCGACGCCCCTGCTGCCCCGCGACAAGCCCCGCTACCTGATGGGTGTCGGCCGCCCGCAGGATGTCCTGGACGCCATCGCCGCGGGGATCGACCTGTTCGACTGCGTCCTGCCCACCCGGAACGGCCGGAATGCGACCTGCCTGACCGCCTCGGGCCCGCTCAAGATGAGGAACGCCGCCCACAAGGCCGATCCCCGGCCCATCGAGGAAGGTTGCGACTGCCCGGCCTGCTCGAGATTCAGCAGGGGTTACGTCCGCCACCTGTTCCTCGCCAAGGAGATGCTGGGGCCGATCCTGGCATCCATCCATAACCTGGCCTACCTCCACCGGCTGACCCGCCAGGCCCGCGAGGCGATCGCGTCGGGCCGGTTCGCCCGATTCCATGCCGAGGCCCTGTCGTCCCTGGGGCCATGACCCTCGAGCGATATCGGGCCGCCCGGGTGTCCGATTCCCGGGGCGGAGCTTGAACCCCCGGCCCGGTCGCCGTTACATTAGGGTTTCGCATCCGCGTCCCCGTCGACCCGGTCGCCGCGATCCTTCCCGGAAGTCCCTCAATGATCTGGCAGTTGGGTTCCCTGGCCTTGCTGTTCGCGCAGGCGGGCGACGCGGCCCCCGCCGCAGGTGGCGGCGCGGGCGGCGGCGCCGGCGACGGATCGGGCGGATTGATCCAGTTCCTGCCGTTCCTGGTGATCATGGGCCTGCTCTACTTCATGTTCCTCCGGCCGCAGATGCAGCAGGAGAAGAAGCGGCAGGAGATGCTCAAGACGCTGAAGAAGAACGACAAGGTGGTGACGTCGGCGGGCATGTACGGCACCGTCATCTCGGTGGACGAGGGGTCGGATCGGGTGGTGCTCAAGGTCGGCGAGGACGACAAGGGCACCCGGATCGCCTTCACCCGGGCGAGCATCGTCAAGATCCTCGGCGGCGATAAGGCGGAGAGGGCCGAGGAGCCGGCCAAGTCGTGACCTGACACCCCGCGGGCCGGGCCGATCGATCGGACCCCTGGGCCCGCGTCGCGTCCCGGCCTCCCATCCCAACGGAACATCCCAGAGGAACGCCCCGACCCCGACCCGGGATGCACCGGGCGCCCGGGCTTCAGGAATTCGCCATGGCACCGACCGATATCCTCTCGTACGTCTTCGGCGGGCTGTTGACCGCCAGTATCCTGTATTTCCTGCTCGCCTGGTTCTGGCCGGCGCGGTTCCAGAGCCCGTTCCACTGGAAGTTCGCCCTGATCCTGTCGACCCTCTTCCTGGGCCTGGTCGCCCTCTGGCCGCCGGCCAAGAAGCTGAAGCTGGGCATCGACCTGTCGGGCGGCACGATCCTGGTCTACGAGATCAAGCAGGATTCGATCCAGAAGAACGTCAACATCGAGGAGCTGGTCTCGGCCCTGAAGAAACGGGTCAATCCCGACGGCTCGAAGGACATCCCGATCCGCCCGCTGGGACGCGACCGGATCGAATTGATCCTGCCCAACGCGACCAGCGAAGACGTCGAGATGGTCAAGCAGAAGCTGACCACGCAGGGCCTGCTCCAGTTCCGCATCCTCGCCAACCGCCGCAAGGACGACTCGGCGATCCAGCGGGCCCTCCGCCCCGAGAACCTCAAGGCCCCCGAGGGATATAGCTGGGTCCGCCTGGGCGAGCTGGTCTCCGGCCCCGAGGACACCCAGTCGGTGAAGGTGGCCGACCGGACCCTCACCGATTCCGCCCAGCGGTGGGCCACGAACCGCTACGCCGGCGCCACCGTGGTCCTCACCGGCCGCGACGCGGCCAACATCGAGACCCGCAAGTCGTTCAACGTCGACCGGAACACGGGCGACACCCTCACCCTGGACAAGCCGATCGGCCTGAGTTCGGTGAGCCGCTACGAGTTGCTGCTCAACAAGAGCGAGATCGGCGGCGGCCTCGGCGAGGACAATCCTAACTTCGCTATCCGCGACTTCCCCCGGGGCAAGGGGATCGTCGAGCGGCGGATCCTGGTGAAGGAGCCCCCCGACCGGATGAGCGTCTCCGGCGACGACATGTCGAACGTGTACTCGACCGAGAGCCAGTTCCGGCCGGCGGTCGGCTTCGACTTCAAGTCGTCGGGGGCCCGCAAGTTCGGGGCCCTGACCGGCGCCAACCTGCCCGAGATCGACGGCTACAAGTATCACCTGGCGATCGTCCTCGACGGCGAGGTGCAATCGGCCCCGGCGATCAACGACCAGATCCGCGACCGCGGCGTGATCACGATGGGCAAGTCGGGGGCCGACCTGAACAAGGAGGTCGATTTCCTGATCTCCGTGCTCCGCGCCGGCAGCCTCCCGGGCAGCCTCAACAACACGCCGCTCCAGGAGGAGCAGATCGGCCCCACCCTGGGCCGCGACACGATCAGCAAGGGGATCACGGCCATCGTGATCTCCATCCTGGTGGTGCCGATCTTCATGATCCTCTACTACCGGCTGGCCGGCGTCATCGCCGTGGTCGCCCTGTTCCTGAACATGATCCTGCTGCTGGGGGTGATGGCCCTGCTCCAGGCGTCGTTCACCCTGCCCGGCCTGGCCGGCTTCGCCCTGACGATCGGCATGTCGGTCGATGCCAACGTGCTGATCTTCGAGCGGATGCGCGAGGAGGCCGAGCGGGGCGCCAGCTTCGCGCACCAGATCCGCACCGGTTTCAGCCGGGCCTGGACCGCCATCCTCGACTCGAACGTCTGCACGATCCTCTCCGGCGCCGTGCTGTTCCTGGTCGGCACCGAGGAGGTGAAGGGGTTCGCCGTCACCCTGATCATTGGCCTGATCGGCAACCTGTTCACCGCCGTCTTCTCGACCCGCGTGGCCCTGGAGTTCCTCCAGCGACAGGGCCTCAAGGGCGTGTCGATGTTCAAGCTGTTCAAGAACCCGAATATCAATTTCACGAAGCCCCGCTATTACTGCATGGCCGTCTCGGCCGTGCTGATCGCGATCAGCCTGGCCGCGTTCTTCGCCCGGGGCGGCGCCAGTTCCACCGGCGACATCTACAACATCGACTTCACCGGCGGCACCCTGATCACGATCGCGCTCGACCCGAACGCGCCGGAAGTCCAGGGCAAGAGCGAGTCGGACCGGGCCGCCTACGTCCGGGCGACCGCCGGGGCCGTGCTGCCCGATTCGGCCGTGGAAGGCCTGAACGTCGCCGGGGCCAAGGAACGCGGCCTCCGGTTTAACATCCGCACGACCGAGGCCGATTCCGCGAAGGTCCAGGGGGACGTGGCCAGGGCGTTCGGCTCGAACCTCGACCGGGTCACGATGGAGGTCGGCCCGGGCCACACGGTCCCGCCCCGTGCGGCCGATGCCCCGCCGATCGCCGTCCGCGACTTCGCCGGCGGCCGCGAATATGCCCTGAGCTTCCGCAGGAGCGGGGAGGCGATCGCCGAGAAGCCCTCGCGGATCGCCGCCGCGTTCGACGCGGTGCTGGCCGAGGCGAAGGTCAACGCCCCGGCCGATCACTTCCTGGTCAAGGCGGCCGATACGCCGATCGACGAGCCGGGCGATACCGAGTCCAAGGCCCTGATCCTCCGGACCGACCTCGACCCCGCCCAGGCCGATGCCCTGGTCGCGAAGCTCTCCCAGCAGCTCCAGAATGATCAGGCCCTGCTGTTCGAGCGGGTCGAGAATTTCGGGGCGGCCGTGGCCGGCGAATCGCGGAACCTGGCCCTGATGGCGATCATCGCCAGCTGGTTGATCATCATCGCCTACCTCTGGTTCCGGTTCAAGGACGTCACCTACGGCCTGGCCGCGGTGATCGCCCTGGTGCACGACGTGCTGATCGCCCTGGGCGCCGTCGCCCTGTCCCGGTGGTTCCTGCCCCCCGGGTACAAGATCGACCAGCCGATGATCGCCGCATTCCTGACCCTCATCGGCTTCTCGGTCAACGACACGATCGTCATCTTCGACCGGATCCGCGAGCTGAAGGGGAAGACGCCCGTCCTGACCGAGCAGATGATCAACCTGGCCCTGAACCAGACCCTGAGCCGGACGATCCTGACGACCCTCACCGCCTTCCTGGTGGTGGTGATCCTCTACTTCTTCGGCGGCGAGGGTCTCGCCCCGTTCAGCTTCTGCCTGCTGATCGGCTTCATCAGCGGCACCTACTCCACGGTCTACATCGCCAGCCCGATCCTCATCGACTGGGCGGGCCAAGGGAAAAAGGCGACCGCGACGAAGGACTCGTCGGCACTGGCCACTTCGTAACTCGGTTTCGTCCGCGAATCCGCCCGAACATCCGGGCCGGGCCGCACCCCCCCGGCCCGGGCCCGCACTTCGGGCCACTTTCCTCGGGAGCGCGAAGGTTCCATGTCCGATTCGTCCAAGTACGTCTATTCGTTCGGCGGCGGCAAGGCCGATGGTAAGGCCGACATGAAAGAACTGCTCGGCGGCAAGGGGGCCAACCTCGCCGAGATGAGCTCGATCGGCATCCCCGTCCCGCCCGGGTTCACCATCACCACCGAAGTCTGCGCCGACTACTACGACCAGGGCAAGAAGCTCCCCGAGGCGGTCAAGCCCCAGGTCGAGGCGGCCCTCAAGAAGGTCGAGGCGCTCTACGGCAGCCAGTTCGGCGACCCCGCCAACCCGCTGCTCGTCTCGGTCCGCTCGGGCGCCGCGCTGTCGATGCCCGGCATGATGAACACGATCCTGAACCTGGGCCTGACCGACGCCTCCGTCGAGGGCCTGGCCCAGAAGACCGGCAACGTCCGGTTCGCCTACGACGGCTACCGCCGCCTGATCGACATGTTCGGCTCGACCGCCATGGGCGTCGACCACGAACACTTCGAGCACGAACTGACCGGCCTGAAGGCCGAGAAGAAGGTGCAGAACGATACCGACCTGAGCGCCGACGACCTCAAGGAACTGGTGAAGCGGTACAAGGCCGTCTACCAGAAGCACGTCGGCGAGGCGTTCCCGCAGGATCCCAAGGACCAGCTCTGGAAGGCCATCATGGCCGTCTTCAATAGCTGGATGGGGAACAAGGCGGTCCAGTACCGCCGGATCGAGCGGATCACCGGCCTGAAGGGCACCGCCGTCAACGTCCAGGCGATGGTCTTCGGCAACATGGGCGACACCTCCGGCACCGGCGTCGCCTTCACCCGCGACCCGAACACCGGCGAGAACGTCTTCTACGGCGACTACCTGATCAACGCGCAGGGCGAGGACGTCGTCGCCGGCATCCGCACCCCGCACCCGATCGCCCGGCTTCACGAGGAGATGCCCAAGGTCTACGACCAGCTCATGGGCATCCGGCAGACCCTCGAGAAGCACTACAAGGAGATGCAGGACATCGAGTTCACGGTGCAGGACGGCGTCCTGTACATGCTCCAGACCCGCTCGGGCAAGCGGACCGGCACGTCGGCCGTGCGGATCGCCGTCGAGATGGTCAAGGAGGGCCTGATCGACGAGAAGACCGCCATCAAGCGGGTCAACCCCGACAGCCTGAACCACCTGCTCCTGCCCCAGCTCGACCCCAAGGCCAAGGCCAAGCCGGTCGCCCAGGGGATCGCCGCCAGCCCCGGCGCCGCGTCGGGCATGGTCGTCCTGACCGCGGACGCCGCCGTCGATCATTACCAGGAGCACCCCAACGACCCGATCCTGCTGGTCCGCAAGGAAACCAGCCCCGAGGACGTGGCCGGGATGCACCTGGCCAAGGGGATCCTCACCGCCACCGGCGGCAAGGCCAGCCACGCGGCGGTGGTGGCCCGCGGCTGGGGCAAGCCCTGCGTCGTCGGCTGCGATGCCATCCGGATCGACGAGGCCAAGGGGCAGATCACCATCGCCGGCCAGGTCGTCAAGGCGGGCGAGTTCCTCACCATCAACGGCACGACCGGCGACGTGATGATCGGCAAGGTGCCCACCGTCGATCCGGCGATGGCCGGCGACTTCGCCGTCCTGATGGACTGGGCCGACAAGTTCCGCACCCTGAAGGTCCGCACCAACGCCGACACGCCGGCCGATTCGACCAAGGCCCGCGAGTTCGGCGCGCAGGGCATCGGCCTGTGCCGGACCGAGCACATGTTCTTCGAGGGCCAGCGGATCATCGACATGCGGAAGATGATCCTGGCCGACGACCTGGAAGGCCGCCAGAAGGCGCTCGCGGGCCTGGAGCCCTACCAGCGCGACGACTTCATCGGCATCTTCGAGGCGATGGACGGCCTGCCCGTCACCATCCGCCTGCTCGACCCGCCGCTCCACGAGTTCCTGCCGCACGACGCCGCCGGCCAGGCCGAGGTCGCCTCCCAGCTCAATATCCCGGTCGAGAAGGTCAAGCACCGGGTCGAGCAGCTCCACGAGATGAACCCGATGCTCGGCTTCCGCGGCTGCCGCCTGGCCGTGAAGTACCCCGAGATCGGCGACATGCAGGTCCGCGCGATCATCGACGCGGCCATCGAGGTCAAGAAGCGGGGCAAGAAGGTCCTCCCCGAAATCATGATCCCGCTGGTCGGCACGGTCGAGGAGCTCATCCTCCTCAAGAACCGGGCGATCGAGGTCGCCAAGCAGTGCATCCAGAAGGCGGGCGTCGAGGTCGAGTACCAGATCGGCACGATGATCGAGGTACCCCGCGCCGCGCTGGTGGCCGACAAGATCGCCGAGGAGGCCGAGTTCTTCTCCTTCGGCACCAACGACCTGACTCAGATGACGTTCGGCTTCAGCCGCGACGACATCGCCGGCTTCATGCCGGCCTACATCGACAACAAGATCCTGCCCGTCGACCCGTTCCAGTCGATCGACGTCAACGGCGTCGGCCAGCTCATCCAGATGGGCCTGGAAAGGGGCCGCGCCGGCCGCAAGGCCAAGGCCGACGCCCACCTCAAGGTCGGCATCTGCGGCGAGCACGGCGGCGACCCGGACAGCGTCGCCTTCTGCCACAAGATCGGCATGGACTACGTCTCCTGCTCCCCCTTCCGCGTGCCGATCGCCCGCCTCGCGGCCGCCCAGGCCGCCCTGGCCGGCGGCGAGAAGACCGCCCGGGATAAGTAAGCCAACCCGATCGCTCGGGTCCGGGCGTCGGGAATCCCGAAGGCCGGCGATGCTCAAGGAAGCTCGCCGGCCTTCGTTGTTCCGGGGCGAGGTTCGTCGCTCATTCCTCGGCTTCGGCGTCAAGTTCCCGGATTTCGATCTTCCGGAATCGGACGGTCCCCGCCGAGCTGAAGCCGATATTCCCCGTGGGACGGAGAAGGCCCGGGATCGAGCCGTCCGGGAACCGGGCTCCGGGCGGGCACTCGATCCGTAGGACCCCCTGGCCATTGATCGCGACCTTGATCACCCGTCCCTTCAGGGTGACCTTGCAGGAATTCCACTCGCCCGGCGGTCTCAATTCGGGCGCGATCAGCGGTGTTTCCTGCTCGATCGCGACGCCTGAAATGCGGGTCGATCCGGCGCCCGAGAAGCGGATCGATCCGGGCGGCCCTCCGTATTCCGTCCTCGAACCGCAGAGCTTGACGAAGGGGTGGAGCCCCCGGATTCCGCGCGACGACTTCAGGGCTTCCCCGCTGACCGCCCGATAGCAGAAGAAGCCGTCGGCCCCCTTCTCGAAGGCGTACTCGAACTGGATCGTGAAATCCTGGTATTGCTGGTTGCTCATCAGGTACGACAACTTGGGGGCACCCTTCAGCCTGGCGACGATCGCGCCGTCCTCCACCCCCCAGCCCCTCTGGCCACCTTCCAGGCCCTGGATCTCCAGGCTCCAACCGACCAGGTTTTTGCCGTTGAACAGGGGGACAAACCCCGGAGTTTCCCCATCGGCCGCCAATTCCTGGGGCGGCTTGGGAACGGGCCCCAGGTCGCGAACCTCGATCTTGCGGAACCGCCAGGTCCCCGTCATGGTCGAGAAACCGATGCGCCCCAACTTCCGATCGAGGCCCGCGACGGCGCCGTTCGAGAGGCGGCCGGATTTCGTGCTTTCGGCCCTTCGGACTTCCGTGTCATTGATGGTCGCGACGATGGCGTCCTTCCTCACCGTAATCACGCAGGTATTCCATTGCCCCGGGGGCTTCAAGATCGGCTCGGCGGTCGGCTCGGGCGAAATGCCGACGAAACGCATCGTTCCCGGCGGCCCATACTCGTTGTTCCAGCCCAGCTTGACGAAGGGATGGGCATTCTCAATACCTTCCCGCCCGGGCAGGACTTCCCCGGGGGTGGCCCGGAACACAAATCCTCCCGTCGCCTCCTCGCTCATGCTGTACTCGAATTTCAGGGCGAAATCCGAGTAATCCACGAGGCTGAGCAGGTAACTGCGGAGCGGTCCCCCAATGATCGTGGACACAATCTCGCCGCCCTCGACCTTCCAGCCTTCCGGATTCTGCCCCTCGGTGATCCAACCGCTCCGGTCCTTGCCGTTGAACAGGGAAACGAAACCCGGGGTCACCCCCGCCGCTTCCTCGGCCGAGGGCCCTTTCGGATCGACCCCGGGTGACGGTGGCGTAGGCGGGCTGATCGGCTCGGCCGGGGTCGGATCGACGCCCTGGGGCTTGGCCGCAACTTCCCGCGATCGGTCCGGCCCGTCGCCCGGCGGATTCGGGTCGTTTGTTCCCCGGTCTCGGATCATCCAAAACGCCGCGACCACGACCAGCACGGCCAGGGGTACCATCGGCGAAAAGCGGCGCCCCCTCGATCCGCGAGGCCGTTCGATTCGGGTCCTGGCCAGCGGCGGAGGCGGTTTCTCCTCGGACACGTCCTCATGGCCGGCCTCGCCTTTGTAGTCGCCGATGACGTCTTCCAGCTTCAAGTCGGGGCCGAACCGGAGCCCGGGCGTCGCCCCCGGCCGGGCGAAGATGGAGGCGTCCGGGCCGCGTTTCTTGGGCGCCGCCCGCTTCATGAAGGTCGTGGCGAACGCCTTCAAATCGGCGCTGGCGTCGCCCGCTTCCCTCGGGTTGGACCGGCAGGCTTCCAGGGCGGCGATCACGTCGGTCATCGTCTGGGGCCGGTCGGCGGGCCGCTTGGCCATCATCCGTTGATAGACCCCCTCCAGTGCGGGCGGGACTTCGGGGCGGCGGTCGCGCAAGGAAGGGGCGGGCTTTTCCTGGTGGCCGATCAACCGCTTCAGGATCGTGTCGCCCGGGAACGGCGGTTGGCCGGTCAGCAGGAAGTAGAGCGTGCAGCCCAGGCTATAGACGTCGGCCCGGCGATCGGCCTTCTTGGCGTCGTCGGCCTGCTCGGGCGCCAGGAAATCGACCGTACCCATGTAGGCGCCGGTCCGGGTCAGCGACGGCCCGGCCTCCTGGCCGAACTGGCCGGTGGCCTCCAAGATCCGGGCCAGTCCCATGTCGCAGACGCGGATGTTGCCCGAGGCGTCGATCATGACGTTCGACGGCTTGATATCGCGGTGGACGACCCCCTGGGCATGGGCCGCTTCGAGCCCCCGGGCGATCTGGATGGCGCAGTGCAACGCCAGCTTCACGGCGAGCGGCCCGTCCTGCTCGACCAGGGCGGCCAGGTCGCGCCCCGGGACGAACTCCATCGCCAGGAAGTGGATGCCCCGATCCTCGTCGGCCTCGATCGCGGCCACGAGGTTGGGGTGCTTCAGGTGGGTGGCCACCTGGAACTCGCGTCGGAACCGTCGGACGGCGTCGCCATCGCGGGAGAACGACGGCGGCAGGATCTTCAGGGCCACCACCTGGCCGGTCGTCCGGTGCCTCGCCTGGAGGACGACACCCATCCCCCCCGCACCGAGCCGGCCCAGGACGAGGTAACGGCCGATCCGCAACCCCCGGGACTTCCCCTGGACCAACGCGCCGGCCTGGTACGGCGTGAGTTTCCGGTCGCGGACCAGGGCCTTCGCCAACTCCCGGACGTCCCCGCCCGCCTGGTCCGCCAGGGCGTCGATTTCCTCCCCGGTGGCCAGCCCCAGGTCGATGACGGCCTTGCGGGCCTCGTCGAAATCGACGGTCGCGACGGGTTCCGAACGGCCCGGAGTCGCGGGCTGATAGTCGCCCGTGGTCGACAGGCCGGCGCCCATCAGGCAGCGGGGGCAAAGGCCGGCGGGCGCATCGATCGGCAAGGATGACCCGCAGATCGGGCATGATGGCATCGGGGGCATCGTTCCGGGCTCACTCGGGTCTTCGGAATCCCTCACCCCAGGCAGAGAAGCAAACCGATCGATCCGTGACGCCGCCCGCCGGAAATTCCCCGAAATTCGGCCGGCGAGCGTTTCAATCCCCGCCGAGCGCGGCGAAGAGATCCCGGATTTCGTCGCCGATCTCGGCGTCGCCCGCCACGGTCCGGCCGACCTCGTCCCTCAGGATTTCCCGGTACATCTTCCGCAGCCGATGGGCCGCCGCCCTGGCGGCTTCCTCCGAAAGCCCGAGCTCCGCGGCGATCTCGGCATACGAGGTCCGGCCCTCGCCGCCCAGCAGGATCGGCCTTATGGCCCGGTACAGGCGACCCCTGCCGGACCGCACCATCTCGAATTCGAGCCGTTCGAGGGCCCTTTCCAGGACGGTCATCGCCCACCGGCGTTCGAAGAGGTGTTCCGCGGTCATCGCGTGCGACGGCTCGAGCCGATAGCGGCCCTCGGCCTCGGCCCGGTCGATCGATACGAAGGACAACCGCCCCCCTCGCTTGGCCGCCCGATCGCGATCGTCCTGGTTCCTCAGGTAATGAGAGCAGCAGGCCATCAAGAACGATCGGAACCGGCCCCGTGCCGAATCGACCCCGGCGAGGGCCTCCTTCTCCAGCAGATGTGCGAAAAACCCCTGCACGAGGTCGGCGGCCTGATCTTCCTTGTATCCTTGACCCCGGACGAAGGTATAGAGCGGGTACCAGTAGGCCTCGCAGAGCTCGCCCAGGGCCCGCCTCGCGTCCGCGGCTTCCTCGCCGCGCGCGGCGAGGACCATGCTCCAGCGGGTCGTCGCGAACCGCACCGGCGCCTTGCGACCCGGGCCAGGGGTCTGGCTATTCCCTTCCACATGTCTAAGATAACCGAATCGTGGGATCGTCGGAAGCCTCGGACGCAGGGGAGGCCGCCCGGGATACCTCCCCGGCGGCCCTCGTCGATGGCCTGCATGGGGCCGATCAACGCCCCTTCAGGAAGCCGACCGCCTGCGCGGGGTGATCGGTGAACAGGCCATCGACCCTCAGTTCGTGGAAAAGGGCCTGATAAACGCCGTCGACCCCCTCGAAATTGGCGGGCAAGGCATCGGAGCGGACGGTCCAGGGGTGAACCTCCAATTTTCGCTCATGGGCGAGCCGCATCAGGTCGGCTCCGCCGGGCTTCCCTTCGGCGGAGGGGCGCAGTACGAAGGGGAGCGCGGGGCCCAGGCCATCGACGACCGCGGCGATCTTGTCCAGTCCGGCGGCGAGCGTCGGGTCGGGGTCGCCGTTGAATGGCCGCCCCCCGAAGAGGAAGATCAATCGGCCCGAGTATCCCAACTCTTCGCGGATTCGCTTGACCTCGGCCCACTCGAAGCACTGGACGTAGCAGCGGGCTTCCTTGCCGAAGTAGCCCCGCTTCTTGAGGATCTCCAGCACGACCCGGGAAGGGTCGGCCCCCTGGCCCCTGTGCCAGGCGGGCGCCTTGATTTCCGGGTAGATGCCGGCGTGCCGGCCGGTCGTCCGGTTCAGGCCCTCGATCAGGTCGATCTCCTCCTCGAACGTCGGGATGCGGAACGAGCCGACCCCGACCGGGAACCGGCCGGGCAGGGCCGGCTTGCCGGTCCGATGGTCCTTGCGTTCGGTCACGTTGAGCGCCTTCAACTCGTCCAGGGTGAAGTCGATCGCATACCAGCGGCCGTCGGCCCGCTTCCGGCCGGGGAATCGATCGGCCACGTCGGTCACGGTGTCGATCTGGACGTCGTGGAGCACGACCGGCACGCCGTCCTTCGAGAGCACCAGGTCCTGCTCGATGTAGTCGGCCCCCTGCGCGTGCGCCAGGACGACGGCTTCCTGGGTGTGCTCGGGCAGGTAGCCGCTGGCCCCGCGGTGGGCAATCACGATCGGCCCGTCGGCACCCGCCCCCGTCGAGACGACCGCCGCCAGGGCAAACAGCCTCAAAAGTCGCATCCGATGTCCCTCAAGGTTCGCCGAATCTCCCGCTCCTTCCATTTTGGCCGACGAGGGGCGCGGGCGTGTGAACCCGCCGCGAGAATTCCGCGAAATCGCCGGCCGAGGGCCCCCTTCGGGCCCGTTGCGTCGCGCCCGATGTCGTGCTACTTTCGAGACTTCTGCCCGAAGTCGCGCCGTACCGCGGCAGGGCGAGGCCGAGGCGGGGTGGATCGGGATGCCGAGTGATCATCTGGCCGAGACGTTGACCCACCGGCTCGTCCTGCCCAGGGACGCCAACCACTACGGCACCCTCTATGCCGGCACCCTCATGTCGCTGGCCCTCGAGGCGGCCTATGCGGCCGCGTACAGGGCGGCGGGCCGGTCGGCCAGCCTGGTGCTCAAGCGCGTCCTCGACCTCCGTTGCTTCGAGCCGGTCGGGATCGGCGAGGTGGTCGAGATCCGCGGTCGCGAGGTACACCGGGCGAGGGCCTACGTGGTCGTGGCCCTGATCGGCTCGCCGCTGGCCGGCCGCAAGAAGCCCTGGATGGACGCCCTGATGCAGTTCGTCCAGATCGACGCCGACGGCAACCCCGAACCGCTGGCCGACGAGCCCCCGGACGTGCCCCCGACCCTGCACGAACCCTGGGCCACCGCCCGGAACCGGTCCCGCAAGCTGCTCGCCGTCCGCTCCTGAACCGGGCGGAGCATTCCCCAGGGCACTCCCCCCGGTTAGGATGAAGCGGCCCGCTACCGCGACGCCCCCACCACGCCCGCCCCGTGCGAATCGACGACCCCGCGTCGTCCCCCGCTCCCGACGACCCTGGGAGGCCCCATGACCCCCACCTTGCGGCCGAAGCTCGGCGCCCCCCTGTTCTTCCTCGTACTCGCATGGCCGGTCCTTGCCCCGGCCCGGCAGGACTCCTACGAACAGGCGACCCTGCCGAAGCTCCGAACCTACTGCCTGAAATGCCACTCGGGCGAAGACGCCGAGGGTGATTTCGACCTGGAACGGTTCGCCCGGCAGGCCGACCTCAAGGGCGATCCGAAAACCTGGGTCAAGGTCGCCGAGAAGCTGGAAACCGGCGAGATGCCGCCCGAGGGGGCCAGGGCGATGTCGCTGGGCGATCGCCGGGCGGTCCGGGGGTGGATCACCAACTTTCTCAAGGCCGAGGCCAGGGCCAACGCCGGCGACCCCGGCCCCGTCATCCTTCGACGCCTGACCAACGCCCAGTACTCCTACACGGTCCGCGACCTCACCGGGCTGGATCTCGACCTTACCCGCGAATTCCCTGCCGATAGCGCCGCGGGCGAAGGATTCACGGCGACGGGCGGGGCCCTGGTGATGTCGGCCTCGACGCTGACCCAGTATCTCGACGCCGCCAAGAAGATCGCCGAGCACGCGGAATTCCTGCCCGACGGCTTCCGGTTCGCGTCGGGCACCTCGTCCCGCGATTGGACCGACGAGGCAGTCGGCCGGATCCGCGACTACTACCGGGGATTCACCGACGACAGCGAGGGGAGCCGCGTCGATCTTCAAGGGATCGTCTTCCAGACCAACGGCGGCGGCCGCCTGCCCCTGGAACGTTACCTGGCGGCCTTGCTGCAAGACCGCGAGGCGATCCTGCAGGGCAAGAAGAGCGCGGAACTCGCCGCGACCGAACGCGGCCTGAGCCCGAAGTACATGCGTCTCCTCTGGCAAACCTTGCGGGAGGACCGGAACTCCTCGCCCCCCCTGGACCTGCTCCGCACGGCCTTCCGGGCGGCCAGGGCCGGGGAACCGTTCGCCATGCCGGCCCCGGTCGAGGCCTGGCGGCAGGGCCTCTGGCGGTTCACCAGCGTCGGCCACATCGGCAAGGTGGGCGGGCCCAGGGCGTGGATGGAGCCGATCGACCCTCTGGCCGAACGCGCCGAGATCCGCGTGAAGTTCCCGGCCGAGGCGAAGCCTGATGGCGAGGTCCGCCTCTACCTGGCCGTCGACGACGCCGGGGACGGGGCCGAGGGAGATATCGCCGTCTGGCAGGATCCCCGGATCGTCACACCGGGGCGTCCGGATTTGCCCCTCCGAGACGTCCGCGCCCTGGCCGGCCGGTTGGTTGCCCGGCGCCGGGAGGTGCTGGCCCTCGCCGGGTCATGCCTGGACGCCGCCGCCGAATCGATGAGCAGCAACCCGGACACGCCCGATCTCGAGGCCCTGGCGGGGAAGGCAAAAGTGCCGGCCGACGTCCTGGCCGCCTGGCTCGAATACCTGGGGGTTGGCAAGGGCGCGCCGACGATCCCGACCGACTCGCTGCTGTCGGGGAAGATCGCCGGGGGCGGAGGATATGAGTTCGTCCGCGGCTGGGGGTCGAACGAGACGCCGAATGCGGTGGCGAACTCGTCGGATCAAGCGGTGCGGATACCCGGGATGCTCAGGGGGCACGGGGTGGCGGTCCACCCGTCCCCGACCTTGCGGATCGCCGCCGGTTGGAGGAGCCCGGTCCGGGGGCCGGCCACGATCCGGGCGAATCTCCAGCACGCCCATCCCGAATGCGGCAACGGCGTCACCTGGCGGCTCGAAATCCGGCGGAACGGCACCCGTCGGCGCCTGGCCGAAGGCGTAGCGCAGGGGATCAAACCGGTGCCGGTCGGCCCGTTCGAGGGCCTGGCGATCGCGCCCGGCGAGATCGTCTGCCTGAGCATCGGCCCGAGGGACGGCAATCACTCCTGCGACCTGACCGCGGTCGATCTGACGATCCAAGCCGGTGAGAACACCTGGGACCTGGCCGCGGACGTTTCCCCCAACATCGAGGCCGGCAACCCCCACGACGACCGCCAGGGCAATCCGGCCGTCTGGTCGTTCTTCACCGAACCCGACGCGCCCAACTTCCGGCGATGCGGTGATCCCGGCCGGTTCCTCGCTGGCCCGCTGGATGTCCGCGACTTCGGCCGAGGAGAAGCGGCGGCTCTCCCGGGAGATCCAAGCCTTGCTCGACGGCGGCCGCCCATCGGGCGAGGCCGATGCCGCCCTGGTCGCCCAGTTGACCTCGCTCCGCGGCCCCCTCCTGGGCCGATACCGGCCCGCCCTGGACGTGAAGGATGCCGAGGAGGGGTCGGTGGGGCTCGATCCGAGCCGGTTCGGCCGCTCCCCGGAGGGCCTGGAAGGGCCGATCGAACCGACGAGCCTGGCCGTCCACGGCCCGACGATGATCGAAGTCCGCCTGCCGGCCGAACTGGTCGCGGGCTCGGAATTCGTGGTGACGGGGATTCTGCACCCGTCCCTCGGGAAGGAAGGGAGCGTCCGATTCGCCGCCTCGCTGAACCCGCCCGATCTGCCTTCCACGGCGGTTTCGCAGGCCGATCGTGGTCCTGCCCGGGTCCAGGCCGGGACAATCTGGCCCTGGGCCTCGACTTCTTCCGCACGAGTTTCCCGCCGGTGCTCTGCTACAGCCGGATCGTGCCCGTGGACGAGGTGGTCACGCTCACGCTGCATCACCGGGAAGATGGCCTGCTGAAAAACCTGATGCTCGACGACCGCCAGGCCGCCGAACTCGACCGGCTGTGGGATGAACTTCATTTCGTCAGCCGCGATGCCCTGACCCTGGTGGATGCCTACGAGCAATTGATGGAATATGCGACGCAGGACGGCGATCCCAGGGTGTTCGAGCCCCTCCGCAAGCCGATCCTGGAACGCGCCGAGGGATTTCGCAAGGCGCTCGTCGAGGCCGAGCCCCGCCAACTCGAGGCCGTGATCGCGTTCGCACCGCGGGTTTACCGGAGGCCGCTCGCCCCCGGGGAGGCCGACGGTTTGCGCTCGCTCTACAGGACTCTCCGCGACCAGGAGATGCCCCATGACGCGGCGATCCGCCTGACGCTCGCCCGCCTGTTCGCCTCGCCCGCGTTCCTTTACCGGATCGAGGAAGCCGGGCCCGGCCGAGAACCGGCTGCCTTGCCGAGCTGGGCCCTGGCCGACCGCCTGAGCTATTTCCTCTGGTCGTCCCTGCCCGACGAGGAGTTGCGAAAGCGGGCCGATGCGGGCGACCTCACCCGGCCCGAGGTCCTGGTCGCCCAATCGAAGCGGATGCTTCGCGACGAACGCACCCGGCGGCTCGCCGAGGAATTCGCCTGCCAGTGGCTGCAGGTCTACGACTTCGCCGCCCACGACGAGAAGAGCGAGCGGCATTTCCCCACCTTCGCCGCCCTGCGTTCGACGATCCACGAGGAAACGATCCGTTTCTTCGCGGACCTTTTCCAGAACGATCGCTCGATCCTGCTCATGATCGACGCCGATCACACATTCCTGAACGGGGAACTCGCCGCGTATTACGGCATCCCCGGCGTTCAAGGCGAGGGATGGCGGCGGGTCGACGGCGTCCGCCGATACGGGAGGGGCGGCCTCCTCGGGCTAGCCTCGACCCTGGCGAAGCAATCGGGGGCGTCGCGCACCAGCCCGATCCTGCGGGGGAACTGGATCTCGGAAGTCCTCCTGGGCGAGAAGTTGCCGCGGCCCCCCAAGGATGTCCCGTTGCTGCCCGAGGACGAAGCGGCGACCGAAGGTGTAACCGTACGCCAGCTGGTCGAGAAGCATACCACCGACCCGCGATGCTCCGGCTGCCATCAGCGGATCGACCCCTTCGGATTCGCGCTCGAGGCGTACGACGCGATCGGCCGCCATCGGAGCCGCGACCTGGCCGGCCGGCCGATCGATACCCAGGCCCGGCTGCCCGACGGCTCCGAGGTGGACGGCCTGGAGGGACTCCGGCGATACCTGGGGACGACCCGCCGCGACGCGTTCGTCCGACAGTTCTGCCGGAAGCTGCTGGGGTTCGCCCTGGGCCGATCGGTGCAGCTCTCCGACGAGCCGCTGCTCGACGCGATGCAGGATCGGCTCAAGTCCTGCGATTATCGGTTCTCGGCGGCGGTCGAGGAGATCGTCGGCTCCCGGCAGTTCCGCGAGATCCGCGGCCGGGAATACGCCGAGGCCGGGCTTTGACGGATCGATCGAGGGATTCGCGATTCTCCCCCTACCGAGGAGTGTCCCATGTTGACCCGGCTCCGATCGCGAAGGACGTTCCTCCGGGGCGTCGGCGTCACCATGGCCCTCCCGTGGATGGAGTCCCTGCCGTCCTGGGCCAGGGACGTACCGGCCGCCGCGGATGAGCCCCCGGTCCGCCTGGCGGTGCTGTTCGCCGGCAACGGCTTCCACTCGAAGGAATGGTGGGCGAAGGGGGAAGGCCGGTCGATGGAGCTGGGCCAGGTCCTGCAACCGCTGGCCGACTACCGCGAGAAACTGCTCTTCATCCGCGGCCTGTACAACGCCGAGGCCCTCAAGGGGAACATCCACAGCTCGCAGACCGGGAACCTGCTCTCGGGCGCCCCGCTGGCGTCGGGCGGCGAGATCCGTTCGGGCACCAGCATCGACCAGGTCCTGGCGCAGCACGCCGGACGGTTCACCAAGGTCCCCAGCCTGGTCCTCGGCTGCGAGAAGTCGAACCCGTCGGTCCACAAGAACTATTCGATGCTGTATAGCTCGCACATCTCCTGGACCTCGCCGACGACGCCAACCCCGCTGGAACTCTTCCCGGCCCTGGCGTTCGACCGGCTGTTCAAGGACGAGGACCGGAAGGGCGATCGGAGTGTCCTCGACGCCGTCCTGGCCGACGCGCAGGGCGTCCGGGGATCGATCAGCCTGTCCGATCGGCGGAAGCTCGACGAGTACCTCGACTCGGTCCGCGAGGTCGAGAAGCGGATCGACCAGGCCGGCAAGCGGGGCGAGTTCCAGGGATGGCGGCCCTCGACCGACCCCTCGACGCTCAAGCGGCCCGCCGACGGGATCCCGCAGGACATCGCCGAGCACATGCGGCTGATGGCCGATATCCTCGTGCTGGCCTTCCAGACCGACACGACCCGGGCCTGCACGCTCAAGCTGAACAACGACCACAGCTCGTTGCGATTCCCCAATCTGGGGGTCGATTACATGATCCACCACCTGCTGTCGCACACCGACAGCGCCGACTGGCTCAAGGTGAATCGGTTCTTCGTCGAGCAACTGGCCTACATCGCCCGCAAGCTCGACGCCGTCCAGGAAGGCGAGCGGACGGCCCTGGACAACTCGATGATCCTGTTCTGCTCGAGCATGCTCAACGGCAACCACGACGCCACCCAGCTCCCCGTGATCACGCTGGGGGGCGGTGGCGGCAAGCTCAAGGGGGGCCGGGTGCTCGACTACCTCGGCCGCCCGAACCGCAAGATGTGCAGCTTGTTCCTCAGCCTCCTGGGCAAGGCGGGAGTCCCGCTCGGCTCCTTCGGCGATTCGAACGAGCCGCTGGCGGAGGTTTGAGCCTCAGTCGTTCCAGAAGAACGACTGGTTGGGGACCTGGTACGTCACCTCCATCCGCGGCGTCTCGACCTTCTCGCCGCCGCGGTGGAGCGAATCGACGGCCGCGATGACCATCCCCGAGGTCAGCAAAGTCCGTTCGACCGGATAGGGGGCCTTGCCGTCGACAATCATCCGCTCGATGTGCCGGACGAGCGGGTTGAAGAAGTCGGCGGTGCTCGCGGCCCGGCCCGGCATCGGCAGGTACATCTGGCAGGAGTAGATCCGGCCCGTCTCGCCGTCGATCCCGGCGTAGTTGAAGTCCTGGATCGGCGGCATCATGAACAGCGTGGTCTTGAACCCGTCGCGATGCTCGATGAAGTAGGCATACGCCTGCGGGAAACTCCGGCGAGCCCATTCGACCGTGATCTTGTCGGTCGGGTAACCGTCCTTCTCGGGCAGGCTCTGCGATCGGCAGAGCGCCGTGACCAGCAGTTTGGCGGTGATGTCCCGGCCGGCCAGGCGTTCCCAGATCTTTTCGCCCTTCAGGGCCTCGACGCTGCGGATGCCGACCTCGCCCCCCCTGCGGCGCTCGGACATGCACTGGGCCGTTTCGAGGCCGTGGAAGTCGTAGCTATCCACGCCGCCGTAGCCGACGCAGACGCTCTCCTTCAGGGGGGTGCCGTGGGGCAGGTCGATCGCCGGCAAACGCCAGGTCACGGGCAGTGAGGATCCGGCGAGGAACGGGAAGCCCATTTTCTTCGCCGTCTCGACCATCGACACGCACTCGTCCCAGTCGGTCGAAAGGTGCTTGTCGTTAAACACGGGGACGGTCCGACCGCTCTTCTCGAAGACGTCGACCGTTTCCTTGAAGAACTTGTAGCGGGGATAGAGGGTCTGCCCCTTATCGTTCCGGGGATACTTGCCGTGCTCGGCGATGATGACGACGCCGTCGACGGCCAGCTTCGAGGTGCCGCAGGTCAACGCCTCGGCGACGGTGGGGTACAGCGGCACCTTGTACCGCTCCGATCGGCCCTTCGCCAGGTCCCCCTCGGGCTGCTGATCGATGTAGATCGAGGCCAGTTCGACGTCGGGAGTCCGCCAGGCCCCTTGCCAGACGTAGCCGAGCAGGAAACGATCGAGGAAATGCTGGGCGTGCGAGTGCTTCCGGTCCTCGGTGCCGATCAGGGCAATCCGCTTCCGGGCAGCGGGTGCCTTCCCGAAGGCGACGCCGGCGGCCAGGCCCAGGCCGCCCGAGGCGGCCAGGAACGCGCGTCGATTCATGCCTCGATAGGCCATGGATGCATGCTCCGGATCTGTGGAAGGGTGCGACACCGGGAAGCCGCGATGCCCCACCATAAGCCGGGAGGGGGAGCGGTCCCAGGGTGTCGCGCGGGAAAAATCGACCGGCCCCTGCCGCGTCCGCCCTCCTCGGCGGATGCCGGTACTTGTCCGCGGGGGTCGCGGGATCATACTGTGAGAGGGTCCGACCGTGATCCCGGGGTGGGGAACCGTCCATGCTGGCCGCGCCCGAGCCGACCTCCTTCGACCTGAGCTTCCGGGCCTTCAAGATCCCGGTGCGGGTCCACCCCAGCTTCTGGGTGACGATGGCCTTGCTGGGCGGCGCCCTGAGCGTAGGGCCGAACAATCGGAACCTGGTGCCGGTGTTCACTTTCATCGTGGCCGGATTCATCTCGATCCTGGTCCACGAGTTCGGGCACGGGCTGACCTACCGGGCCTTCGGCCAATGGCCCAGGCTTGTCCTCTACTACTTCGGCGGCCTGGCCATCGGCCAGCAGGAGGAACGCAACCCCTGGCGGCGATTGATGATCATCCTGGCGGGACCGGCCGCGGGATTCGCGCTCATGGGCCTGAGTTTGTGGGCCGGGGGCCTATTCTATGGGGTCGGCCCGGGCGGCCTGCTGGCATTCCTCGGCCTCCCGATCGGACTTCGCCTCGGCGATATCGAAGCCCTTCAACCCGCCCTATCCCGGGGCGAGACCCCCGGGTTTCATTTCTGGTGGGACATGGTGTCGGTTAACCTGCTCTGGAATGTGCTGAACATGCTGCCGGTCTACCCCCTCGACGGCGGGCAGGCGGCCGGGGTCCTGCTGGGATTACGAGATCGACGGCGAGGCCAGCAGTGGCTCCACATCCTCTCCATCGCCGTCGCGGCCTTGCTGATCGTCTACTGCCTGATGTCGGATCGCGGCCTCCAGATCACGGCCATCCTGTTCGGCATCCTCGCCCTGCAGAATTTCCAGATGCTCCAGGCCCTGCAGCACATCCGGGCGGGGGGATTTGGCGACGACGCCGACGATTGGTGGCGACGGTGATAAAATAGAGAAAGTTATCCTGCCCGGCGAACCCTTCCTTTCGGTCCGGGCTTGCCCGACAATTTCCAGGGGGGCCGGCCGGGCCGCCCTGTTTCCCGCGTCGAGGTGAAGCGGATCGCTAATGAAGACCACCAGGACGAGACGGGGTGCAGGCAAGTCAAAGCAGGCCAAGGCCGTAGGTAAGGGTACGGGTCGCGAGCTGGTACCCCTGGGCCGGTTCGATGGCGAGCCGATCCCGCCTCCGGCGACGATCCGTATCCCGTTGCTGCCGCTCCGCAACGAGGTGGTCTTCCCGCAAACCGTCATCCCCTTGATCGTCAATCGAGCGGCCGGCATCCGCCTGATCGACGACGCGATGCTCGGGGACAAGACGATCGGCCTGGTCACCCAGGTCCAACCCGATGTGGACGAACCGGGGCTCGAAGACCTCCACCCGGTCCTCTGCATCGGCACGATCCTGAAGATGCTCCGGTTCCCGGACGGATCGACCCGGGTCGTTTGCCAGGGGCTGCAGCGGGCCCGGCTATTGGGGATCGCCCGCGGCGAGTCGTTTCCGGTGGCCGAGGTGGAGCCCCTGGAAGAGGTCATCGAGCCGGGGTCGAACTCGATGCCCTGGCCTACCACGTCAACCAGCTTTTCCAGAGGATGGTCGACCAGAGCGGCCAGGTGCCCGAAGAGCTGCAAGTCGCGGCGATGAACACCCCCGAGCCCGGCCGCCTCGCCGACCTCCTCGGTTCGGCCTTGCCGCTCTCGACCGAGGAGCGCCAGGAGCTACTCGCCGAGCCCCAGGTGAAGGGCCGCCTGGAGAAACTGGGCGGATTCCTGGCCCGGCAACTGGCGATCCTGGAGTTGTCCACCAAGATTCGCGACCAGGTCGGCAACGAGCTCTCCCGCGCCCAGCGCGAGCATTTCCTCCGGCAGCAGATCAAGGTGATCCAGGAGGAGCTGGGCGAAGAAGCCGAGCAGAACCCCGAGATCGCGCAGATCGAGGCCAAGCTCAAGCAGGCGAAGTTGCCCGAAGAGGCGATGGCCGAGGCCCGCCGCGAGCTCGAGCGGCTGGGCGGGATGCACCCGAGCTCCGCCGAGTATTCCATCATCCGCACGTACCTCGACTGGCTGGGCACCCTGCCCTGGGGCAAGGCGAGCCGCGACCGCCTCGACCTGAAGCGGGCCCGCAAGATCCTCGACGCCGACCATTACGACCTGGACAAGATCAAGGAGCGGATCCTCGAATACCTGGCCGTCCGCAAGCTGAAGCGGGACATGAAGGGGCCGATCCTCTGCCTCGCCGGCCCGCCCGGTACCGGCAAGACCAGCCTGGGCAAGAGCATCGCCCGGGCCCTGGGCCGCGAGTTCGTCCGGGTCAGCCTGGGCGGCGTCCACGACGAGGCCGAGATCCGGGGCCATCGCCGGACGTACGTCGCCAGCATGCCCGGCCGGGTCATCCAGGGCCTGCGCAAGGCCGGCACCAACAATCCGGTCTTCATGCTGGACGAGGTCGACAAGCTGGGTGCCGACTTCCGCGGCGACCCGTCCGCGGCGCTGCTCGAAGTGCTCGACCCCGAGCAGAACGCGACGTTCCGCGACCATTATCTGGACGTGGCTTTCGACCTCTCCAAGGTCATTTTCATCGCCACGGCCAATAACGTCGATGCGATCCCTCCCCCCCTGCTCGACCGGATGGAAGTCCTTCAACTCCCCGGCTACAGCGAGGAGGAGAAGATCCTGATCGCGCAGCGGTTCCTGGTGCCCAAGCAGCTCGAGGCCCATGGCCTGGCCGGGCGCGATGTCGCCTTCGACGACGACGCCTTGACCCGGCTGATCGCCGACTACACCCGCGAGGCCGGCCTCCGCAACCTGGAACGCGAGGTCGCCGCGATCTGCCGGAAGGTCGCGCGTCGGTACGCCGAAGGGAGCCGCCAGGCGGTCCGCGTCACGCCGGACCTGGTCGCCACCATGCTCGGTCCGTCCCGTTTCTACCGGGAGGCGGCCGACCGGACCGGCGTCCCTGGGGTCGCCACCGGCCTGGCATGGACCCCAACCGGCGGCGAATTGCTCTTCATCGAGGCCACGTCGATGCCCGGCAAGGGGGGGCTCACGCTCACCGGCCTCCTCGGCGAATCGATGCGGGAGAGTGCCCAGGCGGCCATGAGCTACCTGCGGAGCCACTCCGACCTGATGAACCTGAGCCCCCCGAAACTCTCGAAGATCGACGTCCACATCCACGTCCCCGCCGGCGCCGTGCCCAAGGATGGCCCTTCGGCCGGCGTGGCGATCGCCGCGGCCCTGGTCAGCCTCTTCCGAGGCCAGCCGATCCGCCGTGATGTGGCGATGACGGGCGAAGTTACGCTCACCGGCCGTGTCCTGCCGGTGGGCGGCGTCCGCGAGAAGGTCCTGGCGGCGAGGCGGGCCGGCCTGAAGGAAGTCCTGCTGCCCCGGCACTGCGAGAAGGACCTGTCCGAACTGCCGGCCGAGGTCCGGGCCGACCTGAACTTCCGGCCCGTCGATACCCTGGACGACGTCATGCGCCTGCTGTTCGAGTCGCCGACGAGGCACCGGGCCAAGCCGGCCAATGCCAAGGCGGCCGGCACCAAGGTGGTCGCGTCCAGGCAGATGAGCCGCCGCCCCCCGCCGCCCCTGGGCGACAAGGCGAGCCGGCCAGCCCGCCGCCCCTCGTGACCAAGTGCCGCACAACCGGCCGAGGCTCGACGATTCGGGCCGGTCATGGCGACTGGCCATCCGGTCGGGCAGCGCGACCGGGCCGGCGAAATGCGCTCGACGTCGAGTTGGCCCACTCCCTGATCCACGGCGTGACCACCGGCAGCAACCCGGTCGGCCCGGCCGGGGTCGGCTAACGACCCGGCGACCGGCAAGGGCACCCCGCGGAAGGCCGCCCCCGTGTACAATGCACCGGTCAGTTATCGATCGCCGGGACGGCCAGGGCGCGCCCGCCCCGGCAGGAACCGGCCGGCGTGGGCGCGCCGCTCCTCGGGCAGCAATCCGGCTCTTCATGCGATTCTTGCGCCTGGATTTGAAGGCGGTCGGCCCGTTCACCGGCGCCAGCCTGGACCTTTCGGGATCGGGCCTGCACCTGATCGTCGGGCCCAACGAGGCGGGGAAAAGCTCGGCCCTCCGGGCGATCTCGTACCTGCTGTTCGGATTCCCGCACGAGGTGCCGGAAGCCCGGTTCGTGCACGATTACCCCAAGCTGCGCGTCGGGGCCGTCCTCCGGGGGCCGCGGGGCGAGGTCCTGGAGGTCGTCCGCCGGAAGCGGCTCCAGGAAAGCCTGGTCTCGCCCGACGAGGCTACGGTGATCCCCGAAGCCCGGCTCCAGGAAATGCTGGGGCGGATCGAGAGATCCACGTTCGAGAACCTGCTGGGGATCGACCACGCCCGGCTCCGCCAGGGGGGGCAGCAGATCCGTGAAGGGCGCGGCGAGTTCGCCGGCCTGCTGTTCGCGGCGGGGGCGGGCCTGGCGGGCTTGCGGACGGCCCAGTCGCAACTGCAGAAGCAGCTCGGCGAGTTGTTCCTGGAACGGGGCCAGAAGCCCAGGATCAATGCCACCTGCCAGGAACTCAACCGGGCCAAGCAGGAATTCCAGCAGCGGGTCCTGCCCACCGACGAGTGGCGGAAGCACGACGAGGCCTTGCGAGAAGCTTCCGAGGACGGCCGGCAGCTCTCCGGGCGGATGGATGGCCTCCGCCTCGAACTGCTGAGGACCCGGCGACTCCGCGATGCCATCGCGGTCGAGGCCCGCCGCCGTCGGATCGCCGAGGACCTGGAGGAACTGGCCGACTCGCCGTCGCTCCGGCCGGGCTTCGGCGATGAAGTCCGGGCGGCCTTCGCGGAGAAGGAAGCGGCGGGCCTCATCATCGACCGATCCGAGGAACGCCTCCGGCAGATCTCCGAACGGCTCGCAAGCCTCCCGGACGCGTCCGCCTGGCTGGCCGACGGGGCGGCCATCGAGGCGCTCCAGCGCGAATGGGGGGCGGTCGAGAAGGCGATCCGCGACCGGGCCCGGATCGAGGGATTCCGCCAGGAGGACGAGCATGCCGCCCGCGGCCTGCTCCGCGACCTCCGCCAACCCGTCGACCTGTCGGCCGCCGAGTCGCTCCCGCTCCGGGCCGACGAGCCGCTCGCCATCCGGGCCCTGGCGAACGAGCGGTCCGAGCTGGCCGCACGCGCCGACGAGGCCCGCAAGGCGATCCGGCGTTACGAGCAGCAAATCGGCCGGATCGACGGGGAACCGATCGACGAACCCGCCGATGTGGAGGCGCTTCGGAGGGCGGCACGGCTGGGCCGGAAGGCGGGCGACCTGGATCTCGCCCTGGCGAACTCGCTCGGCAAATTCAGGACGACCGCGCGGGAACTGGCCCTGGCCCTGGCCCGGCTCCCCGACTGGTCGGGCGATGCCGACCAGCTTCGCGACCTGCCGGTCCCCCTCGAAACCAAGATCGGCCGATTCGAGAAGGAATACCTGGAACTCGACCAGGACGAGCAACGCCTGCGTCGGGACCGGGATCGGATCGAGGCCGAATCGCGGGAAATCGGGGCCCAGCTCCGGGCCCTGGAGCTGAACCTCTCCGTGCCGACCGAGGCCGACCTGGCCGGCTCCCGGGAAGCCCGCGATCGGCAGTGGCAGGCCATTCGACGGCCCTGGATCGACGGCGAATCGACCGACCAGGGCCTTCGGCGAACGCAGGCCGACGGCCTGGACCTCGCGATCACCCGATCCGATGCGCTGGCCGATCGGCTCCGCCGCGAGGCCGAGGGCGTCGCACGGAAATCGGACGCCCTGGCGAAACTCGAGCAGATCCGCACCGCCCAGGCCGGCCTGGATCGGGAGATCGCCCGCCGGGCCGCGGGGCGAAGGCAACTGTCCGAACGCTGGGATTCGATCGCGTCGGGCCTCGGCCTGGAAGGCTGGGCCCCGGCCGAGGTCCGCGAATGGCTCAAACTCCGGGAGGCTGCCCTCCAGGCCCTCGACCGCGCGGAAGAAGCCCGGCGAGATCACGAGGAAATCGACTCCGATCGCCGCGCGGCGATCGAAGCCGTCCGCGAGGCCCTGCGCCCGCACGACTCGGGCGCCGGCCATCCGGGCGATTCCCTGGGCGCGCTGCTCGACCACGCGGAGGCGATCCTCGATCGGGCGGATTCGATGGCCCGGAGGCGGCGGGACCGGGAAAGCCGCCGCCGGACCGCCCAGGACGAGATCGAGGTCGCCAGGGCCACGCTCCGGGCCGCCGAGGATGGGCTCGCCCTGGTTTCGGGGCAGTGGGGCACCTGGATGGAGCGGATCCGCCTCGAACCGGGTGCCGGCCCCGAACAGGCCGAGGTGTTCCTGGGGAAGCTCGATCAACTCCGCGAGACGCTCGACAAGCTCCGCGGCCACCGCAGCCGGCTCGCCGGCATCGCCCGCGACGAGGCCGATTTCGCGAGGCATGCGACCGAGCTGGCGAGCCGGCTGCTCCCCGGCTGGGCAACCCCCCCCGATGAGGGCCTCGCGCGGGAACTGGCACGCCGCCTGGCCGAAGCCCAGCAGGACGACCAGAAGCGAACCGACCTGGAGAACGAGCGCGAACAGGAGGCCGGACGCCTCGAATCCGCGAGGGACCGCGCGGCCCGGGCCGAGGCCCGCTTGCAAGGGCTGGCGGACGAGGCCGGCGGGGTCGATCCCTCCGACCTCCTCGGCGCCGACCGGCGGTCGATCGAGAAGGCCAACCTCGACCGCCAGCGGGCCGAATACGAAGGGCAGTTGCGCGAGTACGCCGCCGGCCGGGGGTGGGACGACTTCCGCCGCCAGCTCGAAACGGCCGACCCGGATGTCCTGGCCCTGCGCATCGAGCACCTGGAAGGCCAGCTCGTTGCGCTCCAGGAGGAGCTGAATCGGGCGAACCAGGCGATCGGCGCCGAGGAGGCCGAACTGGCCCGGATGCGGGGCGGCGACGAGGCGGCCGGCGCCGCCGAAAAGGTCCAGGACCTGCTGGCCCGCGGCCGGGGCGATATCGAACGCTATGCGACCCTGAAACTGGCCGATGCCATCCTCCGCCGCGGGATCGAACGCTATCGGACCGCCCACCAGGGCCCGGTCCTGGGGCGGGCCGGCGAGCTGTTCCGGACGCTCACCGACGGCTCGTTCGCCTCGCTGCGGATCGAGGACGACGAGGGACTGGCCGTCCTGCAGGGGGTCCGGCCCGACGGCCGGGCGGTGGGGGTCGAGGGGATGAGCGACGGCTCGCACGACCAGCTCTACCTGGCCCTCCGGCTGGCCGTCCTGGGATCCTGGCTCGAAGCACACGGGCCGGTCCCGTTCGTGGCGGACGACATCCTGCTGACCTTCGACGACCGGCGGGCCTCCGCGGCGTTGCGGGCCCTGGCCGACTTCTCGTCCCGGACCCAGGTCCTGATGTTCACGCATCACCGCCACCTGATCGACCTGGCGCGCGCGGCGATCCCGGACGGGACGCTCCGCGTCCAGGAGTTGCCCCCGGCCGGCTCGCTGGCCAACGCCGCGGCCGGCGGCTAAACTGGGGCCTTCCGCATCCGATGGGGGGAAGGTTCATGGCGACGTCGGCCGAGCCGAGCCGGGCGATCCTGCTGCGTCCCGAGGACACCGTGGCCGTGGCCACCCGGCCGATCCCCGAGGGCTCGACGATCGACCCGGGCGGGCGGCCCGTGATTGTCCGGGAGCCGATCGGCCTGGGGCACAAGGTGGCCGTCTCGGAGATTGCCGAAGGGGCCGAAGTCCGCAAGTACGGCCAGGTGATCGGCTTCGCCTCCCGGCCGATCCCGGCCGGCGGATGGGTCCACACCCACAACCTCCGGGCCGACCTGTTCGAGCGCGACTACGCCTTCGCCCGGGAACGGCCCGCCCCGCCGACGCCCGAAGCGCCCCGCACCTTCCGCGGTTTCCTCAGGCCCGATGGCCGCGTCGGCACGAGGAACTACATCGCCGTGATCAGCACGGTGAATTGCTCGGCGAGCACCTCCAAGCTGGTCGCCGATCGTTTCCGGGACGGGGCCTGGCGCCGCGAATTCCCCAACATCGACGGCGTCTTCGCGATCACCCACAAGGGCGGGTGCGGCCTGCCGTTCGAGGGCCCCGATTTCCGCATGCTCGAACGGATCCTGGCCGGGTTCGCCCTCCACCCCAACGTGGCCGCCTACGTTTTGATCGGCCTCGGCTGCGAGGGGATCTACCCCGAGCACCTGGTTCAGAGCCAGGGCCTCGTCACCCTGGGCACGCCCGCGAGCCAACCCCGCGAGCGGCCGAGGGTCCTCAGCATCCAGGGTGAAGGCGGGATCAGCCGGACGATCGAGGCGGCTACCCGGGCGGTGTCCGACCTGATGCCGTCGGCCAACTCGTGGGCCCGCACCGAACAACCCGCCTCGAAGATCTGCCTGGCGCTCGAATGCGGCGGCTCCGACGGCAACTCGGGGGTCACCGCCAACCCCGCCCTGGGGGTCGCGGCCGACCGGATCATCGCCCAGGGGGGGGCCGCGATCCTGGCCGAAACGACCGAGATCTACGGCGCCGAGCACCTGCTCACGCGGCGAGCGGTCACGCCCGAGGTCGGCCGGAAGCTGGTCGATCGGATCCGCTGGTGGGAATGGTACACGGGCCTCTTCCAGGCCGAGATCAACAACAACCCATCCCCCGGCAACAAGGCCGGCGGCCTGACGACGATCTACGAGAAGTCGCTGGGCGCCCTGGCCAAGGGCGGTTCGACGGCCCTGGTCGACGTGGTCGAGTACGGCCAGCGGGTCGACACCCCCGGCCTGGTCTTCATGGATACCCCCGGCTACGATCCCCCCTGCACCACCGGACTGGTCGCGGGCGGCGCCAACGTGCTGGTGTTCACCACGGGGCGGGGCAGCGTCCTGGGCCTGAAGCCGACGCCCTGCCTCAAGGTCGCGACCAACACCCCGCTCTACGAGAAGATGGCCGAGGACATGGACCTCGACGCCGGCACGATCCTCGAAGGCGAGCCGGTCGAATCCGTCGGAGGGCGGATCTTCGAGGCGATCCTCGACGTCGCCGGCGGCGCCCCGACGAAAAGCGAACGCCTGGGCGTCGGCGAGGAGGAATTCTCCCCCTGGCAAATCGGCCCGACGCTGTGAGCCGCCGTCCCGCCATCCCGTTCGCCGGCCTCCTCGTCTTGCTGGCCGCGGCCGAAATCGCCTGGTTCGCCTGGTTCGTCGCGCTGACGCTGCCCAACGCCGGCCGGAACCTGAGCCGCTGGCAACTCGCCCTGGTGGCCCTCCCCGGGATCGCCAGCCCCTCCACGATCGGATCGGGGTTGTCGAAGCTGTCGAGGGTCGAGTGGCTCCCCCAGCGGCTGCCGATCCTGGCCTCGGCCGCCTGGATCGGCGCCGGGGCGATCGGCATCGGGTACCTGATCCTGCGGGCCCTCAGGTTGCGGGATGGCTTCGGCAAGGCCGAGCGGCTGGCCATCGCGTTCGGCCTGGGGGTCGCTGCGCTGGGGGCCCTGGCCCTGATCGCCGGGCGGCTTGGGTGGCTCTCGCCCTGGCCCGCGAGGATCGCGCTCGCCTTGCCGGTCGTTGCCGAGTCGATCTGCCGATTCGCCCGGCGCCCTGGCTCGGAGCCGACCGCCTGGCGCTGGCCGTCGATGGCCGGACTGCTGCTGGTAGCTACCCCGTTCCTGGTGCCGGCGTTGCTGTCGGCGATGCTGCCGACGATCGATTACGACGCGCTCGAATATCACCTGCAAGGGCCCAAGGAGTACTTCCAGAACGGCCGGATTTCCTTCCTGCCGCATAACGTCTACACGAGCATGCCGTTCGGCGTGGAGATGCTCCACCTGCTCGGCATGCACGTGTCGGGGGACTGGTGGACGGGCGCGCTCGCGGGCCAGGTGCTGATCTGGGCCCATGCGCCGATGTCCGCGATCCTGCTGGCCTCGACGGCGACCCGATGGGCCACACCCCGGGCCGGTTGGGTCGCGGCGGTCGCCTACCTCGCGACGCCCTGGATCTTCCGGATGGCGTCGCTGCCGTACGTGGAAGGCCCGCTCTGCTACCAGCATGCCGCCCTGATCGCCCTGGCCTCGCGGGCCTGGGATGCCGAGGAAGGCCCGGCCGGCCGCCTCTGGGCGGCGGTTGGGCTGATGGCCGGCTCGTCGCTGGCGACGAAGTACCCCGCGCTGATTTCCGCCGTGATCCCGTTTTCGGGGCTGGCGATGGCGGCCGCCTCCCGGCTCCGATCGCCGTCGATCGCCGCCCGATTCGGGGTCGGCGTCCTGCTGATCGCCGGCCCCTGGCTGGCCAAAAACCTGGTCGATCACGGCAACCCGGTTTACCCGCTCGCCGGCAAGATCTTCGGGGGATCCCCGTGGAGCCCGGCCCGGGAGGCCCAATGGTCGGCCGCACACGGGCCCAAGGCGATCACCGCGGGCGACATCCTGAAGGACTCGACCGACGTGGCCGGCCGGTCCGACTGGCAATCGCCGCTGTATGGCGCCCTGGGGCCGCTGGCCCTGCTCCGCCGCGGCTCCCGCCGGAGGGCCGCCGCCTTGATGGCGTACGTCGGCTACATCTTCCTGACCTGGTGGCTGTTCACCCACCGGCTCGACCGCTTCTGGCTACCGATGCTGCCGGGGCTGGCGATCCTGGCAGGGCTGGGGGCCGACTGGACCCCGCGTCGGGCCTGGTCCCTGATCCTCGTCCCCGTGGTTTCGGGCGGCGTTTTCCTCGGCCTGGCCCACTCGTGGACCGACCTGACGGCTTTCAACGACTGGACGGCCGACCTCACCGTCCTGCGATCGAGCGTGCCCCGGATGCTCAACCCGGCCCTGAAGCGGCTCGACGACATGCTGCCGCCCGACGCGCGGCCGCTCCTGGTCGGCCAGGCGGCCGTCTTCCCGATGAATCATCCGATCGCTTACAACACCGTCTTCGACGACGACATCTTCGAGTCGATCGCGAAGGGCCGGACACCGGAGCAGGTCCGCGAAGAACTCGCCCGCCGCGGCATCACGCACATCTATCTCGACCAGTTCGAGGTCGATCGGCACCGCAAACCCGGCGGCTACGGCTTCACCGACTTCGTCCAGCCCGCCGAATTCGGTCGGCTCGTCGACGCCGGCGTACTGGGCCCCGCGCGGATCCTGGACGACCGCGGCGAACGCCTGCTCTACGAGGTCTTGCCGGCCCGATAGCTCCCGGGGGATTGCAGCATGGAGGGGATCACGGTCGTCACGGGCGGTGCCGGGTTCATCGGCAGCCACCTGGTCGAAATCCTGGCCGGTCGGGGCGAACGCGTCCGCGTCGTCGAGCGGCCCGGCGCGGCCGTGGATCACCTGCCGACCGGCGTCGAGGTCGTCCGGGCCGATATCCGAGATGCCGGCGGTCCGGAAGGCCCTGTCGGGTGCCCGGCATGTTTACCACCTCGCCGCCAACCCCCAACTCTGGGCCCGCGACCGCCACGAGTTCGACGCCGTGAATCACCGGGGGACCATCCACGTCCTCGACGCCGCCCGGGACGCGGGGCCGGGAGGATCCTGCATGCGAGCACCGAGAGCATCCTCACCCGCGCCGATGCCGATGGCCCGATCGATGAGAACGTGGAGATCGTCGAATCGGACGCCGTCGGCCTACTGCCTTTCCAAGCTCCGCGCCGAAAAGGGCGGCGATGGCTCGCGCTCCCGGGAGGGACATCCCATCCTGATCGCCAATCCCACCATGCCGGTCGGCCCGGGCGACCGGGGCCTCTCGCCGCCCACCCGCCTGATCCTCGATTTCTGCCGAGGAAACCTGCCCGCACGCATGGATTGCACGCTCAACCTGGTGGACGTCCGCGACGCCGCCGATGGGCTGGTTCGGATCCTGGAACGCGGCCAACCCGGCCGTCGGTACCTGCTGGCCGGGACAAACCTGACCCTGCTCGACTTATTTAAGCGGTTATCCAGCCTGACCGGGAGGCCCATACCGCGGTTCCGGGTGCCGTATCCGTTGGGCCTGGCGGTGGCGGCCGTCAGCGAAATCTGGGCCGACCGGGTCACGGGCCGCCTGCCCAGAGCCACGATCACGGGGGTCCGCCTGGCGAGGCGGATCATGCACTTCGATCCTTCGAAAACCAGGGCCGAACTGGGCCTGGAAACCCGCCCGGTCGACGAGTCGCTGGTGGCGGCGGTTGCCTGGCTCCGCGAACAGGGGATGCTCGCGGACGCGTCGCGTCCCGGTCCCGGGCCGGGCGAGGGGGTCGATGAGCCGTTGGAATCCCGGAATTCCCCCCTAGACAATCCTGGCGTGATATCCTAGCATCAAAGGCCCATGGTCTCTCGGGAGTGTGCCAGTGGGACTGATGGTTCGTTAAGGTCTCGCAACCATCGTCCTCCCAATCGGCTATTCCCGGCCCCCGTGAGTCCGACCCGCGTGCCGATCATCCGGCTGGGGTCGTTTGTGCTGGATGACTCCTGGCGAATTTCGGATTCCCGTGTCCCTTTTCTCGGGCCGGATCATATGCTACGAGTGAGATAAGGCTCGGTCGAGGGCGTCGTTCCGAGGAAGTGTCTCCATGCCCACTCGCCTGGTGGCCCTCAGCGAAGGGGCAGACATCCCGCTGGATCGTGCCATGATTGTCGTGGGGCGGCACCCCCAGTGCGATGCCCGCCTCGATTCGATCCGCGTCTCGCGCCGACATTGTTGCATGACCCCGGATAATGGCGAGGTGATCGTCCGGGATCTTGGCAGCACCAACGGCATACGGATCAACGACCAGCGCGTCGAGATGGGCCGACTCCGGGCCGGCGACGTCCTGTCGATCGCGCATTTGCGCTACCGACTGGAGGCCGGCGAGGGGTTCCAGGATCAGACACTGGCCGATAATCGAGAGGTTCGCGATCGCCTCTTCGGCGGGTCGGCCCCTTCGCCGATCCCGTCGCACGGTTCGGTCTCGATTCCGGTCGTGAACGGGCCGCCGCCCGGGCCGTTCGCGGGCGGAGGTATGGCCAGCCCGATCGCCGCGGTGAGCGTCGATTCGATGCCGAACTCGGGCGCCGAAAATCCGCTGGCCGCCCTGGTCCGCGACGCCCTGGCCCGCGAGTTGGGCCCGATGCCGCTGGGCGATCGCTGCCAGATCCAGGTCATTTTGCAGATGAAGCCGGAGGCGGAAGCCTCGGGCCACGAGGGGCCGCAGCCTTGCCCATCCAACTCGTCCCCCTGAATCCGGGGTTCGGGCCCCGCGTGTCGATCGAGCGTCCCGTGATGCTCGTCGGGCGGCATCCCGACTGCGACGTCCGCCTCGAGTCGCCGCAGATCTCGCGACGGCATTGCTGCCTGGCGCTGGCCTACGATCGCGTCATCGTCCGGGACCTCGGCAGCCGCCACGGACTCTGGGTCAACGGCGATGCGGTCGACGAACGAGAACTGAAGGCCGGCGACGAGGTGGCGATCGGCCCGGTCCTCTTCCAGGTGATCGACCCGTCCCGCCCGGCCCCGCAGCCGGTGCAGGCCGCCTCGAATACCCCTCCCGCACGCCCCAGGCCCCCTTCGCTGCCCGAACTGGATCGGCCGACGGGCGAAGTCGTGGCCCTGAGCGATCTCCTCACCGACCTCTGATCCATCGCGATCGGTCCGCCGCGAAAGGGACAAACCCTTGCAGGATGAGGCGAACGGCGCGGGGGATCGGCCCTGGGTCGGCATCTCGGCGAATGCGGGTTCCGGCTTCGGCCGCGGGCGCGACCGGGTCGGGCGGTTCACCGAAGCCCTCCGGGCCCAGGGCCTGGATCCCCGGGTCGCCTGGACGCCGGGCGAACGGCGGGACATGGTCCGGCAGTCGGGCGAGGATCCCCGTTGCCGATGCCTCGCGGCGGTCGGGGGCGACGGGACCGTGGCCGCGCTCATCAACGAGCGGCCCGCCGT
>JAXMBD010000018.1:0-112999 GCA_046350035.1 Isosphaeraceae bacterium | reverse complement strand
CTTAGCTACGACGACCTCTCCCGCCTGGCCCACGGGGTCCCCGAGTTGAGGGACCCGGAGGTTGTAGCCGAGCCCGATGAACCGGACGTGCCACCGCCCAACGTGCTCGACGGGGCCACCCGAAGGCAAATCCGCGTGGCGCTCGACCACCTGAAGCGGCAAAACCTCTATGAAGTGCTCGACCTCGGCTTCGACGCGTCGCCAGATGAGGTCACGCGGAGGGCGGACGAGGAGCGGACCCGATGGATGCAAAAGGCCCAGGTCACCGCCGAGAAGACCGCCTGGCTTGAGGCGGTCTCATACGCGCAGACCCATTTGACGACCTCCGAGGCACGCCACCGATACGACTGGACCCTGATCGTCGAGGCCGAGGAAGTCTTCACAGAACTCGTCGGCTTCACGGTTGATGGCCTCCATCGCCTCGACGAAGCGACCCGATCGGCCTTGCTCGACGAGGCAACGGCGCGGGGACTGGTGCCCGATCGGGCCGACCGCTTGATCCGACGAGTCTGCCGATCCCGGGGCGTCGGGACCGGGGCCCCCGCCCTTCCGGACGGCCCACCGGGCAAACCCCCGCGGTTGATCCGGTGCCGGTCGTGCGGCGGCCTCACCGAATTCCAGAAGGCGGCGAAGGGCGGCGGCCCCGACGCCGGCAACTGCCGCCACTGCGGTGCCTCGCTCCGATGGGACTGCCCGATTTGCGCCCAGGCACGCTGGGTCGATCAGCCGCGATGCGCCTGCGGCTTCCCGCTGTCCCAGAGGGAACCGCTCCTCAAGCATTTCGAGGCCGCTCAGGCGTATTTCCGGTCGCGATCGTACGAGGCGGCGATGCGGCACCTGACGCGGATCGTCGAGTTCGCGCCCAAGCATCGATCGACCCGCAAGGCGATCGAACGGGTGAAGGGGAAAATGGCCGAATCTGAAAGGGCCCGCCAAGCGTTTGAGACGGTCCGGGCGCAACGGAAGCTGGTAGCCGCCCGTGCTGCGTTCGAAACCTGGGCCAAAATCGCCGACCCGGAAGATTCGAGGGTACAGCAGGCGCGAGAGGAACTGCTGGAATCGCTCCGCCAGGCGCTCTCGCTCACGGCCGAGGCCCGCGTGCTGGTCCGCTCCGAACCATCCGGAGCCCGGACCCTCTTCCACCGGAGCCTGGCGATCGCGTCCGACCTGTCCGAGGCCCGCGAAGGGCTCCGTTCGTGCCCCCTGGATCCGCCAGGTCATCTCCGCGCCGAGATCCAGGGGCGACAAATCCACTTGAGCTGGACCCCCCCCAAGCCGGACGGCCTGGGGCCGACCCTATTCCGCGTCCTCCGCCAGAAGGAACGCCCCCCAGCATTCGAGGGACGGTCAACTCCTGGCGGGAGGTCGCCGAACCCGAGGCGTTCGACGAGAATCCCCCGTCCGGCGAACCGGTCGCTACGCCGTCTTCAGCAGGCGGGATCAGATCGAATCGCTGGTCGGGCCGACGGTCGGTCCCATCTTGATCCTCGCCGAGGTGACCGACCTGGTCGCCGAGGAGCGTGATGGTGAGGTCGAGTTGAGTTGGTCCCCCCCCTCGGCTGCGGCCGAAGTCCGCTTGATCCGCAAGCTCGGATCGCCGCCGGTCGGTCCCGACGACGGGGAGCGGCTTCGGCCGTCCGGTCACCGAATGGTCGATCGCGGCCTGTCCAATGATACAACCTATCATTACGCGATCTTCGCAATCTACCGGCAAGCCGAGGGTAAAGTCCGGGCCTCACGGGGCCTGCTGATCGCCGCGACGCCCCATCCGACGATCGATGGGGTGGGCCACCTGTCGATTGGCCGGGAGTCGAGCGGCGCAGTCCGGCTGGGGTGGGCGACGCCCTCGCGGGGCCAGGTCCGTATCCTTCGATCCCCCCGAGCCTTGATGCTCCCGTTTAATTCCAAGGTCGCGGCCAAGGACGCCTCCAATCTCCCCGGCGAATGGCTCGGCAACGGGTCGGGTGATCAAGCGATCGACCCCCGACCACCCCAGGCGGGCCTTTGCTATTACACGCCGCTAACCGCCTGGAACGGCAACCTGGTGGTGGGCAAGGGCGTACCCTTCTCCTGCCTACCCGATCCGACCGACCTCCGAGCCGTCCGATCGGGGGCATCCGGCCGGATCCACCTCCGTTGGCGGTGGACGCCGATGGCTGGCCAGACGCTAGTGATGCTGAAATCGGGCTCGCCGCCCGACGGACCCGACGATCCGGATGCCCATGTTTATCCGGTCCAGGAGAGCGAATACAGCCGGATCGGGTCGTACGTCTTGACGTTGCCCTCGGGCGGCCCGTGCCCCTGGCATGTCTCCGTCCATAGCGTGGCGCAGATTGAGGGCGAGCGAGTCGTTTCGCCGGGGATCGATCCGACGAGCCGGACAATCATTCCGGGACCGAACCCGGAGATCACGCTGACCTACACGCTCAAGAAGCCCGGTTTCCCCGGCCGTCCCTGGACCATCAGCCTGCACACCGAACCTCCCGGCCAGCCCATCCCGCCGATGGCACTGGTCGCCCACCCCCGGACCGTGCCGCTTTCGATCGACGACGGTACGATCATCGAGCACTATGCGGCCAGCACGGACGGCCAGACGATTACCATCAAGCCGGGCAACCTGGACCTGGCGAAGCACCGCCTTCGCCTCTTCCCCGATCTCCTCGCGGCGCCGGATGGACTGCCCCCGGTTCGGATGCGCCACCCGGAATCGGATGTGCCCCGGGTCTGAAGCGAGGCCCCCCTCGACCTGACAGCCGGCGGATCCATTGCGGCCCCCGGCCATGCTTTCCAGAAGCCGAACCACGGCCACCCCGAAACGCTTAAGGAGGGCTTTCGCAAGGGCGAGGGTTCGGACCTATGGCGGTAGGGAGAGTTCGATGGGAACCCAAATGAATCCCTCCCGTCCGCATCCATGGATCGGCACCTACGCGATCCGAATCCATTCGGAGAGCGGAGGGGTCAGCAAGCGTCGCATTTGCTGGCTCACTATTTCCCGGAATCAGCGCAGAATCTGGTCTCCAATAGGTCCATCGGCGGATACCGCGGCAAACACGCGCCTCTTCCGCCCGCCCCGGCGCTCGCGCAGAATAACGGCCAGAATGGTCCCGTCTTGCCCTCGCCGAGGTACCCAATCATGAACATCGGTACCGCCTGGGTTCTGCTGATCGCGGCCCTCCCCGCCTCGGCCCAGTCGCCGGGTTGGCCCAAGGTTGAGGATGTCGAGTTGCAGCCGCTCGTCGCGCAGGTACGCCGTGTCGTCGATTCGCTGGAAATGATCGGCCAGCCGATGCCGGCCGAAACCCGTGACCGGCTCGATCTTGCATCCCGATCGTCCGATGCGAGTTCGTCGATCCGCGAGATCCAGGCGGTGCTCGATCCATATTGCCTGATCGGGGTCGAGATCAATCCCGAGAGCCGAGTGAAGTCGATGATAGGGCCCGCCCCAGCGGTGCTGGACCAGCAAGGTTGGCGGGGCTTCCTGATCAAGGTCGCCAACCAGGCTGGCGTGACGGCCGAATTGAAGGCCGAAAGCCCCAATGCCGCCGCGACGGTCCGGCCCTCTTCCGGCAGCCCAACCCCGCCTTCGGCCGTATCCCCCAGCGACCTCCGCGACCGTTGGTTATCGATTGGTATGTACCAGGACCGACCACTCCAACCGCGGCTCTCCGGCCTGGGCTTGGAGTATCGGATCATCCAGATCTACAGCCGCGATGCGGGACGCCGCGAAGCGAAGATTACATTCAACGTAGGCCAGGGGACGCAGGATCTCGGCTTCCGTTCCGACGTGGATATCCTCTTCCAGGCCAACCCGGCCGTGGACGTCATCCTGGATATCCGCGACGAGTACGGCCGGGATTCGATCGCCTCTCTGCTGATTCGAGACCGGTTCGGCCGGGTCTATCCGGCTCAAGGACGCAGGCTGGCGCCGGACTTCTTCTTCCATCCGCAGATCTATCGCAAGAGCGGGGAATCGGTACTCCTTCCGCCCGGCACCTATACGCTGGAGTCCGCGAGGGGGCCCGAATACCTCGCGACGAGCCGCCCGATGGCGATCCCGGCGGGCCGAACGCATCGGGAGTCGATAAGCCTGGAACGCTGGATCGATCCAGCGCGATTCCGCTGGTTTTCAGGCGATCATCATGTCCACGCGGCCGGCTGCGCCCATTACGAGACCCCTTCGGAAGGTGTCAGGCCCGAGGACATGATGCGACACCTCCTCGGCGAGGACCTCAAGGTCGGCTGCGTCCTGAGTTGGGGCCCCTGCTGGTACGCCCAGAAGCAGTTCTTCGACGGCAAGCTGCATCCGCTCTCTACTCCCGATCACCTGATGCGCTATGACGTGGAAGTCTCGGGCTTCCCGTCTTCGCATACCGGGCACCTTTGCCTGCTTCGACTGAAGGAGGACGACTACCCCGGCACAGCCCGGATCGAGGAATGGCCGAGTTGGGACCTGCCAGTCCTGAAGTGGGGTAAGCAGCAAGGGGGCGTTGTCGGGTTCTCGCATTCGGGCTGGGGATTGCAGACCAGGAGCCGCGACCTGCCCAATTATGACGTACCACCGTTCGACGGCATCGGCGCCAATGAGTATCTCGTCGATGTCGTCCATGACGCGGTCGATTTCATCTCCGCCGTGGATACGCCGGCTCCCTGGGAATTGAACATCTGGTATCACACCCTGAATTGCGGATTCCGCTGCAGGATCAGCGGCGAGACCGATTTCCCCTGCATCTACGGGGAAAGGGTCGGCCTCGGTCGGTCCTACGTAAAGCTCGACACCCCGAAGCCCGACTTCGAGGCCTGGACCGAGGGGATCAAGCAAGGTAGGTCTTACGTTAGCGATGGCAAAAGCCACCTGATGGACTTTCACGTGGATGACGTGGCGGTGGGCGAGAATGGGGGCGAGAGGAAGCTCGACGCGCCGGGGCCTGTCAGGGTTTCGGCCAAGGTGGCGGCACTACTTCCGGCATCCCCGACTGCCGAAGGGCAGGCAATCCGCGGCCGGCCGATCGATCAGAAGCCATACTGGGACCTGGAGCGTGCCCGGATCGGCGATTCGCGGATGATCCCCGTGGAGGTCGTCGTGAATGGGAAGGCCGCCGCATTGCGCGAAGTTGTCGCCGACGGTTCCGTGCACGACCTGGATCTGGACGTGCCGATCAATCGATCGGGTTGGGTGGCCTTGCGGATCTACCCCTCGTCGCACACGAATCCGATCTGGGTTACGGTCGGCGGCAAGCCAGTCCGAGCATCCAGGCGTTCGGCCGATTGGTGCCTCAAGGGAGTCGACCAATGCTGGTCGCAGAAGGTCAAGAACACTCGCAACTCGGAGCTGGCCGAGGCCGAGGCGGCCTATGAAACAGCCCGGGCCGCGTATCGGTTGATCCTGGCCGAATCGGAGGTCGATTGACGGTGTGATGGAACCGGCGCGCGGGCTCGGATAAACTGTCCGGCGCTCACCCAGGGGCCCCTCCGATGGGGCCCGTCGTGCCCACCCAGAGGATCCCAGCCATGAACTGCGCCCGCGTACCCGGCCTTTCCGGCCTGGCCGCCCTGCTCCTGTTCACCCTGCCCGCCGCCGCCGACGTCAAATTGCCCAACATCTTCGGCAGCCACATGGTCCTGCAACGCGACCAGAAGGACCCGGTCTGGGGCTGGGCCGAGCCGGGCGAGGAAGTCACCGCCATGATTGGTGACCAGAAGAAAACTACCAAGGCCGGCGCCGATGGCTCCTGGAAGATCGTCCTCGACCCGCTGCCCGCCGGCGGCCCACACACGTTGACAATCAAGGGAAAGAACTCCATCACTTTCGACGACGTCCTGGTCGGCGAGGTGTGGATCTGCTCCGGCCAGTCGAACATGCAGTGGGACCTGGCCGCTGCCAATGATTCCGACATCGAGACGCTCACCGCCAAGTTCCCCAAGATCCGACTGATCTCGGTGCCCCAGGTCGGCACGCAGGAGGTCCAGAAGGATTTCAACGGCAAGTGGGCGACCTGCACCCCCGAGACCGCCCGGACCTTCTCCGCCGTCGGCTTCCTCTTCGGGCGAATCCTGAGCCAGGCGCTCGACATCCCAATCGGCCTGATCGATAACGCCTGGGGCGGCTCGGCCTGCGAGGCCTGGATCCGCCGCGACATCCTCCAGGGCGACCCGAATTACTCGGCCATGATGGATCGCTGGAAGGACATGGAGGCCAAGTACCAATCGGGCAGCGAGGAGGACAAGAAGAAGCTGGAAGGGAACATGAGGGGCAACGCCCGGCCCGGCAATATCTATAACGGCGTGCTGAAGCCGACCATCGGCTACGGGATCCGGGGCGCCATCTGGTACCAGGGCGAGTCGAACGCCGGCCGGGCCTATCAGTACCGCGACCTCTTCCCCCTGATGATCAAATCCTGGCGGGACGAGTGGGCCCAGGGCGAGTTCCCGTTCTATTACGTCCAGCTCGCCGACTACATGGCCGAGACGCCCGATCCAGTCGATAGCGCCTGGGCCGAACTCCGTGAGGCCCAGACGATGACGATGAGCAAGCTGCCCAAGACCGGTCAGGCGGTTATCATCGACATCGGCGAAGGCCGTGACATCCACCCCAGGAACAAGCAGGACGTCGCCAAGCGGTTGGCCCGCTGGGCCCTGGCCAACGACTACGGCATCAAGATCCCGTTCCGCAGCCCCGAGTTCAAGTCGTGCGAGAAGCAGGGGAACAAGTTCGTCCTGAAGTTCGACAACGTGCCCGGCGGCCTATATAACTTCGATGTCGACAAACCCCGGGGCTTCGCCATCGCCGGCGACGACAAGAAGCTCTGTCTGGGCCGACGCCAAGATCACGCCCGACACCATCGAAGTCTGGAGCGACAAGGTGAGCGAGCCAGCCTCGGTCCGCTACGCCTGGGCCGACAACCCGGTCTGCAACGTCTACGCGCGGGGCTCGGGCCTGCCGCTCACGCCGTTCCGCACGGACGACTGGAAGGGAAAGACGGCCGACGCTAAGTGATTCGTCAGCGGAAGGTAGATTGGCGCCGTCGACGGCGCCAATCCACGCTTACATGGAATTAGGAAGGATCCTCGATGGGAAACTGCCCCGCTCGATGGATCCGGGCTTGCTCAACATAGTGCTTCCAGGCATGGTCGATCCGACCGATGGCCTCCTCGGACACGGGACGGGCGACCTTGCCTGGCACGCCCAGTACCAGAGAACCGGCCGGGATTCGCATACCCTCGGGGACGACCGATCCGGCACCGATAATCGACCCGGCTCCGATGCTCGACCCATTCAGTAGGATTGCTCCCATGCCGATTATGCACCCATCCTCGATGGTGCAGCCGTGAAGGATCGCCCGGTGACCTACCGTGACCCGGTCCCCGATCTCGCAAGGAAATCCGGGGTCGGCGTGGACCATGCAGAGGTCCTGGATATTGGTCGAAGCTCCGATCCGAATCCGCTCGGTATCGCCTCGAATCACGGTCTGATACCAGATGCTCGAATCAGGGCCGATCGACACCCGGCCCAGGACGATCACGCCGCGAGCCAGGAAGGCGGATGGGTCGATCATCGGCTCCAAGACCTCAGCCCCGCCTACGAGGACGGGCAGGGGTCGGGGCGGGCGCGACGGCCGCCACCGGCTTGTACATCACGCCCGCGACCTTCTCCGCCAGCTCCTGATAGTCGCCGCCCTGCGACTTGCCCAGGGTGACCATGCCTTCGACGGTGTTCTTGCAGAGCACCTCGGTCGACTTGCAAAGCTGCTCGGGATCTCGGGCCAGTGCGACCTGGATGGCGTCCTTCCAGACCTGAATGCCGTACGCGAACTGGGCATCGACCAGTTCACGCTGTTTCTCGAATAGCTCGGTCATGACCGCCGCCCATTCCTGCTGGTACCCCTGGACCTGAGGGAGCACCCCCACCGCCGGGACGGGCACGGCCTTGGGCGGCTCGACGACCGGCAAGGGAACTGAATACTCCACGACGCTCCGCGACGGGTCGCCGGCCATTAACCACGGCTTGAGCATTTCCTGCTGCATTTGCACGGCAGCTTTGGTCGCCTTATGGAACGTGTCGAAGATCTCGCCGAACATGATTCGCTCCTGACGCCGCCATTGGGCGGCCTCCTTGGAAGCGGCTCGGCCCGCGCGGGTCGTCCCGTGCCGCCGAATCCGACCTCTCCCGGGTACTATGCGACGTCCTGATCGGGCCTGTCAAGGAAAAATGCTGCGATCGCAAAAATTGGCCTTTGCACGCCTCCCGTAATTGGGGGATGATAAGGAGGACCGGGATCGGTGGTTTTCTTGCGGATGCGATCGACGGGGGCGATGCTGAGCCCTGGGCCGATCCATGAGAAGATCACCGCCCGGTGAGAGGGGTCTCCATGAGCGACGCCAAGCCCGTCGAGATCCGCCGATATCCCAACCGGCGGTTCTATGACCGCAGCCGCCGACGGTATGTGACGCTCCAGGAAATCGAGGAACTCGTCCTGGACGGCCGTACCATCGAAGTGACGGACAGCCGATCGGGGGAAGACCTGACGCGCCAGGTGCTGACGCAACTGCTGATGGAACGCCAGCCGCACAAGATGGACATGTTCCCGATCGGCCTGTTGCACCAGATCCTACGGGCCAATGACATGGTCATCGACTTGTATCGCGGCTACCTACGCCAATCGCTCGCGTCCATGGAGGCATTGCGGAATTCCGGAGGCACCTACCCGTTCGCCTCGCCGATGGGCTGGATGTCCGCGATGCTCTCGGCCACCAATCCGGCCGGAGCCGAGCCGACAGCGTCGGCGGATCCCGAAGCGCCCGACATGGCCGAGCGGATCCGGGAACTCACCCGACGGATCGAACGTCTGGAGGGCGGCCCGGCGAAGGAACCGGATGGGCCCGAGGGCGCTCCTTCGGAAGTCCCGGTCGTCCGCAAGATTCGGCGGGGCTAAGACCGCCCCCGCCAGGCTCAGCGGGTCAGCGACTTGTACTGGATACGATGCGGCTGGTCGGCATCCAGGCCCAGTCGTTGGTGCCGTTGTTCCTCGTAGGTTTGATAATTTCCCTCGCACCAGACGACGCGGCTCTCCCCCTCGAAGGCAAGGATATGGGTCGCGATCCGATCGAGGAACCATCGATCGTGGCTGATGACCACGGCGCAGCCGGCGAAGTCGAGCAAGGCGTCCTCCAGGGCGCGAAGGGTATCGACGTCGAGGTCGTTGGTCGGCTCGTCAAGCAAGAGGAGGTTGCCGCCGCTCTTGAGCAATTTCGCCAGATGGACGCGATTCCGCTCGCCGCCTGAGAGGTTGCCGACCTTCTTCTCCTGGTCCGGCCCGCGGAAGTTGAACCATGATACGTAGGCGCGAGATGGCACCTTGCGTTTGCCCAACTCGACCTGATCGCGCCCGCCGCTGATCTCCTGAAAGACCGTATTACCGGCGGCGAGCGAGTCGCGACTCTGATCGACGTAGGACGGCACGACGGTGTTGCCGACGCGGAGATCGCCCGAGTCGGTCTTCTCCAGGCCCAGGATCATGCGGAAGAGGGTCGTCTTGCCGGCCCCATTGGGCCCGATGACGCCGACGATGCCGCCGGGCGGAAGCCGAAAGTTCATCTCTTCGAACAGCAAGCGCTCGCCGAATGCCTTGGAAACGCCCTTGGCCTCGACGACCAGGTCGCCGAGGTGCGGGCCGGGCGGGATCTGTATCGTTACGGCCTCGTCGCGACGCTCGGCCTCTTGGGCGGCCAACTGCTCGTAGCGTTGAAGCCTCGCCTTGTTCTTCGAGACGCGTGCCCTCGGCGACAGTCGGACCCATTCCAGCTCACGTTCGAGTGTCTTGCGACGGCTGCTTTCTTGCTTCTCCTCCAGTTCAAGCCGGGCCTTCTTCTGCTCCAACCACGAGGAGTAATTGCCCTCGAACGGGATGCCCTGTCCGCGATCGAGTTCCAGGATCCACTTGGCGACATTGTCCAGGAAATATCGGTCGTGGGTGACGGCCACCACGGTCCCGGGGTATTCTTCCAGGTGGCGTTCGAGCCAGGCGACGCTCTCGGCGTCGAGGTGGTTCGTCGGCTCGTCGAGTAGCAGGATGTCGGGCCTCTGAAGCAGCAGCTTGCAGAGCGCCACTCGACGCTTCTCGCCGCCGGAGAGCGTCTCAATCCGCGCATCGCCCGGCGGCAGTCGCATGGCGTCCATGGCGATCTCAAGCTGCCGGTCGAGGTCCCAGGCATTGGCCACGTCAATAGCCTCCTGGACACGGCCCTGTTCTTCCAGCAGGGCATCCATCTCATCGGCGTCGGGGCCTTCTCCGAGTCTGGAGTTGATCTCGTCGAAGCGGGCCAGCAGCGCCCTCGTCTTGGCGACGGCCTCTTCGACGTTGCCCAGGACATCTTTCTCGGCATCCAGGGCCGGTTCCTGCGCAAGATAGCCGATAGTCACGCCGTTGGCCGGGCGGGCGGTGCCGTGGAAGTCCTTATCGACACCCGCCATGATCTTAAGGAGCGTACTCTTCCCCGCGCCATTGCCGCCCAGGACTCCGATCTTCGCCCCGGGATAGAAAGACAGCCAGATGTTCTTGAGGACTTCCTTCTTGTTGTGGGCCTTGGACAGATTTTCGATGGTGAAGATATATTGCGGGGGCATCGGGTTCCGATCCTGGATCGCGGCGTCAGTGCTGGGTTGCTCCCTTGAGTAGACCCGATGGCAGTACCGCGAGGGAAGCGGACTTATTCGGTCCCGCATGTTGACGGGCGGCCACATCGAGACCCTGGGGGGTTTACCGGCACTTCCCAACGCATTAGAGTAGGTTCGAAATTCTTTGTAAACAATGGGCAACATGGAGAGGATTCGCGCCATGTCGTTGAAGACCGGGATCACGATGCTCGTGCTCGCCTCGGCCGTTTCCGCTGCCCGCGCCGACGTGTTCGTCAACCCCATGGCCGGGGCGATGCTGCGGACGGACCCCTCGCAGAATCCCGCCAATAGCCTGATCTATCCCACCGGTACGGCCCTCTCGGCCACCTTCCTGAATCCGGCAAGCCCGACGACGAGCCTCATCGTGCAAGCCGGGATGACCTTCGACCTCCGCCAGATAGCCTACTCGGACGCATCGATCTCGGCTTATCGCCTGGTGTTTAGTACAACGTCCTATGCGAGGTCGCCGGGCTACGAGATCTTCCCGATCACCACCAACGTGACCTACGGCGCCGACGCAACCGAAACCTTTTCCCTGTCGAACTTCTTCGGATCCAGCCCCCCGCCTGCCACCTCCGGCGTTGTCGGGGTGGTGAACATCCCGTTGTTCGACCCTCAGACGGTCGTGAAGTCGTTCGATATCACGACCATCATGCGGAATGCCCGCTCGGGCTCGGCGTTGTACCCATTCCTGAAGTTTTGGGTCACGGCCCCGAATCAAGGCAACTGGAATTTCGTCCCGACCCTCCAACTGGTCGGCGTCCCCGAGCCATCGACAGTGTTTCTGATGAGCCTTGGCCTGTGCGGGGGTTACCTTTTCGCCCTCAAGAACAACCGCGTAACCCGGCATTCTTAGGACTACATCCGACGTAAGAACTGGGCTTCGGGCCCTATACAAGCCGCCCCCCTCCCCTTTCCGAACCTTGGCGACCCTGACTCGCATCGGAGTCAGGGCCGAAGCCTTGGTTTGGCCATCCCACCCGATTCTGTGCAACGGCAGGGAACGCCGGCAACCATCGTCGCGCCCGGCCAGCACGGGGAGATAGAGATGAATTATGAGGATTCACACGATGTCACCGAACGCAGTCATGACCCTAATCGTATTGGTCGCGATCGCTCCCTCCGCGAGCGCCGATATCCTGATCTCGCCCACCCTGACGGCGACTCTCACGACCAATCCTAATCTGAACCCACCGGTCAGCCTAGTGACCAACCCGAGCATGAGCGTCGTGTACAATGTCCCGTCTTTCGCATCGCAGGCCTGGTTGCCCCTGGGCTCCTTCTCACAAGTCGGAATTTCCTTCGACCTGGCCAACCTACCGTTGTCTGGACCGAACGTACCCGCCTGCAAGCTTATTTTCACCAACCTTCATGTCGCTGATACAACTTCCCCAGGCTTCTATGGGATGACGGCACCAATCACCTACGGCTTGGATTCGTCGGCAGGATTCAGCGAGGCGAACTTCTTCCAGTCGAACCTGTCGCCTGCACCGAGCGGTACTGCGGGGGTCTTGATCATCCCGCGTTATTCGGACTTTTTTGCACCGATCACGCTCGACATCACGGGTATCGTTCGGGCCGCGCGGTCGGATCCTAACAATCGCTACTTGAAGTTTTGGGTTCATCCGAGCGGAACGAACTACTGGGCTTTACTACCAAATTGGAGCGTCGTCCCCGAGCCGACTTCGGCGTTACTCTTGGGGCTCGGCATCTCGGTGGTTACAGTTATGGGTCGGTTCGAGTGCCGACCGGTGCGACGCCCCTAGAGCTTGTTATGCACTTTGCACACCCGCTCTCGCCAGCAACAGGCCGAGGAAGGCCAGCCAATGCCAGCCCTCCAGCGTGATCGCGAGCCGTTCGTAGTCGCGGGCCAGGGCGGCGGAAGCGGCCCAGCCAACCGAAGGTCCGCTCCACCACCCAGCGGCGGGGCAGCAGGACGAACCCCTTCTTGGCCCCCGGATGCTTGACCACCACCAGCCGATCCTGCCGACTCCGCCTCCCGGGCCGACACCTTGCCCGTAGCCCCTGGTCGGCGAAGGCCACCTCCACCGTGCCGCCGGTCGTGTCGGATGGCGCCGCACAACTCCGCGACCTGGGCCCGTTCCTGCTCGTCCGCCGGCGTGACCCGCAAGCGCCAGGAGGTTCCCCAGCGTGTCCACCGCCGCATGGACCTTGAGCCCTTCTTCGCTCCCGTCGTAGCCGGCCCGGCCGCCGCTCTCCGGCGTCGATTGGAGCGTGCGGCCGTCGAGCACCACATCGGTGGGCTGCTCGTCGCGGCCCCTCGATGAACATCCTTCCGGGCGCGCGATGCAAGGAGGTCGTGGGCGGATCCGCCTGAAGGCCGCTGCCGTGCAGCCAGCGGCGGGCCTGCTGATACACCGCCGCCCAGGGCGGAAGTCATGCGGCAGGAATCGCCACGGGCATCCGGTCTTCACGGGACGTGCCGCAGGGCGTTGAAGAGGTCGCGAAGGTCGTACTCCCGCTGCGGGCGTCCTCGCGCATCAGGACCAGGTAGGGGACGAGGAATTCCCATTCGGCATCGGTGACGTCGCTGGGATACGGCGGCGCGCTGGCGTGCTCATGACATAAAGTCGACGCACGTCTCGCGAAAAGTCAATAACAGGCTCGACCGAATCGTGGCACGGGATGCCCGTGCCACGGCTCGAACTGGGATACCGATAGACGGCGTAGTTGCCGTTGGATCCCTGGGTCACCCGATTGTTCGACCCGAACATCATTACAATGCCCGAGCCCGAGCCCAGGTCGAACTCGTTGGTGCCGCTGTAACCGCCAATGAAGAAGACCATGCCACTTGTCGAGGCAAACTGGTTCCGGCCGGATCCGCCCAGGAACGTATCGTAGCCCGATCCGGCGGTGAACTGGTTCGTCCCCGCGCCGCCCATCGCGAATGAGCTCATCGAGGTGTCGTTGCGGAAAACCTGCGTGGTACCCGCACTGGTCTGGCTGGCATCGAAAATCAGGTAGTACACGGTGGAGGCGTCGAACGCATATTCGGTCCCATTCAAGTTGACGTCGATGACCTGGTTCTGCGCCTGCATGCTAACCCGGGCAGAGTTGGCAGCCTGCGCCGTATCGGGCGCAATCCAGATTACGCCGCCCGACATCGTGACCCCTCCGGTCGGCACGCATCGCGATTCGACCGATTCCAGGGCGGGGTGGAATTTCGACGCGGCGCGTCTACGCGGCTTCTCATGCCTGGACAGATCGGCACCCTTCCGGGCAAATCCCAGTTCGAACAGCATCGTCCTGACTCCTTCGTTGAGCGGCGGGAACAGGGGAGGCCCCATCGGCCTAATGGCTACGAAGTGATGACTTCGTAGCCCTGCGGACCGCCCGATTTCGGCCGCGGCCCGCTTTCGCCCCGGTCACACTCAACTTAGGTCACGATTCAATCGCCGGCAAATTGCCTTAGAAATCGATGCCGACGGTCATCGCCCTGCTGCCCTGAAAAACCATCATGATCCCGGGTTCGATCGACTCCCAACCATCCCCGCCGAGCGGCGTGGTGGCGATCACATGGCCGACATCAGGTTCGCCCCCGTCCTGGTCAACCAGGTCAACGGCCATCGTGCGGTCTGAGAAATGGCGGGGGCGATCCGGGTGGAGCACAACCCGGCGGCGAGTCAGCCCCTTCCAGCCGTTCCAATCACGATACGCGAAGAGGCGGCGACCGTCGGAAAGCAGCACGTTCAGCCTCCCAAACTGGTTCAGGTCGCGAAGCTGCTCGAATAGCCAGGACCAGGAATCGGAGTCGTCGAAGGTCCCTCCCCGTCGATCGAGGCGATCGAGCAGGATACAGAAGGCTCGCTCGCTGTCGGTGCGACCCAACGGTCTGGCGAGGCCCAGCGGCAGGTCCCAGAAGTGACCTTCGAGCGTTCCGTTGTGGGCAAACACCAGGTCGCGGCCTCCCCGTTCGCGCACAAACGGGTGCGTATCGGCGTGCGTTGGCGTCCCGCCGGTGGTCCGGTGACGTACATGGCCGATGTAGAACGACGATCGGAGGTGGCTATAGTCCTTGAGGAAACCAGCGATCTCGCTGGAATCCCAGCGCTTTGGTTCCTTGACGATCGCGGAGGCCTGGTCCGGATACCACGCCAGGCCCCAACCATCGGCGTTTTCCTCGCTCCTAGGGGCGAAGGCCGAGATGGAGAAATCGGCCGAGATCGGTCTTTCGAATGCCAGTCCAAGGAGTTCGCACATCGTTGCGGGATTTCCCCGGTAATCAAGCCGGTTCGGGAGGGATGGGCCTTCGGCGAAATGCCACGATACCGAGGGGCGGAAGGACCAGAAGCAGCGACTGCCTCTGCCCGTGCGACGCTATCGGGGTCGATTCAACACCGCCCATATTGCCGTGGCTGCTCCCACCATACAGGGCGGCGTCGCTGTTAAGCACCTCGTCCCAACGCCCCTTGACGGGAATCCCGACGCGATAATTGTGGCGCGGGATCGGGGTGAAATTGGCCACCAGCAGGGTCTCATCGCCGACCGTGGCGCCACGTCGCAGCATGCAGAGGACGGACTGTTCGGCATCGCCGCAATCGATCCAGCGGAAGCCTTCGGGGGAATGGTCGAACTGATGCATCGACGGCTCGCCGCGGTAGAACGTATTGAGGTCGCGTGTCCACCGCTTCAGGCCGACATGGCGTGGGTCGTCCAGCAAGTGCCAGTCGATACTCCCCTCGGGATCCCAGGGATTCCACTGGCCGAAGTCGGTCCCCATGAAGATCAATTTCTTGCCGGGCATCGCATACATGTAGCCCAATAGCAGGCGGAGTGTGGCGAACTTCTGCCAGTCGTCGCCGGGCATCCGGGCCAGCAGCGAAGGGCGGCCCGGATCGACCTCGTCGTGAGAGAGGACCAGGATATGATCCTCTTCATACGCATACAGCATGCGGAACGTTAGCTTGTCGTGCGCCCGGTTCCTCCGTTCGGGGGCGAGCATTAGGTAGCCGTGAATCGTATCGTGCATCCATCCGACATCCCACTTGTAGTCGAACCCGAGACCTCGTTCGTTCGATGATCGCGTCAAACCAAGGAAGGCGCTGGAGTCGGTTACGACCGTTATCGCGCCGGGAAATTCGCCATGGATCATGTCATTGAACGCACGGAGGAACTGAATAGCTTCGAGATTCTCGTGGCCGCCCAATCGGTTGGGGCGCCAGCGCCCGTCGCGTCGTCCGAAATCGAGCCGGGTCATCGCCGCAATGGCGTCGATCCGCAGGCCATCGACGTGGTACCGGTCGAGCCAGAACCGAGCACTGGAGGTCAGGAAGCTAACAATTTCAGGTCGGCCGTAGTGGAACACCAGGGTGCCCCACTCAGGATTCACGCCACGGAGCGGGTCGGGGTCCTCAAACAAGGGGGCCCCGTCGAAAGAGGCCAGGCCGTGGGGATCGGCGGGAAAACCTGCGGCCACCCAGTCGAGGATCACGGCCAGTCCCCGCTGGTGGAGATGGTCGATCATCGCCATGAAATCATGCGGCGATCCGTAGCGGCTCGTCGGCGCGAAGTATCCGGTGGTCTGGTAACCCCACGATGCGTCCAGCGGATATTCAGCGATCGGCATCAATTCGACATGGGTGTAGCCCATCTCCAGGGCATAATCAGCCAGCCTAGGGGCGAGTTCCCGGTAGTTCAGCCAACGGTTTTCCTGCTCGGGAACTCGCATCCATGATCCCAGGTGTACCTCATAGATCGCGATGCCCCGGTCGGGCCGGTTGGCCTCGCCCCGGCGGGTCATCCAGGCCTGATCATCCCATGTGTAGCCGTCGAGATCGGCGACGATCGACGAATTGCCCGGCCGGAGCTCGCAGTGGAAGGCGAACGGGTCGGACTTCAGGAGCGGTGTGGCGCCCTTGACTGGAAGGATTTCGTACTTATAGCGAGCTCCAGGGCCGACCCCCCCCACCTCGGCGTGCCAGACGCCGGATTCGCCGATCGATCGGAGCGGGTTTGCATTGGGGTCCCAGCGGTTGAAGTCCCCCACGACCGACACCCGGCACGCCCTGGGCGCCCAGACGACAAATCGGGTGGCGGCCTGGCTGCCGCCGGCGGACCGCGAAGGGTGTGCCCCTAGCTTCTCGTACAGGCGAGAATGGGTGCCTTCGGCGAAGAGGTGCAGGTCGAAATCGGAGATGGGATGGGCGATCAAGGGTAGATCCCTCGTTCAATCCAGTGAGGAAAGGCCGTTGTGATTCAGGAGGTCAGGAGGGAGAGCAGGCCCCGTAGCGGGACACGTACCCAATCCGGCCGGTGGTTGATCTCGTAAAGCAGTTCGTAGAGGGCCTTGTGCAGCAGGTGGATTCCCAGCCAGACCGGCGCTTCATGAAGGTGCAGCATCCTGGTCGCGTCCCGGTATCCGCTGAGGAAGGCCGCAGAGGAACGGTCCCGCCATTCCTGAACCACCGCGACCTGTCTCCCGGATGGCTCCGGGATCCGACCGAGCGATGCAAACGCGGCATAATCGAACGAGCGGAGCATGCTCGCGACGTCGCGGAGCGGGGAATGCCGTGCCCGTCGTCGATCGAGAGGCTGGCCGGGCTCCCCTTCGAAATCGAGGATTACGAACTCCTGGTCGCCCGTCCTCAAGACCTGGCCCAGGTGATAATCGCCATGGATCCGAATAGACGGATGACGAGGTTCGGGATTCCACATCCCGCCGAGCCGGATCCGCAGCCGCTCTTCACTATCCAGGAGGACTCGGGCGTCATCCCTTAACCCGGCCGGCAAGTCCGGCAGGAAATCCCGAAGCGCGGCCATCGATCGGCGGAGTTGCTCCCGGCCTTCGTCGAGCGTGATTCGGATTTCCTCGGTCCCCAGAACCCCGGGCGAGAAGCCGGGGATATTGGGTCGAGACGCCAGTGCCCGATGCATCTCGCCCGTCACGAATCCGAGCCGGCCAGCCGCCACGACCTCCTGGTCCGTCGACTCCCGGAACAGGGCATTCGCCGCGTGAGCCTCGCTTGTTAGGAAACCGATCCTGGTGGCCGACGGAAACCGCCCCTGCAACTTACCCCTCAAGCAGCGGTCCTCGTCATCCCTCGCGAGTAATAGGTCCAGGCCCCATGACGCGCAGTCCCAGGCGGTTCCCCGGGAATCGACCCAGGGTTGCAGGATGGCCAAAGTCCGGGCTTCTGAACGAGCCGGTTGATACTCGATCGCCCCACCCATCGCTGGCGACCGCCGGAAATCGGTCTCCTCGCGTAGGAATCGGCCGACCTCGAAGTCGGGATTAATCCCTGGCTCCAGCCTGCGGAAAACTTTTAGGAACAACGCCCCATCGAACTTCAACGCCGAATGGCTCTGCTCGATCCAGCCGTATTGCGTCGAGGGGGACGGACCCGCCAGGCCCCGGACGTCGCCGAAAGTTCGGGTCGGTACGCCCGCGATCGAACCGCCCGACTTCATCGGTAAGGGATCGAACCGCCCGACCCGATCGAGCAACTCCAGGGCGACTGCTCTGTCGCACAGCCCATCGACAAGCCCTGGGGCAATCGTCCACCGTTCCTCCGCCTCGCCTTGCTTCCACGGGAGGAAGTAGTAATCGGCCGACCCGTCCCGATGACGGGCCTCGACGATGGCGAGTCCTGCGTCCTCGACCGCGAGCAGGGCTTCGTCGATGAGGTGGACCGATTCCAGGCCCCGGGAACGGCCGGCGAACCATCGCTGGCGACCCAGGAACCGGGCCAGGGCACCCCCTTCGATCGCTTCATTAATCCGACCCGAGGCGACCATTAGGGCGTTCCCCATCCATGCGGTTACGCGTAGTAATCGAAGTCCCGCTCGGTGCGGAGCCGCCGACGGATCCGGAAAATATGGGCCGGGCAGGAGTGCGGCTCCAATCGGACGAAGTTGCCGCCCCGCCTCCAGAGGAATCGGCCGTCGCCGATCAGGTCGTGGACCTGATAAGAGTCATCCAGGCCGAGTTCGGCGTCGGGTAGGTGGACCCAGCCACTCTGCGAGTAATGCGGGTCGAGGCTAACGACGACCAGCAGTTGATTGCCGGATTCTTCGTCCGTCCGAAGGTAGGCGATGATCTGGTCGTTCTCGACCGGCACGAACCGGACGTTCCGGTCCGACTGGAGGGCGCGGTTGCCCTTGCGGATGGCGTTAATGCGGGCGATGAAATCGGCCAACGAGTGGGGCTGGTCACGCTCCCAGAAGCGGACCTGGTATTTCTCGGAGTCGAGGTACTCTTCCGAGCCGCGACGGACCGGGGTGCCATCGCAGAGTTCGAACGGCGGCCCGTAGATGCCGTAGTTGCCCGCCAGCGTCGCCGCCAGGACCAGTCGGATCATGAAGCCGGGTCGGCCGCAGTCCTGCAGGTATTCATTCAGGATGTCGGGCGTGTTGGCGAAGAGGTTAGGCCGCATGTAGTCGGCCGATTCGGAACGGCCCAGTTCCTGGAAATAGTCGGTGAGGGCGGTCTTGGTGTTCCTCCAGGTGAAATAAGAATAGGATTGCGTGAATCCGCCCTTGGCCAAGCGTTTCATCAATTTCGGTCGCGTGAACGCTTCCGAGAGGAAAATGGCATCGGGGTCACGATCCCAGACCTCGCGGATGACCCAATCCCAGAACCGGAACGGTTTGGTATGGGGGTTATCAACGCGGAAGATATGAACGCCGCGCCTCGACCAGAACAGGAAGACGTCCCGGAGGGCCTCGTAGAGCGATTCCCAGGCATCGCACTCGAAATCGATCGGGTAGATATCCTGATATTTCTTGGGCGGGTTCTCGGCATACTTGATTGACCCATCGGGCCGATGGCGGAACCATTCCGGATGCTCGCGGACCCATGGGTGATCGGGGGACGCCTGGAAGGCGATGTCCAGGGCGATCTCGAGCCCGTGCCGCGCCGCCGATGCGACCAGCCGATCGAAATCGTCCAGGGTGCCGAGATCCGGATGGACGCTGGTATGGCCCCCCTCGATCCCGCCAATCGCCCAGGGGCTGCCGGGGTCGCCGACGCTCGCGACCAGGCCGTTGTTCGGCCCCTTGCGGTGGGAGACGCCGATCGGATGAATGGGCGGCAGGTAGAGCACATCGAAGCCCATTCCCGCGACATAGGGCAAGAGTCGTTCGACATCGGAGAAGGTGCCATGGAGGCCGGGTGCCTTCGCGGCCGACCTCGGGAACATCTCGTACCAGGAGCTAAACCGCGCACGCTCGCGTTCGACTATGATCGGCAACGAACGGTCATAGGTGGAGCCTTGGCTCCGATCGGGGTATCGGGCCATCCGGGTCGATAAATCGCGATCAAGCCCCGAGGCTACCCTCGCCACCATCGGCGATGGGCCGGCGACCAATTCCGCCCGCTCGAGCAGCCAGGCGGCGTCCTCCTTCGTGGCCCTCGAGGCGGCCTCCCGGATCAACGCGGCCCCTTCGAGCAGTTCGCTGGAGAGTTCCTGGCCGGCCTCATGCTTACGCGTAACCTCGTGATGCCAGGAGGCGAAACGGTCGATCCAGGCTTCCACCGTGTATTCGTGGCGGCCCTGGACTTCGACGACGAACATGCCGGAGTACCGATCGGTCCCGGGTCCGATCAAGGTCATAGGCGATTCGGACCAGGTCGATCCGCTCGCCGGCCGAGATTTGACCACGGCCCGGACCACGTCGTGGCCGTCGGCAAAGACGTCGGCTTCCACGCGGACCGATTCGCCGACGGTCCGCTTGATCGGAAACCGGCCGCCGTCGATCTCCGGAGAGACCGCCTCGACAATCACCCGTGAGGGGGCCTTGCTGGGCGGGTGTACTGGCCTCGACGGGGAGCGACCGGCCGACGCGCCCGTCTCCGCAAGGATTGCCGGATTCATGAATGCGCCTCTTGCACCTCAACCCCTGGACAAGCCGGACCGGGCGGCATCTTCGACGCCCGGCGCGGTGTCACCCCATCATAACATCGGCGATGCCCCCGACGCGCGGGTCCGGTCACCTCCCCGCCGCCGACGGCGTCCGGGCCTTGCTATAATCGGGATACGGCGGAAGCTCGCCAACGGGGGGAGCCGGTTGCTTGCGGATCGCTTCCAAGACGACCTCCACGGCCTTCTCCAACTGCGGGTCGTGCCCCTGGCGAACAGCCCTGGGGTCCAGATCCACCTCAATGTCGGGGGCTACGCCCTTATTTTCCACGTCCCAGGCCCCTTCCGCGGTGCGGAAGGCCACTCGGGGCGCCGTGACCGTGCCGCCGTCGATCAGCGTGGGATAGTCGTAAATACCGACGAGCCCTCCCCAGGTCCTGGTGCCAACCAGCGGGCCGAGCCCGGCCTTGCGGAAGTACCAGGGCAGCGCGTCGCCGCCCGAGCCGGCCGCCTCATTGACGATCATCGCTTTCGGGCCAAAGATCGAGCCGACTGGCGTGGTGAAGTCGGCACCTTCACGGGTCGTCCAGTAGTTCATCAACGGGCGACGCATCGCGTCGATGATGTAGTCGGCCGCGGTACCGCCGCCGTTGAACCGCTCATCGATCACCGCGCCTTGTTTGTCGATCTGCGCGAAGTAATACCGATTGAAATTGGTATAGCCGCCGGCACCGGTATCGGGCAGGTAGACGTAGGCCAGCTTACCATCGGAAAGTTGTTCGACCCTCTTCCGGTTTGCCTCGATCCAGGCGAGGTTCCGCAGAGCGGCTTCGCTCTCGATTGGCACGACGGTCACTTCGCGGGAATCGGTCCCGTCGGCGTTGGGTCCTACCCTCAGGACGACCGATTTTCCGGCCGTCGCTTCTAGAAACGCGTCCGGGGTCTCGGGCGCCTTCAATTCCTTGCCGTCGACCGCCAACAGGAATTCGCCGGCCTTCACATTCACGCCGGGTTGAGTGAGGGGTGCCTTCAGCTCAGGGTTCCAATTCACCCCAGGGAATACCCTGGAAAACCTGTACCGACCTCCCTCCACCGAGTAATCGGCGCCAAGCAAACCGCCGCGGACCTTGGGCAGTTCGGGCGTGTCGCCGCCGGACACGTAGAGGTGTCCGATTGAGATTTCGCCCAGCATTTCGGAGAACAGAACGTTCAGGTCGTTCCGATGAGCAATCCCCGAGAGAAACGGCTTGTAGCGTGCCTCGGCCGCCATCAGGTCGAAGCCGTGGGCCTTCGGGTCGTACAGGAAATCGCGTTGGATCCGCCAAACCTCCCGGTACATCTGGGCCCATTCGGCCCTGGGATCGACGCGAACCTCCATCGCATCGAGCTTCAAGGCGCCGTCGCCCGGCTTGGGAGGAGCGGAGGTTGCGGTGAGGAACCAGCCGTCGCCCTTCTTGTAGAGCACCTTGGAATGATCGTGGCTCAGGGCGAAGGTCTCGGCGCCGTCGAGCCACCGATCGGACTTGCGCGTTTTCAAGTCGAACTTGTGGATCACCTGTCCTGGCGATGGTCCGCCCCTCGGCATCACGGCCGGGGCCTCCGCCACGTAGAGCGTACCCTCGCCGCCGGCCGCCAGCCCGGCATAGTTTCGGGGCGGCAACGGCAAGGCCAGGATCCGCTGATCGAGCCCATCCGGGTCGATGCGGACCTCCGGGCCCGCCGAGTCCTTGGTTTTCTCCTTTCCTTTTTCCTTCTCCTTGTCCGATTCGACCGGCTTCGGCTTCTCCTCATCGCTCTGGGGCGCAAGCGGCGAGGGGATGTCGTTGCGGAGCACGGCGACGTACACGCTCCGGGTCACCGGCCGGTTCATGCTCGACATATCCAACCAGCCGGAAGTCGGGCCGGCATCGGTGCTGGCCGCAAAGTAGAGGTATTTACCATGGGCATCGAACACAGGGAAACGGGCATCGCTCAGACCGTCAGTGAGTTGGGATGCCCGGCCATTCTCGATCGAGTAGGCATACACGGCCCGAAGGTGATTCTTGAGCCGCTTCGAATAGGCGATCCATCGGCCATCGGGCGACCAACTCGGGTCGAGCGTCCTCATGGGACTGTCATATGTGTCGCGGTCGATGACGACCGCCTTGCCTTTTTCCAGGTCCAGGACCCAAAGTTGAAGGCGTTTGTCGGTGAAAGCGATCTTCTTCGAATCGGGCGACCAGGCCGGGCTGTAATAAAAAGAGGGGGGGTCGCCCAGGTCGATCTTGCGGAGATCGCCCTTTCCGTCCTGCGGGATGAGGTGGAGGGCATACTCGCCCGACTCGTCCGAGAAGGCGGCAATCCATCGGCCATCGGGCGACCAGGACGGGTATCGATCGGCGACGCCTGGCGACTTCGTCAGGTTGCGAGTATCCCCCTTCTCGGCGGGGACGGTCAGGATCTCGCCGCGGGACTCGAAGACGACCCGAGTGCCCGTCGGCGACAGATCGGCCGACTGAATCCGCTTGGCAACCTTCTCAAACCGAGGCCGGACGCCCGGTAGGTCGCCGGCGATCCGCGTCGGAATGGTACGGACCGATCCGGTGTCGAACTCATAGAGTTCGATGCCTCCGCCTCGTTCCAGCACAATCCCCCCCGGGCCGGACGAGGCCGAGCGGATATCGGGACCGTCATCGACGACCCGCTTCACAATACCGGATTTCGTATCGTGCGCGTACAGCGTGATCGAACCGCCTCGATCGGAGAGGAAGTAAACCAAGTCGCCCACCCACATCGGGTCGGAGTCGTTCGAGCCCGGCCGGGGAACCTTCGTCACGCGGGAGTCGGAAAGGTCGGCCAACCAGATCGGCGACGCTTTCCCTCCCCTGTAGTGGTTCCAGGAAATGAAAGCGGTTGGGACGCCCCTCCGGTTCCAGAACGGCACATAAGCCAGTCGGGTCCCATCGGGGCTATAGGACCCCTGCTCGCCCATCGGCAACGGCAGTTCCTCGGGTAGGCCACCTTCGAGCGAGACCGTGAACAATTTGTCGAATCGCGAAGAACTGGTCCGGTTCGAACGGAACAGGATACGGGAACCGTCCGGCGTCCATCCGACCGCGATGTCATAGGCCGGATTGTGGGTCACTCGTCGGGGTTCGCCGCCGCTCGCGGGGACGACATAAACGTCAATATTCCCTTCATACTCCCCGCTAAAAGCGATCGTCCGGCCATCCGGCGAGAAGGTCGGCCCCCATTCCAGGCCCACGCCTGTCGTGAGCCTCGAGGCATCGCCCCCCTTGCGGTCGACCGTCCACAGGTCGCCCCCGTAGGCGAATGCGATTCGGTCGCGGCTCAAGGTGGGTTGCTGGAGCAGTAATGGCGGGGAGTCGGCACCGAAGGCCTGGCCTGCCATGACGATCCCGGCCAGGGTGATCAGCGTGCAACGCATGGAAAGACCTCCCGAGGAACCGAACGCCGAAGGGGCATGATACGGGGCGATTCCCGGCCGGTACAACGATGCGGCACTCGCTCTTGCTCCCAGCGTTGTGACTACGGCGATCGCATGATGAAACCTCGGTGGCGTATGATTGCATCCCCGCACCATTACGGGTTCAATAGCGTCAAGGCCGACGCGTCCTTTCCAGTTCCCGCATTTACACCCAGCATCCTGGAGCCCCCACCCATGCTGCCGTCCCTTCGCCCCTGGTTGGGTCGATCCTCGCGGCCTGCAGGAGCCGCACGCCCGCGACGTCGCCGCTCGTTCCTCGAAACCCTGGAATCCCGCGCCCTGCTGACCCTTTCGGTCCAGGGCATCCTCCGCTATACCAGCTCATCGCTGCTGCCCAATCCCATCACCGACCCGGCAACTCTGACGAGCTCGGACGGCGTGCCGACCTTCAGCTCGACGACCTTGGTCGGATCGACCTTCGTGAGCCCAAGCTGGACCAATCCCACGTGGTTCATGAAGGTCGGAGGCACCGGGCTGGAAATCCAGTTCCAGAATACGGGAAACGAGCCCGAGCCCGTTATCCTCGACTGGGGGGACCACACCCCGTCCGTCGATCCCTTCAATCCCAACACGGCAGCATTCTCGGTCGCGCCCGGCGTGAGCAACCTCAGCCTGCGGCATATGTACCTCGAGACCAGTCACACGCCCTACACGGTCACCATCCGGCAGCAGTTGGCCGGCGTAGACTTCCTCATCGCCCGCTTGAATCTGACAGTCGTCCAGGCCATGGAGTCGGGCAACCGCTTCTTCCTGCGCGGAACGACCGGCGACGACGTGATTCGGCTTTCCGCCGGGGCGAGCAACACCACCGCCATCGCGGCCAACCTTTCCGGTCAAAGCGGCCAGAGCTGGAGCACCTCCGCGAGGCAGATCTACGTCGAAGCCCTCGGAGGAAACGACCAGGTACTCGCCAATCCGTCGGTCAAGCGACGGCTCGGAATCGACGGCGGGCCCGGGGATGACAGGATCGTCGGCGGTTCGAACAATGACACGCTGGTCGGCAACGCGGGCAACGATTCGATCGAGGGGGGCCAGGGCGATGACCTGATCGTGGGAGGCGGCGGTGATGACCTGATCGCGGGGAACGACGGCAACGACCGGCTCTACGGCGGCTCGGGCAACGACCTCGTCCGCGGCGGCGATGGGAATGACTGGATCTACGGCGACGACGGCGTGGATACGCTGGTCGGGAACACGGGTAATGATGTCCTCATCGGCGGGACCGGCAGAGATACGCTGCTCGGCGGCCAGGATAACGATGTCCTGATCGGCGGTTACTCCACGCTCCAGATCAGCACCAGCAACGTACAGGACGTGGCCAACGCATGGGCAAAAGGTAATAACCAGCTCGCCGTGCGGATCGCCTCGGAACCCGTGATGTCGGACGCGTTCGACCTTTCCTCCGTACCCAACGCCGTGCTCCCGGACGGATCGACGCAGGTCGAGGCGATCAACCACGGGCCGAGCCTATCCGGCGATCGCGTGGTCGATTACCTCGAAGGAGGGTCCGGCCGCAATCTGGCCCTGCGCGACCGGGCAATCGACCTGATTGACGCGTCGGGAGGCGTGACGGTCCTGGGGGCTTTACAACCATCCGCCCAGGCCGGATCGACCCTCATGTCGTTCCCCAACTTCGTGACCAGTGCGGGACTCGACCTGACCGGCGACTTGACGCGATCCGCCTACGTCTTGAACCGCACGAACTGGGACGGTGCCGCGCTCTATCCGATCCTCTCCCCCCAGAATGGTGTGTCGGCCAGCGGCTTCGTCGCCCAGTACGGCACGAACCGCCCTGGTCTACTCCAAATCCTGGACCTGAACCCATTCCCGGGCGGTGATTTCTGGGGTAACTTCAACCGGCCTTACCTCGCTTATGGACTCGCCTTCGGCGGAGCATTCCAGACATCCTCCGACCCCACCGACCCTCGTAATCTGTTTGACGCGACCCCTGGCCCGGCCAACTTTTTCGTGATGGAGCGGAATTATCTGCTCGGCCGGGGATCCGAGCTACGGCCCGTCGGCTACCAGGCCCTCACTTATGATCCGATTTGGAAGCTCTATCATCTGAAGAGTTGAGTGAAGCCCCCGAATCGGCTTGATGAGTTGGATCCTGGCCCCCCGCGTCGTGAGAAGCGGGGGGCTCATCCAGGCTGTCCATCCAATCGAGCAGCCGACGCGAATCCTGGCGGATTGCGTACGCGGCCGCGAAGAGGACGATCGCTAGGGCCATTTCCAGGATCGGGACCAGGTACATCGCCGAGCGAAGTCCGGCCCCGCGGAACGGTTCCAGTTCGATCGAGTTTAGAGTCATCACGCCGGCATTTGTGGCCGCGGCCTTCGTGGACCGATCGCTGAGGAAGCCTGTCGCGACCGGGCCGAAGGATGCCCCGACTACGTACATCGCGCAGAAATAGAGGGCCATCGCCGTGCCCCGGAGCGACGGCTCGATTACGTCCTGGATCGCCGAATAGACGGTGCTGTAATAAACGTACATCAGGCCATTCGCCAGCGCCAGGAAGAAGGCGAACCCCATCAGGTCCCCGCGGGGCGATCCCAGGGCGAGGTAAGTCATGGGGGCCGCCGCCAGTGACGCCCAGGCGCTCGTGAGCAGCCCGCCGTTGATTCGACTGCGCCTGGACAGGTCCCCCAAAAATCCGCCGAGCAGCAGGCCGGGGATCCCCACAAGGGCGAGCGATGTCGCCAAACGGCCGGCGACGGGGAGGGGTGCTTCGTGATAACGCATCAAGTAGGGCATCAGGAAGGCGGAAACGGCGTACATACTGAAGTTGTGCAGGGCCCCCGAGAGGATGATCCAGCCCATGGTCGGGGTCGATAGGACGATCCGGTACGGCGAGCCTGTGCGGCGATGCGAACCAACATCGGCTAGTTCCTCGCGCTGGCCCCGCTCGGGTTCCCTGAGCAGCATCACCCCAAGGGCGCAGAACACTCCGGGGACCCCTGCGACGAGGAAGCAACGCCGCCAGCCATAAGATGCAGCGAGTTGGCTGCCGATCAAGGAGCTTAGCGCGAGCCCGATGGGCAGCCCCATCAGGAAGACCGACAGGGCCTTCCCCCGCTGCCGGGGGGGAAACAAGTCGCCGATGAGCGAAGTAGATGCGGGGGCACAGGCCGCTTCGCCTACCCCGACCCCGAGTCGGGCAGCGAACATCTGGGCAAAGTTCCGCGTGAAAGCCGTCGTCGCCGTCATGACGCTCCAGAAGAGCACGCCGATTGCGAGGAGCCTCGTCCTCTTTGCGCGGTCAGCGAGGCGGCCCAGCGGCACGCCCATGACCGCGTACAAAAGTGTGAAAGCCGTCGTCAGCCACCCGACCTGGATATCGGATAGGTCCCACTCGCGTCGGATTGGCTCCGACACCACACTGACGAGCTGGCGATCGAAGAAGTTGATCGCATTGATTGCGAACAGGATGCCGAGGGCGTAGATCTGGCGTGTTCGACTGGTGGCCATCTCGCCCCTGCCGTGGGTTGGGACCCCAACGAGATACCGGCCCAATGCGGCGGGCGCCGCGATGCCTCGTCTGAGTTGGTCAGGCCGGCGGGTCGAACGAGACCGTCGGCAGTTCCGCGACCGCCTTGCGGAGAGCCTGTTCCCACTGGGAGTGGATCGCGAGGAGATCCGGGTCTCGGTCGTTGAAACGACGGTATCGGCGGATCTCGAGCTCGTCTTTGGTGTAGAGAAGCAGGTCAATCGGTGGGCCGACCGTCACGTTCGAGCGCATGGTCGAGTCGATCGAGATCAGGGCGTATCGTGCCGCATCTTCCAGGCTGGTTCGCTGGAACCGGACGCCCCGGTCGAGGATTGGCCGTCCGTACTTGGTTTCGCCGATCTGGAGGTAAGGGCATTCCTCGGTATAGCGGAGCGGGTTCCCTTGCGGGTAGATCATGTAGAGGTCGTGCGGCTGGCCGCGGATTTGGCCGGCCAGCAGCATATGGACGTTGAACTGGTACGATGCGGCCTCGAGCGCCTTGCGGTCGAGGTCGGAGACGTGTCGCACGTGGTCCCCGACGACGCGGGCGGCGTCGTACATTGACTCGGCCTCGGCGAGGCCGGTGCCCCGATCGAAGTCGCGTTGCAGGAGGGTGAGCACCGACTGGGTGCAGGAGAGGCTCCCGCTAGTCATGAGCACGAGGACGCGCTCCCCGGGCCGGGCGAACGTGTACATTTTTCGGCAAATGTTCACCTGATCGAACCCGGCATTTGTGCGCGAGTCCGAGGCCATCACGAATCCGTCCTTGGTCGCGATCCCCACGCAGTATGTCATCGAACCGCCACTCCGCAACCTCGCTGGATAGGGGCCAGGGATAACGCACAAGCCCCACGACGGCAAGCCGAAACGCCGGCCGACGGCCGGACCCGGGTCGTTATTGCTGCTGCTGCCCCTGCTGGTGGCGGTACTGGCCGCGGTAAGCCGAACGCTTTCCTAACCCGTTTGGCCCCCCCTGGCGCTGATAAGGGAATGCGGTTGCAGACCCTCGTGGAGCCTGAGCTGTCGTAAATGCGGCCGCCGGCTCAGACCAACCCTGGGGATCGGCCCAACCCTGCATCTCGTAGGGTACGCGCTCGACCGGCTCGATGGCCACCTTCACCCGGATCGTTTCCTGCGCCCGCCCTTTCCAGACGCCCCTGTTGGGTGTAACGTCCTGGTAATCGCGGCCGACGGCGATCGCGACGTGGTCGTCGCCGACGAACAGACCGTGCGTTGGGTCCACATCCACCCAGCCAACCGGCCCTGCCCAGACCTGGCACCACGCGTGCGTCTCGACCTCGCCCGGCTCGTGGATATAGCCGCTCACGTAACGGGCGGGCAAGCCAATCCCGCGTGCAGCCGCCAAGAAGAGGTGTGTGAAATCCTGACAAACCCCGCACCCCAACGCCAGCACTTGGCTGACCCGGGTGCTGGCGTCCGTTACCGCCTTCCGATACGTGAGGCGATCCTGCACCGCGTCGCGTAGGGCGAGGACTTGGTCGGCCAGCGAGGTTTCGACGCGGGGCAGGCCGGCAACGAAGTCGTCGAGGGCCGGCGACTGGTCGATCAGCGGGCTCGGCCGGAGGTAATCGATCGCCTCGACAGGGATTTCGCGGCCGGGTTCCCAACCGGCCGCACGGAGGCGGGCTTCACCGGGCCGTCGGTGAGTACGGACGTAGCTGCTCGCCTCGATCGAAAGCGCCTGGTAGGGGGTGCCGATATTGAACAACTCGACCCGATTACCGAAACCGTCGCGGTAGGCGGTTACAGGCGCCGGAGGCTCGATTTGCAATCGATACCCTAGCGTCGTCTGGTCATCGTCGGACAGGGGTGCCATCCTCGCCTCGAAAACCGTCTCCGAGACAGGCTCCGAATAGGTCAGGGTCGTCGCGTGCCGGATCCGGAGCAGCATGGGGGATGGATCCCGTCCGTTGTTTTGCGTTAGGAGAAGAAATACGCGTGGTGGATCTCGTCCCCCACCCGGTCGCAGGTATGCAGGATGTCGCCCAGGAAATTCCCGAGGCCACGGGTGAAGATCTCATCGACCTCAAGGGCGCAATTCCCCTTCCAGGCGACCTAACAAGCGTTCTGATTCGGAGCCGTACGCATCCGGGTTGGAACCGCTGATTTCCTGCAGTGCGTTGCGGCAACACTCGACGCTGAACCGGATCGACCGCGGGAATGCGTCTTCCAGTACGAGGTACTGGACCACGCATTCGGGGTCGATCCGATCATGATAAGTCCTCAGGTAGGCGTCGTAGGCAGAGCAGATGCGTAGGAGGCTGGTGCAATGTACGAGTTGCAAGGGAAGGTCGGCCGCCTCGGCATCGGGGCGGAGCTGATGGGCCCGGTCGGCCAAGACCCGGCCGATCTGGCCCACACGCTCCAAATACCGGCCGGACCGGAGGAAATGATAAACCTCGTTGTGGGGCAGGGTCGAATCGATCAAGCCTGCGAATAGGACGCAGGAACGCTTCAGCCCGTTGTAGAACCGCGACGGGCTTTCGGTAAACCGCCGTTGGGCCCTCGAACTGATCAGGTAGAGGTAAAGCCGGTTGACATGGCTCCAGACCTCCGAACCGACCGCTTCCTGCGAACTCCGGGCATTCTCGCGGGCACGGGCGACCATTGCCAGGATCGATAGGCTGTTCTGACGATCGAAAGTCAAGTAGCGCAGGACCTGTTCGGGGGAAGGCTCGATGTCGCCGTACTTTCTTAAGAACCCGCTCCGGCAGTTCAGGATGCTCATCACGCCGATGACAGGCGAGGCCTCCAGGCCATCGTGCAGGCCGGCCGCGTCGAGTTCCAGGTCGAAGGCGACGTCGAGTAATCGGGCGATATTCTCGGCCCGCTCGACGTATCGGCTCATCCAGTAAAGGTTTTCGGCGACGCGGCTAAGCATCGACGCCGGCCCCATATGATCGCTGTTGTTGATGCGGTGGACGAGTCGTCGTCGACTCACCAAGCACCCAGGTATCCTTAGTACCGCCCCCTTGCGAGCTATTGACGACTAGGCTGCCCCTGGGCAAGGCCACTCGGGTCAAACCACCGGCCAAGACCTTGATGTCCTCGCCATAGAGGACGAACGGTCGGAGGTCGATGTGGCGGCCTTCCAGCTTGCCGTCGATGAAGGTCGGGTGCTGGCTCAGAGAGATGGTCGGCTGCGCGATGTAGCCGCGGGGGTTGGCCAGGATCTTCTCGCGGAACTCGGCCCGCTGCTCGGCGGTTGAAGCCGGCCCGATCAGCATCCCGTATCCCCCCGAAGCGTCCACCGCCTTCACGACCAGTTTGTCGAGGTTCGCCAGGATATGGGACCGGTGCGAGTCGACGGGCGCCCGGAATGTCTCGACGTTGGGCAAGATCGGATCCTCGCCCAGGTAGTACTTGATAATTTCGGGTACGAACGGATAGATCCCCTTGTCATCGGCCACGCCCGTGCCGATGCCGTTCACCAGGCCCAGATGGCCCGCGCGGAAGGCCCCCACCAACCCGGCCACACCCAACTGGCTATCCCTGCGGAAAGTCAGAGGATCAAGGAAATCGTCGTCTACCCTGCGATAGACTACATCGACCCGCTTCGGACCGCTGGTTGTCCTCATATAGAGGTAACCGTTGTCCAGGAAGAGGTCGCGGCCCTCGACCAGTTCCACGCCCATTTGTCGGGCTAAGAAGCTGTGCTCGAAGTAGGCCGAGTTGTAGACGCCCGGTGTGAGGACCACCACGGTTGGCTCGGAAACCCCCAGCGGGGCGACGTGCCGGAGTACCGCGCGGAGATTGGCCGCGTAATCGTCCACCGGGCGGACGTCATATTCCCGGAAGAGGACCGGGAACACCTGTTTCATTACCTGACGATTCTTGAGCACATAGCTCACGCCGGAAGGCGTACGACAGTTGTCTTCCAGGACCAAGTAGGTACCGTCTGCATCTCGGATCAGGTCGATCCCAGCAATGTGGACGTAGATATCGCGAGGTACGCGGACTCCGACGAACTCGCGGCGGTATCCCGAAGCCCCAAGGACCAGTTCGGCGGGGACCTTGCGATCGCGAAGGATCCGACGCTCGTGGTACACATCACAGATGAACAGATTGAGGGCTCGGACTCGCTGTTGAAGCCCCGCTTCGATCCGCTCCCATTCGTGGGCTGGCACCAGGCGGGGGATCGGGTCGAAGGGGATGATCTGCTCCACCCCCTGATCGCGGCCGTATACGGTGAATGTGATCCCCTGTTGCCGCATCGACAGGTCCGCCACCCGATGTCGGCGTTCAAGCTCCTGCGCCCCCAGACGTTCTAAGGACTGTCGGAGCGGCTCATAGTGGGGCCGCACGACGCCAGACGCCTCGGACATTTCGTCGAAGCCGAGGAACTCCGGGTGTACCAGCAGGCGTTCGCTGGCTCCGGCATGGGCCGGCAACGTCATTGGTGCAGTTGTCCATCAAGTGCCTGGGACATGGACTGACCCCCGCCTTTGTGCAATCTCCACACCATCATGCTCACTGTCGGCACTTCCCCCACTATTATCCAGGATTTCCCAGGATTTGGGCATTCGTTTCGCGATGGAAGATCTGGTCAGGATCGCCCAAGTTTCGAGCAAGACCGCCGACTTTCATGGCGATCGATCTGGCCGCTTGACCTTGATTTTCCCGCCTGTACAATTCTGGATGAGGAGGTCCAGTAGGCCAACTCCCGTCATCGGGGTTTCAGCCCGATGCCTGGGTTTGCCCTTCGCCTCCGCCGGGGGCGACCCCATGTGTTACGCCTATCAGGATCGCAGCGAAGCTGGCCTGATGCTGGCGTCCCGCATCCAATCGGCAGGTTTCCGACCGAATACGGTCGTTCTGGGCCTGCCCAGGGGGGGCGTGGAGGTCGGGGTGACCGTAGCCGAAACGCTGGGATTGCCTTTCGACGTTTTCCTCGTTCGCAAGCTGGGCGTCCCCGGCCATGAAGAGTTGGCGATGGGGGCGATCGCCTCAGGTGGCCAGATCCTCCGCAACATGGAGGTGATTAGTGCGGCCGGGATCTCCGACGATGCTTTCGAGGAGGTCTGCCGCGACGAAGCCCGGGAGTTGGAGCGTCGGCAGACGGCCTATCGAGGTGCCCGTCCTCCCCTCCACCTGGAGGGGCGCGACGCCCTGATCGTCGATGATGGCCTGGCCACGGGCGCGACGATGCGAGTAGCCGTGGCCGCGATCCGCAAGCTCGGGCCGGTCCGCGTCCTCGTCGCCGCGCCCATCACTTCGAGATCGGCATACAAAGCCCTCAATCGGGAGGCTGATGCCTGCATCTTTGACCAGATACCCGAACCGTTCCGGACGGTTGGCCTCTGGTACGAGCGATTTCCCCAGATTTCGGATCGCCGAGTCCAGCGACTTCTGGCCCGATCCATCGGCCCCGAACGCCTGCCGAACGGGTGCGGCGGGCCTTGATCCATCCGGGAGGTGTCCGATGTCCGAATCACGCCGGCCGCTACCCTTGTTCCGCACCATACTCGTCGCCGAGGATTTTTCCGAAGGGTCACGGGCGGCCTTCGAGGTTGCCTCGGCCCTGGCCCGCGACGGCACGACCCGGCTCGTGGTGCTTCATGTCCTGGAACTCATCGAATTGAACCAGCATCCCCTGCACTATGGGGAGTTAGGGGTTCCGATGCCGATCACACCGGGCGATCCTTTCAACATGGACGCGATCCGCAACCGGATGGCTGCCTTGAACATCCCGGATCATCCGGTGGACGTCGATTACCTGATCCGCGAGGGGGAACCCGCCGACGAAATCCTGGGCATTGCCGAGTCCGAGGGGGCCGAGTTGATCGTGATGGGGACGCACGGCCGGACCGGCCTCGACCGGTTGCTCGCCGGTAGCGTCGCCGAATCCGTGATGAGGCGATCGAGCCGGCCCGTCTTGACGGTTCGAGTCCCCGCCCGCGAGGCGATTGCGGAACGCTAATCGTCTACGTCACAACCCCGGTCCCTGGCCGGTCCCCCTACCCCACCAAACCGGCTGTTTGCCGGGGAGGAAGTCATGATGTCCTTCCGATCGATCCTTTACCCGACCGATTTCTCAGCCTGCTCCGAAGCGGCCATCCCTATGGCTCGGGCTCTGGCCCGCGAGCAAGGCGCGAAGTTGGTCCTGCTGCACATCGCCCCAATCGAGATCATCCCCGACGGAGCCTACGTGGTGCCGATGGACCTCGACGCTTATCGCGAGGCGCTCGACGAATTGCGGCGGAGGCTTGAAGGCCCCGATATGAAGCTGGCAATTGAGACTGACATCCGGCAGGGTGATGCCGCCGATGAAATCCTCAAGGCGGCTGATGCCTGGAGGTCCGACCTGATCGTCATGGGCACGCACGGCCGGACCGGATTAGGCCGACTCGTCCTGGGGAGTGTCGCCGAGGCCGTCATGCGGCACGCCAACTGCCCGGTCCTCACGATCAAGAATCCGACGCAACCAGAGTCGGCTCACGCCCACGGCCGAGAACAGCGACACTCCATCCTTTTCTTCTGAGCGGAATCCACCGCCCCGCCCTGTGCTTGATCGACCGGGCGGGCTTCAGAATTCCATCGCGCGGAACGCGCGGATGCCGATTCGCAGGGGGACGACGATGGCGGCCGCACCGATCGCGAAGCATGCGATCATGCCCAAGCCGATGCGGAGACGGAATGCCGGGTCAAGGAACACGTTGGCACCGATCTCCTCGATCCTTCGGCTCGTGAAATAGAGGTGGCAGGGCAACGCCAGGGAGCTCACCATCATCACGATGAACACCAGGCTGACCAGCAGGTTGAGCGTTCCCCCGAAGCCCGCTGCGATCTTTGATGGATCATCCTCCTTCAAGTTCGGCAGGCGCGCGCCCAGGCCGACGCTTATCCCGGACAGGCCCAGGCACAGGATGGCGACGATTAGTACATGCATCGCGATCATCATGGGCGCCATCCGCAACATCACGTCGGAGAGGACTACGAGCAGTTCGGTCGAGACCAGGGAGATCCCCGAAGCGAAGGCAAACTTGCCCCATAGGATCGATTCACGTCGGAGCGGCAGGAGGCCCAAGACCCAGAAGTTTCGACCTTCCAGCGAGAGCATCGGGAAGATGAACCGGCCCGTGAACGTGGACAGAATGAGCGCCGTCACCCCGAGGTTGAGGAAACTGAGCAGGTTCTTGAAGACGGCGCTTTCGACGTGGTATCCCAATCGTGGGATGCTGCCGAAGTAGAAAGCCAGCAAGCCGAAGAAGATGAAAAACTGGGACCACTGGACAGGATCCCGCCGGAAAGTCCTCAGATCCTTGAGGATGAGCAACCGGACCGGCCTCGACACGAATGGGCCGAATACCCTATGGAAGAGCGCGTCCAGACCGTACCATCCGAACGCCCGTCGTGAACCACGCCCGCCCTGTACCCGGCTATAACCCCGACGGTAGAGGTCCCTGGCGACAACTGCAGCGATCAAATAAGCGAACCCGCCATGTGCGGCCGTCACGACCAGGTAAAATACGCCGGTTCCGGCCTGTCCGCGGGCCGATTCCAGCAACCCCTTCGATAGCCAACGGCTGGGCAAAATCATACTCTGGCTGAATTCGAGGCGGCCGAGCATGGCATCGAGCCATTCGCGGGTCATCGCCTCGCCGGGCGTCCGCCAGAGCCTGTAACCGACGAAGGCCATGGCCAGGGCCACAAGCCCTACCAGCAGGACGAGGGCCGCTTTCCGTCGTCGTGGGAACAGGTTGGCGATGAGGATCGCGCCAACCGCCCCGCAACTGCCAGGAATCAGCACAAATGCCGCCAGGTAGGAAGGAAGAGTGCATAAAAATTCCCAGGGTACGTGGCCCGTGACCCCGCGTATGCCATCAGGGGATTGGGTTGCCCAGCAGGGGAAAGCCCCAGGAGGAAAACGCCATCGCTTCGACGAACTTGTGAGCGAAGACGCGACCAGCCGGTACCGGGGTTGTAAGCAAGAAGGCTGCCTCGCGCGACTGGAAGAGGCTGCTGTAGAGGATAATCCCGGTCGAGAAAATCAGCATTACCAAGAGCGAGAGAAAGAACATGCTGAATATGTACTCGACCACCTCGTTCGACAGGGGCAAAATCGTCGAGAGGAATCGGAAGGCTACCGAGAAGAGCACATACAGCCCCACCCAGAAGACAACGCTGCAAACCACGATGACCCCGGTCCTTAGTCGGGCCCGTGACAAGATTGTACCCAGCGAATTGCGGATCACGCGCAGCCTGAGCCGGCCCAGGGCGAGGCCAGTGCGGTCGGAATCGATCGTTATCTCCCGGGCCGCCGCCGCTTCGCTCATGAGGGGCTGGCCCCGATCGCCCGGTCCGTCGAGCGGACCCGAGGCCGATCGCCTCCGGTAATGGCCAGGAACAGGTCTTCCAGCGGACCATTCCGTTCGGCATGGCCCCGCAGGGTATCGAGCGACCCCTGCGCGATCATCCGCCCGTGGTCGATGATGCCGATCGTGTCGGCCAGTTCCTCTGCGATCGAGAGCAGGTGCGTCGACATCAGGACCGATACGCCCGAACGGGCCTGTTCCAGGAAGAGATCCTTGACGATGCGGCCACTCCGGGGGTCGAGCCCAACCAGCGGCTCATCGACGACCAGGACGCTCGGGTCATGGACGAGCGCCGACGCGAAGACGACCCGTTGCTTCATCCCGTGCGAGTAATTCTCGCAGAGCTCATCGACGAAATCGCGCATTTCGAAGATGTCGATCAGGCCGTCGATCTTTTGTTCCGCCTGAGGGCGACCCATGCCGTACATCTCGGTCACGAACCGCAAGAACTCGCGCCCGGTGAGCTTTTCGTAGAGGAAGGGTTGGTCGGGCACGTAGGCGAGTTGCTGGCGGGCTTCGCGGCTCTCGGCGGGATGGCCGGCGACCCGCACCGTCCCCTGGCTGGGCCGCAGCAAACCGCAGACCATTTTCAGGGTGGTCGTCTTCCCTGCACCGTTCGGCCCGAGGAAGGCGAACAACTCGCCCGGCTGAACACTCAGGTCCAGCCCGTCCACCGCCCGCTTGGTCCCATACGACTTCGAGACGCCCCGCAGTTCGATCATGGCAGCACCCCGGGCGTGATTGTCACGGCCGACTCGTTCAGTCGCTCGAGCATCAGCCGGGCGAGCGGATAGGGGACTTCCTGACGGAGCACCAGGCCATCATCCGGGCGGACCCAGGTCTTGTACGACAGGGGCGGCACCCGGGTCACCACGACCAGGCATCTCACCACGTCGTTGTTCCACGGGATCACCTCCGACGCCACGACCTCGCTCTTGGCCTCCTGTGCCCCGCCCGTGAGTGGGTTGGCCATCCGAGTCTCCCATCGCTGGCCTATCTTAAGGCCGGGGAGACGGTCCATGGGCGACAGAGGGTTCTCCACAAGACCTCGGCTACGATAGGGAAGCCTACGAGTGGATCGGAGCATCGCCATGGGGCTGTTCGTCTGGATCTCCAGTTCGTTGTCCACCAGATGGCCTTCGATTGTCACCAGGTCTTCCGAGTCACCCTGGCCCCGCAACGTGGTCCGCAGGTGGAAGAGGTTGCCAACGCTATCGACCTCGACCACGCTCTGGATGAAGAGGTAGTCATGGCCCTCTCCCTCGGGTTGGAGCTCGGAATCGGGGAGATCGCCGACTGCCCCCGGAAACAGCGACTGGCCATGACCTACCAGTTCGGCGGCATCGAACCAGGCCTCGCTACTCCACTGGGCGGAACCATCGATTCGCTTCAGGGAATGCGAGACAATCTGCCCGATCGGGCGGTATGGCTGTCGGGCCGCCGGGTCAGAGATGATGATGGCCCACCGTGTGGGCTTCGTCTCCGGGGCTGACTGCGTGACCGTGCGGAGATCGGGGGGCGGCCCCAGGATCAACCCGGGAAGGATATCACGCCGGAAGAGGGCCACCACGGAACCGAGCCAAAGGACCAGGATGGCGAGGCAGACCAGGCGATGGGGCATCGGCAGGGTTCCCGAAGGCCGACCCCATTTCACCGGAAGGGGTGGGCCCTTTCAAGGCGCATGGGCCGTCCATCGCCGGAATCGGGGGATCGGCCCCTCGCCGAGCCGTGGGATTAAACCGAGTTGACCGCCCCAGCCGCTTCGGCTAGATTGCGGCCGCTCCGAGGTCGTCCGTGAGGGTCGATGGGCTGATTCGCCCTCGAATCTCGTCGGCCTCCCGCGGGAAAGCTCTTTTCCTTGAAACGGAATGGAAGCCAACTCTCGGGTATATCCGGCCGCCACGCCCCTAGGGATAGATCCTGGGAGTTTCGTTCCCCGCTCGTCCGGCCAGTTGAGGCGCTCGGCCCGGCCACAGGCCTACCGGGAGGCACATCGGCCCGACAACCACGTTCTCCCTGCCTATATTCACGCGGTTGAGCCGGAGTGAGCCGTCAGCCCGAGGCAGGCTCGTCGGAATCGGAATGGAATCGACGGCTCGTCGCAGGACCCCCGTCGCCCTTGCCCCGCGCCATGTCGCCCGGGGCGGTCCCGCGACTGAGTCGGCCAGGAGGAGTTTCGTCATGCACCGGATGCGTCACTACTTGTTGCTGTCAGGCCTGTCCCTGGCGGTCGTGGTCGCGCTGGGTGGCTCGGCGTCGGCCGACCTGATCGAGCCCAACCCGACCCAGACGTACCCCGACCTGTTCGGAGGCAACGTCGGCGGCAAGATCACCTACACCTATAACCCCTCGACCCAGACCGGCAACTTCCAATCGGTCAACCTACCCTTCTACATCGCCACCGGGCAGGATCCGAGTTCCGGCTCCCCCGAAGAGCTGGCGGTCGTTCCGACGGCCGACGGTGTCCGCCGCCAGGTGATTAACCTGACGGTCGATGGCAAGGGTAAGCTCGTCGACTCGGCCACCAACAGCTACGAATTGTACGGCACCGTAGTGCTTCCCGCCGTGACAGACACGAAGACGGGTGCAACCTTGACCCCCTCGACGACCGTCACTGGTTTGCTCCTCAAGGGCACCCCAACGGCGTTCGGGTCGGTGGCGATTCCCAACACGGGCCTGAGCACATTCGACCTGAAGATGAACATTACCGGCGGCAGCCTGGCCGACTACTTCGGTAAGGATGCCTATGTCGGTTTCACTCCCAAGATCGGCAGTACGTTTACCGGCTCGTTCACCGAGGACTTCGTGGGTTCCAAGGTGACCTCGAACACCCGAGGTAACTCTACTACGCCGCCGCCCTTGAACGTCCCCGAGCCGACGCCGCTGATCCTGGTCCTCGCCGGCGGGCGCAGGCATGGCAATCCGGCACCGCCGCCGACGACTTCAGGGCTGAACCTCCCCCGCTCCCGTGCACCACGAACTCACCAAGCGCACCGGAACAGAGCGTAAGGCCAAAGGGCCGGCGACGGGTCGATTGTCTGACCCGTCGCCGGCCCTGTCCTTACTCGGGAATTCGACCCGATCGAGGCCCTGACTAATCCGCCAGAAGGCTCGTTGACAGCTTGCCCAGGGCTCCTTCCGATCTGACGGACTCGCTCGCGGGTCAACCCCAGCGATTCTCCGATCTCCTTGAGTGTCTTGGGCGGATTATCATTCAAGCCGAACCTCATCCGCAGAACCGTTGCTTCCCGTTTGTCCATTTCATTGAGGCGGGCGAGGTGACTAAAATTCGAGGTTGTCGGCCTCGACCTTGTTGACGTCCGGGGTCTTGGTCCGCTCGTCCATAAGCATCTCGCCCAGGCTCCAACCGTTTTCGGCCTGGTCGGTCTGCGGCACCAAGTTATACACCTTGATAGCCTTCTTCACGATCGCCAGCTCTTCTTCGGGAGTTCGAGTTCCTTGGCGATCTCTCGACCGTTGGGGCACGCCCCAATTTGTCCTGAAGCTCAACTGGGCCCGCCGCCACTTGCATAAAGCAATCCCCACCATGTAGGCGGGGATGCGGATCGGCTTGGCCGTGTTCACCAGGGCCCGCTTGATCGATTGCTTGATCCAGTAGCTGGCATAGGTACTGAATCGGGTGCCAACATCTGGTCGAACCCCGACCGCCCTGAGCAGGCCGAGGTTTCCCTCCTCGATCAAGTCCTGTAGGGCCAGTCCCTTACCTACATAGCCGCGGGCTATGTTCACGACCAACCGGAGATTGGCCCGGATCATCCGGTCACGCGCGGCCTTGTCCCCCCGGGCAATCCCGCCGGCGAGGTCCTTCTCTTCCTGGGCCGTGAGCAGGGCCATTTCGTTGATCTCCCGGAGATATGTCTCCAGGGGACTCTGGACCGTATCTCGGCGGTGTCGTCGGATTCGAGCCATGAGGATCCTCGTCAAGTACGGTCGGACTGGGGAATCGGCTAGGCCGGGCGGATCGGACCGGGATTGCCCGGGACCCGCAGCACTGACCTCGACGCCGCGCCCCACGGATTGCCAGGGCGTAGACTCCACGGACGAACGCACCCGGCCTCCGACCGGATCCTGGGGAAGGGACACTCGCCTCGTCCGCGAGCAATCACCCCGAGCAGGAGGTCCGGTTGGGTCGGGGCCGCGTCGACCCAGCTTCCCACCGAAAGTCCATCACCCCCGCCGTCTCCCCGAGACCTTCATCCGCAGTAGTACCATCGACCTCGAAGGCATGGAAATTTAGGTCGTCTTGAGAATATGGGATCTAGCGGAAAATTGCGAGGAGTAGCGAACCTAGCTATCTCAAAAAAAAGTCGTACTGGGCAGATTTTGCGGATTACAGGAAATGCAATGAGGCCAGCGACCTTTCAGGATCACCGGCCTCATATGGGATCATACCGACAGAAGACGAGAATTATTCCTCCGAATCCGATCCACCCAAGCTGAATAGAGGACCACCACCACCAAGGCCACCTTTAAGTTCCTTGGACTCGGCCTTGGCGGCGGCCGGTTTGGAGGCGGATTGCGTCTCGCCGGCCTCCTCCTCGGATGGCTCATCGTCTTCGCGGGTCCAGTTGGCCTTCTTGCGAGACAGGCCAATCTTGCGATCGGCGCGATCAACGCGGAGGATCTTGACCTCGATCTCGTCGTCCACCTTGACGACATCCTCGGGGTTCTCTACCTTGTGGTCGGCCAGCTCCGAGATATGGAGTAGACCTTCCAGGCCCGGTTCGAGCTCCACGAAGACGCCGAAGTTCGTCAGCTTAGTGACCTTCCCCTTCACCGTATCGCCCGGTTGGTAGCGGCCGGGGATGTCGGTTTCCCAAGGATCCTGGCGAAGTTGCTTAAGGCCCAGGGCAATCCGCTTACGGTCCTGGTCAACGTTAAGCACCTGGCAGGATAGCTTCTGACCCTTCTCGAGCACCTCGTTGGGGTGGCCGATCTTGCGGGTCCAACTCATATCCGAGATGTGCAGGAGGCCGTCGATGCCTTCCTCAATCTCGATGAAGGCGCCGTAGTTGGTGAGGTTGCGGACCGTCCCTTCCACCATCGTGCCGGGCGGATACTTCTGTGCGACCTGGTCCCAGGGGTTGGTCTGGGTCTGCTTCATCCCCAGCGAGATTTCCTGCTTCTCGCGATTGATGCCCAGGACAACGACCTCGATCTTGTCGCCGATCTGCACCAGTTCGCTTGGATGGTTGATCCGTTTGGTCCAACTCATCTCGGAGATATGGACCAGGCCCTCGATCCCTTCTTCGAGCTTGACGAAGGCGCCGTAGGACATGACGTTGACGACTTCGCCGAGAATCCGGGTGCCGACCGGGTATTTCTTCTCGACGTTTTCCCAGGGGCTCGCCGTCTTTTGCTTCAAGCCCAGCGCAATCTTCTCGCGTTCCTTGTCGACGTGGAGGACCATCACCTCGATCTGGGTATCGATCTTGACCATGTCGCTGGGGTGGTTGATCCGGCCCCAACTCATATCGGTGATGTGCAGCAGGCCATCAATCCCGCCCAGGTCGACGAACGCGCCGAAGTCGGCGATGTTCTTGACCGTACCCATCCGAACCTGCCCCGGCTCGATCTCCGCGAGCAACTTCTCTTTCTGCTTGGAACGCAGTTCCTCAATGAGCTTGCGGCGGCTGACCACGATATTCCGTCGCGATTCATCAATCTTCAGGATCATGCATTCGATATCTTGCTCGATATAGTCGGCGATGTCCGATGGCCTGCGGATATCGACTTGGCTAGCGGGTAGGAAGACGTTCACGCCAATATCGACGAGCAAACCGCCCTTAATCTTCTTGGTAACCCGCCCCTTGACGACGTCCCCTTCATGATACTTGGAGATGACGTTTTCCCAGGCCCGCATGCGGATCGCCTTACGGCGAGACAGGACGATCTCGCCGGTGTCGTCCTCCACCCCTTCGAGTAGGACCTCGACAGGATCGCCGGGCTGGGGCGGGGACTCCCCATCCTCCCACTCATTGAGCGACACAAGGCCTTCCGACTTGTAACCGATATCGATGACGACCTGATCGCCCACGACACCGACGACCTTGCCGGGGACAATGCCGTTGATCTCGAAGTTCCCGGAGGAACCGAGGTCGGAGTCCAGCTCAGACTCGCCGGAGACCAGTTCGGCGAGTTCCTCGTCGCTGACGTCGAATTCGCGTAAGAGGTTGCGATCTACCATGAACGAAGGGGTTCCTGAATCCAACCGGGATACGGCGGCCCTCGGGGCGCGGCAAGAGCGTCGTATGGGCGGAGTGTAGGGGAGAACTAGGGGAAATACCGGCCTGGCCCGCGCCCGAGCAGGCGGTGACGCAAGCTCCCTAATGTAAGAAAGTTCGATCGGGGTATCAACGGGTCAGGTCGGGTCGGGGTGTAGCTCTCGATCCTGGAGGTTTATGCGACGGGTCTTGACCAAAGCCCTTCCGACTCGGGGGTGTCGATCGTGGTGAGCAGGGTCGCCATGCCATCCAGGTGGGCGGCGAGCCAGCTGCGGCCCGGGACCTTCAGCCGCTGGCCCGTCCGGAGTGCCAGGCCCTCCATGGCCCAACTGCCGATCGATCGGCCGCATGCAGCCGGCCATCGTAGCCGACTCGCTCGGTGTGCCTGGCGAGGTGGCCGATCATCTCGTCCTGCGCCGCCCGCCCGGACGCCGTGCGGCCCTCGGTCGGCGTGGCCCCGACGTGGCCCAGCAGGACCGGCCAGCCGTCGGCCAGCAGGGTCAGGCGGCCCCGCCCCATCCAGTCGGCCGCCGCCGCGGCGAGGTACCGCGAAGCGTGGTAGACGTCCAGCACCTGGGCCGCCCTGCGGAAGTGCTCCCCGGCCACCGACCAGATCCAGGCCGCCCCGTTGCCCAGGACCGTCAGCGGGCCGTCGGGGTTCAGGCCCAGGTGCTCGACCCATGGCCGCCAGCGGGCCGCGAGCGTGTGGCAATCGGCCAGGGCCGCCGAGGCGACGCTCGCCGTTGGCGGCGGCAGCTCGCGGTCGGCCCAGGCGGCGACCTCGGCCGGCCCGCCGCGTCGTCGCCCGACTTCAGATCGCGCCAGCCCTTGCGGGTCGCGACCAGGCCGCCGTTGGTCAGCTGCTCGAAGTCGTCGCCCGACGCGGCGGCCTCGGCCCGGCCGGTCGGCGGGGCCTGCTCGCGCCGCCGCCGGACCGCCCGGGCCTCGCGGTGGACATGGCGGCGGATCGTTTCGTCGTCCAGGCGCACGCCGGCCAATTCCTCCAGGCGAGTCGCGGCGACGTCGAAGGACCAGCTCGCCGCAGCCTTGCAGGCCAGCCGGACGGGCCCCGGACTGAGGAAGCCGCCCAGGCCGATGCGGTCGTCGGCCGGGTAGGCGGACAGGCCGAAGCAACCCGGCGCAGTAACCGGCAGGCGGCGCCCGAGACCCGGCCGGCGGCCGTCGCACCGCCCGCGCGCCCGGCCCTTGAAGAGGCGGCGCCCCGCCGCAGGGGCAGGCCGGCCTGGCGCCCCTTTTTTCAGGCCGCCTGGGCCTGTTGACGCAGGGCGGCGAGGGGAAGCTCCCGCCCGGAGCGGACGGTGACCGCCTCGGCGATGGCCAGGACCTGGCCGGCGGGGGCCTCGCTTGAGATCGCCTCCAGCTCGCGGGCCGTCGTCAGGGCCTGCTCCAGGAGGATCGCCTCCAACTCCATCAGGGCCGTGAATGTCCGCTCCATCGGCCACCTCCTGGGCTGGGGTCGCCGGGAATGAAGCCGTCATACCACCATCCGGTCGGAACCTCCAGGATCGAGAGCTACACCCGGTCCGGTCGTGGTAAGCCGGGGACGATCGCCGTCCGAGTCGATCGCCCGTTCCTGAGTGATCCGGGAGTTGACCAGGGTTGAAAACGCGATTAAACTCATATCCGACATTTCGCGGGAATGACTTCCCCGGGGCTCGTCACTTCCAATGCCCCATCCACGTTGCCGGCCGACCTTGGCCGACGAGGATTACGTATGCCGAATGCCCGGGTTCGCTTCATCGGCAGTCGCGAGCTCCATCGCGACTTACCCAAAGTATTGAAATCACTCGACGATACCGATGTTCGTTATGTCTTGACCATCCATAACAAACCCAAGGCCATCCTGATCGGCACCGAGGCTTTCCTCGAGCTGCTCCAAGAACAGATGCCCTCCGACCGATTGCTTGCCTTACAACTTGGGGCCCTTGTCCAAGGGCTGATCTCCGGCAATCCCCCCCCGCTCGAGAGTGATGAGGAGGTCGAAGAAGGGGACTCGACCGCGCAACGGCAGGATCTCGTCACGGCCCTCTAGATGTCGAGCCTGGAATCCGGTCCGTGCCGCTTGCAGGAAGGCGGCCCAAGATTCATGGGATTCGATCAGACCGAGGCCGGTTCCTGGGCCGCGACCGCAGATCGAATGGGATCCATCAACGCAGCTGCCGAGTCGGAGTCCTGCCCGCCGGCTTGCATCACCCGCTCCACCGCGGAGAGCAAGACATCGATCCGCCCGGCCTCCCGGAAGACCTCTCGGAAGCGCTGGATGTAGGCAGCAGGTTCCACCTTCGCCCGGATCGCCAGGTCCGCACCATCCCGGACTCGAATCCCCTCCGGCGAGGCCGAACCACCGGCGAGCTTGGCGAAAACGTCGGCGATCACGAGAGCCTGGGCATCCAGCAACGGTCCCGCCTCGACCGCGGCCAGGATCATCACCCAAGCGACATGCTGAGCAAACTCGGCCCTCTCCCAGGCGTGACGTGGCCCCGGATCATCGCCGAGGATCTCGATCGCATAACGATGGCCGCATTGCTGGCATTCGACGTACTCGCCCAACCTCGCCAGAGGGATTAGGGGTACTGGCCCCACGGCAAAGAAGCCGCGAATACTGCGGTGCCAGAAGATTTCCGGCGCCGAGCATGCTGGACAATCGAATTCGCCGGATTCCAAGGTCAGCGTGATCGGGCGATTGGAGAAGAGACTCATCTCGTACCACATCCCTGGGTGGCTCAGGCGGCCCAGATCATCCGGGGCCGGTTTCTGACACTTCTGCAGGAAAGGAACTCAGCACGCCCCAACCCGTAGGATAATGAATCGCATTGGTAAAAACAACGCGAATTTTCACCGAGAAGTCCAGGACTTGCGAGCGTTTCCTTGCACAAAACCCTCTTGCCAGTTGGGCGGCATACCGTCATAATCGCGGGATGCGCGGCCGCGGGGCCGCTCGTTTCGTTTCGATCTTTGCCCCGCCCGCCTAGGCTCCCCGGGTCATCTCTCATGGCAGAATCCGTCACCATTGAAGCCGTCCCCCGAGATCCCGCCAAGAATGCGGGGACTGGATCTCGCGTGTCGCGTCGGCTCCGTGCTCAAGGCCGCGTGCCCGCGATCGTCTATGGCCACAAACAGACACCGCAGCCGATCTCGGTCAGCCGTGAAGCCGTGGCCCTTCTGCTGAAGAAAGCCTCGCACCTTGCAACCTTGCGGATTGAAGGCGGGTCCGAGACCGTCCTTGTCAAGGACCTCCAGTGGGATCACCTGGGCAAGGAAATCCTCCACGTCGATTTCTCCCGGGTCAGCGCCGACGAAAGGATCGAGACGACCGTCAAGCTGGTTGCCACGGGCCAGGCTCCCGGCCAGGCGGCCGGTGGCATCCTTGAAGTTTTGATGCACGACCTGCGCGTCACCTGCCGCGCAGGGGCCATTCCCGACGAGGTCCGGGTCGATATCGGCAACCTTGGCGTGGATGAAGGGATCCACGTCCGCGACCTTTCCCTTCCCGAAGGGGTCGAATCGCGCGACGATAAAGACAAACTGGTTCTCCACGTCACGAGCCGAGCCACGCAGGCGATCGCGACGACCGGCGAAGTTGCCGGGCCGAACGAGCCCGAGGTGATCGGCAAGAAGGAGAAGGAAGAAAAGGAGAAGGATAAAGAGAAGTGACCCAACCTGCGGACGCCTCACGCCGCCGCCTGATCGTGGGACTGGGCAATCCCGGATCGATGTATCAAGCGACCCGGCACAATATCGGATTCGAGGCGGTCGATCGCCTGGCCCAGGGAGGATTGGGGGCCAAATTCGTCCGCAAATTCGATGGGCTCCTCGCCGAAATCGAGATCGACTTCCGACGCGTCCTGCTGCTCAAGCCCGAGAGCTTCATGAATCTCTCGGGCCGAAGCGTCCGCCAGGCGGTCCAGTTCTATAAGCTTGAACCGGCCGATGACTTGTTGGTGATTTGCGACGACCTAAGCCTGCCGCTCGGCAAACTCCGACTCCGTTCGGGGGGCTCCGACGGCGGTCAGAAGGGCTTACGGGACATCGCTCTCCAGCTCGGGACGGATCAATTCAGCCGAATGCGGGTCGGCATTGGTGACCGGGGCCCGATCGACGCGGCAGACTTCGTGCTGAGCCGGTTCCGTCCAACCGAGCGTCCGGTAATCGATGATGCGCTCATCCTCGCCCTCCAAGCGGCCGCCGTCTGGGCTTCTCAGGGTATCCAGATGGCGATGAATCGGTTCAACGGGCCCGCTGCCCTAATCTAACCCCATTCACACCCACCCGAACTCAAACAGTATGACGGCGACGCAGTTCCCCGTCGGCCCACTTTCCTGGAGGCTTCTCCTTTGCCGGTCAACACTTATGAGGGCATGTTCCTACTCGACAGCGCCAAGGTGGCTGCGGACTGGGAAGGCTCGGTCCACCAGGTCCACGAGATCCTCAGCAAGTATGAGGCCGAGATCGTGGCCTTTCGTCAGTGGGACGAACGACGCCTGGCTTACGCGATTCAAGGCCACAAGAAAGGTACTTACCTGCTGACATACTTCAAGGCGGATGGCTCGAAGCTCTCGGACATCACCCACGACTGCGCCTTGAACGACCTGATCCTGCGGAACCTGATCCAACGGATTCATCCCAAGCTCGTCGAGCACCTCGTTACCCAGGCGATGAACTCGAATCCTCACGCCGAAGAGGATGGGCCGGCGCCCGAAGAGGACCGGGACGACCGCCGTGGGCGCCGCCGTCGCGACGACTAATTTCACCCCCTACCGTCACCGCCGAATCGCTTGCCCTCGCTCGACCGGTCGGGTATCTTCCTAGGGAACGATTGTCTAGCTTCCGATGCGGGCCCAACCGCGACGCGGAGGGAGGCTGCTGGCCATGGCGGACCTGAACAAGGTTTTTCTGATCGGGCGACTCACCCACGATCCCGAACTTCGTTATACCCCCAATGGTGCCCCGGTGACCGATCTTCGGATCGCCACCAGCCGGCAGTTCACGGGCAAGGACGGATCTCCTCAGAAGGACACGCTTTATATCGACGTCACCGTCTGGAACCGGCAAGCCGAGAATTGTTGCCAGTTCCTGCGCAAGGGCCGTCAGATTCATGTCGAGGGATTCCTGAAGATGGAATCCTGGGAAGACAAACAGACCGGCCAACAGCGGAGCAAGGTCAAGGTCGAAGGGGACCGCGTTCAGTTCCTCGACGGTCGCCGCGATGAGGGTGGGATTGGTTCGGGAGATGAGGATTACGGTGGATCGGCCCAACCCGAACGCCGACGGGCACCCGAAACGAAGGCCTATCCGAACGGTCCGTCCTCGCGGGGCGGTTTGGACTCGTCGCCCCCTTCTCGACGCACTTCACCCCCGCCGACCCCGTCCGACCCCGATGGCGACGAGGATATCCCGTTCTGAAATCGGCCCGATCCGACCCCGATTGATTATTCAACCCTGACCTGATCGGGGCCTATCTCGATGGCCCCCGCCGGCCGACGGCCCGCCCGGGACGAGGACGCCGGAAGTCGAATCCAGGAGTGCCGCCGACCATGGCCAAGTCCGCAAGCAAAGCCCAACCGAAGGCGAAAGCCAAGACCAAGAGTAAGCCGGCGACCAAGTCGTCCGCGAAGGCCGCACCGGCCGTCACCGCAGTCCGCCAGCCGGGAGTCGAGCGACGCCGGAATCACCCGGCCCGCGCTCACCTGGGCCACTTCCAACTCCTCCTGACGCACGCAGTGGCCCACCTGGGCCAGCCGGGGGATCTGGTGAAGGTCCGGCCCGGTTATGCCCGCAATTACCTGCTACCGTTGGGCCTTGCTACATTCGCTACCCCGCACAACTTGAGGATTGTGGCCAAGCACCGGGAACGCCTCCAGGCGCTCGAGGCCGCGCGTAAAGCCGACCTTCAGAATCTAGCCGCGCAGATTGCCCAACGATCGATCCAGATCGAGGCCAACGCCAACGCCGAAGGCCACCTCTATGGCTCGGTCAATGCAGAGATGATCGCGGCTCGGCTGAAGGTCGAGAACTTTCCGATTGAGGCCGAAAACGTCCGCATCGAGGGGCCGCTTCGCGAAACCGGCCTCTACACCATCCGTATCCACCTCGGCCAAGACGTTGAAACTGAGGTGAAGCTCTGGGTGGTGCCCACCCACACCGAAGAGGCCTCTTGATCCGGCCAACCGGCCGACCCGCGGGCGAACCGGGGTGGCGCGGGCTTCTGGCCCGCGTCGATATCCCTTTCCATGGGTGGGATCCACCCCAGGGTTAACGTCCCGTTCGCGAGGCCCCAGTGGAGCCGTGCTTCCATGGCCGTTCATGGTCACGGGTCGGGTTCGGGTGCGGCTCGTGGTCGAGCCGCATCCTCCGCATCTAATCCGGTATTGGCCCCGTCATTGACCGATCGCCTGCCACCCCAAAATCTTGAAGCCGAGCAGGGTGTCCTTGGTAGCGTACTGATCGATAACGATGCGCTCCATGACATCATCCCGATGCTGAAGGTTGAGGACTTCTATCGGGACTCCCATCAGATCCTCTACAAGACGATTCGCGAACTTTACGATTTAGGCCGACCGGTCGATGCGATCACCCTTTCGGATGAACTCATCCGCGTCGGTGAATTCGAGCGAATCGGCGGCGACGAGGCGCTGCGCACGATCCTGGAAAGCGTGCCGAATGCCGCCAACGGCCGGTATTATGCCCAGATCGTCCGCCAGAAGTCGATTAGTCGCGACCTGATCGAGGGTGCCAACGAAATCCTCCGCGACGGCTACTCGAACAATTTCACGGCCGAGCAGCTGCTCGAATCGGCCGAACGGCGGATCTTCGCCATTGCCGAGGAACAAGTTCAGGGGGAGACTGTCGAGCTCCGCGAAGTCGTTAATGACGCGATGGCCCGGATCTCGCGGCGGGCCGAGGAGCGGCACCCGGTCACCGGCGTACCCACCGGTTTTTTCGAACTCGACGACCTGACCAGTGGCTTCCAGGGATCCCAGCTCATCATCCTGGCGGCCCGCCCCTCGATGGGCAAGACCGCGATCGCGCTCAACATTTGCGAGCATGCGGCCATCGATTGCAAAACGCCCCTGCTGTTCGTCAGCCTTGAAATGGGCGAATTGGAGTTGGCCGAACGGTTGCTCTGCGCCCGGTCGCGGGTCGATGGCCATAAGTTGCGGACCGGCCGAAATCTCGGCCCTCGAGAATTGACGATGCTGGGCCGAGGCTACGACGAGCTCCGGGCCGGTTCGACCATCTTTATCGACGACACGCCGGCCCGAAACATGCTCCAGATCACGGCGAACGCACGTCGCCTGAAACTTCGGCACAATATCGGCCTGATTGTAGTCGATTACATCCAACTTGTGGATGCCGAGGACGGCCGCGAAAGCCGCCAAGAGCAAATCGCCAAGATCAGCCGGAGGCTGAAAATCCTGGCCCGCGAGCTGAATGTGCCGGTAATCGCCCTCTCGCAGCTCAACCGCGCCGTGGAGAACCGCGAAGATCGCCGACCCAGGATGGCCGACCTTCGCGAGTCCGGGGCAATCGAGCAGGACGCCGACATGGTCTTGCTGCTACACCGGCCGGAATATTACGATGCCAACGATCAGCCTGGCATCGCCGAGGTGATTATTGCCAAGAACCGTAGCGGCGCCACCGGTACGGTGAAACTCACCTTCCTCAAGAATTTCATGCGGTTCGAGAACCTCGCGGCGGTCGCCGAACCGATCGACGCAGCCACCTTCTAGGGCCGCTTATCACCGATCGGGCCTCTCCCGCCTCCGATCAATCGGATCGATTTCGATCCGAGCCCGCCCGGGACTTCCGCAAATGTCGACACGCGAGTTCGCGATCCTAACGGCCGAGGAAGCCGCCTCGAAGATTCCCCATAACGCTTTCGTGGGGGTAAGCGGATTCACGCCAGCCGGCTCGCCCAAGGCTGTCCCCCGCGCCCTGGCCACGCGGGCGCGATCCTTCCATGAATCGGGATTCCCATTTCAGATCCGCCTCATCAGCGGGGCGTCCACCGGGAAAGCCTGCGATGATGCATTGGCCGAGGCCAATGCGGTGAGTTGGCGCGCGCCGTATCTCACTTCGGACCCGATGCGGCGGATGGCCAACGGGAACCGGCTCGATTTCGTCGACCTGCACCTCTCGCACGTCTCCCAAATGCTGGTAGGCGGATTCCTGGGCAAGCTCGATGTCGCCATCATCGAGGCTACCGAGATCACCCCCGACGGTCGCGTTTACTTGACGACCGGGATCGGCAATTCACCCGCATTGCTGCAGGTCGCCGATCGCGTCATCATCGAGCGGAATACCTTCCACCCCCCGCAACTCAGCGACATGGCCGACATCGCCCTGTTGCCGCCCCCCCCCCTGAAACGGATGCTGGCCCTGCACGACGTCCTCGACCGCGTCGGCCGCCATTTCGCGATCGTCGATCCGTCCAAGGTGATCGGCATCGTCGAGACCCACGAGAGCGACTCCGGTCGCTCTTTCAGGCAGGCCGATGAGACGAGCCGACGGATCGCCGATCACGTCACCCGTTTCCTTCTCGATGAGATGACCGCGGGCCGCATCCCGCGCAAGTTCTTGCCGCTCCAGAGCGGCGTTGGAAACGTCTGCAACGCGGTCCTGGGCAATCTGGGAGCCAATCCCGATTTCCCCAGGTTCAAGGTCTACACGGAGGTCCTTCAGGACACTACCGTCGACCTGATCGCCGCGGGCAAGGTCACTGCGGCCAGCACCTGTTCGCTCTCGCTATCCGACGCCAAGTTGCAGGAGATGTACGCCAACTTCGATCAATTCGCCCAGAAGATTGTGCTCCGCCCGCAGGAGATCTCGAACCATCCCGCCCTGATCCGCCGCCTCGGCGTGATCGCCACCAACACGGCCATTGAGGTGGACATCTATGGCCATGTCAACTCCACGCATTTCTTCGGCAGCCAGATCATGAACGGCATCGGGGGCAGCGGCGACTTCGAGCGCAACGCCTATGTCTCGGTCGCGATGTGCCCGTCGATCGCCAAGGGCGGGAAAATTTCGACGATCGTGCCGATGTGCTCGCACGTGGATCACAGCGAGCACTCGGTCGGTGTAATCGTAACCGAGCAAGGCCTGGCCGACGTGCGCGGCCTCGCGCCGCTTGATCGGGCACAGCTCATCATCGACCGGTGCGCCCACCCGGCCTATCGCGACTACTTGCACCGATACATCCGCGAAGCCCCCAACGGGCACTTACGGCATGACCTTCGGCGCTGCTTCGAACTCCACAACAACTACCTGGAGCAAGGCGCCATGCTTCCCGGTTTGGACATCGGCTGATCCGGCAGGCTCGCCGGATTTCCCTGCAGTCGTGCGGGCGCCCGACAATCTCGCGCGACGCCCGCCGGTGCTCATCGATTCACGAACCATGCCGGGCCAATCGTGGGTGCATAAACGCCGATCGGGGGCGATTCGGCCCCGCGTACCGTGTAGGGCACCGGGAAGGTGTTATATTCCGAGCCTGCGTAGTAATAGCCGGGGACCGTGTAGCCCGGCCGATTCGACTGCAATCCGCCGTTCAGTTGATACCAGTTGAGAGATGTGACATAAGGCCCATACCCATAGCCGTATCCCCCCCCATAAGGTGATGAGAAGGCCGTGTAGAGCCGCGGGACGCCGAAGGAAGGTGTACCGTAGCTCGTACCGTAGGCACCCGGCGGCTGGAAATAAGGTCCGATCCCGTTCGCCGTAAGCGATGGACTTTGCGGTTGCGGCTGCTGGGCCGCCGACTCGCCCGTGATTCCCGCCGACATCCACAACAGGCCGATCGCCACGAAACCCGGTCGCATGGTCCACTCCCCCACGTAGCCGCCCCGGCTCCGTCCTTGGTCTCCCAGCCCTCCGGTGATTCCGTTCGCCCCCGGGCCCGAACAACTTTACCCCACGATCCGAATGGATGGACAGAGCAGCAATTTTGGATACCCAAAACAAGTTTCGCAAACTACCAAAAACCGGACTTGCGTCGGCATAAGTCCTGGATTAAGATCGATGTCGGCGATATTCCTTGCTTTTTTTGGGGGCGAACCTCATGGCGCTGATCGGCGAGACGGGCACGGATCGCCGGTCGCTTGACGAGGTCCACGGGACGGTCCGGGTCGCGCATCGGAACCCGTTGCGACGGTTATTCGCATTCATGGGTCCGGCTTACCTCGTCAGTGTCGGCTACATGGACCCGGGGAATTGGGCGACGGACCTCCAGGGCGGGGCCGATTTCGGCTACAAGCTGCTCTGGGTCTTGCTGATGTCGAATCTGATGGCGGTTCTCCTGCAAACGTTGTCGGCGCGATTGGGGGTCGTAACGGGGCATGACTTGGCTCAGGCGTGCCGAGCCGAGTACTCCAGGCCGGTGAACGTGCTGCTATGGATCCTGGCCGAAATTGCGATCGCAGCGACCGACCTGGCCGAGGTCTTGGGGACGATCATCGCGCTGAAGTTGTTGTTCGGCCTACCGATGCTCTGGGGCTGCCTGGTGACGGCCCTGGATACATTTGTCCTGCTCTACGTGCAGAAGCTGGGAATACGAAAGATCGAAGGGGTGATCCTGGGCCTAGTGGCGACCATCGGACTTTGCTTCCTCATCCAGATCGTAATGGCCCGCCCCGAACCCGTCGAACTCGCGAGGGGATTCATACCGACCCTGCCGCAAGGTGCTCTTTTCGTGGCCATCGGGATCCTGGGGGCCACGGTCATGCCGCACAACTTGTACCTGCATTCGGCCCTGGTACAGTCCAGGAGGATCGGCACCGACGACTCGAGCAAGGCGGTCGCATGCAAGTACAACCTCGTCGATTCGGCGATCGCTCTCAACGCGGCGTTCTTCGTGAACGCGGCGATCCTGATCTTGAGCGCCTCGGTCTTTTACAAACACGGGATTCGAGTGGAAGGCATCGAGCAGGCCCATGAGCTCCTGCCCGGATTCCTGAAGTTTCGTATCCCATATCTGGGCGAGGCGGCCCCCGTACTTTTCGGCGTGGCCCTGCTCTGCGCCGGCCAGAGTTCGACGTTGACCGGCACGCTTGCCGGCCAGATCGTGATGGAGGGCCACCTCCATCTGCGGATTGCTCCATGGCTCCGGCGGCTGCTGACCCGGTTCATGGCCCTGGCCCCGGCGGTGTTGACGATCGCCCTGTTCGGCGAGGGATCGACCCAGAAGCTGCTGCTTCTGAGCCAGGTCATCCTGAGCTTGCAACTCTCCTTCGCAATCATCCCGCTTATTCAGTTCACGTCCAGCCGCGCGAGGATGGGCCGGTTCGCCAGCCCGATCTGGGTCCGAGCCCTGGCCTTCGTGACGGCCGCGATCATCGTGGCTCTCAACGGCCAGTTGGTGCTGGATAACATCCAGGATTGGCTGCAGGCGGCCGAGGAAAGCGGCTTGCGTATCGGGCCTTTGCCGATCCGTTGGCCGGTCGCCGCGGGGCTATATACCCTGCTGGCGGCAGTTGGCGGGCTCCTGCTTTGGGTGATCGTCAAGCCCTGGATCAGTCCGTCGCCCAGGTGGGAAGGCCGGCCGAGGTTGGTGCTCGATTGGGCCCGGACTCTCCGCCCTCGCCCGATCACTTCTATCGGCGTGGCGGTCGAGCATAGCCCTGCCGATGCCGAAATCCTCAGCCGAGCCCTGAGCCTGGGCCAGCCGGGCAAGTCTCGCTACCTGATCCTTCACGTCGCCGACGCCCCCATGACAGGCGTCTACGGCGACGAGGCGGGCGACATGCATACCGAGTCGGACCGCGATTACCTGTCCGACCTCGTCGCGACCCTGAATGAGCTGGGCTATCGGGCTGATTCGGCGCTGCTATACGGGGCCGATCGAGCCGGTCGCCTGGTGACGGCCCTGAAAGAACGGCCCGTCGATCTGCTGGTGGTCGGCTCGCACGGACATGGAATGGTCCGCGATCTACTTTTCGGCCAGACGGTCGATTCCCTCCGACATGGCCTGGAGATCCCAATGCTGATCGCCAGGCCGCAGCCCGCCGACGAGCCCGACTCGGCCGCCTTGCCCGATTGATTGACCGGCCCGACGGTCCGCCTGAGAATCACTTTCCGGGCGGCCCGTGCGGATGTCGAGCGGATCGTAGCGTCCACCCGATGGCGATCACGTACTACAAACGATTCCGCATGGAGATCGACCTCGATGCCGTGTCGCCGATGCCGGCGCTGCCGAGGCCGTTCTACTGGGTCGGCTGGGAGGAAATCCTCCTCGAAACCCATGCTGACGTGAAGTATCACTGCTTTCGCGAAACCATCGATGCTCATGTCTTCCCTTGCCTGAGTGACCGCCCCGGCTGCCTTCGCCTGATGCGCGAGATTCGCCGAAAGCCCGGCTTCCTCGCCGGAGCGACCTGGTTGATCGGCCATCCCGAAGGGTATCTCGCCACAATCCAGGGTGTCATCGACCGGGGCCCGATCGGTGCCATCCAGAACGTGGGGGTGGTCCCGGAATGGAGGGGAATCGGCCTGGGCCGGTTGCTCGTCCGCCAGGCCCTCCATGGGTTTCGGATGGCGGGGCTCAGGCGGGCCTTCCTGGAAGTTACCGCCGAGAATGACCCGGCCGTCCGGCTGTATCGGACGATCGGCTTCCGCAAGGCCAAGACCCTTTTCAAGGCGGTGAGCGACGATTGACCCGCCGCCCGCAAGGGGCTGGCCGCGAGCGTCCGTGTCGCCAACAATAAGGGGCGTCGCGGCCGGAACGGCCAGGACCAGGAGACGCCCGAGTGCCCGAGAATGCCCTGCACCAGCACCAGTTCCCGAATGGCCTGACCCTCCTCGCCGAGGTGATGCCCGGGGTCCAGTCGGCCTCATTCGCGTTCCTGGTACCCGCCGGATCGATCTACGAACCTGCCGATCGTGCGGGGACGGCGACCCTGACCGCCGAATGGATCACCCGAGGCGCCGGCGAGCTCGACAGCCGGGACCTGATCGGCGCCCTCGACGACCTGGGAGTGACCCACGGCGAAAGCGCCTCGACCCTGCATACGACGCTCACCGCCGCCACGCTGGGCCGAAACCTCTTGCCTGCCCTGTCGATCTTCGCCGATATCCTGCAGAGGCCACTGCTGGACGACGAGGAAATCGAGCCGATACGGGCGTTGGCCCTCCAGTCCTTGCAGAGCCTGGAGGACGATCCTGGCAGCAAGGCGATCCTGGAACTACGGCGCCGGCACTTTCCCGACCCATGGGGCCGCCCCTCGGTCGGATCGGCCGAAGGAATCCGGGGGGCCACCCCCGAATCACTCCGCGACTTTCACGGGCGGCTTTACCGCCCGAACGGGGCCCTGATCGGCGTCGCTGGCGCGATCGACTGGCCCCAGCTCCTCGACGAGACCGGGCGCCTGTTCGGGGATTGGGAACCGCGGGAGGAACCGGCCATCCTCGCGGGCCCCGGCGGCCCGAGCCGGGATCATATCCTCAAAGACACGCAGCAAATTCAGATCGCCCTGGCGTATCCCAGCGTCACCGTGGACCACCCGGATTATTATCGGGCCCGTGCTGTCTCGGCGATCCTGGGCGGTTATGCATCCGCCCGCTTGTTCACCGAGGTGCGCGAGAAGCGGGGGCTTTGCTATTCAGTTTATTCGAGCTACGAGGGTTTCAATCATCTGGGCGCCGTCCTGTGCTACGCCGGCACATCGGCCGATCGGGCCCAGGAAACGCTCGACGTGACCCTCGGGGAAATCCATCGGCTGGCCGATTCGGGCGTGGAGTTGGAAGAACTGGACATGATGCGGGCCGGATTGAAGAGCAGCCTGATCATGTCCCAAGAATCCAGCATGGCGAGGGCCTCGTCGATGGCCTCCGACTGGTACTTCCTAAATCGTGTCCGATCGCTCGAAGAGATCCGGGCCGCCCTCGACACCCTAACCCCGGAAGACGTCTCCGCGTTCGCGAAGGGCCAGCAAATTGACCGGGCCACCATCCTTACGCTCGGTCCTCGAGCCCTGAGCCTGCCTTCTTGAGCATCCGATACGAGTTCGGCCGCCAAACCATGCCTGACTTCTTCCATGGATGCGGTCAGGCGTGGCGTCCGTGCGGCTCCCATCAATCCCGGAGGAATTATGGGCGTGGGTCGGAAGCCAGTGGCAGGGCCGGCGGCGCAGGTACGGAGATGACCGCAGGCGTTTCGATGACAATACCCCCGGCTTTGCCGGATTTTTGGGTAATTCCCACGGACTGTACCAGTTTGGGCTGCGGCGGAACCGGGTTCAAAGACCTGAAGGCGAAGATCAGTGTGAAGGCGGCGGCGACCAGGGCGGGGAGGCCGAGGATCAGGAGGAGCGTCGGGCCGACGCCCTGGCGACGGCAGGTTGTGGCATAGGGATTGCCGACCCGGGCCACATCCTTCGCGGCGGCCTGGGCAGACCGGCGGAGTCGGATGCGGAGATGGTCGAGGACTTCATGCAACTCCCAGCCGAATTCCGAGTGCTCGGCGATGGCGGACTCCACCGCCTCGCGGGAGCGAAACCAGCCGTGGACGACCTTGAACTGGTCGGAGATGGAATTTGCAGGCAGCGGCAGGTTGTCGCCACCCATCGCATCGTGGTCGCCGAAGGCTTCCGGTATGAAAAATGGAGCGGACATCGATTAATCCCTCGGGACCGGCGATTTGCTGATCATCTCGGTGAGTCATTCGCCGATGGCTTCCTTTTATTCTTGGCAATCCGAGGGAGGAATCCTCCATGACGGAAATTGCAATCAGCCGGACCTACCTGATGGGGCCGTCCGAAGTGCCCGCCAGCCGGGACGACATGGAAGTCGTCAGTGTATTCAACCCGGGGGCTGCCAGGTTGGCGGATGGCTCAGTCGTCTTGCTGGTCCGGATCGCCGAGAGGCCGAAGGAACAGCGGCCGGGGTGGATTGGACTGCCCCGCTGGGAGGCCGGCTCAGGCGTGGTAATCGACTGGACGCCCGAGGGCGAACTCGACCAGGTCGACGCGAGGGTCGTTCGCCGGAAAGCCGACGGTTTGGTCCGCCTGACGTTCCTTTCGCACCTACGGGTCGTCCGGTGCGGCGATGGCCGATCGCTGGCCGGGCTGGCTGGGGGGACCTTTTGGCCCGCGTCCCCGCTGGAGGAGTTCGGGGTTGAAGATCCCCGCCTCACCTTCCTAAACAACCGCTGGTACTTCACTTACGTCGCAGTCTCCAGGCATGGCCCCGCGACGGCCCTGGCCTCCACCACCGATTTCGTCGAGTTCGCCCGCCATGGCGTGATTGCCTGCCCCGAGAACAAGGATGTCGTGCTCTTCCCTGGGAGGGTGGCGGGTGCGTTCGCGGCCCTCCATCGACCCGTTTGCGGCACGCCGTTCACCCGGCCCGAAATGTGGTACTCCCGGTCGCTTGACCTGATCCATTGGGGGGGCCATCAACCGATCGTGCTGGGCGGGGGCGACTGGCAATCGGGCCGGGTGGGAGCAGGGGCGCCTCCCATCAAGGTGCCGGGCGGGTGGCTCGAGATCTATCACGGGAATCGCCGGCCGACCCAAACCGGAGAGGTCGGGGCCTATTTCGGCGGGGCCTTACTCCTGGACGAGGAGAGGCCCTGGAAGGTCATCCGGCGGACCGCCGAGCCGTTCTTCGTCCCCGAGGCCGACTTCGAGCGCCACGGTTTCGTCCCCGATGTGGTCTTCCCCACGTCGGTCCTCCGCGACGGTGGCTCCCTGCTGATGTACTATGGCGCGGCCGACGCCTGCACCTGCGTGGCCGAGTTCGCCGAGGCCGACCTGCTCGCGACACTCACATGAACGCTCGGCTTCCCGATTCAGGTACGGACCATGGCGTCGAGGACCTGCCTGACGGCCACGGTGGCGAACGTGCTGGCGTAGTCGGACATGGCGTAGGGGATCACCAACGTGTCGTTGTGGACCAGGGCGCCGCAGCTATAGACCACGTTGGGGACGTACCCGCTCCGCTCGCTCTCGTCCGGCGTCAGCAGCGGTTCGGCGAGCCGCCCGATGACCCGGGAAGGGTCGTCGAGGTCGAGCAGCATGGCACCCATCGCGTACTTCCGCATCGGGCCGACGCCGTGCGTAAGGACCAGCCAGCCCTCATCGGTCTCGATGGGCGAGCCGCAATTGCCGAGCTGGACGTATTCCCACGGATATGTCGGCTTGGCAATCAACTCCTTGGTGTACCAAAAATTAAGGTTATCAGAATACATTAAATAGATATTTTCATTGTCCTGGCGAGAAATCATCGCGTAATGCCCGCGGACGGCGCGCGGGAAGAGGGCGAACCCCTTGTTCCGCACCTCGGGCCCGTTCAGGGTGCTGACGGTGAATCGGAGGAAATCCTCGGTTTCCAGGAGCTGGGGAAGGGTCACGCGGCCGTCGTACGCGGTGTAGGTGGCGTAGTAGCGGGCCGACCCGTCCTCGCGGACGAATCGCACGAATCGGGCGTCCTCGACGCCGTTGAGCTCGGTCGGGCCGGTGGGGAAGATGACCCGCTCGGACAGGGCCTGCTCCGGGGCGTAGCAAATTTCGTAGTTGGAGCGGGCCAGCGTGGTGATCGTCTTCGCGGTGGGATCGTTGTCCTGGTGCTTTGCCCGGTCCTGATGGGCGATCCGGGCGATGGCGGCTTCGAGATCGGCCAGGGTGAACGGGTCGCCGAGGCCGGCCAGGACGTGATCGCAATAAACGCCGCGGACGCCCAGTTCGTAGAGCTTGCGGGCGAACAGTGTCTTGTCGAACTGGGGGTTGGGGACCTGGTCCGGCGAGGTGACATAACGGCCCGGCTCGTCCAGGCGGATCCGGCACGACTGCGAGACCACCCCCGACCGGAAGACGATCGAGGAGATGTGGCCCTCGCCGGTGGCGCGGAGGCTGAGGATGAACCGCCGGGCCCCCTCGGGGAGGTCGGATTGGTCCGGGTGCCAGACCATCGACGGGTTGAACAGGGCGGCCGATTCCAGGGAGTATTCCTGGGTGAAGTACGAGCCGATCAGCAGGCGGCGGAACAGCGAGAGCGGCTGGTCGGTGAGCAGGTGACCGCGGACCTGCTCGAATCGGTTGAGGAAGAAACGCTGGATCTCGTGATGGCGGTCGCCGAACTCGCGGAGGACTTCCGTCAGGAGGCGTTCGGCCTGGTCGTCGGTCAGCGACATCACCCGGGCGATGATCTTCAGGAAGCGTTCGTCGCTCGTGGGCTCGAAGGGCCGGAACAGGACGCGGGCGTTGTTGGGCTTGATCTGGATGCCGGTGCGCTGGACTTCCATGAGGGCGATCAGCTCCGGATGTCGGCGGTGACGAGGTCTGGCTCGAGGTCATTCGGCTCGCGGAACGAGGCGACGGAGCCCCGAAGGAGCTTCATCTCGGCGAGAGCGGTCAGGTAGGAGAGGGTCGATTCGGCCCCCTGATTCTGGTTGGTCCTGTCCGGATGGAGTCCGTCCCGGCAACCGCCCGTGGCGGCGTCGTAGAGCGGCTCCCCCAGGTCGTTCCGGCCCAGGAACCAGTCGAAGGCCGACCGGGCCTCGATCCACCAGCGGGGCTCTCCGGTGGCGCGGTGTGCCGCCAGGTAGGCCGAGACGCTGGCGGCCGCCTCGATCGGCTGCTGATCGAATCGGGCCGGCTCCTCGCCACGGGAATACCAGCCGTTGCAGCCGACCGGTCGAAAATGGCCCGAGTCGGCCCTCTGGACCTGGCACAGCCACCGGAGCGACCGCAGGCCAACTTCGACCGCCCTATCGTTCCCCGACCATTTGCCGGCGACGATCAAAGCATGCGGCAGCCGGGCGTTGTCGTAGCTCAGGATCGGCTCGAACCAGGGCCAGTCGTCCGTCGAATGCTGGTCGAACAATTCCAGGAGGCGTGCGGTCAGGGCGTCGCGGGCCTGTGCAGCCCTGCGGTCGCCAGTCAGTCTGCGGAAATACTCGTCGATGCCGAGCAGGGCGAAGGCCCAGCCGCGAGGCGAATCGCTCTCCAGGATCGGCGGTAAGGCTTGCTCGAACAACTGGGCCCCCAAGTACTGCAGGTCACGGCGGCGTGAACGGCCTACGCATACCCCCAACGCCCAGAGGGCGCGGCCGTGGCTGTCATCGGAGCCGATCGCCTCCAGCCAACGGCGGTCGTACCCCATGAAATTACGGAACCGGTGGAGGTCGACGTCGAACGCATGGTGCAAGAAGGCGGCGTAGCGTGTCGCCAGGGGGGCCACCTGGGCATTGAGTCCCAGCTCCTCCAGGAGCACGGTCAGCAGCAGGGCGCGGGCATTGTCGTCGGTGCAGTATCCATCGGCATGGCGGGGGAACGTGAAGACGGCGTGCTGGAGGATGCCCGTGCTGTCGGTCAAGCGGGTGAGATGGTCGAGCTTCCAGGTGGGCAATTCGGCCGGCATGTCGCCCAGGGTACGGACGGTCATCGACCGGGCCGGCGAGTCCGACCAGGCGTCCCGGGCGTTCTGGAAGATCTCCATGTACCTCTGGGCCGACTTCGCCCAGACCATCTCTCGTCCGAGCAGGTAGGCCCTCTTCCTCATCGCATGGCGGCGGGGCTCGTCGCGGAGGATTCCGACGATCGCATCGACCAGGGCAGCCGAGTCGCCGAACGGGACCAGCACGCCCCGCCCGTCGGCGAGCAGTTCCTCGGCATGCCAGTAGGGGGTCGAGACCACCGCCTTGCCCGAGCCGAAGGTGTAGGCCAGCGTCCCCGAGGTGATCTGGGCGGGGTTGAGGTAAGGCGTTACATAGAGGTCGGCCGCGCCGATAAAATCGATCAGTTCGTCCAATTCTACGAATCGGTTATAAAAAATCACGTTCTTATCAACACCCAGGTCGCGGGCGAGCCGCTCCAGGCCCAGGCGGTACGATTCGCCCTGTTCGCGGACGAGGTTCGGGTGGGTCGCGCCCAGCACCAGGTAGACGAGGTTGGGGAACTCTTCGAGGATCGCCGGCAATGCCCTGAGCATATGCTCGATCCCCTTGTTGGGGGAGAGCAGGCCGAAGGTCAGGACGACATTCTTCCCCTCGACGCCGAACTGGTCCTTGTAGAAGCTCGGGTCGACGAACGGCATGTCGGGGATGCCGTGCGGGATGATGTCGATTTTGTAATCGGGGATCTGGTAGACCTCGCGCAGGAACGCGTGTCCCCGCTCGCTCATCACAACGATCCGCGCCGACAGGCCGGCCAGTTCTCGGAGCACGCGACGCTGGTCGGGGTCGGGGTCCTTCAGGACCGTGTGCAGCGTGGTGACCACCGGCATCCTCAGCATCCGAAGCATGCTCAGGACATGACTGCCGGCCCGCCCACCGTAGATGCCGAACTCGTGCTGCAAGCAGACGACGTCGGGGTTGGCGAAGTTGAGGAAGTCGGCCGCCCGAAGGTAACTATCTTGATCCTGCTCGTCGATCTCGAAGCGAACCTCCGGAGGGTATTCGTACCCTTCTCGGCGGTCATTCACCGGGACGACGAAGCACTCGCTGTCGGGGTACTCGCCGGCGATCGAGGTGTACATGTCGTGGGTGAAAGTGGCAATCCCGCATTTCCTCGGGAGGTAGTCGCCCACGAACGCAATCTTGCGAATCCCCGGGATCTGTTGCATGGAAAATTCCCAAGTCACACGGCCCGCACCGGCCGTTTCGGACAGGCGGAAAGATCCGCCGCACCGGCCAGGGTAACCCCTGAAGGCAGCAATGTCCATGCAAAAGGCGTGCCGCCTGCCAGACATGGCCCGCTCACTCAAGCCGAGGCGAGGGATGTCGAGCGACGCGATCGGAGGGGGCGTCGCCGGCTTCGAGCGCGGCGATCGCCCCTTTAAATCGAGGATCGCCCCGCATCAGCAGGGTCGATCGCACGACGAGGTCGCGCGGCAGGAGGAATCGCCACCCTTCGGGCGGGGGGACTTCGGGATTGGTGCGAATCTCGATATAATCGCCGCCCGGGTTGGGCTCCCCGGACGCGTCGGTGAATAGGCCGGCTTCGACAGACCTCGCCACCTGATCGGCGAGTGTGCCACGGTCGGCGAATCCAAAGGCGCGGGGGGGATGGCCGAAGCTGGCCTGCCTGGTGACATCCGAGAGGGCAAGCGGGACCAGGAGTAGCAGCAAGGCCTTGGCCCACTTCGGCAGCCTCGGCGAACTCGCCATGTCCCAGCCGAGCACGACCAGGATCAGGAGGCTGATCAAATTCTGACCCAGGAAGTAGCGGATCGGGTACGGGTCGCTGTGGTGCCCGCACCAACGAAGCAGATCAAGACGAGACTTCGCCAGGACTGCCGATGCGATCGCCAGCGTGAATCCGCCCAGCAAGTAGACCTGCGCGTTCCGCTTGCGGCCGAGCAGTAATATTCCTGCCACGAGGGCGGCGAGGATCGCCAGATCCCAGGAGGTATTCAGGTGGCGGTAGAACGGATGGGTAAGCGGGTAGAGGATGTTCTTCGAGATGGTTAGCTCAACCATCCTTCGGAAGCCGACCTTAACCGGCGCCGCATCCAGCCGCTGATGGCTCGCCGCCACCTTCATCGCCAGCGGCATGCATGCCAGGGCCAGTGCCGCCAACGGGGCAATCGACAGGATGCGGGCCCGGTTCCACGGCTCCCGGCGGCGGATCGAACCCAGGTAGGGGATCACCGTCGCTGGCAGGAGCGCCAGGACAATCGGGTTGGTCGAGGCGCAGGCGAATAGGCCCAGATCCGCTGGCCAACAGGATTGTCCTTCCTTCGCCGCGAAGTTTCGATGAATCACCAGCAACAATGCGACGTAGAGCCCGACCTGGCCGATGTTCGAGATCCGTCCCAGGATTTCCCCGTCTTCCTCGTTCAAGGGGACGAATGCGGAAACCAGCACCAGCAATGCCAGCACCGGCATCGGTACCCGACCGCGGAGCAATAGCATTGGCAGGGCCGCGACACCGGCGAAGAAACCGTAAGAGAGGATCGCAAGGACCCTCGGCAATTCGATCAGATTACCTCCCCGGAAGACCTCGCCAAGTTGCATCCCGAGCCACTGGAGCAAGATGTTGCCGAAGACATAGTAGTCGGGCCTCGCTTCAAGGAGCGTTGTCAGCAGGCCGTCCCGGGACAGGCGGAGCGTGTAGACGATCCCATCTTCGGCATAGAGGAACGGATTCAGATAGGCGTCGGGCGAACGGAGGAAGATGACAAGGAAGACGAACGACCAGGCCGCAAGAAACGGGAAGGCGTAGCCCGACGCGATGGCACGCATCTCCCCTTGAATCGAGTTCGATTTCATCGAGCGCCTCGCCTCGGCCTTAGGAGGATGGGAGCCGGTAAAGGAAGACCATGTTGAGGGCTACATCATCCTCGATCCGGCTCGCGGGCGGCCCTTCGCCTGTTCGCTTGGCGGTCGTCACCAGCGTACTGCCGGGGCGGTCGAGCCTGCACATCATCACGCCTGCGGCGTGCCCGGCCGGCGCACCGGACCAGAGCCTCAATTCGAAGGTGTGGCCCTGGCTCTCCGGGATCGGCTCAAATCCCAGGGTGACGAAACCATGATCTGGCGACTCGGCGGTCTTCCATGTCCCCCGGCGAATTTCGCGCGCGGAACCATCGGGTCGAATCCTCGAGAGGGCCCAGGAGCAATCTCCGGGATCGAGAGGACGTAAATGCGCCTGGGTCTGGACGCGGATTGCGGTCAACTGGTCATGATGCGCCCGGAAGCGTTGCCGAACGGTGATCCCTGAGGCCAGCAACTCGCAGCGGATACCACCCCGGAGAGCCGGCTCGATCTCTTTCAGGCAGGAGGCCTGCTCGGAAATCGGCCGGTAGAAGGCCAGGATCACTCGGAAACCGCCTAGGGTGAACAGGGCCAGGCCGCCCAGCATGGCAACCCAGCAAGCCAATCGGCGCATCTGAAATCCCTTTCAAACCGCGGCGTGCGTGGCGGATCATCGCCATCCGATCGGCGACGGTCCGAGATTAACCGCGCCGGGTGGGACGTCAACCCCAGGCAACACTGGCCGGCAATCGACCTCGGTTTGCGGCTCAAGTCCGACGGCTCGAGCCTTCGGCCGTTTGAGGGGTGGAGAAGCCCCTCAATGCCAGAGTTCGAGCAGTTCTACGAGCCTCCAACCGGTCGGCATGGCCAGGGGTTGACGCATCGGCCGGGATCTGGCCTGGTCGGGGAGGAACAGGCGCGCTTCGAGGATGCTGGCAAATCCGTCCCCCTGAACCGTCAGGCCGACCTCCCGGTTGTTCCTCAGCGACAGTTCATCGAAATTCCCTGTGCCGATGTAGGACCAGATCCCGTCGACGGTCATCGCCTTGACGTGGGTCATCCCCGGGTAAAGGTAGACCGAAACACCCCCTGCCAGCAATCGATTCGCCGACCTCGCCGACAGGACGTTCTGGCCCGGCATATTCCCTTCGACCGTGACCACCGCTCGGACGTCCACGCCCCTGGCCCGGGCCGCCAGCAACTTGTCCACGAGGATCGGATCGCTGAAATAGGGGTTCTCCAGGATGATGCGGCTTCTGGCGGCATCAATCGCCCCATACAGGGAGTCCTTGAGGCATCGGTGGTTGTCGTCCGTGCGGACCATCCGGACAACCGAGTTGTAGTCGATCCGGGGATCGTACGCCGTCGGGAATCGGGGGCTGGATTCGCCCCCAAGGTCCGTCCAGCGTTCTTCGAAGAGGTTGGCATACTGGGCGACGATCGGCCCCTCGACCAGGAACGCAAGGTCATGCCAGAAGTTCCGCTCGCCGTCGACCAGGATCATACCGCCCGACCAGGCGATCTGGTCGTCGACGATTAGGGCCTTGCGATGGTCGAACCTCGCCAGGCTGTTTGGCGCCTCGATCACCAGGATCCTGGGTTCGGCCCTGAGCGCGTGCAGGAACGATCGAGATCCCCTGACCGCCTCGGCGTTCCCCTGGCCTAGTACGAAGCCGCCCCGATCGACCAGGAGGCGGACCGACACACCGGCCCTCGCACGCTCGATGAGCGCGGAGGCGACTGCACGGCCGGTCTCGTCATCATCCCAACCGAAGATCATCAGGTCGATCCTAGAACTCGCCGAGGCAATCGTGCGGAAGAGTGCATCAAACCCCTCGGAGCCGTCAATCAGGGTCGTTATCCTCGCGACCGTCGGTGGTCCGCCGACCTCCGCGAACGATGGGGCCGGCGGGGCGACCGGGATCGAATCGGGGCCGAGTTGGCAGAGCCTTACGCCCAGTTTCTCCGACGCCCGGACCCCGCAGATCCTGGCAGTGCGGAGCGGATGAGTGAGCATGTCGTGGCTTGTCGCCTGCAAGACATCACGTACAGTGCATAACTTCTGATGAAGCGTCACCTTATGGCAGATATCGGCGGAGGCGCCGGCCACCCTGGGCTCCTCCGCGCGGCAAGGCATCGCTGCAAAAATTGCCACGGAGGCTACGGACAGAACCAGGGTCATCCTGACAGGACATGCCACGACGGGAATCCTCCCCGCATCCCTGGAATATTCACCCCCTTGAATCGGTCATAAGTCGAAGACTCTTGAGGCCCTTGCGTCGGTGGCCGGGGGGCAACTGCACGGGTTGTTCGGGATTTTCCGGCGGTCCCAAGTCCTGGATATCGGAATGGGCCCGAACTCGCCGATGGTCCGCCACCTGTCGCGATGCCGACCGAACAATCTTTTGGGGAACAACGGCTTATCAAAATCGATATCCATCTGGATATTTCGGTTCTTGTCACCGATTTGCCCGACTACGGCTGACTTGGCCCCTTACGCACCGCGTGACTCCGCCCGGCAAGGAACTTTCCGCTACAATGGGAGGCGTTCGGCGGGCCGCGGATGAACATCGGTGATCCCCGGAACGAAGGATGGGGAGGGACTCGAAGGAAAGGACGGAATCCTCCATGATCTGGTCGTGGAAGCTGGGCCGGCTCGCCGGCATTGATGTCTACTTGCACCCAACCTTGTTGCTCATGATCCTGGTGTTCGGCACCAACGGGCCTGGGGTGTTACTGCTCTCGGCCGCCTTCGCTTGCGTGCTCCTCCATGAGTTCGGGCATGCCCTGATGGCCCGCCAGTTCGGCATCCCGACTCGCGATATCACGCTCTACCCGATTGGGGGCGTAGCCCGCCTGGAGAGGATGCCCCGCAAGCCTGGCCCGGAACTGGCCATAGCCCTGGCCGGCCCGGCGGTAAACGTGGCGATCGCCCTGGGCTTGGCGGCCGCCCTGATCCTCTCGGGAGGGCAGGTGTTTCCGAGGGAAGCCCCATTCGGATCGTTCTGGATCGGCCTGATGCTTATCAATGGGGGCCTGGCCGTGTTCAACCTGATACCAGCCTTTCCCATGGACGGCGGCCGAGTGCTTCGGGCGATGCTCGCCGGCTGGTTGGGAAGGCTCCGGGCCACCGAGATCGCCGCCTACACCGGGCAGGTCCTGGCGGTTGCGTTCGGCATATGGTCCCTGCCCCTCCTGGGGCATGGATCGTGGATGAACACCCTCCTGGCGCTCTTCGTCTATTTCGCGGCCGGTCAGGAACTTGAGGCGGTGAGGGCCCAGGAATCGAGGCCGGATTACGATCACTCGCCATACAATCCGAAGACACATGGCTCGCCCCCCTCGGGATTCGTATGGATCCGCCGGCCTGATGGCCAATGGAGATTGGCGCCAGTGGTGCTGACCGTTCCGGAGTCCCGGCCGTGGAGCTGAAACCGATCTTCGAACTCGGCGTGGCCGAGGCATACGACCTCCTGGTTGGCCGCTTTGGCCTCGTCGATTTGCCGCCGCTGGATGCGATCGAGAATGAAGATTGGGGACGGGACATGCTCCTCGGCCGGTTCCTGGAAATCCGTCCCGAATCTCTGGCCGACGCCGGCCTGACCCTGGAGGGGCCCCCGACGGCCGAGGGCCACCATACAGATGACGAAGACTCCCATGACTGAGGGTGCCCGGGCCACCCCGATCGACGACGACGCCCTCTGGACCGGCCGCCCTGACCCCGAATTCGCCGCCCGATCGGCCCGAGTGCTGATCCCGATCGGCGGCCTTTTCATCCTCAGCGGCACCGGGTTCACGATCATGGTGGCCACCGAGATCGTTCGCTGGTTCTTCATCTTCGGACTGCCGATCATCGGCCTGGGGATCGCCCTAATCGATTCGCCCAGGCGGGCGCGGCATCGAGCGGCCCGCACCGAGTATCGGATTACCCCGGTGTCCGCCGCGATCCGCAAGCCGAGGGTATTCGGCGGCGAGTTCGTCGAGACCCGAATCGGGCCGCCCGAACTGGCCCAGGTCGAGGCTGTCGAGGCGGGTGAAGGCCTCGGCCACGTCGTCTTCTTCGCCCACGACGCCGACGCAGGCGAGGGAATAACCATCGCTTACTGCAGATTCGAGGGGATAGCCGACGCCCCGACCGTGGCCCGACTGGCCCGCAAGGCCCTCCTCACGCCAGGGGAAGCCGCCCCCCCCGCCAACACGTAACTCGCACAGATACAACATCCGACAGAGTTGTGGGGGTGTGGATTCGTGACGGCGAAGCCTCGCGGCCGCCGGCCTGCGGAAGTGTAACCTACGCTTCTCGCAGGCATACCGAACGGTACGTCGCGGACTGGCGACGGAACCCACCCGCACCACACGGCACCCACCATGAGACGACCCCCTCGAACGAGGCGGCCGGGGAGGATCCCCCGCGCCGAGCCGCTGGAACCGCGCGCCCTGCTCAGCCTGGGGGCGACATGGCTGGGCCAGGATGGCTCCGACTTTGCGGGCCGGTCGTCGCCCGTGTCCGACGGCCTCGCCGATATCCACATCCGCGTCTCGGGGTTGGATCCGGGGACACCGCTCGGCTTCGTGGATATTCAGCCGTTGGGAGGGGGCCTTTGGAGGTCCGACGGCAGAGGGGCCGACCTGGTCGTGGTCCGGCCCGGGCCGGCCGCCGATCAGGTGGACCTCTATTTCAACCCGTACCAGACCGATCCGGGGCGGCCCTATCAGATCGACCTGTCTCAGGGCGAGTCGCCAACGACTACCGTCTGGCTGACCGGAGGTCCCGTCGATGGCAACCTCCGACTCGACTCGGCCCGAATTCAAGCGGCCTGGTTGGGCCAGCAGGGTACCGACCGCGTCGGACCCCGTAACGCCGTGGGGCCGGACGGATTCGCCGATGCAAGGATCTCGCTGTCGAACCTGAGCGTCATCGCATCCGTCCGGACGATCACCATCACCGAACCGGGAGGCGAACGATGGTCCTGGGGCCCGGACAACTCCGGTGCCTGGGAGGTCGATGCCAGCTTTGACGGAACCTCGGCCCTGGTTTCGATGGGATTCGATCGTAATCCGGAGGATGTGCCTTTGAGCATCCGGGTCGGCTATTCCGACAATTCGACCGACACCGTCGTCGTCCGGGCGGGCGCGGTCGATCCCGGGCTGCCCATCGACAATTCGGCCAGCTTGCCGGCCTTGACCTGGGGGGCAATCCGGTCGACATGGCTCGGTCAGGACGGCCAGGGCAGCCGGCGGGGCGACGTCCATCTCCGCATCGACGGCCTTCCCACGGGGAGGGCGATCTCTTCGGCCTCGCTGGGAGACCTCGCCGGGTATTCCTGGGCCTGGAAAGGGTCGACGTCCGACTCCTTCTACACCGACGCCTACGCGAGGGGGCTGGATCTGGCCCGCCCCAACGGATCGACCTCGGCCGACCTGTTCTTCGACCCGGTCCGGGATGAATCCGGATCATCGATGACCCTCCGACTCCTGCTCGACGACGGATCCACCTGGTTGGACTCCGTGAGCGGCGGGTTCGCCGATCCTGCCCTGAGGGCACCTTCGCCGATTTCAACGTCGACCGTCGCCCATCCCGGGGACGACCTGTCGACCATGGCCAATCAATATGGCCACGTCCACCTGACGGCCGGAAACTACGCGCTCTCTTCGCCCCTGGTCCTGACCCGTGCGGTGGCGATCTCGGCCGATCCGGGCGCCGTCCTCCTCTTCCGCCAGCCGGCCATGGCTGCGCCCTGGACGGCTGCGATCAAGATCCTGGCGGGGAATACGTCCCTCGAGGGCTTCTCGGTCCGCTTCGATGGTCCGATCCGCTGGAATTCGTCGGTGAACTACGGTCCGGCCGTGATCGGGCTCCGGGACAATCTCGATCCGCCCGCGACCTCCCCGATGGTTGGCATCACCCTGCAGTCCCTCGACCTGCAAGGGCCGCCCGCCGACCCGTCGGGCGCAACCTGGCAGGAAGCGATCGACTTGATCCGCCTCGCCGGCGGTGAGGGCGGTACGATCAAGGGCAACATCCTGCAAGGCGGTCCCGTCGAATTCCTCTACGGACCGTGGACGATCACGCACAACACATCCCAGGGGACCATGCCGGGAACCTATAGTTTCGGCGTTTTCATCGGGCATGCGACCCACGATCTGGTGCTGTCGAACAACCTGGCCCAGCCGATCGCCGGCTCGGGCAAGACCTGGCGGTTCCTGGTGCTGACGGTCGGCGGCTATAACGACACGATCCGCGGCAATTCGTCCGTCGGAATCGGACCGAAGGACGGCGACACGATCCCCGACATGAACGCGGCCGAGGTCGTCCTGACCGAGTCGTATCGCATAGCGTACGAAGGATCGGTCGCCTCGGTATCCGGCGACGGCCGCGTCGTTCGGATTTTCGAGCCGCAAGCGGCCCATCCGCAATCCGGCGACGCGATGGCCGTGCTCGACGGCCCCGGTTCCGGTCAGTATCGGCGGATCTTGATGGTGCTCGACCCGACCACCGTCCTCCTGGATGCCCCGCTGCCCTCCGGTACCTCGGCCGTCTCGATCGCGACCGGGTTCATCGGGACAACCTTCGATAACAACACCATCGATTGCCGGGGGGGATCGGCGGCGTGCGACCTGGTTTTGGGCGGGAACTTGTTCGGCGTCGTCGTGACGGGGAATAAGCTCCTCGGCGGCGCTCCGTTCCAGATCACCGCGGCGCCGACTGAATCGCCCGTCCGATGGGGTTGGTCCGAGGCGCCGGCCCTGGGGCTCTCCATCGTCGGAAACACCTTCCAGGACAACGCCCGCGCCGGTGTGCTGGGTGTCAATCGACTTTCGGGCACGAGGATGGCCTCCGGCCGGACCTATGTCTCGGCCTCTTTCCGCGACAATTCCTTCGTCATCGAACCCGGATCGAATCTCCGCCGCCTGATGAACTTCGGCGATGATTCCGCACTCGACGCCGGCGAGGTCCAACTCGAACTGGCCGGGAATCGCCTGGCCTCGGCGAGCGGTGGGAGCGATGTCCTGATGATCCACATCGGGGCCGCGACGATCGGCGGTCAGGCGATCCGTTCGATCGACATCCCGCTCATCGTTCCCTTGCCGGCGCCGGTCCCCTTCCCGATCCTTCCATCTCCGCCAGGGCTTTCCCTGGTCAACGACACCGGGCCGAGCAGCTCGGACGGGATCACCAACGATCCGACCATCCGAATTCAACCCGCGACAGGCGCGGTTTCATTTGAGTACCGTGTCGAAGACCAGGCCCGTTACCTCCCGGTCAATGCCCTGACGATCCGTCCCGCGGACCTGACGGATGGATTCGTCACGATCCATGTGCGGTCGGTGACCGAGGGGGGGATCCGAGGCCCCGATGCCTCGATCCGATTCCTGCTTCGGACCGCCGGGCCGCCCGCGGTTTCGGGCCTGGCGCTGAACGGATCGAGCGTGGTATTCGGGACGGTCGTCGGTGCCTCGGGCTATCAATATTGGGTCGAAGGCCGGGGTAATCTCGTGGACCTGGCAAACTCAACGAACTTCACGGTCCCCGACCTGGGATCGGGGGTCTTTCGGGTTGCGGTTCGGGCAATCGACCTCGCCGGTAACGCGGGCCCGGAATCGTGGCTCACCATCGACCGCACCCCGGCTCCTTCAGTGCTGCCGCGCCCTCCACTGATATCGGCGACCTGGATGGGCCAAGACGGCAGGGATCTGGTCGGGCCTTCGCCCAAGCTTTCCGGCGACGGCCAGGTCGATGCGCACATTCGCCTCACGAACTTGACCGGCGTGGTCGCCCGTTTCGAGTTGCGAGCCCTCGGCGCCAACGGGACACGTTGGCGCTCCGACGGCAAGAGCGGCCTCCCCCGCTTGGCCGTCCTGGGAAACCCAACTTCGAGAACGTACGACCTTTATTTTCAACCGGCCCGCCGCGAGAGTGGCCGGACTTACCAGGTGAGCGTATTCATGGCCGATGGATCGATCATGGTATTCCGAGTGGTGGGCGGCTTGACCATCCCCAGGCTTAGCTTGATGGTGGCCCGCCTCCGCGCCCGGCGTTAAGACCGCTTGCGGAGGAAGGTCCCGCGCGGCAGGAATGGAAGGGAAGCCCCATGGATAACGAACCCCGAGGATTCGGTTCATGCTCCCCTGGCTCGCCTGCTGCCTGGCGTTCGGCGTCCTCGTCGAGGAGGAACCGGGATTTTCACCGCTATTCGATGGCCAGTCGCTCGACGGCTGGCAGGTGATCGGCGGCAAGCCCGATACCTGGAAGGTCGAGGATGGCCTGCTCGTCTGCGAAGGACAGGGAGGCGGCTGGCTGGCCACGAGACGCGATTACGCGGATTTCGTCCTGCGCCTGGAGTTCCGGCTCACGTCGGGGAGCAATTCGGGCGTCTATCTCCGCGCCCCGGCGGATAATTCGCACATCTCCCGCACGGGCATGGAGATCCAAATCCTGGACGAATCACACCCTCGACACAAGGATATCCAACCCTGGCAGAGGACTGGGGCCATTTACCACGTCGCAGCCCCCGAGCCCGGCCGGCCCCGGCCTCCCGGCGAATGGAATACGATGGAAATCCGTGCCCTCGGCAAGCGCGTGTCGGTGGTCCTGAATGGGCGGGTCGTCGTGGAGGATCGGATCGACCGTCATCCCGATCTCGAAGTCGAGCACCCGGGCCTGCAAAGGACCTTTGGCCGGGTCGGCCTGCAGAGTCACAATGATCGGGTCGAATTCCGCCGGCTGCGGATCCGGCCGGAGAACGGGGATCACGACCATCCCGAGTAATTGTTAGCCGCGGGTCATACGACCCAACCCGAGGATCTCGGCGGCCTCCTCGCGGAATTGCGAGAGTTCCAACGCCGCGTCGGGGTCCGGCGGGGTCCATTCCTTCGCCTTCTCAAACCACTGGAGTGCCGCGCCGGGGCGACCCAACCGTTGGTGGCACATGGCGAGGAAAAGCCAATCATAAGGGCTACCCCCGGCATTCCGAGTCATCGATTGCTCGAAGGCTGCGATCGCGTCGTTCCAGAGGCCGGATCGATAACGGGCAACGCCCAGGGTGTTCCAGAAATGCCAGCGTTCGGGGGCGATCTGGACCGCGGATTCCGCGCACTCCAGGGCCTCCCGCATATCCGAGGGGGAGGGGTTGTGCAAGACCGTGAGCAGCAGCCACGCCCAGTTGTTCAAGGGTAGGGGATCCCCGGGGATCTGTTCCCGGAGGTCGGCCAGGTCGGCGGAAAGCTGGCGGAGCGCCTGCTCGGCCTCGGCGATACTGCTCTCTTTGTAGAGCAGCCGAACGAAGCCAAATTCGGCGAAAATGAGGTAGCGTAGGGCATCCGGCCCGTATACCAACCGCCTCTGCTCCTTGAGCCGATCCCGACTGCACGCGATCGCTTCCGGATAACGACGGCTGGTTTGGTAGAAATAGGTCATATCGCGCAAGAGATCGACCCGCGCGATCGCCAGTTCATAGTCGCCGGGGACGTTCATGAGGAGTTGATCGTAGAGGGCCAGTGAGCGCCGAAAAGCCGCCTCGGCCTCGGGATCGCGGAGGATCATCCGCAGGAACGCGATCTTGTGCTGCGCCACCGCGACGATCGATGCCATTTCTTCATCGCCGTGGTAGCGGTTGGCCAGTTTTTCGTAATAAGCCAGGGCCCGGCGGCAGAAATACTCCTCCTCGCCGTGGACGGGATCGGGTCTCAACAACCGTTGCATCGCATTGCTGGCGATCTGGTCGGACGCCTCGAAGGTGAATTTCAAGGCCTCGCGCTCCCGGAAACGGGCCGTCTGTGCCACCTCCAGCGCCGCCCGGGTCTTGGTCTGTTCCGCCCAGAGGCGGGCGGCAAAGGCCGAGGAAACGACGGAGGCGATGGCGAGCAGAAGGGCGGCGGTGGCCACCAGCGCCTTACGACGTCGCCCCCAACGGTTCGCCCGCTCCAGCAGACCTGGTCGGACGGCCAGGATCGGCCGATCGGATAGGAATCGGCGGAGATCTTCCGCGAGGGCACGGGCGGTCGGGTATCGATGCGCCGGATCCTTGGCTATGGCGTGCAGGATGATCGTCTCCAGGTCCCGGGGGATCCCCGGGCAGATCCGCCTTGGAAGGGGCGGTTCGACCTCCACGACCTGGCGGATCAACTCGTGCCGGTCGACCGCGTCGAATGCCGGTCGGCCGGTCACCAACTCGTACAGGGTGATCCCCAGGGCGTGCAGATCGCTCCGGGAGTCGATGGGCCGGTTGCCGCTGAGTTGCTCCGGGCTCATGTAACGGACCGTGCCCAGCAGGTCGCCGGTAAGCGTCAGGTCGGCCGAACCCGGCGCCCGGGCCAGGCCGAAATCGGTGACCCACAAGTGCCCTCGATCGTCCACCAGCAAGTTGCCCGGCTTCACGTCCCGATGCAGGACGCCGTTCTCGTGGGCATAATCCAGCGCCTCGGCCGCCTGCAGGGCGAGATCGGCGGCAAGCCTGGGGTCGATCCCTCGGGGACCTACCGTTCCATTCCCGTGACGATGTCGGAGGGCCTCCGCGAGCGACTGGCCCACGATCCGCTGCATTGCGTAGTAATGAACGCCCTGGTCGCAGCCCACGGCATAGACGGGCACGATATGGGGATGCTGGAGCATCGAGGCAACCTGGGTCTCGACCCGAAACCTTGCCAGCGACCGACTGGCGGCCGCGACGTATGGCAAGACCTTCAGGGCGACCCGGCGGCCGAGCGAGGACTGCTCGGCCTCGTAGACGACCCCCATGCCCCCCCGGCCGATCTCGCGGATCAGGCGGAATTCGCCCAGCATGGGATTTTCGGCGACGGGAAGCGTACGCATCCGGGGATCAATCGTCGGGGCCAGCGCGTGGATCATCCTCAAGGCCGGCAAGACCTCGTGGAGGACATCCACCAGTTCCGGATAGCGGTCGGCAAACTCCTCGGGCTCGGGCCGCTCCCCGCGTGCCAGTAGGTCGAGATACTCGTCGGCCACGCGTGCTACCTGGACCTCGATCTGGGAATCGTCCGGGCGGGACTGATTCATGGGATCGACTCCGTGACTCCCTCGGCGACCATCATGGCCCGCAACTTGAGCAAGGCCCTCCCGTAGCGTTTCCGGGCGGCGGCCGGCTCAATCCCCAGCCGCTGCGCCGCCTCTTCATGGGTCAACCCATCGAAAGCCCGAAGGCTCAGGATCTCCCGATCGACCTCGCCTAGGCGTTCGAGCCAACCGTGGAGCCGTACCTCCAGGTCACGGGCCGCGACCTGCTGGCTCGGCGTCGGCAGGGCGTCCGCAAGAGCTTCGCCTGTCCTCGGCGTGGACGATCCGTCATGGAGGGACCGTTCGCGGCCAATATCGCGGCGTGCGGCCGACGCGTGTCGACGGAGCTTCAGGAGCCGCTCCACCGTCGTCCTGAGGAGCCAGTGACGGAACGGCATGGGCCGGCGTCCGAGGTACTCGGGCAACCTACGAAATGCCTCAATCTGTGCCTCCTGGACCACGTCCGATGGATCGATCCGGGCCCTGAGGCCGGCGTCGAGCCGGCGCGAGACTACCCGGCGCAAAGCATCACGATGCCTGGAGAAAAGGCGATCCATGGCCTCGCCGTCGCCGTCCCCGGCACGCGAGAGGAGATCGCGGGACTCGTCGGTCTCGGCCTGATCCCGAGGTTCGCTCATCTCTGCCTCCCGTGGCCTTACCTCCCAATATCTTCGGAGATGTGACCCGCGCCTACTCGCCGCCGCTCTGCTGAGCAGGGGAGGCTTCCGAAGTTGGGGGCTCAAGTCGAGGTTGGGTGATACCGATTGTGGGGAAAGAGACGTACCCGAAGGTTCGAATCTGCGGTCGCAGTGGCCAGAACCGCCACCGCGAGGAGGATTGCATGGCTGGCAGGACGGCCCGTTCCCGTGAACCGTGGCTCGGCTATCGGGCGATCCAGGGGCTTCTCATCCTCGCCGTGGTCTTCCCGGCCGGGTTGATGGTGTTCAACCCTACCCTTATGTTCGAACGGGGCTGGGAACAATTCTTGGGGACGGGCATCTACTGGCTCGCCTCGGTCTTCCTCGGCATGGAGCTGATCCGAAGCCGACGCGAAGAGACGGCGTTCCGGCAGGCGACCGGCTGGCTGGAAGATCCCTCGACCATCCCGGCGGACGATCGCCGCCTCCTGGCCTCTCGGGTACGGCAGCTCGCCGCAACCGGCGATTCTACCGCCATCGGTCAGCTCGTCGAACTGAACCGGGAAGCGTCGGCCCTGGATCAGGAGCACACGGCCGGCCGATTCGTGCTCACCCGATACATCTTGTACCTCCTGCCGGTGATTGGTTTCATCGGGACCGTGGAAGGGATCAGCAAGGCCCTGATGAACATCAGCAAGGTCTTGCCCATGGTCAAGGAGCTCGACGGCTTCCTGGGGAACCTGACGAACGTCACGTCCTCGCTCCAGGTTGCCTTCGATAGCACGCTCCTGGCCCTGTTCCTGAGCGCCTCGCTGATGCTGGTCCAGACACTGATTTACCGACGGGCCGAGGATGTCCTGGCGAGAATCGACCGCTGGATCGTCGAGCACGCATTCCCGAGGCTGGCCGCTGGGCCAGAAATCTCGACTTCCCCGGGGGAAACCGCAACCCTGCGGGACGAAATGGCCGCCTTTGCTTCCAGGACCACCGAGGCGCTCGAGAAAGTCGCCGTGCGACTGGGTGAAGGCCTCGGGCCGCACGTCGACCGATTCGCCGAGGCGGTGGATCGCCTCCCCGTGGCGGTGGCGGCCATCGAGCGGGGCGCCTCGTCCATTAGCCGGGCCGGCGAGGACCTCGCCGAGCTGTCCAGCCTTGTCGATGAACTGGATGACATCGCCCGCCGTGGCCTGGCCTCGATGACCCGGATCGAAGCTGCCCTCATCGCCCCTCGCGAGCCCGATCCCCAGCTCGAACTGATTCGGCGAGCGGTCGAGCGGTCGTGCGTTGCCACCGAATCGCTGGGCGAACAATGGGCGGCGGCCTATGAGAAATCGAACCGGGCCAACCAGGAGCAACTGGCCCGCACCCTGGTCAACCTGAAGGACGCCCTTGAGCTTCTGCAAGTCAGTATGGAACAAGGGAATGCGCTCTACCGCAACATCGTCAAAAAGTTGATTCCCGGCGGCTACCCGGTCGTCCGATCGGGGGATCAGGAAGCGGCCTGATTCATTCGCGGTCAGGGCAAATAGGGGCGACCAGGAGGAGAGGCCATGCGTCGAATTCGCCGGGGCGGGGGGGTACACGAATTCGGCGGGTCGGGGGAGGATTCCTTCGTGGCCGTGGTCGTCACGAAGTTGACCGGAGCCTTGCTCTTCATCCTGCTGATGGTCATGGTCATCATGGCGCTCCTGCCCAAGGCGGTCGATATGGTTCCTTCGAGGGACCACGACCCGGCCGTGTCGCCCTCTTCCTCGCTGACGATCGCCACCCCGGAGGAGCTTCCCGAGGCCATCGCGGGCCGGCCTTATCAGCTCGCCCTGGCAGTGGAAGGGGCAACCGGACCCGTCTCCTGGTCGATCGAGGGTTCGATCCCGGAGGGGCTTGCACTCGACCCCGAGACCGGACGCATCGAAGGCGTTGCCAAGACAGGGACCGCCGAGCCGGTCCAATTGCACGTCGTTGCGCGTCAAGGTGGGAGATCTGCTGACGCTCAACTGCGCCTGGTAGTTTGGGAAGCCCGGGAAGGCTTGACGCTTCCGTCGAGATGGGCGCCTAAACTCCCCTCTATCCCCTGGAAGTCCTGGCTAGACCAGGGTTTCGGATTCCTAATCCTCCTCCTGGTGTCAATTGTGGGCCTGGGAGGCCTGAGAGAATTGGAGGGACGCTTATCCCCCCGAAGGAATGGGGCAAACCCCCCGGACCGATTCCGAATTTACCGATGGATCATCCACCTATCCACCGCTGGGGCTCTCCTGGGATTGGCCCTTTGGATGCTGCGACCTGGCAGCTAGTAAACCCTGAGACGTCCGACATCGTTTCCGCATTTGCACCCGCGTGAGGCAGCGGTATCAAGATCAATCATGCCCGCATCCATAGCCAATCGCGCGGCGACCGTGTTGAATTGTGGAATTCCAGGGACGGGCTTTGTACGATTGGCGCTCTTCGAGGTCAATACCCCATCCAAAAGTCGCGCGCTCGGAACGAAGTGGCTCCGGGTTGCTCGATGGAATTGAGCGGCTTCCCGATTCAATTCACCCATCGCTACGCTCGATCCCGAGGAGTTGTTCGATGAAATTCCCGCCTCGTGGCCTACCCATCGCGCTCGGATGTGCCGTGGGGCTCGCCTCGGCGACGCTCGCAGCGCCCGCCCAGGACCCATCGACTTCGCCCGCCAAGCCGCTGACGAGGCCATCGGCCTCTTCCATCTCGAAGAAGAATGATCCAGGTGCTGCGGCGGCCAAGGTCCCGGATTCCTCAAATGCCGCCCCCAAGGCGGCATCGGCGACGACTCCGAAAGCGACGGCTCCTGCACCTGCGGACGCCCAAGCCGCCGATCCGACCCGTCAAGGCCCGGATGACGCAACCCGCCTGCGAATGCTCCGCGGAATGATGGACCGAGGTGGAAGTAACCGTGGCGGTGGCAGAGGTGGCCCCGGTGGCATGATGGGGGGTATGCGAGGGCTCGCGGGGATCTACACCCTGCTGCTCACCTCCGAAGATCTGCAGAAGGAAATCAAGCTCACGGAGAAGCAGAAAGAGGCGTTGCAAGGAATCGCCGATAATGGCCGCAATCGCATGCGGCAGATGTTCCAAATGCCGGGCGGCCAGGGCGGTCCCGGCGGTGGGCAGGGCAATCCTGGCGGAGGCCAAGGCGGTCCCGGAGGCGGAGCCGCTCGGGGGAACGCCGGCGGAGCCCAGGGCATCATGCCTGGGCCCGGTGGTGCCGGATTTGGTGGTCCGGGAGGCTTCGCCCAGAATGGTGGAGGCGGCAACCAGGGCGGGCCTGGCGGTGGCCAGGGCCAGGGCGGTGGTCGTGGGAATCGCGGCGGGGGTCAGGGTGGTCCCGGCGGTGGCGGCCCCGGTGCCGGCGGCAACCCGTTCGCCAACTTCCAGAACATGAGCCAGGAAGAGCGAACCGCATTCTTCCAGCAGATGGCCGACCAAGCCCGTCAGATGGCTCAGCAGGCCGAAGACGAGGTCAAGTCGATCCTGACCCAGGCCCAAGTCCGCCGCCTGAAGGGGATTGAACTCCAGATCGTCGGCCCGACCGCGATCCTCCATGATGAGGAGGTTCAGGAATACCTCATGCTCGACGAGACTCAGTTCATGAAACTGCAAGCCGTCGAGCAATGGATGGAACAAGAAGATCAGAAGCTCAACGAGCAACGCCGCTCCATGTTCCAGCGGGGCGGCCCCGGGGGGAATAATCGCGGCGGTGCTCAGGCCAAGAACGGCAACGGCAACGGCGGCCCCGCGACGGCCCAGACGAAGGGAGCCATCCAGACAAAGGGGCAGGAGCAACCTAGCGACGACGGGGCCGCCGAGCGGGCCGCTCGCGACAACGCCCGTAACGAGGCCCGTGCCCAGATGGCCAAGCTGACCGAACAGGAAGACAAGAACCTTGAGGAGGCAGTCAAACGCATCCGTAAGGTCCTGAACAAGAATCAGACGAACAAGTACAACAACTTGCTGGGCAAGCCTTTCGACATCCTGAAGCTGGCCCAGAACGCTGGAACTTCGGGCGAGGGGGTCCGGGAGGCGGCCAGGGCGGTCCGGGAGGCGGTCCGGGAGGCGGCCAGGGCGGTCCGGGAGGTGGTCAGGGCGGTCCCGGCGGTGGCCAGGGCCGTGGCAATCGAGGGGGTAACAATAACAACGGCTGATGGCCGGGATTTTTCCGCCCTTGAGACTCAGACAACGGCCCCGAGCGCTTCTTCGTAGAAGGAAGAAGTGCTCGGGGTTTCTTTTGGATCGAACTTTCAAAGCTTGGACTTCTCAGGGCGAGCCACCCGGGATAAGGTGGGCGGAACGTCTTCATGGAGGGAGAACGCATGCGCCAGGGATGGACGCGGATCAAGCCTGAATTTCTGGCGATCGGCCTGACGCTGTCGATCGGATCGGGCCCGATTTTGGCCCAATCCCCAGCTGTTTCGCCGGAAGAGATCGTCCTGCCCGACGCCATGCTGGGTAATCAGGTAGCTCCCATGCTCCTGCTGACGCGGCCTGAGGTCCGTTCCGAGTTGGGCTTGAGTACGGAGCAGACCGAGTCAGCCCGGAAGACCCTGGCCGATCTGAGGGCCCAGGCCCAAGCAATCCGGGGCAAAGGTAACGAATCGGCGGCCATCGCCCGCCGGAGGCTGATTGATGAAGCTCAGACCCGATGGCTTCGGGATAATCTCAATAGCGAGCAAGCATTGAGGCTGGGACAGATCGATCTGCAGTGGCAAGGCCCCTGGGCGTTATCCCGAACACTGTCGGCCGAAATGTTAGGGCTCAGCGAGGAACAGGCCACCAGGATTCGACGTTTACTCTCCGAGGCGCCCACGGCCCCCGAAACGATTGATCGCGTGATCGCCGTACTCACACCGACCCAATTGGAGCGCTGGCGGAGCCTCCTGGGCAAGCCGGTAGCTTTCTCCAAGGCCAAGGCAGATCCGGGTCTGGGCCGGGTTTCTACGAATTCGGGGACGCGCTAAGGCCAGACGATCTGCCCCTCGATCAAACGAGGGGAGCCCGGCCCAAGAGCAAGCGATCGAATTCGGGATGACCACGGAGCCGGTCAAAATCGGCTTCTGCGGCGATTCTCTCCCGAAGGTCGGGATCCAGGTCAAGGGCCAGGTTCAATTCCGTCAACGAACGATCGAATCCGCCTGCCAGGCACCAGTAGCATGCCAGATTGTAGTGGAGGAGCGGTTCGTCCGGATGGGCCCGTTCGGCCCTCTCCAGCGCGTCGATGGCCTGGGCCAGGCAATGGGTACGCTTGTAGCACCAGCCCAGGGCAACCGCGGCGTTGATGTCGCCTGGGCGGAGAGCAGCCGCCTTCTCCAACGGCTTGATCGCGTCCCGATAGTGCCCCTGAATACGGTAGGCTTCGCCGGTCAAAAGGTTGGCCTCGAACTGGAGGGTTCCCCAGTCCGGGCGGCCCATGAGAATCTGCAGGGACTTCTCGGGCATTTCCAGTTCGAGATATCCCTCGGCCTCGGCCAATCGCCGGACCAATCGCTCGCGGCTCATTCGCTGGGTCATCGCGACGCCGCCCTCCTCGTCGCCGGGTGAGACCATCCCTCGTCCCGAGCCCGGGGAGCCGGGTCGAACCGGTTACCGCCTGATGTAGTGTAACGGATGAATCCCTTGAAGGAAAGCGGGCCCGATGGCGATCAAAGGCGGCGATTCGCGCCCAGATCCCCCCCGCTCTGCCGTTCGGCCTTAAGGACCTCGCGGCACGACGCTTCCTCCTCGGTCAATCGCCTTTCGACCTCGTTCAGGTCCGGCAATTCCTCGACCGGAAGGCAGCCGGACAGGGCCAGGGCGTACCGCTCGATGGCATCGCGGTTCTTGAGCCCTTCGAGTAATCGGGCGGGGATGCCGGTGATCCCGTAGTGGGCGCCGGCCAAGGCACCCACGATGGCCCTGCACTGTCGGCATCCCCTCCCAGGTTGACGACTTCCAGGATCGCCTCCTCGAAGCTCTCGGTCGTCAGGAGGAGGTACAAACAGGTGGGGATGCAGGCGGGCGGGAAACCCATCGTTGGCCGACGGGGAACCAGGGCTGTCGATTGGCCTCGTCGGGGCCGCGAAGGCCCGCTCGCGAAGGCTCATCGAGGATTCGATCGACCCGGGCGATTTGCGTTGGAGAGGTTCCGGCGATATCGACCGTAGCCGACCAACTTGTCGAGCCCCTGTTCCCCCAGCGTGTCCTCGGAGCGGATCAAGTCACCCGCCACCCGGAAGAGCAGGCTCGGGGACCTGTCCTCCGCGGCCAGGAGCCGTTTGCAAGCGGCGGCGATGGCCAACGCGCCGGCAAGGCTGCGGAAGTCGCGGTGGGTCATCAGGCTGGCAGCGATAACGTCGCGATCCAGCGACCCGGCCCCCCCATCGCCCGAGCGAGCATGGTGGTAGATTGCCAGTGGCGGGACGCGGACGGCTGCGCCGATCCCGGCCGAATCCTGACCGGTCTCCTCCGGCGAGACACCCCTTTCCAGGTCCTGCACGACCAGGCGGAAGCTCCTCCCGGCCGCCCGATGGGCGCCGAGGAACTCGCCGCGAGGGCTGGCCATTCGGACGTACTGCTCGGCTACGGCATGGCGATCGATTTGGCCGCGTCGGAGGATGACATCGGCCAAGACCATCGCCTCCGTGTCGCCCGTGTACAGCCCGGCATCCGCCAGCGGAAGGGCTTCCGCTTCCCGCCCCAGGAGCCGTCCACGTAGCCTTCGACATGCCCAATGCGCTTGACCTGCTGGGAGCTAAGGCCTTCCAGGGGTGCGCCTAGGCATCGCCGATGGCCAGCCCAGGAGGCAACCGCGGGGCGCGATCCGGGAGATCGATGGCGACATATCAGCCAGGCTCCTGCGACGTGGGGGACGGTCTACGGCATCCCCGTGATGGGATGAACTTACCGAGCGCCCGCGAGTCGGGGGAAGAGGGTTCGGCCGGCCAATGGCCGCTCGGGGGCCGCGGGTGACGGTCCGCTGGCAGTTGCCGAAACCCGGCCGGAAACGCACTTAGGGCCGGTAGGAAACGGCCGCGCCGCGGCGGGGCCCTGGGGGAAAAAAAGGCGGCAAAATCGAGATTCCGTACCGTCCTTGCTTCGCGAGGACGCCTACCGGCGGGCCCCGAAGCGGCCCGGCGTCGAATCCCTTGCCTGATTATCGGCCGAACGCTTCGACCCCGACGGCCCGATTCGGCCCGACGGCCCGGCCCAGGGCCTTCGAGGCGTCGCAACCGGGGGGTTTGGAACCGCCGTCAAGCCGTGGCCATCCGGCCTCGTCGCTAGGGCCGGCATGAACCCGACCCTTTGGCCCCGCCGGGCCTCCGGTTTGACAGTTCTCCAACGGGGATCGATAATTTCTTGGCACCTTGCATCGAGAGAAAAAGGCCCGACAATTCGCCCATTCCCCTCCTTCTTGAGGTCCACCATGACCCGGGGCAGCCTTCGCGGCCTTGCCGCACTCGTGCAAAGCTTCGCGCTTTTCAGCCCCCCCGCCCAACGGCGCAGGCACGAGTCCCGGGCCGCCTCGCCGCAGATCGAAGGGCTCGAGTCGAAGGCCCTGCTCTCGCTCACCGCGATCACCTCGACCGCCGGCTTCCCCTTCAAGGCGATCGGCCAGCTCACCATCACCTATCCGAACAACAAGGTGTTCTACGGCAGCGGCGTCCTGGTCGATAGCTACCACGTCCTGACCGCCGGCCACAACACCTACAGTTCGAAGGATGGCGGTTGGGCCAAGACGATCAAGTTCACGCCGTTGATGACCGGAGGTAGCGCCCCGTACGGTTCCGCTTTCATGACGTACGAGCGCACCTACACCTCGTTCATCAATTACAACAAGAAGAATCCCAGCTCGACGGCCACGGACATCAATGATATCGGCCTGCTGACGCTCGACCGGAAGATGGGCGACAAGGTCGGCTGGATGAGCTACGGCTACGACGATAACAACAGCCGGTTTGCCCCGGGCACCATCTTCAACTCGGCCGGCTTCCCGGCGGCGGGCGGGTACAACGGGAAGACCGAATACTACAGCTCGGGCAAGATCGCCGGTCTCTCCGGCGATGGCCGGGCGATCCGCTACTCCCAATCGGAGATCACTACCTATGGCGGCCAGAGCGGCGGCCCGGTCTGGCTGTACAAGACGTCGGACGGCTCCCGGGTGATCTACGGGATTCACGTCGGCGGCTCGGGCAAGTCGAACAGCCTGAATTTCGCCACGAGGATTACCAAATCCATCTACACCCAGATCGGTAGCTGGCGAACCGCCGACAAGGCCTCGACCAAGTCGGCCTCGCTGCATGCCTCGGCCGCCGCGTCCACTTCCCCGGGCAAGGGAACAGCGGGCCATGCCAGCGCGGCCATCCTGGCCAACCAGGTCGCCTACGCCGCGGCCGGCCATCGGCTGTCGTGAGCTAACCCGGCCTCTCCCTGCCCGAGGCCGGCTCGATCCCTTGGCCCTGGATCGCCGTTGGAATCCGACATTCCTCGTCCCTTGGGCCCTAACCGATCCCGAACGCCGGGCTTCTGGGTCCGTCGTGGTGATGGCGAAGACCGGCTCTGGTACCAGGATTCCCCTCAATGAACTCGGGGGGGCGGGCCTCAGATACCCGCCCCCCCGAAGGTCACTTTCCCGAAATCTACCGATCACTACCCTTCAGGAAAGACCATCCCTCTGCCGGGGCCTCGCATTTTCCGTCGGTCGGATTGAGGGCTCTCGGTTATGAATCCGCGCCGACGGACCATGCCTTTGAAAGGTAGAGTCTTGGGTGACCTACGAACACCCCCTAAAATCAGGACGGTCGCCACTTTCCTTCCTCGGGTAGGTCATGGCCTCTTCGAATCGACTGCGTATGCAGGATTGGCGGACAATCGTTCGCCTGGCGGGCGAATGCCGGGACCTGGGCGATTCGCCCGACGCCTGGCGTTTGCATTTCGCGGAGCGAGTGGGCCGGTGGGTCTCCGGCGACCTCTGTTATTTCGGCGAGATGTCGCACTGCTCGACGCTGCAACCGAACGACCTGGGCGTCACCGATTGGGGCTGGGAAGCCGGGTTCGATCGGACTTCCTGGCTTCCCATGGTGCAGCAATTCCGCGAAGAGTCGAAGTGCGTGCGGACGGTCTCCGCCTACCTGGAACGCCTCCTGGCCGAGGAAGGCCTCTGCCTATCCCGGACCGCCTTCCTGCATGACCGCGAATGGGAGTCGAGCTCCGACGCCCAGATCAGCCGGGCCATCGGCACGGACCATGCGGCCTTCTGTTTTCTGAGGATTCCGGGCACACCGGAGCATCACTCCGTGCTGCAGTTCCACCGGGGCCAGGACAGCCCCGACTTTCGGGAACGGGACCTGGCCTTCGTCCGAGAGGCCCATGCCGCACTCGCGCCGCTGATCGGCAATGCCCTGGCCCGCTTCTCGGAGCCCTCCCCGAACCAACTCCCTCCTCGTTACCGGCGCGTGCTCGCCTGCATCCTGGAAGGCGATGGAGACAAGCAAATCGCCGCACGACTCGGGGTGAGCCCCTACACCGTCAACGAATACGCCAAGGGGATCTTCCGGCACTTTCAGGTCAACGGCCGTTCGGAACTGCTGGCCCGATGGATCCGACGCGGTTGGGGCCGGACGATGGCCTGGAACGAGTGACCCACGGGGCCGTGCGAATCAGGCGCCCGCTACGGCCGGTTCCTCCCGATCGGCCTTCCTCCCGAGCAGGTCCGCGAGGGCCGCGTCGAGCCCCTGCTCGGTGGTGTAAGGCGGGTTGTATCCGAGGATCCTCCGGGCCTTCTCGATCGAGTAATCCTGGCTCAGGCCCAGGAACTTGTACCGGGCCTTGTTCACGAGGGGAGGCCTCGTGGCGCCCCGCAGCTTGGCCCCGCCCTGCATCACATTCGCCAGGAAGCGGGCCAGGCCCAGGGGCAGCTTTCGGGCCGGATCTTGCTGTCCTAGCGCCGCCGCGACGCGGCTGACGAAGTCGCGTTTGCTGACCTTGCGACCGTCGGTGAGGTTAAACACTTGGCCCTACCGCGTCGGGCGATTCAGCCGCCAGGGAGGATACCGTGGGCCAGGTTCTTGACGTAGATGCAGTTGAGCACCTGATCGCCGCTACCGAACATAGAAGAATCGGCCCCGCTTCAGGACATCGATCAGCTTGGGCAACACGGTCCGATCGCTCGCCGTAGATGAACCCGGGTCGCACGATGGCCACCGGCAGGGTCAGCCCGGCCGCCCTCGCCTTGGATCCAGCACTTCGTTCACATACGGGAATCCCTCACCTCCATAGGTTGGGGGCCTGGCCGAGATACGACAATGCCAGCACCTCGGCTTCGGCCTTCGATCGAGTATAGGCGTCCAGCGAATTCAAGGCGGGGAGGGTTTCCTCGGTCGTTCCATCGATCCGTCCCTCGTAAACGCCCAGCAACTGACGTGGACGAACCGGGACACCTGCGCCTCCGCCGCGGCATCGAGCAGGAGCCGGAGGGCGTCCACGTTGAGTTTGCGGAACGTCGCCAGCTTCCCCCAATCCCCGACCATGGCCGCACAGCCGATGACCCAATCAACCCCCCGGCAGCCCTCGGCCAGGGCCCGGGGATCGGCCAGGTCGCCCGACACCTTCTCGACCCCCCACCGATCGAGCCATGTCGTGTCGCTCGACGTTCGGACCAGGGCGCGGACTCGGTGCCCCCTGGACAGGGCCTCCTCGATAACATGGCTGCCCACCAGGCCGGTGCCGCCGGTGACGAAGAGAGTCTTAGGATCGGGGGACATGGGCAAGCTCCGTCGCCGTGCGGGGTGGGACGTCTGGCCTCAAACGTACCCCATCCTGGCAGGGAATCAAGCGTCGCGGGCTCCGCCGAATCGGCCGGGAATTCGCCGGGTTCGGTCTGGCGTCGCCGGGGGGGGCCGGGTAGCCTGGAAGACATCTCCTCAACGTGCGGGAAGTGAGGGGTGACCGATCGTCCCGGCATGAAATCTCGGCCCGGCCTTCCTGTAGCCGGCCCGGCGACCCGCGACGTGATCCGACGGACAGCCGATCCATGTCGAGCCTGCTCAAGCCCGAAGAACTCGCCGGTTATCGCAAGACCCTGTCCGACCTGCGCGCCAGGCTTCGGGGCGACCTCGACCAACTGACCGACGAGGCACTCAACGGCTCGGGCGGCGAGGCCACGGGCAACCTATCCAACATGCCCTTGCACATGGCGGACCTCGGTACCGAAACCTACGAGCAGGATTTCAACTTGTCGCTGATCGAGACCGAGCAGTCTACGCTCGCCCTGGTCGATGAGGCCCTGGGCCGGATCGACGCCGGGACATTCGGCACGTGTGAAGAATGCAACGGCTCGATCGCCCGCAATCGGCTGCAAGCCATCCCTTATACACGCCATTGCATTGAATGCGCGCGGAAAGTCGAACGAGCCTGAACGGATTCAGGCCCGCAGTCAGGATGCCGACCAACCCGCAGGAGGGGCGGGCAAGCCAGCCCGATCCAGCAGATGACGCGACCGGTCACCTGGCGACGTTGGGTGCTTTTCTGGACGATCGCGCTGGGCGGAGCCGCCTTTGACCTGACCACCAAGGCGATCGTCTTTCGAGAACTGGGGGAACCCCGGGGCGAGCCTCAAAAAGTCCTGATCCACGACGTCCTGGAGCTGCACACCAGCTATAACACGGGAGCACTCTGGGGGTTCGGGCGAAACTGGAAGTACTCTAGCCTGATGTTCGCCGGCCTCTCGGTCCTGGCGGCTGTGGCCATCTGCTATTACCTGTTCGTGAACAAGGCGGCCTCCGACGCCCGTTTGACCGCCTCCCTGGCCCTAATCATGGCGGGGGCCCTCGGCAATTGCTACGACCGCTTGTTGCTGGGACATGTCCGCGATTTCGTCCATTTCCATGTCGAGGCCGTCGGCTTCGATTGCGCGATCTTCAACTTCGCCGATAACATGCTGGTTATCGGCGCCGTCAGCCTGATGTTGCTGGCCCTCCGGCCCGAGTCGGAGCCACTCGCTGACGAAACCAGGCCTTCGGCCGAGTCGCCCCAGGTCGAATCGGCCCCCTAATCGCCCATACGGGTTACCAGATCCTCGGAACCAATCGGTATCGGACGCGTCCCGCGCAGTCCTGGTACCCGGGGAGTTCGCTCCGAAGCGTCCGGTCTTCCAGGGCCGTCCGAAGCACGAGCAAGAGGCCGAAGAGGACGGCGGGGATAATCGCCCAGTACGAGCCCAGCGCCAGGGCCATCCCGGGCCCGAAGGGGAAAGCGGCAGCAGAGCCGGGGTGCCGGATCCAGGCATAGTGCCCGTCATCAATGACGTGTTGACCCCGATCGAACTGGATGCGTATGGTCGGTTTGAAGAGCTTGTTCACGGCCTCGGCCCAGGTCAAACCGACCATCCCCAGCGCGAAAAGGGGCATAGCCTAGTAAACGACCAACCCTAAAACGGTGGAGTGGCAGCGGCATAATCTTTTCCCCGTCAAGGGGTTGCGTCCCATTCCAGGCATCGTTTCAGGCTTGGTTGTCTACGAGGGAGCAATCCCAGACCGGGGCGTCCGACCATCGAAATCGCCCGTCATCGAGCGCCGGGATGTCGATGATCGCAATCATCAGCGGGACGAGCAAGCCAAGGACCCATCGATGCCACGGTTTCGTACCCTCGTGGCGGTTGATCCTCGCGGCGAGGAGATCCGGATGGACGTGGTGCAAGTAAACGCTAGCCGCAATTCCCGAGACGACCACCGCGCCGAAGAAGATCCAACCGCTGGCCCATGTCCAACGTCCGGCCGAACCGAAGAGCAGGAGAATCAAGCAACCCAGGGTTAACAGGCTGCTGGCGATCAAGCGACCGAGGGCTTATGGCTCGTTCTTCCTCGAACGTTGGCCGGCGTTTGCCATCGCGAAAGCCCCCAAGACTCCGATCGGAGACGCGGCGGGCCGGGTACCAAGGGTACCCGGCCCAGATCAGTCCCGATCGCTCGTGCCACCCAGGAGCATCTAGCTCCTGGGAGGTTGCCATCGCGTCACTTCTGACGGCCCAGCGTCACCATTTGAGGATCGAGGACCTTGTTGACGTCCTCGACCATGATGACGACCTCGTCGCTCTTCTTGGCGAGATCGCCCAACTCCTTGGGTGAGCTGATCACGACTGGCTTCTTATCCTTGACGACCTTGGTGATCAGGTCGCCGGCTTCCAGCCCCGCCTCGGCGGCCGGGCCATCGGCCTGGACCGAAGCGATCAGCACGCCTTCCTTCCCTTCGTAGCCAAGTTGCTGGGCCAGCGCCGGCGAGAGCGGCTGGACGCTCATCCCGTAACCTTCCAGACTCACCCGGCCGCCGGGGGCTTCGGGCTTCGGGTTGTCGTTGCCGCGGTTACCCCGCCGGCCCGGATTCGGGGGCGGTGCCGGCTGGTTGGCCAGGCGAATCTCGTCCAACGGGGCTGGGGCCACGCGAGTGGTCTGCTCCTTGCCGTTGCGGAGATAGGTCAGGTCGTAGGACTTGCCCGTGTCGCTGACGGCCACCAGGTTGCGGAATCCGCTGACGCTGTGGACCGGCTCATGGTCGAACTGGGTGATGATGTCGCCGGTGCGGACGCCCGCCTTCTCGGCCGGGCTGCCATTCGTCACCTTGCCAACGAGCACGCCCGGGGTCCTCGCGGGCGCCCCCAACTCCTTCGCCCTGGCAGGCGTCAGATTTTCCAGCAAGATGCCGACGGCGCTCCGGCTTATCTTGCCGTCCTTGATCAGCTTGTCGGCGATCCGACCTGCCATGTCGATCGGGATGGCGAAGCCGACTCCCGCGTTAGCCCGTGAGGCGGTGGCGATCGCCGAGTTGATGCCGATCACCTTGCCGTTCATGTCCACCAGCGGGCCGCCCGAGTTGCCCGGGTTGATCGCGGCATCGGTCTGGAGGAAGTCTTCGAACTCGTTGATCTCGGGGGTCCGGTCGGTCGCCGAAATGATGCCGGCCGTCACCGTCTGGCTCAGGCCGAACGGCGAGCCGACTGCCATGACCCATTCGCCGACCTTCAGCCTGGCACTCTTGCCCCGCTCGAGCGCCGGATAGTCAGTCCGATCGACCTTGATGACGGCCACGTCAGCCTCGGGGTCGCGGCCGACCACCTTGGCACTGGCGGTCTCGCCGTCGTAAAACGAGACCTGGATCCGATCAGCCCCGTCGACCACGTGATTGTTGGTCAGGATATGACCGTGGTCATCGTAAATGAATCCCGAGCCGGTCCCCTGGCCGAAGCGGCCGCTCGGCGGAAGCTGCTGGCGCTCGAGCTTGAAATCGGGCATGAACCGCTTCAGCAACTCCTCGAGCTGTTTGGGGTTGATGTTGTTGGGTCCCGGCCCGTTAGGGTTTCCCCGGCCGAAAACACCGCCCTTGCCGTCCACGCTAATCTGGACGACCGAAGGCCTGACATGCTCGGCGACGGCGCCGAACGCTTCGGAGAGGGCGGCGGCTTCGCGCTGCCCTTGCATATTCAAGGCGGCGCGTTCCTGCGCCGGTACGGGTTTCGTCACGCCTCGCGAGCTGATCAAGGCTGCGGTCGAGACCAAAAGCGCGGCCCATGCCACGGCATTCCGCTTCATTCCTGGAACTCCTGAAGTGCATGATGAGATAGGGGCCTACGACCCGATACCCGCGAATGGGGGACCCGGACGTCGGCGATTCGGTACTCTTGGTACGATCGGACCGACGGAAAGGTTTTCTCCCCAGGATGGCGGGTGGCCAGGTGGCCACGAGGATGGAGTCCGGGGCCCGGGCCCTCACCTGGAATATTCGAACCGGACGGCAAATTCTTGGAACAATTCCCGATCATGTCGCGGATCGACCCCCGGGATCAATCCCCCGAAGCCTTCCTCAACCAGGCGGTAGACAGGGGGTTCTCCGCAACGACCGCCCGACGCCTCCTCGTCACGGTCCTCGGCCGGGGCGAATTCGACCCTGGCCGCTGGATGACCCGCCATCAGGTCCCCCGGAAGCTCGCCGAGGCGGCCGGCCATCTGCCGCGCCTGGGGCTCGATCGGGTGGTGACGTCCCATATCGACGGCTTCCGCAAGATCCTGTTCCGGACAACCGACGCCCTGCCGATCGAAACCGTCCTCATCCCCCTGCACCGCCTGGACGCAGCCAGCGGCGCGCTTTCCTCCTGGTCGGATGCGATAGGGTGCGCTTCTGTGCGACGGCCGAATGGCCGACGGCGGAACCTGGAAACATGGGCGCGAGGAAATTCTCGACCAGTTCCTCCGGGCCCGCGAGATTGCCGCCGAACTCGGCGGAAGGTAAGCCGGGGCCGTCTTCATGGGGATGGGCGAACCGTTCCTCAACTACGACCGCGTGATCGCCGCCGCCGAACTCCTGCGGAGCCCGGAAACCCCGGGGCCTGCGTCAGGGCCCGGCCATCACCATCAACACAGTCGGGATCGTGCCCCTGATCGACCGTTACACCCTCGAAGGCCACCGATTCCGACTCGCGATCAGCCTCGGTGCCGCCGACGACATCCTCGGCCCGGCTCGTCCCGATCGCCTCGCGATGGCCGATCCGTGAGGGTGATGGCGGCAGCCCACGCCGCTATTCGGAATCGAGGCGAAACCGGGTGATGCTGGCCTACGTCTGCATCGGCGGGATCAACACGCGCGAGCAAGATGCCAGGGCACTGGGCGAGCTGATTGGTGACATGCCGGTCCGGCTCAACCTGATCGACGTGAACGATCCGACAGGCCATTTCCGGGCGCCAGAACCCGAGGAGCTGAAGGCGTTCCGGGACGCCCTCACCCGTCACGTCGGGCAACCGGTGGTGCGTCGATACTCGGGGGGTGGCGACATCCAGGCTGCTTGCGGGACCCTGGCGGGTGCCGGTTGAGCCAGGGGCCGACCTAGTTCGCCCCTGTCGCTGCCTCGGCCGGCTCCTCGTCGGCCGGGTGGATCGGCGAGGTGATCGTCTCGCCCGGGTGCAATCGGTGCCAGAGCACGATGAACGCCGGCACCAGGATTGGCCGGACGATGAACGTGTCCAGCAGGACACCCAGGCTCAGCGCAAACCCCAATTCCTTGAGCGTTACCAGGCGGCCGGTCAGCATCGAGCCGAACGTGCCGGCCATGATCAGGCCGCACGAACTGATAATCCCGCCCGTGTGGGCCACCGCCCGTCGCGTCCCCTCGACCGGCCCGTGGTGCGCCTGTTCCTCGATCACGCGGGACATCAGGAAGATGTTGTAATCCTCGCCCACCGCAACCAGGATCACGAACAGGAAGAATCCGACCTTCCAGTCGAGCCCCACCCAGGGGGTCGGCCCCTCATGGAACTGCCGAAAAACGAGTTCCGTTACGCCCAGGGACGCCAGGTAACCCAGTACCACGGTCGCAATCAGGTAGAGGCACAAGATTGGCTTGCGGATCAGGACCAGCAGGATGGCGTAAACGCCCACGGTGACCAGCACATACATCCGCTGCTCGTCCAGGCTGATCACGCGCTTCAGGTCGACGATCTGGGCCGTCACCCCGCCCAGGCCGATCTTCGATCCGACCAGGTCTCCCGTGCTGGTTTCCGTCTCGACGAGCTCGCGGACCTTGCCGATCGCCTCCTGCGTCGCGAGCGCGAACGGGTCGGTGCGAAAAATCAGTTCGATTCGAGTGATGTGACCGCGATCGGCCACGGCCACCGACTCTTCGAGGCTCAGGTAGCGGCGGTCGGAAACGACCCGGACGGCCCGCATGCCGATCCGTTCCAGGGCGTTCTTCGGCTCCTTACCCAGCGGCTGCGAGGCCGACCGGACCTCCGCAATCCCCTCCATAGCCGCCAGCTTCCGGCTGATCTGGGCGATCCGCTCGCGGCCGGCGTCGGCCCGGAAATCGAATTTCGGATTTTCGATCAGGATGGACGTTCGGCCGAGTTCGCCCGGCGGGAAATAGTCTCGGATCAGGTTGGCGCCGATGACGCTGGGCTGGTTGGATTCCAGATCGGCGATCAGGCTGAAGCTGGGCCGAGTCCGGGCGCCAATCCAGGCGAACGGGGCGAGCACGAGCAAGCTGAGGAGCAGGATGGTCCCCGGCCGACGGACGACCAGGTTGGCGATCCCGGCCCAGAGGCCCGTTGACGTGAGGTCGTTCTCCAGGTCCTTGGGCAAGGGGCGATCCTGCCCCGGCTTCCATGGGGGCTTGTAGGGCCAGAAGACCGCGTCGCGGAACCAGTGGAGCAGGACGGGCGCGAGCGTCAGGCCGGCCATCAGGGCGATCGCCAGGCAAAGCGCGATCGCCGGGCCGGTGTACCGGATCTTGGTGAACGTCGAGAATGACAGCATCCCCAGGCCGACGATCACCGTACCGGCGCTGGCGACCAGGGCCCCGCCGACCTGGTGGATCGCGTGCCGGATCGCCTCGTCGTGCGCCTGCCCCTTGGCCAGTTCCTCGCGATAACGGGCGATCAGGAACAGGCAATAATCGGTGCCCGCGCCGAACAGGACGACTACCACAAAGACATTCGTGACGTTGATGACCTGAAAATTCAGGCCCGGGATAAGCGTCAGGCTGGCGATCGCCTTGAGGCCGATCCATACCGACAGCGCAATCGTGACCAGCGGGATCAGGGCGAACAGGGGCGTCCGATAGACAACGATCAGGATCGCCACGACCAGCAGGATCGTCACCCAGGTTGTGGTCTTGATGCTGGCATTGGCTCCGGTATTCGCATCGTGGCCGACCAACGCCGACCCGGTGATTTCCAGCCGGAGGCCCTCGGGCAGTTCGGCCCGAATCGACGGCATTTCCTTGAGCAGCCGGTCGACCGTAACCCTGGCCCTCTTTGAGACATAGGTTGCCGAGATCGAGGCAATCGTGCAGGCGGCCTGCCCTTTGCCCGGCTCGCCCGAGCCGCCGATCAATCGGGGGCCGATCACCGGCTCGCGATAATCGGTGATCTTCTTGAGTTTGAGTTCGGGATCGGCCTCCGCGAGGGCCCGGAGACGCTCGCTGAGGCGGACGATGAACGCCTTGTCGGCCTCGGTGAGCTTGCCGTCGGCCCGCTGGGTCAGGAGGACCACCTCCGAGGTGGCGGCGAGGTCGGGGAACCCCCTCTCGAGCAGTTCCATGCCGACGACGCTCGGGTACCCGGCCGGGAAGAACCGGACGTCGTCGTCGCGACTGACCGCATCCCAGGTGGGCGCGATCCACCAAAGCCCGACGGCCGCCGTCAGCCAGAGGATGAGCAGGGCGACGCTACGGCGGGTTACCCAGGAGGAGATCGCTTCGAACATGGGTCGCGTTCACTCCGCGACGATCCGGATCGGACTCGCGGCGGCTGGCCGCCGGTCGTCGAGGAATCATATCACGCTACGAGCCCCCGGGCGCCCTGTCAAACCCAAACCCCCTTGGAGGGAAGGGAATAGGACCGAATCCAGGACCCCCGAACGCTCAGACCGGGCCATCGCGTTGGGCCCGGTCCAGGGTCATTCGCAGGTAAGATCGGGGTTCGATCCGGCCTTCGTCCAGGTCCAGAGAACGGGCGACCTGTAACACGGCCGCCTGGGCGCCCGGCAAATCATCGGGCCCTTCGGCAATCGTCTCGACCTCCAGGAAAGTGCCCAGGCCGTCGGCCCAATCCAGGGCCACGATCATCGGCCGCCCCGCCGCCTCCAGCCGGAAGGGGCGACGGGTCTTGCGGACCACCGCGACCGGCCGGAATCCCAGGATCTGGAACAGGCGATGCATCCCGGCCATCGTCTCGGGGCCGTCTCCCAGAGGTAGTTCAATCTCCTCGCGGGTCTTGGTCGGCCCGGTCAATTTGGGCCCCTTGTAGGTAATAAGGTTCTCGTCCCCCTCGCGTCTCAGGCGAAGGGCCTCATGGGTCCTGGCGAAATCCCGCCCAGGATGGGCCATGTAGGCATCTTCCTGTTCCACGGCCGGACATTCGACCGCCCCTAACTGGAGCAAACGGGAGGCCAGGTCATCAAGGCCCGAGGTCCGATATTTGATCTCGACTTCGTAGCTCATCGTGGCCAAGGCCCCCGGGAAACAGGATAGCTGCGGGGAGATTGTGGGGCCCGGAGTCCCGAGGGGCAAGTTGGATCGGCCCATCCGGCCGGCGGAGCCCAGGGGATAATCGGCCTCGACCCGGTCGTATGAACCGCAACCGACGGGTTGACGGCGTCTCCGGCAGGCCGTAACCTGTCATGTTCCCGCGGGAACGACAAACTACCCATGCCGCGCGGCGCCGTTGGAATCGACGCCCCCGCCCCGCACCCGTTCTTTGCTTCGAGGAAGTTCGTTTCATGCCCCGGAAACGTTTCGGCCGGAACCGCAAGAATCGCTGCCGCTTCTGCACCCCCGAAGGGTGCCCCCGCCCGGCTTACGTCGATTACAAGGACGTCGGCCTGCTCAAGAAACTCTGCACCAATCAGAGCAAGATGTTCTCCAGGAAGCGGAGCGGCAACTGCGCCGCGTTCCAGCGGGCCGCCAGCACCGCCCTGAAGAATGCCCGGTTCATGGGCCTGCTCCCCTACGTGGGCGAGTAAGGCCCGGTTCGGCCAAGATCCTCAGCCGGCGTCGGTCGGCTGTTTCCCGAGGTACCTGCGGAATTCCTCCTGGAGACGCTCGGCGCTGATGCCGAGCCGTTCCGGGAGCGGTTCGGCCTTTGTACCCCGGCGATAATTGCCCCGGTACGCGTCCCCGGCATAGTCCAGGAACGCCGGTCGGTATCGGCCGCCCTCGCCGTGCATGAGGAAAACGGCCAGGGCCATCGCTTGCGCATAGTGAAGATAAACATCGCCGCCCGATGAGCCGTCGAACTGCGACCGGTTCATGCCGAGCAGCTTCGTCAACGGCACGATCTCCGCTTGATCGTGGATCCTCTGCCGGGCCACGGATAGCCGGGGGCCGACGAATCCGCCTAGCTCGATCGTGCCGTCCTCGGCGATTTCGAGCGTCTCGAAGTAGGTGCCCAGGCCCTCGAAAACCCAGTACTGCCCGAGGTTCCCCTCATAGCCGGTCCGGACCCCGCTCTCGAACAAGATCTGGTGCGACGCCTCGTGGTAGACGGTCGCGTCGATGGGGATCGGGCCCGAGTCGTCCCGATAAAAATAGCTCCGGCCCGGGCTACCCCGGCGCGGGGACGGGTCGTACCGGCCCAACTCCAGCTCGACCCCGTCGCCATGGGTCGGCCGGAGATGGTCGACGTATTCGGCCTTGGTGGCGAAATACCAGACTTCGTGCGGCTTGACCGAGGGCACGGATTTGTTCTGGAAGCGGCGTACCAGCGGGGCCTCGGCCCCGAAGATGTCGCCCACGGAGGCGTGGAACGCCTCCCGGAAATGCTCCAGCTTGCGGCCGAATGCGATCGCCTTGTCGAGCGGAACGTCCGTGCGGATCGAGAAATGCGCCGTGTTGATCTCCCAGCCCCGGCGGATGTCCGACCGCATCGCATCGGCCTGGGCGGCGGGCAGCCATTGCTCGGGCTTGCCGTTGACGACGCGGCCGGGGAGTTCGCCCTGCTCCAGGCGAGGCACCCAATCCGAGTCGATCCAGCCAAAAACCGGGTGGTCGACCTTCTTCTTGCGGAGCATCTCGACCGCGAACGGCGAGGCCCACCCCCCCTGGTGGCGGACATAACCCAGCAACCGTCGGGCTTCGGAGTGGTCGGGCTGGCGGTCGATCACCCCGCGGAGGCAGGCATCGGCGACCGCGACGCGATTCGCCCGGGCGGCCTGGCCGGCGAGTTGGAAAAGCTCCTCCGCGGCCCGATCACGGATCGCCGAAACCTCGGGGTCCAGCGCGGCGGGGGGTCGGCTGGCCAGCCCGCCTCCCCCCCCGGGGACGACCTCGGGGAGCGGCTTGATGCGGATCAGGGCTGAGTTCGAGGCGACGGCCGGATCCGCCAGGTCGCGGATCGATCCGGCCCGGCCGGCGTCTCCTCGGCGGGCCAGGCCGTCGCCCAGGGCTCGGAGGGCTTTCGCCTCGCGGTCGAGGATCGCCCGGTGATCGGCCTGGAAGTCGGCGGCGGTAGCCGCCAGGGGTATCCAGGCGATCACAAAGGCGGCCGGGCCGATCCTCATCATGGGTCCCTCGTGGTCCGCTCTGGACGGGGAATCGACGGGCGGGCAGAATGCCGCGCCTTAGTTCCCTCCGATGGACGCCACTCTACCCCATTCTGTTCGGGAGGACGACCGATGCCGCCCCGATGGACCTGGCATCTGCTCGCAATTCCGGCCTCGATGTTGATCGGCGGCCTCTGGGCCTCGCTGGGCACGACCCGCGGCCTGGCAATCCCCCGCGAAACGACGGCCGCCCCGATCGACCGCGATGGCCAGGCCGACGTCCTGAAGATGCTCCGCGAGGTCGGCGACCGGTCGGGGTACCAGGTCGCCTCGGGGCCCATCCTGATGATGCCCGACCCATCGTCGAAGGTGCTCTACCCCCTGGAGGCGGTCTATTACCTGGATTACCGGGGCGCCCGGCTGCTGGCGATCCTCCCGACCGGCACCGCGCCGACGCCCACGGCCGCCAGCCTTGCGGCCCAGGGATCGCCGTCCAACGACCGATTCACCACGACGTGCGTCGGCCGCGACCTGGCCGCCGATTTCGCGATCCCGCCCGAGGTCGAGCCGCGCTTCCTGATGACGATCGCCCGCCAGGGGTACGGCAATGGCGGGTGGGCCCCCTTGTTCGTGATCGAAGGCACCACCAACCAGGCGATCAGCTACCGGGTCAGCTCCGAGATCGTCGGCGGCGTGAATCGGGCCAAGTTCGTGCTGCTCGACCGGATCGACCTGAACAGAGTGGCCGCAACCCCGGCCGCCAAGTAGGCGGAGCGGTCCCGGCCGTGTCGGAGTCGACCCGGGGATGGGGCGTCCTTCAGGGGGCCCCCACGCGTGGCCCACGGACAATCCCCGCGAGATATTCGAGGAGGAGCCGCAGGTCATGCCCCAGACCGGCGGACGCCGCGTAGAAGGCGTCGGCCGCGAAATCGTCCTCGGGCCGGTTCCCGGCCGCATGCCCCGGCAATCGCGACGCCTCCGTAATCAGGCCGGCGTGCGATCGGCAGTAAAGCTCGCGCCAGTCCGCCGGCATGGCCGACAGTTCCTCGGCTCGACGGGGCGTCACGCCCACCAGCCTCAAATCGCCCTGAAGGACCGAGATCAACCCCGGCAAGACCCGGCCGATGCCGTCGTCGAGCCGTCCCCGGCCATCCGTTGGGATCCTCGGTAGAGCAAAGGTCCGCCAAAGCCGATCGTCGGCCGGGGCGGGCAACCGAACGACCTGGCTCCGATCGAAGATCGTCGTGCGATCCGCGAGCCATCGCCGCAGGATCGACCCCAGCAGGACCGGGCCGAACGCCAGCAGCAACAAGGCGGCGATGGCCCTCGAGAAGGCCCCCTGGATCTTGCTCGACGACCGCCACCCCTGCAGGGCGTCGAGCAGGTAGCGATCGCCCACCGCCATTTCGCTCCCCAGACCGACATGGATCAAGAGGCCGCCGACCGCCAGGGCGTCCGCCAGTTCCACGCCCTCGCCGACGTAGGTCGTCGGGAAAACCGCGGCGTCGGCCACCATCGACCGCCGGTCCAGGATACAACCTTCGCCGATGACCGCTTCGGGGCCGACCCTCGCACCATCGCCTACGCGACAATCCTCGCCCAGGTAGACGGGCGCCACGACCTTCGCCGCCGGGTGCAGCGAGACGTTTCGCGAGATCCAGACCCCAGGCTCGACCTCTTGCGCCCCCATGAGGAGGCCGCCGAACCGCCCGTGCAAGGCGGCCCGCTGGCTCTCCAGGAACGATCGGAAGGTGCGGACGTCGAGCAGCCGGTCAACGGTGACCGCCCGGAAGCCCGCCCGTCGCCGGAGCGTCGCGCCCAGATCTTCCTCGCATGACATCGCGGAAAGTTCGGCGATGGCGCCGGGATCGATCCACGCCCATCCCGTCCAGTTCCCGCCCCCATCCTCGAACAACGTCGAGGCTTCCGCCGGACACGGATCGTCGAGGTAAGGGAGCCGATCGGCGTGGGCCAGCAGGAACCGATCGGGGCCGATCGGCGGGTCGATCGTCCTCAATCGGGCATAGGCCCGGCCTGGCTCCCGGGCCAGGTGAAGACGAATGGTCACGCCCCAGCGGACGCCTTCCCCCAGCAAGCCCTCGACCTGCTCCGCGAGGTGGCAGGAGATCACGTCGAACTCACGGAAGCCGCGCGAGGCCAGCCATTCGACGACGTGCTGCAAGAACGGCCGGTCGAGGAACGGTAGCATCGGCGAGGCATACAGCCCGTTCAGGGCCCCCAGGCCCTCTGATTCGCCGGTCGCCACCAGGATCGCCCGCATCGGACCTCCGCCCATCGATGTCAGTAGGCCCCGCGGCCGGTGAGCACCGCCGGGATCGTCTCCAGGATCAGCTTCAGGTCGAGCCAGAAGCTCCGGCTCTGGACGTACTGGACGTCGAGCCTGACCTGCTCGGCAAAGGGGATGTCGCCCCGCCCCCGGGCCTGCCAGATGCAGGTCAGGCCGGGCTTGACGTCCAGCCGACGACGGTCGGCCAGCGTGTACGAGGCGACCTCCCTGGGCAGGGGCGGGCGCGGCCCGACCAGGCTCATCTCGCCCCGGAGGACGCACCACAGTTGCGGCAATTCGTCGATGCTCAGCTTGCGGATGATCCGGCCGATGGGCGTGATCCGCGGGTCGCGCTTCATCTTGAACGTCACGCCCTGGCCGTGATCGTTCCGCCCGAGGAGCGAGTCCTTGAGTGCCTCGGCATCGACCCGCATCGACCGGAATTTGGGGAAATCGAACTCGCGACCCCAGAGCCCGACCCGCCTCTGCCAGAACAGGACCGGGCCGCCGTCGTGCCGCTTGATGAGGAGGGCCACGGTCAGGAACAGCGGGAACAGCGCCAGGATCGCGGCGACCGACACGGCCACGTCGAGCGATCGCTTCAACAGCTTGGCCCCGGAAACCGCCGCGATCCAGGACGCACGCTTCCAGGCCAGGCGAAGCCTCCGGAGGGCCGTCGAGCTCGGCGAGCCGTGGTTGCCATACGCGGCCAGCAACTGGTCGCGCAGCGCCAGGCGGGCGAGGTAACCCGAGTCGTTTTCCTTCGCCGCGTGCGCGCTCATCGCACCGATCCCCATCGAGATCGCCCGGGTTACCCGAGCATCGAGGCCGACTCACGCTCGGCCTCAAAGGCGCGGAGCGCCTCGTCGCGGGTGTTGTGGATGTCGATGACCTTGTGCAGGCGGATCATCTGGAAGATCGATCGGACCGGCCGGGATACCCCGCAGATCTTCAGGCCTCCGGGGCTGGATTCGTCCGGGTGGACGCGTCGGGAACAGGCCAGGATCGCGCCGCAGCCCGCGCTATCGATGAACTGCAACGCGGCCAGGTCGAGCAGCACGCGCATCCCCGGCGCCAGCCGCTCGACCACATCCTTTCGGAACTCGCGGACCCGGCCGGCGTCGAGGTGCGGGCCCTCGGGCCGGATCACGGTCAGGCCGCCCAGGGCCTCGAAGGTCGCGTTCATGAATCGCCTCGGTTCGATCGGGCCGCGGACCCCGCTCGCCCCTTGGTCAGGGTGATTTCATGAAGCCCGCACTGATTGAGAGCATAGGTTACGTCATCGACGCACCGCCCGATCAGGAACAGCCCAAATCCCCCCTCGGCCGTCCCGTCGAGGACCGGGACGGGGGCCTCTTCGACGGCGGGGTCATACCCTCGGCCGGCGTGGAGGAGGCGGAACCGGAGTTGATCGGGCCAGATCTCGGCCTCCACCCTCATCCATCGGTCGGGCTCCCGTCCATAGGCATGGATCATCACGTTGCTCGCCAACTCGGTGATCGCCAGTTCCAGCCCCGAGACGCTCGACTCGTCCGGGGGCGGGTCGGCGAATTCGCCGCACACGGCCCTGACGAAGGAACGGAGGTCCTGCAACTGGGCGAGGTCGCTGCCCAGTTCCATCGACAGGACCGGCGGCGACGCCGGCGACTCGGCCACGATCTCGACGAAGATGCACGCCAGGTCGTCGCCGAGGGGGCCGGCGAAGGCCGTCACCTCGTCCAGGACGAGGGCGGGGAATCCCCCCGATTCAACCCGCCCGGCGAACCGCCCGACCAGGTCGGCGAGCCGATCGGGGCCGAATGGCTCGCCATCGGCGTTGCGGGCGTCGATCAAGCCGTCCGAATAGAAGACGAACAGGTCGCCCGCCCCGAACGGCACCGAGACCTGTTCGTACTCCTGCAACCGCCGGAACCCCATCGGCATCGATTCGCCGCCCAGCCACTCCACCCGGCCCGATCCTCGCCGATAGTGGAGCACCGGGGTATGCCCGCAATCCACGAATTCCAGGCGGCGGCGGCGGTGATCGATCCTCGCGTAATTGAGGGTGACGAAGCTCTCGATCTCCAGCAGGTGGCGGATCACGTCGCGGTGGACGGCCGAGACCACCATCGACGGCTCGGGCGCGTGCGTCGGATGGCCCGACATCAGGGCGCAGAGCGTCCGGTGGAACTGCCGGGAAACCGCGGCGCCGACGAGCGCGGCCTTCAGCCCCTTGCCCATCACGTCGCCGATCAGGACGGCCAGGCAATCGGGCCCCTGGGGGAACGCCTCGACGAAGTCGCCGCCCACCTGCTGCGAGGGGACGGCCAGGGTCGCGACCCGGGCGAACTTCGACGGCTGCTTCGGGTTCGCCAGCAGGAGTGTCTGCTGGACCCTGGAGCCGATCTCCAGTTCCTTGCGGATCAGGCCGTGGTCGACCGCGGCGCGGTTCAGGCGGTCGGCCTCGATCGCGAGGACGGCCTGGGAGGCCAGGGCGTGGGCCTGGCGGATAACCCTCATATCGAAGGCACGGCCGGCCTCGTCGGACCAGAGCACCAGGACGCCCCTGGTGCCGTTCCGGGTCTCGACGGGCGCGACCGCCAGCCTCTGCGCCCCCCCCCCAGGGGGACGGCTCGCCATCGAGCCAACCGGCGATCCGGTCCCCGCCGTTGAACGTCAGGCTCCTCTGATCCCGGAGGGCAGCGGCCAGGGCCGAGGGCCATGGGGCCGCCGAGGCATGACCGATCGGTTCGAGCCGGCCCGCCTTCTCGAGCCAGAGGGCCGCGCGGGCCACTCCGTCGACGGCCATCGCCCGGTCCAGGATCCGTTCGACCAGGGCCGCCACGTCGCCCGAATCGGGGATCGGCGTGTTGAATTCGTAGAGCGCCTCGAGATATCCCCAGCTCGCCGACAGCTCGTCCCAGAGCCGCATCTCCTCGCGGCCCCACTCGACCGACCGGATGACCAGGTCGATCGATTTCCGCAACGAGTTGCGCAGGTGTGCCTTGGGTGCGGGGGTCAGGCAAACGATGAATCCGCGCCGATCGGCGGACGACGCGAACGGCAGGCGATCGAGCTCCCACTCGTCGGCGCCCAGCGTGGGATCGGTGATCCAGTCGAAATCGCCGTCGATCTCGACCGCCACCCGGCAGCCGATCGCCTGGAAGAGCGGCCCGAGGGAGCTTTCCAGCTCATCGCGCAAGGCCCCGGCCGGCGTGGAAGCGGCGGGGCCGAGGCGTAACTCGTCGGCGGTTCGGATCATTTCAGACCGGGCAAGGCGCGAGGGTGGCCCGCCGCCGTCGGCGAGCCGGGACTCACACCAAGCTTAGGTCATGCCCGGGTCCCCGGTCGTCCCGCCGCCCCGATCGCGGTCGGCAGGCTCGCTATCGCTGCGTGGCTCTGTCCTCGTACATCTGGGCGAGGATAAGGCTGCCCTCGCAGGCAACCTTCTCGCCGGGTTCGAGGCTGTCGGTCAGGTAGACGACGTCGTGATATTCCTCGGCAACCTGGACGAGTTTCCGGTAGAACTTGCCGGGGAGGTCGGGTTCCTCGACGAACACGTAGCAGGCACCGTCGGTGGTGACGAGCGCGGCCCGGGGGATGACCGTCCGCCGCTCGTCGTCCGGCGGGGGCCGGAAGAGTTCGGCGCGGGCGTACATCCCGGAGCGGAGCCGGCCCTCGTAATTCGGGATCGACGTGCGGAATTTCACCGAGCGCGTGATCGGGTCGATCTGGCTATAGATATGATCGACCTTCTCCTCGAACTCCAGGCGGTTGTAGGGGAAGATGACCCGCAGGCTCTGGCCGAGCTTGACCTTGTAGGCGTCCCCCTCGGGCACGCTGACGATGACCCAGAGGCGGTCGAGCGGGGCGATGGTCATCAGGTCATCGTCCTTGTCGTACAGGTTCCCGGGCACGACGTCGCGCTTGATGACCAGGCCGGCGGCCAGGGACCGGATGGTCATCTTCCCCTTCTGAGCCCCGGTCTCCTCGCTCGCCCTGTCGATCTCCCTGGGCGTCAGGCCGTAGATCTCGAGCTGGTCCCGGGCCAGTTTCCATTCGAGCCGGCTCTTGGCCTCGTCGTTGACGATATCGGCCCAGTTTTGCTTCGTGATCGACCCCTTCTCGAACAGCTCCCGGCGCGATTCGAGCAGGCGGAGGTCGTGCTGCCACTCGCTGTATTCCTTCTCGACGGCCGTCTTGGCCGCGGCCAAGGTGCCGCTGAACAGGTCGATCAGGGGCTCGCCGACCTTGACCTGGTCGCCGACCGACTTGTGGACGAAATCGACCCGGCTGTTGTCCAGAAGGGGGCGAACGACGGTCAAGGTGTTCGGGTCGTACTCGGTCGCGGCGATCAGGTTCAGCCGGGTGGATTCGGTCTGGGCCTTGACCGAGGCGACCTTCAGGCCGATGCGGGCCATCTGCTTGTCGTCCAGCGCGATCGACCCGTCCCAGGGCCCTTCCGATTTCGCCTTCGATTCGACCTCCTGCGAGGGCCCATGAACGGTCGTGGCCGAGCCCCGCCCGGCGAAGTCGCGCAGCGCCCCCTGGACCCTGGCGACGGTCCATCCGGAGGCCGCCAACGCCCAAATGCCGCCGGCCACCGCGATCGCGAACGAGGCGAAGATCAGGAGCTTGCGGAGCATTGTCGGTTCCTCGAAGGCCACGGGCCGGGGCGCCGGATGGGGGTATTCACGTTCCAAGGGCGGGGTCGGGATTGCGGCGGTCAATCGAGCGGGTCGGGAGCGGCCGTCTCGCCGACATCGTCGACGGGGCCGTGGAAGTGCCCATACCCCGCGGCGACCGGCTCCACCGTGCGCTGGGGAAGAACGAGTAGAGGACGGGCAACACGTACTGGCCAAGCAGCAGGGAGACCAGCATCCCCCCACCACGACGATCGCGAGCGGCTTCTGCGCCTGCGAGCCGATCAATGGCCAGGGCCGCCGGGAGCAGGCCCAGGATCGCCGTCAGGCCGATCATCACGACGGGGCGGAGCAGCAACTCGGAGCCGTGGAGGATCGCCTCGCGCACGGGCCGGCCCTCGCCGATCAGGCGATTGAAGTGCGATATCATCAGCACACCGTTCTGGACGACCACGCCGAAGATCGAGATGAATCCCACGGCGGCCGAGATGCTGAAAGCGATGCCGGTGAGTTTCAACGCCCAGATTCCACCCATGACGGCGATGACGACGTTTGCCATCACCAGGAGGGCATCCTTGAACGACTGGAAGGCCGTATACAGGATCACCATGATCAGGACGATCGACACGGGGACGATGATGGCCAGCCGCTGATTGGCCTCCTGCATCTGGGCGAACTCGCCGGACCACTCGAGCCGATACCCTTCGGGCAGGATCCCGGCCGAGTCGACCGCCTCCCGGGCCGATTCGATCGCCGAGGCCAGGTCGCGGCCGCGGACGCCGAACTTGATCGGCAGGTAGCGCCGATTGTTCTCGCGGTAGATGTAGAGGCCCCGGCTTGTGCGGCACGACGCTCGCGACCTGGGCCAGGGGGATCCGCGCGCCCGATCGGCCGTTCGTGCCGGGGGTGTCGATCGGCAGGCGTGCGATGTCGGTCGGGTCGTTGCGGAGTTCCTCGGGGACCCGCAGGACGATGTCGTAGAGCTTCTCCCCCTCGACCATCTGCGAGAATGCCTTGCCGCCCACCGCGACCTGGACCACCGCCTCGACATCGGCGACGTTGATGCCATAGCGGGCACCGGATCGATCGATCTGGATCTCCAGGTTGGGCTGGCCCACGATGTGGAACAGGCCCACGTTCTCGATGCCCGGGACCTGCTCCAGGGCCCGCGCCCATCCTGCCCGACCTTCTCCAGCGTGCTCGAGATCGGAGCCGAACAGCTTGACCGAATTGGCCCCCTTGACGCCCGAGAGGGCCTCCTCGACGTTATCCCGGATCAACTGCGAGAAGCTGAAGGAGACCCCGGGGAATTCGCGGAATTTCTCCATCAGCTCGTCCTCGATCTCGGTCCGGCGGATGGTCCGCTCGCCCAGGTGCAACCCCATCCAGGTGATCGGCCGCTGCGCCCACCTCTCCATCGGCTGCATGGGCACGTTCAGCTCGACGTTGAAGAAGCTGGTGACGTCGGTCCCGTCGTCGGGCCGGCCGATGTGCGACATGACCCCCCGGACCTCCGGCACGCCGGCGATCACCTCGCGGAGCCGGGGCGCGTAGCGGGCGGCCTCGTCGAGCGAGACGGTCCGCGGGAGGATCGCCCGAATCCAGAGGTTCCCCTCCTCGAAACCAGGCATGAATTCGCCGCCCAGCCCGGGGACGAGCACCGCCGTGAAGGCCAACAGGGCCCCGCACACGATCATCGTCGGGATCCGGCGGTTCAGGGCCACCACGAGGGTCCGGCGATAAACGGCCTTCATCAGGCGGTCGACCAGCGTGTCCTTCTCCTCGCGCTTGTTGCGGAACAGCAGCGAGCAGAGCACCGGGGCCAGGGTCATCGCCACCAGGAGGGCGCCCAGGATCGAGAAGGCGTAGGTGTTGGCCATCGGCCCGAACAGGGCGCCGGCGGGCCCGGTCATCGAGAAGAGCGGCACGAAGGCGCAGATCAGGATGGCGGTGGAGAAGAACAGGGGCCTCTCGATCTCGCGCGACGCCTCGCCGATCCGCTCGATCAGCGGCCGCGAGTGGTCGGCGTCGTGGGCGGTGATGTGCCGGTAGATGTTCTCGACGATGATCACCGAGCTGTCCACGATGATGCCGAAATCGACGGCGCCGATCGACAGCAGGTTGGCCGACTTGCCCTGCAAATTCAGCACGGTGATGGCGAAGAACAGGGAGAGGGGGATCACCAGGGCCACGATCCCGGCGCTGGCCACATCTCCCAAAAAGACGAAGAGCACCACCACGACCAGGGCCATGCCGGTGAGCAGATTGTGGAGCACGTTTTCCGTCGTCACGTGGACGAGGTCGGTCCGCTTGTTGAACGGGATCAGTTGCATGCCGGGGGGCAGCAGGCCGCCCCGGTTCAACTCGTCGATGCGGGCCGCTACCGCCTCGGAAGTCGGCAGGGATTTCTCGTACTTCCGCATCAGCACGATGCCTTCGATCACGTCGTTCTCTTCCCCGCGGCCGACGATCCCCAGGCGCGGCCGGTGGCCGACGATCACCTGCGCCACCTGGCGGAGGTAGATCGGGGTCCCCTCGTTGGTCTCGACGATGACGTTGTACAGGTCGTCGACCTTCTGGATCTCCAGCGACTGCGCCCGGTCGACCCGCGCCGGGTCGAGGGGATCGATGCCGCCGCCCAGCAACCCCGTGGCGCGGACGTTGTGCACCTGCGAGCCGAGCGTGAGCAGGTCGCCGCCCACGTTGGCGTTCGACTTGATGATCGAATCCTCCACCTGCTCCATCGTCACGTTGTACCGGCGCAGAAGGTCCGGGTCGATCAGCACCTGGTATTGCTTGACGGTGCCGCCGTAGCCGGTGACGTCGATCACCCCCGGGACCTGCTTCAACGCCCGGTTGATCACCCAGTCCTGGACCGCCTTGAGCTGATTGAGCGTGTAGCCGGGCCCCTCCAGCACGTAACGGACGATCTCGCCCGTCGGGCTCCAGGGGGAGAGGACCGGCTTGACCCCCGCGGGCAGGTCCACGAAACTGATCCGGTTGATCACCTCCTGCCGGGCCGCGCCATAGTCGGTCCCGTAGCTGAATTGGCATTTGATGTCGGTCAGGCCGGCGATCGAGGTGCTCCGCAGATCCTCCAGGCCGGGCATGCCGTTGAGGGCCGTCTCCAGCGGGATGCCGACCAGGCGTTCCATCTCTTCGGGGCTCGCGCCCGGGTTCTGGGCGATTACCTCCACCAGGGGAGGTGTCGGGTCGGGGTACGCCTCCACATTCAGGTTCAGGGCCGAGTGGACACCCACGCCGATCAGGCCAAGCACCGCCAGGACCACGATCAATCGATTATGCAAGCTCCAGACGATGATCGCATGGACCATGGAACCCGGACTCCGAATGGGGGGGCGGATGCTGCGAGGCCGACGGTTGACGTGTGGGGACGGGCTCGGGGCCGCCTCATGGGAATGGGCGGGCTCAAGCGGGTCGGCCTAGAAGCGGAGTCGCGCGGTCTGCGCCAGGGGGGATGGGCGCGGAAGGGGGTGCGCTAGCGATTGCCAGGAAATGGTCCGAATGTCGCTTGAGCTCGAGTGGTCCGAGGGGCCGTGTCGGCCACAGCAGTGGGAACGGTGGGGCAACGCATTCCCGTCCTCGTCCCCGTCGCAGTCGTCCTCTTCTTCCTCCTCCATGCTCGGATTCACCGGGGGACACTCGGAGAGCATCCAGAGCGGGCAGCCGCGATCTTCGGGAGCCTCGCGGAAATCGACCGAAATCCGATCGGGACAGGCGCAGGAGGACTGGGTCGGCAGCGGGAGGGGACCGGCCTGGGCGAGCGTTGCCAATGTCAAGACCAGGGCTGCCAGCATCGGCAAGAGGGCACTCCATACCGGCACGGACGGATTCTTGACCCCCTAAGTTTGTATCCCGCGGACGCCTTCAAGTCGAGCCTCCTTCCGACAGTTCCCTCGATCCACCCGTGACGGTCGCCGCCGCCCTTGCGGGTTGTGCAGGTCATCCCGGGCGATGGGGGTGGTGGCGATCGGATCGACCGCCGGAGCCGCGACGGTTCCGGCCGATAGGTCTAACGACGCCGGTAACGGGGTGGAACCCCGCCGGGATGGCCGCATCCCCCGGTTCAAGGAGGTCCGTGACGCATGTACCCCGCACGTCGGAACAGGGTGGGTCGAATCGCCGCCCTGCTGCTGATCGGCCTGGCGGCCCGATCCGCCTGGGCCCAGGGGCCGACGATCAACCCATCGGCGTCGGAACTCCCGGGGGGGGGCGGCTCACTGCTAGGCCAACCGCCCGGGGGCGGGGCCAGCTCCACCATCGGCCAGGAACCCGACGCCGCCCCGCTCAGCGGCCGTGTCGGCCCGGGCGTGCCCCGCGCCCCACAATCGATCACATCGCCAGGGGGCAGGACGGCGGGCCCCGCACCTTCGATCGGCGCCCCCGCTGAAATGTCGCTCAATAACCCGCCGATGTACGGCGCCCTCTCGGTCCCCGATGGATCGGCCGATGAGGGCCCGCCGAACGGCCTGACGCTCGACCAGGCGATCGACCTGCTCGTCCACCAAAACCTGGGGCTCCGTTCGCGATTCCTGGAGATCCCCCAGGCACGTGCCGACGTCCTGACCGCCAGCCTCCGGGCGAATCCCGTCTTCTACGCCGACACCCAGTTGGTTCCCTACGGCACCTACTCCCGGTCCCGGCCGGGCGGGCCGACCCAGTATGACGTGAATATCTCGCTCCCGCTGGACGTGACCGGCAAGCGTCGGGCTCGCACCGACGTCGCCGAGCGTGCCCTGCAGGCCCTGGAGGCCCAGTATCAGGACGCCGTCCGCCTCTTCATCGACAACCTGTACGTCTCCTTCGTCGATGTGCTCTCGGCCCGGCAGACCGTCTGGTTCGCCAAGGCGAGCGTCGAGGGGATGAACAAGGTCTACCGGATCACGCGGGAACTCAAGGAAGTGGGGGGCGTCCGCACCCAGGCCGACGTGAACCGGGTCGGCACCTTGCTGGGTGCCGCCGAACTCGGCCTGGCCGATGCCGAGGAGGCCCAGAGGAAGGCGAACCGGAACTTGGCGGCCCTGCTGAACTTGCCTCCGCAGGGGTCCGACTCGCTGGAAGTCCGCGGGACGTTGCTCGACCTCGCCCCGACGCCCCCGCCGGTCGCGGACCTGCAACAACTCGCCCTCAAGCACCGGCCCGACTTGATCGCCTTCCGTCTCGGGATGCTCCGGGCCGAGGCCGATGTCCGGCTCGCCCGCGCCAATCGCCTCCAGGACCTTTACCTGCTCTACCAGCCATACACCTACCAGAATAACGCCCCGTTCGGAGTCCAGAGCACCACGTCGTGGGCGGTCGGCCTGACCGTACCCCTGCCGGTCTTCAACCGCAACCAGGGGAACATCCAGCGGGCCGAGATCAACGTCTCGCAGACCCAACTCGAGATGAGCGCGCTGGAGCGGCAGATCCTCACCGACGTGGAATCGGCCGCGGCCGAGTACACCTTGACCCGCAAGGCGGTCGAGCGGCTGGAGAAGGAGATCCTCCCCGCCGCCCGCCAGGTCCGCGACGACACCTATCGCCTGTTCCTCTCCGGCGAGGTCGAGGTCATCCTCTACCTCAACGCCCAGCGCGACTATAACGAGGCGGTCCGGCAGTATCGCGACACACTGGCGAGGCACCGGCGGGGGATGCTGGGCCTGAATACCAGCGTCGGCCTTCGCCTGCTGCCGTAGGTGGGGATCACATCAAGCCCGACCGGGATTCGCCCCGGCCGCTCCCCGGTGTTTTACGCACGGCGCGGCTCGCGAAGGCCAGCAGCCCGGCGGTGCCCATGAGGACCAGGGGCGTCGGTTCGGGCGCGACCACGGGCGTCATCAGGATTTCGCCGTAGGCCCTCCCATCGGGATGGGGGTCAAGGTTCAGGGGATCGGGTTTCCCCGCGATGACCAGCAACTGGCCACGGTCGTTGATGGCCAGGCCGGCTACCAGATTCCAATCCTGGCCCGGGGTAAGCACGCTGTTCAGGTCAATCGGCTCGGACGTGGCCGTTGGGTAGAGAATCGCGTGGCCGGCCTGGCCGCCGATGATCTGGCCGAGCTTATTGATATCGGAGGCGCCGGGCGCTCCCGTAAACCCCGCGAGTGGCTTCAGGTCGATCAACCGGTTGGTGCCAGTCGAGTAGACGAAAGCCCCGCGACCGCCGGCATAGTAACCGACCACGTCCCCGGACGGATTCAAGCCCCGAATATAAACATCCGTGGTCGATCTTAAGGAATTCGGTAGCAGATTGGCGCTGCTCCCCACCTTCGTCACGACGTACTCGCCGCCGGACATGATGAGGTAGTTGGGGTCGATGGCCCCGTCCCGCCGGATCCCGATCGAGTAGTCGCCCGTCGGCCTCTGACTCGAAGGGATCGGAGTGCCGTCGACGCCGAGATATGGCATCGGATACGGATCGCTGATCTGGGGATGCCCGAGGTCAACGATGGTATATCGGCTCGGCATGGCTTCGCCCGATGCCGATCGGAGGAGGCTCCCGGCGAGCAGGACGAGAACGCTCCCGCCGACATAGCCCAGGTCGCGTGCATGCATGGCCAAACCCTCCCAGGGGAGGGTACTGTTGCCGCAAGTCACCCTGCGGTCAAGCCGACTCGGGCTGATCGTGCAGGATGCCTACGGAAACAGGCCGCAAAGGCCTGGGTGCGGAATCCGGCGTGAGCAAGCCGCCCAAAACCCGGGGACCGACATACCCGGCAACTGGCGGCCGGATCGTGGGGAAGCCGCACAAGGATCGCTCAAGCAATCGACCCGAGCCGAGACATCCGGGGCGAATCCCGGTATCGGGGTGGCTCGGCCAAACTGCCTCCTATCCTCGTCTTCGGTAGGACAACGACGCCGGTCGAATTCGTTGCAGACTTCCTCCGAAACCATCGATAATGGCCGGTTTCGAGGCTTGGGCGCGATCCCGAAGTTCGACTTCGGCAAGATCTGCCGGACAGGTCGGACCGGCCCTTGCGAAACGAAGCGGGGCGGCCCCCGGGCCGCCCCGAACGGGTACGTCGCGTTGATCGGTGGGCGGGTGCCCCTCGATCAATAGGCGTCGGACGAGATGATCTCGCTGCCCGCCGCCGAGGAGAGGGACATGTACGTGAACGGGTTGACCGAGTTCTTGAGGAACTTGACCGAGCCGTCGCACATCGTCACGTTGACACCTCCGGGGTGGCGGCTCCGGGCGGCCGTCTGGATGCCGGTCGCCGTGGTCCCGCCGGCGCAGGGGGGGTTCCGGCCGGGATACACGCAGTAGCCCGTGCTCTGCATCAGGTCGGGCTGCGACGTATTCGGCGTCAGCATGCCGGTGAACGACGCGCCGTAGGCCCACCAGGAGAACCCTCGGAGGTCATAGCTGGCGCCATACTGGCCGCCCGTGACCCCGGCGCCGACGAGCACCTCCGATACCATCATCGTGTTGCTCAACCCGTCCTGGAGCCGGGCGAAATTGACCGTGCCGTTCACCGTCCCCGCCAGCGCACCGCCGCTGATATCGGGGTTGGGCGAGCCCATGTCACCGAAGGGAGCCCCCTTGAACGTGTACGTGACCCCGTTCTGGACGATCGTCCCCTGGGCAACGTTGGTGTTGCCGAAGTTGACGACGTAGTTCTGCGAAGTCACCCGGCCGATATTCGTGAGCGCCGTGTTGTTACCGTCGCTCGGGCACATGAACGCGGTGACGCGGGACGCGGTGACGGTCGTATTTGCCGCCCCGGCATACCGCAGGTCCCCGTCGATGTAGGGGGCAACCCCCGTGTTATTGCCGAACGTATTCCAGGAGTTGTAGAGGGCGGTCTGCTCGATGTCCGGCAGGACGAACACCAGCCAGGTGCCCCAACAACAGCCCTTCATGCCCGGCGGCAACGAGCCGTAACGGTCGTGGTAGTTGTGCATCGCCAACCCGAGCTGCTTGAGGTTGTTGGTGCACTGGATGCGGCGGGCGGCCTCGCGGGCCTGCTGCACGGCCGGCAGCAGCAGGGCGATCAGCACGCCGATGATGGCGATGACCACGAGCAATTCGATCAGGGTGAAACCGCGGCGATTCTTCATGGGGATATGGCTCCCGTACGAGAACGGATGGCGAGAAACCCCGGAACGGGGATGGGGACTGAGGGGGAGTCTGAACGGATGGGGGGGAGATCAGGTCGGGGGCCGTTCATGGGCCCGCCCCCGCGCCTGCAATCGAGGCTACCTTCACTTATCCAACTTGAAGTCGATCGGTTCCTTGCCGGTTCCGACGTCGGCGGTCAGGGTACTCTTGACGTTGTACTTGGCGGGGAGCATTTCCTTGGGCAGGCCTTTGGACGAGCCCGGCGCGTCGTCCCCCGCCTTATCCCCCGACGAGGCCGAGATGGAGACGTTGTACTTGCCCGGAACCAGGCCGACATCCTTGGCGATCGAGTACTTGCCGTCCTTGATCGGCGAGCCGCCGAAGACCGGGTCCTTCATGTTCGGGTCGGAGGGCGTGAAATTGATCCGACCTTCCTTGATCGGCTGTCCGTCATAAGTGACGGTGCCCGAGACCGCCTGGCGCGGCAGGTTGTCGCCCGAGCCCCCGCAGCCGAGGAACGCGAGGGCGCAAGCCGGGACGATCCAACCCAAACGGATTTTCATGTCGGAATCTCATTCGAAAAACGGTGGGGTAAGGGGCCAACTCGGCCGGTCGGTTGATTCGCTGGAGAAGTTGGTTCGAGATCACACCGGGTCGACGCGAAACGGCGAAGCCGAGGGAGGGCGTAAGCGCCTGCTCGTGTCGCGGATGGGAGGGCCCGGAAGAATCGGGGAGAGAGAGCGTGGGGGCGGAGAGGTGATGTCTATGTAAGCGGCGTCCATCATCCGAGTCAAAGAAATTCCGAAGAGTTTTTCCGAAACGATCCGACGCCCGTCGCGATGGGTAACCATACCACGCGGCAGGGCCTTTGCCAGGCCGCTCCACCGCGATCGATCCGCCCTCCTGCCACGCCCCGCGAAGATTCCCCGGTTCTCGCTTGTGCGGAATCTCCTAGTCTCTTAGGATTCATTGAGGGGCTTCCTGGGTCGGTAATCATCGGAGTTGCGAACATGGCTCGGCACCTGGCGGGCTGGCGGGTTGTGCTGGGGCTGTCGATCGCGATGGGCGGGTGGGCCTGCACGCCGCCGCAGCCGCCGCCGGTGCCCCCCACCATCCCGACCCCGAAAGTCGAACCGGCCGAGTCGACCTCGCTCAAGGCCCCCGCTCCGGTCGAACCCGAACGCCCGACGGAGGCGCCCCCGCTGATGCTGTCGCCCTCGAAGGCCACCCTCCTCCCCGGCGACCCGGGCTTGCAACTGCTGGTGTCGGGGCCGGACGAGTCGGGCGGCCGCCGCGATTGCACCGGCGAGATGGCCTGGTCGGTCGAGCCCGCCGGCATCCTGGCGATCGAGCCGGGCGGGTACGTCCGGGCGATCGGGCCCGGCGTGGCGACAATCCGGGGAACCACCAACGGCCGCGACGTGGCCGGTACCGTCGAGGTTGCCCCGACCAGCGGCGGCGACCGCCCCTGGGATTTCGGCGAGGACATCGCCCCGCTCTTCACGAGGCTGGGCTGCAACACCGGCGGATGCCATGCCAAGGCGGAAGGCCAGAATGGATTCCATCTTTCACTGTTCGGTTATGACCCCGAAGGGGACTATCGGTCGATCGTCCGCGATGCGGGGGGCCGACGCGTCTCGCCGTTAAGCCCGACCGCGTCGCTGCTCCTGACGAAGGCCACCGGCCGGTCGATCCACGGGGGCGGCCAGCGGATCGCGCCGGGATCCGAGGCCGAGCGGCGGATTTCCGAATGGCTGGCCTCGGGCGCCCCCGAGCATCGCGGCGAGGGCCACGGCCGACTCGTCCGCGCGGTCGTCGAGCCGGGGAATGTCCGCCTCGACCAACCCGGGCACCAGCGATTCCGCGTGATCGCCGAATATGAGGACGGCCACCGGCGCGACGTGACCCGCCTGGCCTCGTTCCGATCCAACGACGATTCGGTCGTCGAGGTCGATGCGATGGGCCGGGCGGTAATCCTCCGCCGGGGCGAGGCCGATTTGATTGTCCGATACCAGTCGAAGGTGGTTTCCGTCCGGGTTGCCAGCAAGATCAACCCGAACCTGGCGTTCGACTTCGACGCCCTGCCCCGCCGCAACGTGATCGACGAAAAGCT
>JAXMBD010000017.1:0-115537 GCA_046350035.1 Isosphaeraceae bacterium | reverse complement strand
ACACGCCCGATGCCGTCACCGCCTTGCCCGTTCCGACGTTCTTGTCGGCGAAGCTCGCGGAGACGGCGCCGAAATCGGCCGACACGTCATCGCCGCCGACGATGCCGTCGAGCGTCGCGGCCGAGACGTCGAGCGTGGCGTTGGTCGTGCCGTCGTAGACCTTGTTCGCCGTGACGCCAGACAGGATCAGGGATGCCTTGCTGATGCTGGCCGTGGCCGTCACCGTGCCGAGGACGTAGTTGCCCGCATCGCCGCCGGAGAGGGCGTAGCCGGTGATCGTCACGGTCTTGCCGATGCCGACATTCTTGTCGGCGAACGTGCCGACGATCGTGTTGGCGTAGAAGCCGATGTCGTCGCCCGCGATCGTGCCGACGAGCGAGAGGTTGCTCCCCCCGGTCGAGGCGCCGGTCGTCCCGTCGTAGGTCTTGTCGGACGCGGTGACGCCCGCGATGGTGAGCGCCTTCGGCGTGATATCGGCCGTGACCGTCGTGACGAAGATGTAGTTGCCGGCATCGGCCCCGGACTTCGCCAGGCCGCCGATGCTGACCGCCTTGCCGACGCCAGCGTCCCTGGTGACGAAGCTGCCGGTGATCGCGGAGTCGTCGATGATCACATCGTCGCCGCCGATGACCCCGGCGAAGGACGCGCCGCTGGAGTCCAGGTTGACGTCGGTCGTGCCGTCGTAGACCTTGCTGCTTGCGGTGATCCCCGTGACGGTGATCGAAGCCGGCGTGATGTTGCCCGTGATCGTCGGATTGAAGGAGTAGTTGCCCGCGTCCGGCCCGCCGATGCCCGGGGTGGCGAACGTGATCACCTTGCCGTTGCCGACGTCCTTGTTCGCATACGAGGCGGCACCCAGGTTCGTGAGGGTCACGCTGTCCCCGCCGACGACGCCGGTCACATGCGGCATGTTCGTGAAGTAGGTCGCGTGCGTGGTGCCGTCGTAGACCTTCGCATACGCGGTGACGCCGGCGAGCCCCAGGGCCCTGGGCGTGATGTCGGCGGTGACCCCCGGGTCCGCGAGGCTGTAGTTGCCCGCGTCGGCGCCGTTGAGGGCCAGGCCCGTGATGGCGACCGCCTTCCCCGCGCCGACGTTCTTGTCGGCGAAGGAGCCGAGGGCGAACGATGCGTCGAGGGTGGCGTCATCGCCCGGCAGCACGCCGCTGATCGAGGCGCCGATGGCGCCGACCGTGGCGGCGGCCGTGCCGTCGTACGCCTTGTTCCACGCCGTGATGCCCGAGACGGTCAGGGCCTTCTTGTTGATGTAGCCGTAGGACTCCACCGGCTGGAGCTGGTAGTTGCCGGCGTCCTCGCCGCCGATGGTCACGCCCGTGACCCAAACGGAAAACGAGTAGCTCTGGGCGTTCTTCGTCTCGAAGTCGCCGACGGCGTCCACGATCGACATCGTGACGTCGTCGCCGGGGACGACCCCGGTGAGGGTGTCGATCGAGGCGGTCGTGGTGCCGTCGTACACCTTGTCCTGCGCCCGTGACGTTTCGAGACGACCAGGACTTCGGCGTGATATCGGCCGTGGTCGTCACGGGGGCGAGCGTGTAGTTGGCCGCGTCGGCGCCGATCAGGCCCATGCCGTGGACGGTGACGGTCTTGCCCATCCCGACATTCCTGTCGCTGAAGGTGCCGGTCGGCACGCCCCGGAGACCATGACCGCATCGGCGATGATCCACTCGGGATCATCGGCTGGCCTGCTCGAGCAAGGAGGTGCCGTCGCCGTCCGTCGTAGACCTTGCTGAGCGAACACAGGGAACGTATACATCACCGACTTCGGCGCGATGTCGCCGGTGACTGTCGGCGACGTGAACGTGTAGTTGCCGGCGTCCGCCCCGCTGACCGCGATCCCCGAGTACGCCACATCCTTGCCGGTTCCGGCGTTCCACCGTCGCGTAGTTGGCGGTGACGGCGGACAGGTCGAACGCGACATCGTCGCCCCGCGATCGCGGCGACAGGCGTCGCCTCGGTGCCGACGAGAGCGTCGCGGTCGTCGATGCCGTCGTAGACCTTGTCGGCGGTGATGCCGCCGATCGTGAGCAGGGCCGGGGTGATGTTGGCCCAGGTCATCGCCGTGCCGATCGGCGAAGACGGTGGCGGCGTCGGGGCCTGTCAGGACCAGGCCGTCGATGGTCACCGCCTTGTCGCTGTTGACGTTCTTGTCGTCGAACGTGCCGGTCGAGGCGGTCGTGTCGAGCGACACCGAGTCGCCGGCGATCACCCCCTGGATGGAGGCGACGCTCGTGTCGAGCGAGGCGACGTTCGTGCCGTCGTAGACCTTGTCCAGGGCGATGACGCCGCTGACGGTGACGCCCCGGGGCGTGACGCTGGCCGTGGCCGAGGCGGGGAGCAGCGTGTAGTTGCCGGCGTCGATGCCGGTCAGCGACAGGCCGCCGATCCCGACCGCCTTGGCCTGGCCCGCTCCTTTCGTGAGGAAGGCGCCGAAGGCGCCCGTGGTGTCGAGGCCGACCGTATCGCCCGCGACGACGCCCGACAGGTTCGCACCGCCGGCGTTCAGCCAGACGGAGGTATTGCCGTCGTAGACCTTGTCGAGGGCCGTGATGCCGGTCGCGGCGACGGCCCTGGGCATGATGCTGGCGGTCGTCGCCACCGAGGTGGAAGCCAGCGTGTAGTTGCCGGCGTCGGCCCCGGAGAGGGCCAGGCCCGTGATGGTCGCGGGCTGGTTGGTACCGACGGCCTTCGAGGCGAACGCGGCCGTCGCGGCCGAAACATCGATCGTCACCGAATCGCCCGGGACGATGCCGGTGAGCGTCGCGCCGGCCGTGTTGATGGAGGCGGTCGTCGTGCCGTCATAGACCTTATCGGAGGCGGTCAGGCCGGAGGCGCCCAGGGTGGCCCGGGCGATCGTGATCGAACCCAAGGCCGAGCCGGTGTAGTTCGGGTCGTTGATCGTCGCGGAAACCTGGTAGACGCCCGCCTTCGTGGGGGCCGAAACCGAGTGGCCGCCGGCATCGGCGTAGGAGTACACCACCGGCAGGCCGGCGGGCAGGGTTACGGCCGAGGCGGTCACCGGCCGGCCGTTGTAGGTGGTCGTCGGTCCGGCGACGGAGAGCGAGGCGGTCGCCCTGGCGACGTTCAAGATGCCCGCCCCGTCGCTCGCGGCCGTGCCCGCATCGCCGGCGAACTTCGCCGAGAGGGCATAGGAGCCGGCATTCAGGCCCGACGGGCTCGAGCCGCGGAAAATCGCCACGCCGCTGGCGTCGGTCGTGGCGGTGCCGATGACCTGGTTGCCGACCAGGAAGCTGATCGACTTGCCCGAGACCGGGGCGTTGTTCGAGGTCCACAGGGTGGCCGTATAGGAGACGGTGCCGCCGTAGGTGCCGCCCGCCCCGACGCTATCCAGCGTCGTCGCGGTCGGCGTCGGCGTGGTCCTGGGCAGGGCCAGCGGGCCGCGGCTGACCGTCCTCGGGAACCCCGAACTGGCCGGCAGCACGGCGACCGTCCGGGCGATATAGCTGCGGATTTCCAGGTTCTTGAGCCGCACGCCCTTCAGGCTCGCCACGCCGTCGGCGTCGGTTTTGGCCGAGCCGACGAATTTCATACCGATCCGGAAGTTGATCAACTGGCCCGAGATCGGCGAGCCGTCGTCGGCCGTCAGGCGGGCGCTGAGGTTCGCCCTGTTGCCGAGGATGGTGCCCCAGACCCCGCTCAGGTGGGCCTGGCCCGCGGCCTGGATCTTCACCGCCGCGACGGGCCGGAGCGGGTCGAGGTCCATTCCGCTCAGCAGGAGCCGTTCCTCAATCGCTTCCAGCGAGGGCCTGGCCGCCCGACGCCCGGCCTGGCCACGCGCGGGGCCATCCGTCCGACGGCCTTGCAATGCCTTGCGCAACGACTCCTGGAAGCTCATCATGGAGGTCGATCCTCGAACGAATTAGGGAAGGGTCCGGGGTGAAGGCAAGCCTGGGGGGAGGGTCTGGAGGGCCCTCGAAAGCGATCCCGACCAGTACCCTAGGCCACGTTCCGGCAACATCTGGCAAAGCCCAACGTCACATCCGGCAAAATCCGGCGTACCGGCCCACCTGCGATTCGGACCGGGATTTGCTCCGGTCGTCGCCACGCTGCCTCGCCGACGTGCGCGGATACCAGGGCGGGAACCGCCGAATCCCCGGAGAATCGAACGGATGCCTGGTCAGGGAAATGCTCTTGTACGAATTCGGCCCCCGATCCTCCTGCTGATCCTGCTCCTGGCCCCGACGACTCGCGCCCAGGTCCCCGGCCTGCCTGGCATACCCGCGAGTGCCGAGGCCAAGAAGGACGACCCGGGTACGGCGCCCGCACCGACGAAGGAGAATCCGAGGGCGACCGTCGCCGAGGCCGCCGGGCCGATCCAGGTGGAGGCGAAGGTTTCGGATTACGACATCGAGCGGACCCTGGAGCGGGTGTTGCCCCAGTATCCCGGCGTCCGCACGGTCGTGATCCAGGTCGAGGACGGGGTCGTCGACCTTCGCGGCCAGGTGAGGGATGACGAGACCAGCGACCGAGTCCGAGACTTCGTCCGTCGGGTCGAGGGCGTCCGGCTGGTCCTGAACCACACGCTGACCGACGCCCAGGTGATGACGGCCCGCGAGCTCGTCGCCAAGCAGGCCGGCGATTTCTGGGCGGTGATCCGCCGCTACTGGCTGCTCACGATCGTCGCGGTCGGCATCACCCTGGGCGGCCTGGTGCTGGGCCGGAGCTTCACGAAGTACTCCGACTTCCTGATGTCCCCGTTCGTGGAGAACCCGCTGCTGCGATCGGTCCTGGGGTCGCTGATCGCCGGCCTGCTGGGGATCGGCGGGTTCCTGCTGGCGCTGAAGGCGCTCGACCTGACCCAGGTGGTGCTGTCGGTCCTCGGCTTCGCCAGCATCATCGGCCTGGCCCTGGGCTTCGCGTTCCGCGACATCGCCGAGAACTTCATCGCCTCGGTGTTGCTGGGCCTGCGGAGGCCGTTCAAGATCGGCGATTACGTCGAGGTGGCCGGCCGGTCGGGCCTGATCAAGGCGTTGAACACGCGGGCGACCGTGCTCGTGACGCTGGAGGGGAACCACGTGCGGATCCCCAACTCGGTGATCTTCAAGGAGATCATGGTCAACCACTCGTCCTCGCCGACGGTCCGCAACACCTTCGACGTGGTCGTGCCCTACGAGGCCTCGACGGCCTCGGCGGTGGAGGCGGTGGCGAGGTCGCTGGAAGGGCAGGAGGGGATCCTCGACGACCCCAGGCCGCGGGCGCTCGTCGATGACCTCGGCCTCCAGGGCGTGCGGATCCGGGCCTACTTCTGGCTCCCCTCCAAGGGAGTCGACGGCCTCAAGATCCAGAGCGATGCCAGGCTCCGCGCCAAGGTCGCCCTGCAGCAGGCCGGCATCAATCTCTCGGGCAACTCCAACGTCAACCTGTCGGTCGCCGGTAAGGTACCCGTGCTGATGAGCCGGGACCAGCCCAACGGCCAGGACCTCCACCCGGCCGTGCCCGGCGTCACGGCCGCCCAGGCACAGGCCAACCTGCACCGCGACGCCCGCGCCGCGCGGGCCGCCGCGCTGGATGCGCACGCGGAGGCCCCCGCGCAGCAGGTACTCCAGGAGCCCGAAAGCACCGTCAGCGACGAGGGTGCGAACCTGCTCCAGGACTGAACGGCAACGGCCTTGCCCTCTCGCGAGAGGGCAAGGCCGGTATCGGACGGGATCAGGCGATCTCGACCCGATCCGAGCGGCTTCAATCCCGCTCCCGCCGCTCGACCTTCAAGGTCGCCCGGGCCTTCTGGTTGGTGTCGATCCGCAGGATCGCCTCCTTCTCCTCGGACAGGACGATGTCGATGGCGGCGGTCGCGGTGGAATTGATCGCGTTGATGTTGCCGAGTCGCTGGACGACCACGCCGTCCGGGTCGAGCACCTTGAGGTAGCCCTGGATGTTGCTGGATTGCCCGTCCTCCCGCGTCAGCGAGTAGGTGATCCGATAGTCCCCGGCCGGCAGGGTAATCGAGGTGTAGCAGGCGAAGGCCTTGGCCGAGCTGCCGTCGAGCAGCGGCGACTTGTAGAGCTGGCCGAACTCGATCGGCGTGACCGGGGGCGTGCCGCGGAGCAGCGGGACGGGGACCTTGGAATCGGCCCGGAAGATTGCCAGGTCGTAATCGACCATCTGCTCGGGTTCGACGGCCAGGACGCCCTGGGTCGGCTTTTCGAGCTTGACCACGCCGACCTGCCGGGCCCGGTAATCGATCTCGTTAAAGTGGCCCAGGCGGCCGAGGTCCTCGCCGCCCGTGCCGAGCCAGCGGAGACTGCCCTGGATGTTCGAGTTCCGACGGTCGCTCCGCTCCATGTCGAGGACGACCTTGTACTCGCCCGCCGGCAAATCGAACGCCCAGTAATGGATCTTGTTCGTCTTCGACCCGCCGTCGGCCCGCCCGTTGACGATTTCGCCGAGGGGGAGCGGGGTGGGGCGATCCATCGAGTTGCTGGGCTTCGCCGCCGATTTGGCGGGCGTCGCGGCCCTGGACACCGCGATTTCCTGGGCTTTCACGGCCGGCAAGCCGGCGACCATCGGCAACAGCGCGGCGGCGATCGGGGCAAACCGGCGATGGGCAAGTTTCATGGATCGATCCCTTCCTTAACGACCTGATGTTTCGGCGAACTCACAGCGGGTCGCAGGCGCACGGCCGCCCGCCCGATCGGGCGGCGAGTCGTTCGAACCTGACGCGAGCCGGGGCGGGCGTCACTATTTCGCCCCGGAAGTCGCGTTCCCGGCGTTACTACAGCCCTGTAAGCCAGCTGTGACAACCTTGCCCGAAATTCTCGGCCAGCTTGAATGCCCCGGCGTCCATCGGCGTCCTTCATCCGACGGGGTAGCTTGATCCGATCGGGAGGATGTGATGTCAGGCAACGGTGCGTCGAGGCCGCGCAGGAGATGGCGGATTCTCGCCCTGAGCGTCCGCGGCTTGATGCTCCTGACGGCCCTCCTCGTCCTCTTCCTGGCCCGGCAGGCGAACCGTGCGGAGGCCCAGCGGCGGGCCGTGGGGCTGATCGAAGCCACTGAAGGGGGCGTGGGCTATGCCGATGATCAGGTAAATGAACCCGGTTTCTGCGCGCTGTCTCCTTACGTCAAGTCCGGCCCGAATTGGCTGCCAGATCTGATCGGAGAGGACTATTTCCGCACCGTGACGGTTGCGGGATTCCATTGGCAAGGGTGGGATGACGAACAGTTCGACCCGATACCCGACGGGGCCTTGCGATCGCTCCTGGATCTATCCTACTTGACCACACTCCGCATCGATCACCGAACCCTCAACGGCGAGCAACTCGCGTTTATTGGAAGTCTTCCTTCGCTGGAAGTCCTTGAAATCACCGACTGCATTGGCTTCAACGGCAACGCCCTGGTCTCCTTCGGGAACCTGAAAAAGCTCCGCGTGTTATCCCTGCGTACGCAAGAAATCACGGACGACTTACTGAAATCCATCGCCTCCTTGCGGGCCCTGGAAGAGCTAACTCTCACCAAATCCTTGGCATCCTTGCGGGAGGATGTTTTGGAAGGAGTAACCAACGTCGATTTTACGCTAACGGACGGTTCCGGACTTGGTCCGCTGAGCAAATTACCCCGATTCCGAAAGCTACTCCTAAGTTCGCCAAATCTAGGGGATTCGGGGATGGAGGAGATAGGACGCTTCCAACATCTCCAAGAGCTTATTATCGGCGAGAGCCCATTCGTTACCGATGACGGGCTGAGGGCGATCGCAAACCTCCGTGATTTGGAACGATTGTGTTTGTTCGACCTCGCAACCGTAACAGACGGGGGCATCTCCCACCTGGGCCGGATGAATGCCCTACGGGATCTGACCTTGGATAACCTCCCAGGCATCACCGACACGGGGATCTCCCACCTGGGCGGGTTGAAGAAACTTCAGAGCTTGTCTTTGCGCCAACTCCGCATCGACGGTTCAACTCTCGCCGAGCTGGCCGAACTGGAGCATCTCGCTCACCTATCTCTGGGCGATACGCCCATCTCGGACAATGGGCTGCTTGCCGCCGCGGCGATACGATCTGTGAAGGGCTTGGGTGTTTTTAGGGTCGCCACGACGGACGGCGGGGTATCCGCCTTCAAGGCTTTGCGGCCCGACCTGGCAGGGGGACCGGATTTCTACTACGCAGTCCACTCAAGCGCCCAGGACGCGCGCATTTTCTCCTCCGGCCCCTGATCTATCCCGAGTTAGCCACTGCGGATGGAAATCTTGTTCCGGTGAGGTTCTTGCCCCCAAGACAATCGCAACGACTGCGCCGACTTGCCGTCGGGGAAAACCGGGTAATACTTAACAAGTTGGCCGACCTGGCGGCCTGCGGCCGGTTTGCGCATCGCGCCGGTCGTTCTGCCCCGATTGGCCTGCTCATGGATGCCGCCCGAGGAGGAGTTGCCCTCATGGCCGACGAACAAGCCGCCCCCGCGCCCGACCCGCTCCAATCGATCGCCGACGCCCTGGAATCGGCCTCGCAGGCGACCCAGCAGGGCTTCGCCGACATGAAGGCGAAGGCCGACCAGACTATCCCCGCTCTCCAGTCGGGGGCGTCACAGGCCGCGTACAAGATGGGTTACGGCCTTTCTTATGGCGTGGTCTTTGCCGCCGTATTCGTCTCCCGGGCCATCCCTCGCGACAATGCACTCGTTCATGGTATTGTGGATGGAGCCCGAGCGGCGACCGATTTCGTGAAGGAGTCGCGGGGCGGTTGATTCGTTGCGATCGTCGCGACCGTTAGCGCCCGCCCGATATCCCCGAGACGCCACGTTTCCGAGGGCCTTTGGCTTGCCGATCTGGAAAAAGAGTGGGCCATCGCCGGCCGCGGTGCGTAACAGGATGAACGCCTGCGGACGAATGGGCCCGGATAGATCGGGTTCCTCGGATCGGTTCGGTTTCGGAGGCCAGGCCATGCCCGTCACCCGCTCGGAGTTGATGTTCTTCACGGCCGGGGTTGTCGCCGGGGCCGTCGGGCATAAGGCTTATCCCAAGCTCAAGGAGAAGTTCGCCCCGCTGCTCGATGCGGCCCTCGCCGGCGCCGGGAATGGCCTGGGCGATGGCTATGCCGACGTGATCCAGACCCTCGCCGAACGGTTCGACCGCGCCCGGGAGGCCGCGAAAGCGGCGGCCGAATCCCAGGTGCACCCGGCCCACGAACGCAATCCCCCCCACGCCGTCGTATCCTGACGATCGAGGCGACGCCGCCCGGCTCCCCCCACGGTTAGCGCGTCCCGACCCGGATTGCCCTCGCGTTCCACACCACGATCGCACTATCCGCTTCGAGGCTCGCCCTTAATGGACCTGCAGGTTGCATTCCCCGCGCCCGGGCGAATCCATGTCCGTAGCCGGGAGTTGTTCCGCGACCCGTCCAGCCCGACCTGTGCCCGATTGATCGAGAGGTTGTTCCGGTCGGGCGAGGTCACGACCGTAGCCATCCATGGGGGTGAATCCGCTCTGCTGGAAATCGGCTTCGATCCCCAGGCCCATCCTTTGAAGGAGGTCGTGGCGGGCGTGGCCCAACTGCTCCGCAACAGCGTGAGCAACGCCGATGGCCCGGGAGAAGTGGCCGGCGACGGTTGCCGCCCGAACGGCTCGCTGGCGATCGGCGATTATCCGGCGGCCCCGGTCTCGGTGGATGCGGTGGGCCAGGCCCACTCCCATCCGGCCATCCATAGCTCCGTGAACCAGCATATTCCGGCGCAAGACCCGGGCGCCTGGCACATCGCCGCGCCGATCGCGGCCCGGGATCGGCGCAACGTGGTGCGGATGCAGCGGATCGGCAAGGTCGCCACCGGCTGGAAGGTCCGCCGCGAGAGCCCGGGCCGGATCAAGCTCCATAACCCGGTGATCTTCCGCAAGAAGGACCTCACCGAGGCGATCGAGCGCGAGTTGATGAGCGTCCTGGGCGTGGACAAGTACGCCTGCAACACGCTGACCTGCCACGTCACGATCGACTACGATCCCCGCCAGCTCGAAGCCTGGCAATTGATCGAGATCCTCGACCAGGCCCTCGCCAACGCCGAGCATCCCGAGAAGCTCGACAAGCTCGACCTCCACCTGCCGATCTGCACGGCCGCCATCCCGATCGCCGCCGTCGCGCAGTTCGCCGCACCGCCGCTCTTGCCGGCCGCGGCGGCGCTGTTCGCCTACACGTCGATCCCGTCGTTCCAGGGGGCCTACGAGGTCGTCTTCAAGGAGAAGCGCCTGGGCGTGGACGTGCTCGACGCCATCGTGGTCGTCGGCTGCCTGGGGACGATGTCGATCTTCCCGGGCGCCATGCTCTGCTGGTGCCTCAGCTTCGGCCGGGTCCTGGTGAAGAAGACCCGGGACGATTCAAGAAGTTGCTGCTGAACGCCTTCGGCAAGCAGCCGCGCTACGCCTGGCTCTATCGCGACGGCGTCGAGGTCCAGGTGCCGCTGGATCGGCTCCAGGCCGGCGACCTGATCGTCGTCAACACGGGCGAGGTCGTGCCGGTCGACGGCGTGATCGCCGAGGGGATGGCAATGATCGACCAGCACGCCCTGACCGGCGAATCGACTCCGGCCGAGAAGGGCGTGGGCGACCAGGTGTTCGCCTCGACCATCATGGTCGCCGGCAAGGCGCTCGTCTCGGTCGAGCAGTCGGGCAGCGACACCGCGTCGGCCCGGATCGCACGCATTTTGAACGACACCGCCGGATACAAGCTCACGTCGCAGCACAAGGGGGAGCGGCTGGCCGACAAGGCGGTCATCCCCACGCTAGCCCTGGGGGCCCTGGGCTATGCCACGCTCGGCCCGTTCGGGGCCGTGGCCGTGCTCAACAGCGACTTCGGCACCGGCATCCGCATGGCCGCGCCGCTGGCGATGCTTAGCTCGCTGTCGCTCTGCGCCAGCAAGGGGATCCTGGTCAAGGACGGCCGGGCCCTGGAGTTGATGAACGAGGTCGATACGGTCCTCTTCGACAAGACCGGCACCTTGACCCGCGAGCGGCCCGAGGTCGGCCGGCTCTACGGTGCCGAGGGGTTCGAACCCGAGCGGATCCTGCGATACGCCGCCGCGGCCGAGCGCAAGTTCCACCACCCGATCGCCCAGGCGATCCTGCACAAGGCCGAGGAGATGGGCCTGGAACTGCCCGAGACCGACGACAGCCAGTATCAGGTGGGATACGGGATCACGGTGAAGATCGACGGCCACACGGTGCGTGTCGGCAGCAAGCGGTTCGTCGAGATGGAGGGCCTGCCGATCCCCCCCGACATCCAGGCGGCGCTGGAGGAAGCGCACCGGGAAGGCTACACGATGGTGATGGTGGGGATCGACGACCGCCTGGGCGGGGCGATCGAGCTCCAGGCGTCGGTCCGGCCCGAGGTGAAGGAGATCGTGGCGGGGCTCCGCCAGCGGGGGATCAAGCACATCGCCATCATCTCGGGCGACCACGAGGCGCCCACGCGGAAGCTGGCCGAGGAGTTGGGCATGGACCGCTACTTCGCCCAGGTGCTGCCGGCCGACAAGGCCGAGTACGTCGCCCGGCTCCAGGCCGAGGGTTGCAAGGTCTGCTTCGTGGGCGACGGGATCAACGACTCGATCGCGCTCAAGAAGGCGAACGTCTCGATCTCGCTCCGGGGCGCCACCTCGATCGCCACCGACACGGCCCATATCGTCTTTCTGGAACAGGGGCTGTCGAAGCTGTGCGAACTCCGTGACATCGCCCGGGAAATGGACCAGAATGTACGCCGAAGCTGGGGCATGATCCTGGCGCCCAACATCGCCTGCATCGCGGGCGCGTTCACGCTGGGCTTCGGGGTGATGGCCTCGGTCGTGACCAACAACGTCGCCGCGCTCGGGGCCCTCGCCAACGGCGTCCTGCCGCTCCGCAAGGTCGCCCAGATCGAGGCCGAACGCCGCCACCGCTTGGAGTTGACCCAGGCCCATGCCCTCGAGCGAAACGCTGTATGAGCGGCCCATCCGCCGCCCGTTCGACGAGCAGACCCGCGCGGCGATCGAGGCCGAATTCCATCGCCGTCGCCACCAGGCGCCGATCCCGACCGAGATCCATTGGCACCCGTCCGAGCCGATCTTCACCCTCAAGGCGACCGGCGTGGCGATCATCGGCCGGTTCACCGAAGAGAAGTTCATCGTCGACGCCGAGCTCTCCCTGCCGATCCGCCTGATCACCACCCAGGGCCACCGGGACCAGGCCCGGCGAATGATCCACGAGATCGCCGAACGCCTGGAACTCTGACCGGCCCATCCCGACCGCGAGGCGCACCGAGTCTTTCCCGAGAGGCCAGGGGATATGGAAGAGTCGCTGCGGGAAGAGTTGCCCCGGGAGGGATCCCCCGAGGATGAGTTCTGCGAGTGCCCGCTACCGATCGACCTCCGCGCGCAGGGCGGCAGCGCGCCGATCTCGGCCGACGAGATCCGGTTCCATATCTTCGTGATCGACACCCGGTGGAACACCTCGGTCTCCAAGGCGATCCGGTCGCACCTGCCGATGCTCCACCGGTTCGCCAAGCACGATTCCCTGTTCCTGCTGACCCCGGAGATGTCGATCGAGATCCTCCGCCAGGCGCCCGACCTGATCGGCCACGACCCGATCATCCTGGTCTACGACCTGTACGCGCCGCCCGGCAAAGAGCGGAATTATCGCGGCTTCCGGCTCAACCTCGGCCTGATGCGGCACGGCGAACAGGCCCTGGCGCGGTTCCAGGAATTCGTCCGCTTCCTGACCCAGCACCGGCTGGCCTCCGACCTCGATCATTGCGTCCGCCACCAACTCCACCGGGACGGCTTCAAGGGGATGGTCAAGATCCTCCGCGAAGCCTCCAGCGAAATGCTCTGACCCCCCGAGGCCACCGTTGCGGGACGCCAGATCATGAATGAGGAAGGTTCGTCGATCATCCCGGCGCTGGTCACCCTGGCCGGCATCGCCTACTTCGGCTACGAGGTCAACCGCCGCCGCGACCGCCTCCGGCGGATCTTCTCCTGCTTCGACAAGGAGGAGAGCGTGACTTCAGACGCTCGAAGAGCTGGTCCAGAGCGGCCGGCTCAAGCCGTGCGCTCGGCCACTCCGGATGACCCGGACGCCGCCCTCCCCGGAAACCCTGCCTTGGCCGCGAACTTGCCCGCGAACCCGACCTCGGTGACGATCGGCCCGGGCCGGATCGACCTGGCCGTGCCGGCCGCGTTCGGCCTGAAGGCCGATGGGGCCTGCTCTCCGCTTCCGCGGCGGGTCTCGGCAGATCGACGGCGTCGTCTCGGTCGAGGTCGATCGGGCGGGGGGCCTGGCCACCGTCCGGCACCGGGCGAGGCCGAAGGCCCTGGTGCGCGCCCTGGTCGAGGCGCTCCGGGGCGACGAGCCGAAGCTGGCACCCTCGCTGCCCCGCTTCCTGCCGGCCGATCGGTTCACGCTCTTCCGCAACGGGGCGTTGAGCCTGGGAAGTCCGGCCGTCCTGGCGGGCTCTGGTCGTCCTGGTGGCATCCCGGCCTGGAGGACGGCTCGCTCAGCCCCCGACGCAGCGCTCCTGCCCTCTCGGAAGTCGCCGGCGTCACCGGCGTGCGGATCGGCTCGGGCGGGCTGGCCGTCTCCTACGACCCGGCCCGGATCCGCTGCCCCAGCGCGCCATGAGGCCGAAGGGGCCCTCGACCGGCCGCCCTGGGGCGACCCGCCGGATGCCGAGGGCCCGGGGCGGCCCGGCTCCGCGTCGATCACCGTCGGGGTGCGCTGCGGTCTCCAGGTCCTCGCCCTGGCCTCCAGGCCGTCAGCGTGGTGCTGTCGGCCACGAGCCTGGGGACGATCGTCGAGGCGATCGCCGAGTTCAGCGCCCGCAAGATCGGCCTGCTGCTGTGCTCGGTCATCGTGGGCCCCACGCTGGCGACCGGCCAAGTTCCTGGCCTCGGCCCCGAGCACGGTCCTTCAAGTTCTGGGCTTCATCGATACCGCGTCCTGGCCGACGCCCGCCGCCACTGCTCGACGAGTCGCCACCGCGCGTCCCGGGTCCGCTTCTGATCCGGGGCGAAGCGGGTTGAGGTCCTGGTCCGCCGCGCCGACGGCGCTGGCGGTGGGCGACCGGGTCGCGGCCGGCGTCGGCGATCGTCGCGCCGATGGCCGGGTCGCGTCGGCGAGGCGGTGGCCTCGACGAGTCGGCGCTTGACCGGCCGACCCGGGCGCCACCCGGAAAGCCGCGCGCCGGCGACCGGCTGCTGGCCGGGACTGGTCGTGCTCGACGGCGAGCTGATCGCGCGGGTCGAACTCCAGGCGATCGACCCGCGTCGTCGATCGGCCGGGCCGCTGGTCGCCGGATCCAGCCTGCCCGACGGGACTTTGCGGGCCCCGACCTGTGCCGCGGCGGCGTTCGCCGACATCCGGCCGTGACCCCCACCTTGGCGGCCGCCGGCCTGACCGGGCCTGGCGGTCGGCGACCTGCTCACCGTCGCCGCGATCCTCCGACCCGATTACGCGACCGGGCCGGGGATCTCCGGCCCGCCAGCGCTCGGCGCCATGGCCGACCGTTTCTCGACCGCGGCTCCAAGGTGATCCGCGACCTGGAGATCTCGATGCGCCGCGGGCGTCGATTTGCTGGTACTCGACGATGGCCCGCGAGCAAGGCCTGGCCGCTTCGAGCTGGAAGTGGCCGCGTGGAGACGAGGATGGCCCCCGGCCTGTTCTTCCGGCTGGCGGCCAGCGTCTACCGGCACCGGGCCGACGACCGGGCCGATGCGCTCGCCCGCGCCCTGCCGGAATGCGCAAGGGCAGGCGGTCGCAACCGGCTCGATCGACTGGTGGTGCTGTGCAGGTGCACGCCGCAGATCGACGGCCACCGGATCCACGCCGGCGACTCTGCCGCCCTGGGCGACGCGATGGGCTCAGGGTCGAGGTGGACGACACGCCGATCGGCCCAGAGCTTCCGGACCGGATCCCGCCTGATCGCCGCCGAGGCCCTCGATCGCCTCCGCCGGATCGCCCCGGGCCTGCCGACGGCTCTGGTCTCGACGGCGACCGACGGCGAGGTCGCCGGCCTGGCGATCGGCCTGGGGTTCGCGCATCGAAGGCGGCCTTCGTCGGGAAGCCAAGGCCGAAGTTCATCCGCCCGCGAGCGGAGGGACGCCTGGGCGGTGCTCGCGGGGATTGCCGTTCGCAACCGGCCCCGGCCCTGGCCGCCGACATGGCGATCGACCTGGGCGACGACCTGAACGAGCGCCGGTCCACCTCCTGGGCGGCCGTTTCGATACGTCGACGCCCTCTGGTCGGCCGCCCTGCTGGATCGGGGCGGGTCGACCGCCTGATGCTCGCACCAACCTGGCCTGCATCGCCGGGGCCCTGCTGCTGGTCTACCTGGTCACCGCCGTCCTGCTCAGCAACCTGGGCACCTACGGCCTGTACACCCGAGCGACTTCCAGGCTTGACGCGCCCTGCAGTTCCGCAAGGGGTCCGGGACATGCCGGGATCACACCCACACCGAGGCGACTGCCGTGATCGAGGCCCCGCGCCGGAAAGACCCGCCGAGATCCACACGAGCCCGGGCTGTTCGCGGGCGCTCGACGACCCCGGCCTGGTCGAGCGGATCCGGGGGCTGCCGCCCGAGATCGGCGATGCTGATGGCGGTCGGCGTCCTGGGCGTCGTCCTGCCCGGCGTGGTGGGCATGCCCGCCCTGGTCGCCGGCGGCCTGGCCCTCTGGCCCCGGGCTGCCCGCGTCGAGACCTGGCTGGAACGGCGGACCCCGAAGCCTACCACATCAGCATGGCCACAAATCGGCCGCTTCCCCTGGACGACTCGAGCCCTACAGCTCCGTCCCCGCTGACCCGGGGCCAGTTCATGCATCCCCAACTCCAAGCCCTGGAGCAGGCCTTCGCTGCCGACGGTGAGGTGGACGAGGTCCGCCTCCGCCCTCCCCCGCGAGGTCGGCATCCTGCTGGTGTCGATCGGGCGCGGCCGCCTCCCGCCGGGCCCGATCGGCACGCCGTTCCTGCTCAAGTGGCGGGCGCGGTGCCGGCCCCGGCTCGCGCGGCGCCGAGCGAGCTCTTCCAGGGCCGGTTCCCCCGCGTCCACCGCGGCCGCCCGGCAGCTCCGCCGCTTCGTGGACGACCTCGAACGACGTTATCCGCAGGATCGACCCCATCCCCCAGCCACCCACGGAGGCCCCCCGAATGTTCATCCTCTCGCAACTGATGCTGGCCAGCCTGCTGGGCTCCGAGCTCGACCTCAGCCTGCTCGGCCTGCTTGTCGGGGCACTGCCGTCTGGCTGGGGCTGATCTCGATCGAGGGCGTCTCCCGGTTCCTGTCCCGCCAGCGGCTGGCGGATGAGGCTGGCTCTCCTGAACGGCCCCCGCCGCGACCCCGGGAGAGGAGACGGCCCCGCGATGAACGAGCCGGCACGGCCACGCCAACGCCGATCCGCCGGACCAGACCGTGGCCTGGGGCCCCGGCTCGATCGCCGAGACGAGATCGGCCCGATGCACGTCCGCCTGCGCGACGCCGAACCGGCCGAGGGGTGTGTTCGGTGCCCCCTCGGGCGAGGGCGGGGTCGGGGGCGACTCGCTCCCGATACCGGATCGACGGCGAGATCGCCAAGGGCGGCATGGGGGCCGTGCTCCGTGGGGCCCGAGATCCCGACCTCGGCCGCGACGCCCTGAAGGTGCTCCGCGACGACCGCCAAGCCCGAAATGGTCCGTCGGTTCACCGAGGAGGCCCAGATCGGCGGCCAGCTCCAGCACCCCGGCATCGTGCCGATCTACGAGCTGGGGTCGCTGGACGACCGCCGCCCGTATTTCAGCATGAAGCTGGTCAAGGGCCAGACGCTCGCCGCCCTGCTGGAGGAACGCCACCCGGAGGGCCACGCCGCGGACCTCCCCCGCTTCCTGGCGATCTTCCAGGCCATCGCCCAGACGATGGCGTATGCCCACGCCCGGGGCGTAATCCACCGCGACCTGAAGCCGTCCAACGTGATGGTCGGCAGCTTCGGCGAGGTCCAGGTGATGGATTGGGGGCTCGCCAAGGTCCTCGGACGTCCCCCCGTCGACGACGAAACGCCCGACGAAACGCCCAGGCGCGACACCGTGATCGCCACCGCCCGGAGCGGCTCCGAGGCCGACGCCTCGCACGCCGGGGCGGTCCTGGGCACCCCCGGCTACATGAGCCCCGAGCAGGCCCGCGGCGAGAACGCCCAGGTCGACGAGCGGGCCGACGTCTTCGCGCTCGGTTCGATCCTCTGCGAGATCCTCACCGGCAAGCCGGCCGTCGTCGGCAGGAGCACGGGCGAGGTCATCCGCACGACCGCCCTGGGCGACCTGGCCGACGGCCGATCCCGCCTCGAAGCCTCCGGCGCCGACGACGACCTGATCGCCCTGGCGCTCCGCTGCCTGCAACGCGAGTACCCGGACCGGCCCCGCGACGCCCGCGACGTCGCCGACCGGATCGCCGCCCACATCGACGGGGTCCAGGAGCGACTGAACGAGGCCGAGCGGGAGCGGGCCGTCACCCAGGCGAGGGCCGTCGAGGAGCGGAAGCGCCGCCGGTTGAAATTGACCCTGGTGGCCACCCTGATGGGCTCGGTCGCGCTGGGGATTGCCGGCCTCGCCTGGACCGAGCGGCAGCGGGCCCGCCGCCTCGCGGAGACCGACCGGGCCGTCGACGGGGCCCTGGCCGAGGCGGCCCGGGCCCAGGCCGAGGCCGAGATGGGCGGCGACCTCGCCCGCTGGGGGGAGGCCGAGAACGCAGCCCGGCGGGCCGTCGGCCTGGTCGCGGCCGGCGAGGCCGACGCCACGCTCCGTGGGCGCGTCGAGAAGGCCGAGCGCGAGATCGCCGAGGGGCTCGACCGGGCCGCCCGACAGGCCCATCGCCAGGAGGCGGAGCGGAACCTCATGTCCCGCCTGGAATCGATCCGGGACGCCCGTTCCGAGCACATGAACCCCCGTCGCACCGACCTGGAATACGCCGCCGCCTTCGCCGAAGCCGGCCTCGACCTCGACGCGACCGACCCCCGGACGGCCGCCCGGTGGATCGCCGGCCACCCCGAACCCGCCGAGCTCACCGCATTCCTCGACGATTGGGGCTTCGTCCGCATCCTGGCCCGCAGGCCGCTCGAGGAGTCCCGGCGGATCTTCGACGCGGCCCGCGCCGCCGACCCCGACCCCAACCGCGACGCCCTGCGGGACCGCCTGGGCGACGGGAAGGCCGCCAATCCGGCCGAATTCCGACGGATCGCCGATTCCCACGAGGCCCTCGACGCCCTCTCCTCGCCCGGCCTGATCATCCTCGCCCGGCAGCTCGCGCTCTCCCCCGATCCCGAGGACCACGACCGGGCCGAGCGGGTCCTGAGGCGGGCCACGGCGATCCGCCCGGGCGACGTCTGGGCCCATTACGAACTCGGGCACCTCCTCGAAAGTGCGCGGCCGCCCCGGATCGACGAGGCGATCGGTTCCTACACCACCGCCAGGGTCCTGCGGCCCGCCACCGCGCACCACCTCGCCGACCTGTTGATGGCCCGGGGCCGGGACGATGAGGCCGAGTTGATCTTCCACGACCTGCTCGCCCGCCGGCACGGGGACCCGCGCGACTTGCTCTGCTGCGCCGACCTCTACAAGAAGGCGGGCCGGATGGCCGAGGCCGAGTCCCTGATCGAACGCGCCCTGGAGATCGCCCGCCGCGACGTCGAACGCCGCCCGAGGGACAGCGGCGCCCACTACCGGCTCGGCCTCGCGCTGGGCCGGAAGGGGGACCTCGCCGGGGCGATCGACGCCTACCGGCAGGTGATCCGCCTGCGCCCCGACGACCCCGCCGGCTACCTCAGCCTGGGCAACTCCCTTCAAGCACTGGGCCAGACCGAGGAGGCGGTTGACGCCTACAAGCAAGGGCTGGCGATCCGACCCGGCGACCCCCGTTTACGCGACGCACTCCGCGAAATCGCGCCCGCGCACCCGCTTGACACGGGCCCCGGCGACCCGAATGATGGACCGCCGTGACCGAACCGATGCCGAGCCGACCCCCGGAATGAGCGGCGACCCGCCACCCAACCGCCGGAAACCCCAATCCCTCCGCCGATGGCCGGCGTTGCTGGTCGCGCTCGTCGCGGCCCTGGCGCCGGGCGTGGCGGGGGCGGCATCGATCTCCCCCGGCCAGGGCGATGACGCCCCCCATTCCTGCAAGTGCGGCACGCGATGCCGCGGCGCCCAATGTTGCTGCGCCCGGTCGAAGCCGAAATCCGCGGCCCCGTCCGCCCCGACCCGCTCGGCCACAAGCGGCCTGCATGGCCTCCGCGCCCGTGCGAGGCCCGCGGCCCCCTCGGAATCCTTCCAGGAGCCGACCTGCCGCGCTGCCTGCCGGGTCGGTCCGATCCGATCGGCGACGATGGCCCGGGCCGTCCGGCCACGGGCCGTCCGGCTGGCCAACGGCCTGGCCGGCTCCCCTCCCGCCTGGAACGCCCGCCCAGGGCGGATGCCGCGCTGAACCCGTTCCAGGCCCACATCGACGATGTCCTCGTCGCGGCCTTCCCGACCCGGGATGACCGCCCCGACCCCATCTTTCGTGTGAACGCGAGGCCAACGCCGCGGATGCGGCGTCCGCCCGCCATCGAGCGCTCACCACGTGGATGGACATTCCATGCCGTTCTCGCCGTGCTTTTACGCTGATCGAACTTCTCGTGGTCATCGCCATCATCGGCGTGCTGATCGCCCTGCTCCTGCCGGCCGTGCAGCAGGCCCGCGAGGCCGCCGCCGAGATCCAGTGCACCAACAACCTGAAGCAGATCGGCATCGCCATGCACGGTACCACTCGGCCACGAACGTGTTCCGGTCAGGTTCCTGTACCCGTCGAACACGAGCAACTTGCCGGTGCCGGCCCTGCATTATCGGTGGTCGGTGCTGGCCCAGCTCACGCCGTACATGGAAGGCACGGCCATCTATAACTCGCTGAACATGAACTTCCCGATCGCCGCCGGGCCGAGCGGGGTCTACGGCGTCGGGTCCTGGACGGTCTTCTCGGAGAACACCACGTCGCTGTCGATGAAGGTGGGTAGCCACAGCGCTTCCTCTCTGCCAGGCAACGGCGCCCGCCATCCTTGCTAGCGAATGGGCCGCAATCGGGCCCGACGAATTATCATTTCTGCACGGGCGACGGCTCCCCGAACACGGCCAACCCGGGCGACGCGGGCGTCACCGTGCCCGCCAACGGGGCGTTCGTCCTTGGCCCCGCCCAGTCGGTCGCCACGATTACCGACGGCAGCAACAACACGGTCGCCGCCTCGGAGCAGCTCCTCGGCACGGCGGCGGGCAGCGCACGGGCACGCAAACGGCCGTCGGCCTGCCGCCCAACTTGCAGCGGATCGCCGTGATGACGCCCGCCCCCTTGACCGACGCCGGCTGCAACGCCCCGGCCCAGTGGCGGCTCGACAAGGGGAACGGCTGGTGGGACGGCGACTACCGGAGCACCCTCTACAACCACTACCTCACGCCCAACATGAAGCGGCCCGATTGCTGGCCGACCAGCCCGCCGCACAACCCGGCCTGGAAGGCGGCCCGCAGCAACCACCCCGGCGGCGTGAATAGCCTGTTCTGCGACGGCCACGTCCAGTTCATCAAGGACGCGGTGAGCCTGCCCGTCTGGCGGGGGCTGTCCACGCGCAACGGCGGGGAGGTCCTCTCCTCGGACGCCTTCTGACGGGGGCAGGACGATGAGCCGATCGACATTCGCCCTGCTCGTCCTGCCCTGCCTGGTTTCCGCCGCCCTGCTCACCTGGTCGGCCTTGCGCCAGGATGCCGGGCGGGCCGGCGACGAACCGGAGGCATTCGAGGAGGGGCCGGTCCGGCACTTCCCGACGCGGGAGATGACCGTGGCGAGCCTCGGCATGATCGACCGCGCGGCCCTGGCGTTCCGGGCCAGGGCCACCGACGGCCGGACCTATGACCTGGGCGAGCTCCTCGCCCGGGGCCCGGTCGTCCTGACGTTCATCAAGGACGGCTGCCCGTGCAGCGCGGCGGCGCAGCCGTACTTCAACGCCCTGCACGCCGCCTATCCGTCGGCCTCGACCCTCGGCGTCATCGACGTCGAGGGCGAGGAGGCCGGCCGATGGGCGGAGGCGAATCGCCCGGGGTATCCTTTGCTTTGCGACCCCGCCGGCGAGCTGATCCGCGGCTACGGGGCCGAGAACTCCGCCTACGTGGTCCTCATCGACCCCAGGGGCCGGATCGCCCGGCACTGGCCCGGGTATTCCGCCGCGATGCTCCTCGAACTGGGGGCGACGCTGGCCGTGATGACCGGCTCCCCCAAGGCGGCGCTCGACTTCCGCGATGCGCCCAGCGAACTCTACACCGGCTGCCCCTACGATTTCGAGGAGGCCGCCGCGACCTCGTGCCCAAGCCCATGACCAGGAGGGCCTTCCCATGAATCGACTCGCATTCCTGGCCTGCGCCCTGGCCTTCCCCGGGATCGGCCTCGCCGATCCCGCGGACGACGGGGCCTCGCCGCCGGCGGTTGCCCTGAAGGGCCTCGACCCGGTCGCCCTGATCGGGGGCAGGGAAGTCGCCGGGGTCCAGCAATTCGCGTCGACCCGCGGGCGTTTCCGTTACCTGTTCGCCGACGCGGCCAGCAAGGCCCGCTTCGATGCCGATCCGGCCCGCTATTCGGCCCGGTCGGAATCCTGCTCGGTGATGCCGAACGTCCCGGCTTCACCGGACATCTTCCTCGTTCACGGAGGGGAACTTTACCTCTTCGGGTCGCCCGGGTGCCTGGCACGGTTCCGCGAAGACCCGGGCGCTTTCGCGAAGCCGAGGAAGAAGGTGGCCATCCTGGCCTACGACGGGATGGAACTGCTCGACTTCGCCGGCCCCGCCGAGGTGTTCGCCGGCGAGGGCCGGGCTTTCGACGCCTTCGGCGTCGCCGCCAAGGCGGGGCCGGTCGTGAGCCTCGGCTTCTCGATCACGCCCCGTTACACGCTCGACGAATGCCCCGGGGTTGACGTCCTGGTCCTCCCGGGCGGCGCGACCCGAGGGCCCCTCGCCGACCCGGCCACCCTGGCCTGGATCCGCAAGGCTTCCGCCGAGGCGCAAGTGACGATCTCGGTCTGCACCGGGGCGTTGCTGCTGGCGAAGGCGGGGCTGCTCGACGGCCTGGATGCCACGACGCACCATCAAGCATTCGACCTGCTGGCCGACTCGGCCCCGAAGGCCCGGGTGCTTCGGGGCTCCCGGTTCGTGGATAACGGCCGGATCGTCACCTCGGCCGGAGTCTCCTCCGGTATCGACGCCTCCCTGCACGTCGTGGCCCGGCTCCTCGGCACCGACGCCGCGCGGGAGGCCGCCCAGCGAATGGAGTACGACCCAAGGCCGGGAAACCAGGCCAAGCCCGACTAAATGGGGTGATTCGGGCGCGCGCCTCGTGGCGCGCGGCCCGAAGCCCCGACACCGCAATTCCGACGGGAACCCCGCATGAAACGACTCGCGCTCCTGTGCGCCCTTGCCTCGCCGTTCCCTGTGTTCGGCCACGACACCTGGGTCCAGACCAACACGAACCTCGTCCGCACCGGCGACGTCGTCCACATCGACCTGATGCTCGGCAACCACGGCAACGAGCACCGCGACTTCAAGCTGGCCGGCAAGCTCTCGCTCGACGGGACGACGTTGGAAGTCATCGGCCCCGACGGCAAGCGGTATGACCTGAAGGGTCGGCTGCTCGACACCGGCTACACCCCGCAAGAAGGCTACTGGACGACCCGGTTTGAGCCCGTCCAGGCGGGCCTCTACACGATCGCGCACCGCTTCGATCGGGTGATGACCTACGCCCCGGAGCGGGCGATCAAGAGCGCCAAGTCCTGCTTCGTCGTGTCGCCCAGCCTCGACAGGCCGCCGTCCGACAACCCGGGTTTCGACAAACCGCTCGGGCACGACCTGGAACTCGTGCCGATCGCCAACCCCGTCACGCCGATGGGCCCGGGGACACCGATCCGGGTCCGCCTGCTCTACAAGGGCAAGCCCCTGGCCAACGAGCGGGTCTCGTTCATCCCCCGGGGGGCCGCGCTCCAGGCGGGCACGGACGAACGATACGAGCGGACGACGAACGCCCAGGGCGAAGCGACCTTCGAGCCGACCGAGGCGAATTACTACCTGATCGCCGCCCACAAGACCGAGGAATCCGAGGGCGGGACGCTCAACGGCCAGCCCTACAAGTTCACGAAGTATGGGGCCACGTTGACGGTCTTCGTGCCCCGCCTCTGCCCCTGCTGCGGGGGCTGAGGACCAGGGCGAGCCGCGATCAGGAACCGGGTGCTTGCTCGCCGATCGAGGCCAGCAAGCCCCGGTATTCGGCCTCGGCCTCGGCCGATGCGGGGTGATTGGGCCGAGGATCCGCCGCGCCTCCTCGGCCGCCTGCTTCAGGAAGGGCAGGGCGTCGGCCGGGCGGCCCCTCAGCCGGCAGATCAGGCCCCGATTCGCCAGCGCCGCCACGTTGTCGGGATGATTCGGGCCCCGGGCGCACCGGATGCCATGCTCGTACTCAAATGCGAGCGGTTCGGCCTCGTCATACTTCTCGAGCTGGACCGCCAGGCGGCAAAGGTCGCGGACCGATCGCAGCGTGTCGGGGTGGTCAACCGGAAGGGTTCGCCGACGGGCCGCCAGCACGCGCCGGATCGGCGACCCGGCCTCGTCGGTTTTCCCCTGCGCCAGGTAGACCGCGCTGGCCGGGCCTCGGCTTCCAGCGTCGCCGGATCGTCCGGACCCAGGGCCTTCGCGGCCCGGCCACGGGCCTCGGCCAGCAGGCTTGCGGCCCGGTCGAGGTCGCCCCGGTCGCCGAGCATCCGGCCCAGCCGGGTGGCGACGCGGATCGAGGACACGGCATCGGCCCCTTCGAGCCTGCGGAACAGCTCCAACGCCTTCTGCAGTTGGGCCTCGGCCTCGTCGAACAGGCCGAGGGAATGATAGGCCCCGCCAATCGTCTCGCGGAGGGGTGCCTCCAGCTCGGGCCGGCCCTGGAACTCGCCGCCGATCCGCACGGCCTGGCGGTCGAGCAGTTCTCGGACGGTCAGGTCGGCGCCGTAGGGGTTGGCCTCGGTCGAGGCCTGGCCCAGCATCCGGTTGGCCAGGTAATCGAGCAGGGCCTCCGCGCGACGCCGATGCCGGAGCGACTCGCCCCATTGCCAGCCGGCGGCGGCCAGGCCGATCAGGATGGCCGCGGCGAGCGCGCTCGCCAGCGACGCCGGCAGGGGATTCCGCTTCGCCCACATCCGGGCCCTGGTGAACGCCGGCACCGGCCGGGCCACGGTCGGCTTGCCGGCGAGCCATCGGTCGAGGTCGTCGGCCAGTTCGCGGGCCGACGGATACCGGCGTCCCGGCTCCTTCTCCAGGCACTTGAGGCAGACCGATTCCAGGTCGCGGGGGATCGCGCGGTTGATCCGGGACGGGGCCTCGGGCGGGACCTTGCGGACCTGGTCGAGGATCAGGGCGATGCTCGACCCCCTGTGCGGGGCCCGGCCGGTGATCGCCGCGTACAGGACGCCGCCCAGGCCGAAGACATCGGTGGCGGTGGTGAGATCGTCGATACGCCCCTCGGCCTGCTCGGGCGCCATGTACGATGGCGTCCCCATCACGGCGCCCGTCCGCGTCATGCCCGGGCCTTCCCCATCCATGCGGCGGGCCAGGCCGAAGTCGGTCAGGTACGGCAGGCCGTCGGCATCGACCAGGATGTTGGCCGGCTTGATGTCGCGGTGGAGGATGCCGTGCCGATGCGCCTCGTCGACGGCGCGGGCGATCCGCGCGACGAGTCGGGCCGCGTCGCGGATCGGCATCGGGCCGGCTTCGAGCTTGCGATCGAGGGCAGCCCCTCCGATCCGCCGCATGCTGAAGAACGGCAGGCCGGGGCCGCCGCGGACCTCGTAAATCGGCACGATCGCGGGATGGTTCAGGCGGCCGACCGCCTCGGCCTCGTGCAGGAACCGCCGGCACTCGTCCTCGCCGGCGAACAGTCCGGCCCGGAGCACCTTGATCGCCACCGAACGACCCAGGCCCGATTGCACGGCCTCGTAGACGATCCCCATGCCGCCCCGCCCGAGTACGCCCGTCACCTCGTAACCGGCGCGAGCGAGGGCCTCGGCGACGCTGGGATCGGCGGGCGATGGATCGGGCTCGACTTCGACCACCGAGTCGGTCATGCACCCGGCCCCGGTGACGGGCAACGTCGGGGCGTCATCTCGCACGATCGTGGCGGTTAACTCCACGGTCGTTGAAGCACCGAACGCCTCGCCGATCGCCGCCTCGAACCCGGGGAAACGGGCGAGGTACTCGCCCGGTCCCGGCCGTTCGCCGGCCTGAAGTCGCCGATCGATCTCGATCGCCAGAAGCTCGCGCAGGAGGCCCGAACCCTTCCCGCCCGCCTCCCAGAAATCCCCCAGGGAAGGCCGTTCGCCGCGAAGTCCGGCCTGCTCAAACCGATCGCGGGCCGATTCGCGGCGGAGCGTATCTTCTTCGGGCGGCATGGCCGAAGCCTCCTCGGGACGATCCCCTGTTGTAACCTCAACCTGCGCCGAGGTGGAAATCGTCGACAAGCCTTTTTAGCCGCGCTGCTGATCGAGGAGGGTCTGAGATCGCGCCGGTAGGGCAATCGACCCCATCTTCTCCCGGCTCCCGACCGGCGGGTGGCATGCCCATGGGGCCGGGCACGCCCAAACTCCCCTCCCTACGGCTTTTGCACCGGAATGCCGGGGAAGTCGTCGCGATTGAACCGGGAATCCGGGATCGGTTCGTTGATGTGCAGGTCGATCACTTCGTACGAGAGTGTCACGGGCTCTTCGCCATCCACCGAGCGCGCCGTTCGGGTGCCCGCGACGGGGAACCAGTGATCGGCCACCCGCCGGAATTTCGTGACGGTCGTGACGTGCTCATCGCCCACCTGGAAACGCCTGGGCATCCAGCCATGCGCGGGATCGAGTTCGGACCGATACTGCGGGTTCTTGTCGTCCACCAGGGAAACCCGATAGTGGCCTTGCGGATCGCGATCGACTTCCAGTCGGGATCGGCCGCCATAGGAACCGAATGGTGCCTTCTTCCCGCCGGATGGGAGGATCAACCAAAGGACGCTGCACATCTCCCCATCATATTGCTCGGATTTGCCCACCACCTCGGTTATCGAGTCGACGGCGTCCGATTCCATGCTGGCCGGATGGAATTGATAGAACGTTCGACCATCCCACCGCTTCCGCATGGCCAGGAACTTCGGGATACCCGGCTTGGAATTGACCCCCAGGAGTTCGAAGGCGAATCGATCGCCATGGGCGTAGGCGAAATCGGTTCGGCCATGGGGGCTGGCCGGGTCGAACCGCCCTTCCGCATCGGGCCTATAGACCACCTCTCGGAATGACAACGTATCCAGAGTCTCCCACCACGAATCCAGGGCCTTGCGGACGGCCGCCAGGTCGGGAGGGGCCTCGGCCTTGTTCGACGCCGCGGCCTCGGATTTCGACGACTTCGAGGGCGGATCCTGCGCCGTCACGGCCATCGCCGAGACCATGACCAACATCAACGCCAACGAGCAAACGACCTTCGGATTCATGAGCAGCATCGATCGAAGAACTCCACCCGCCAGGGAAGAAACCGCGACCGGGACCGCCCCGGCCACCGATCGATTTGCGACCACCGCCAACGTCGAGAGCATCAAGGCCGGCGACGGCCGGGGCTGACACGGGCGTCCCTCGATCGATGGCGCGAACCCCCGTCGCGACAGGCGATCTTTGAGCCGATCCCGGCCCCTTGCCAGCCGCCCCCGGACCGTCCCTTCCGACCATCGGAGCCGGTCGGCCGCCTCCCGGTACGTGCAGCCTTCGAGGTGGCAGAGGACGATCGGCGAACGGAGGTTCTCCGGCAGGCGGGCGATTTCCTCGCCCAGCGCGATCAGGCGCTGGTCGAGCACCTCCCCGGCATTCGCGGCCGGTTCCCGATCAAGCACGGTGAATCGACGCGATCGGCGATCGGCCAAAATCCGGGCCCGCCTGGCGACCCGGTAGGCCACGCCGTAGAGCCAGGGGCCGAGTGCATCGCGATCCCGGAGCGTGCCCGCCTTGCGGGCCAGGATCAGGAAGGTTGCCTGGAAGGCGTCGTCGGCGTCGTTCGGGTCGCGGAGCCGTTGCCGGCAAACCGACAGGACCATCGGGCCGTGCCGCGAGACGATCGCCTCGAACGCCGACGGATCCCCGAGGTCGGCGAACCGGCCCAGGAGTTGGCCTTCGGCAAGCCCCGACAGGGTTCCCGAGCCATAGCACCGGGGGACAGGCCCCGCGACCGCCCATTGTCCAGGTTCGTCCATCACGGCCCCTCAACGCCCGGTTTTATCCTCATACTGCAACCCATCGGGGCGATCCTCACAACCCTCCGAATTTTCCGGGCCGGGCGATTCGGCGTCCGTCCTCAGGGCCATTCCTGGGGTATGTTGGCGGAGGGCGGGGCATGTCCCGCCCGGTTCTTTGGCAATCCGACTTCCGGCAGTGCACTTCGTCGAGATCCCGCGTCGGGCCCGTCGATCGTCCGAAACCCGCGCGAGGCTGGCGCCGAACGAACCCGGCAACTCTTCGCAAACCGTTGGCAGGACGACGCCTGAAGCAATCAGTCGGGACGCGTCCTCAAACGCTCGGGCCGCCCCAGGCCCGAAGGCGCCTGCCCTGGGTATCGCCCCTACGATTCGCCGGGTGTAGACCCACGTCGCCCCGGCTCGCCGCCACTCGGACCTACCCTGCCGCCGGCGCCGAACGAACCCGACTCCTCGCCCTAACAGCCGGTTTATCAAATGGTTCGGGCGGGTCGGGATCTGCACAATGGTTGCACCCGTGCCCGATCCTGGACGACCCCGCCCGGCCGCGGACGGGGCGGGAAACCACTTTCCCGGCAGACCGTCGTTGCGAGGATCCATCACGGCGACTCGCTTGCTCCGTGCCTCGTTCGAGGGCCGGCGGCAACACGATCCTCCCGGCCGAGGTTGCCCGGCGGGCGTCCCCTATGGGAAGATGAAGTGTGTTTTGGGGGCTCCCTCGGCGGAATCCGGGCGGATGGGCATGGATCTCATGGAAGTGTCGCTTGAGACGGTCGGCGAGGTGCGCATCCTCCGCGGCTTCCTACCGCCGGCCGAGTGCGAGGCGTGGATCGCCCGTTCCGAGCGGCTCGGCTTCCGGCACGGCCCGAACCCGGAGTCGCCCCGCGGCAGCCCGCCCAGCGAGCGAACGCACCGATGGCTGGCTTTCCTGATCGACGGCCTGGTCGCCCGTTCGCTGTTCCAGAGGGCCGGCGAGCACCTGCCGCCGCACTGGCCAAGGGGGCGTACCGGCCAGGTCCTGGAAGGCTTCCACCCCCGGATCCGGTTCTACCGGGACGAGCCGAGCGACACGATCCCGATCCACCAGGACGACCCGTCCGAGGCCCTCGACGGAATTGCCTCCGCCTTCACCATGATGATCTTCCTGAACGAGTGCGCGGGGGGGTCGGTCCGGTTCCACGGGCAGCACGACGGATCGGCCGTCCTGGCCGAACTCCGCCCGGAGGCCGGCACGGCGATGGTCTTCCCGCATGAAACCTGGCACGAGCCGGCGCCGGTCCTGGCCGGCCGCCGCTACATCCTGCGGGCCGACGTGTTGTACCGCAACGGTTGATCCCACGCGATGCCCCCGGAACCGCCGCCGAATCGGGACCTGCGAGGCCGGCTCAAGCCCTGGATCCTGCCGATCTGGAACGGCGGCCATCAAGTGGCCTGGAAGCTGGGCGAGTTCGCCGATGCGATCGGCCGGCGGCGATTCGCCCGCTGCGACGCCTGCGGCCGATTCGGCCCGATGCTCTATCGGCGTTGGGTCGTACCGCCGAAATTGGAGCGGATGTGGGGCCTCTCGCCGAGGGAGGCCGAGGCCCTGGCGAGGAAGGAGTCGTGCGATTGCTGGGCCTGCGGCGCCAAGCTGAGGGGCCGTCGATTGGCCCGCGCCCTGGTCGATCGTTTCCCGGCCGGCGATCGGCCCGGGCGGCCGAAATCGGCCCGAGAATGGGCCCGGACCGACGCGGCCCGTCTCCTGCAGATCGCCGAGGTCAACCGGATCGACGGCCTTCACGAGGCGATCGCCGGCCTCCCCGGGTTGGCCTACTCCGACTATCTCGAAGGGATCGAACCGGGGACCGTTTCGGGCGGTGTCCGGTGCGAGGATCTCACCCATCTGACCTACCAAAGCGGCCGGTTTGATGCGGTCCTGAGTTCCGAGACGCTGGAACATGTCCCCGATCTGGCGGCGGCGTTGCGGGAGATCCGGCGGGTCCTGAAGCCGGGCGGGGTCCACCTCTTCACGGTGCCGGTCCGGCCGGGGCTGGAGCGGTCCTACCCGAGGCGTCTCTATCGGGCCGACGGCACGATCGAGGAGATCGAGCCGCTCTGCCACCCTGGGGGCGACGTCGGCTACCCGGTCGTGACCGAATTCGGCCGCGACCTGCCGGCGATCGTCGAGGCGGCCGGCTTCTCGGTATCCGTCCGATTCGGACCCTTGACCGAGGATGACCTTTGCCAGGTCTATGAAGCCCGCAAGATTGGGGAGGATGGATGAAGCAAAAGCTGCGGGATTTCCTCCAACCCTACGCGATCATCCTGGCCTGCATCGCCGCGGCGATCTTCTATGGGATCGTCCACGACCAGATCACGGCGAGGGTCTGCGTCGAGTATTTCTCGGTCTTTCATCCCAAGATCATCGAATCGACCGATCCCACCGACCTGGCCTTCGCATTCGGCGTGGCCGCGACCTGGTGGGTCGGCGCGATCCTGGGCGTGCCCCTGGCGATCGCGGCCCGGTCGGGGAGCTATCCCCGGCGGTCGATCGGCTCGCTGGTCCGGCCCGTTGGGACCTTGATGGCGGTGATGGCGGCCTGTGCCCTGGCCTCGGGAATCCTGGGATACACGCTGGGAAAGGCCGGGATCTGGACGCCCCCGGAAGGAGTTGCGGAGGTGTTGCCGGAGGCCAAGCACCCGAACTTCCTGGCCGACTGGGCGGCCCACAACGCGAGCTATGCGGTCGGATTCCTCGGGGGGTTGGTGGTGATCGGCCGGGTCTGGGTCGGGCGGAAGAAGGCCCCGGCCGAGGGCGTACGCCCGGGGGCCTGATCCGCTCGGATCCGGGCTTATTTCAAGGTCCGGACGTAGTCGCCGCCGGGCTTGCCGTCATTGTTACCGTCGAGAAGGTTGCCCGCCTTGTCGCGAAGGTTGGCGTCGCCGTGGATGGTCAGTTGAAGAGGCCCAGAGACTTTGCCCTTGAGCAGGAGCGTGACCGTGTTGCTGCGGGCGTCGTACCGCGCCGAGGCGATCGCGACCGGCTTGCCGAAGGCGACCGATCGGCCGGTTTTCTGGCCGAGCAGGATCGTATAGGCGGCCCTGTTCTGGGCGCCCGCCGCCACCAGCGTCTTGTTGAACGCGATCGTGAGACGGTTCCCCTGGCGGGTGACGTTGCGGACCTTCGCCACGTAGAGGGTCGGCGGGGGGATCGGGACCGGGTTCGTGGGGGTATCGTCGGGCGGGCTCCCGGGGATGGCGGGCGGCGTGACCACCGTGCCGGGGTCATTGGGCTGCCACGAGGGGGGCGGCTGGGGCGGGATGTAGGGGGAGCCGCCGCCCCCGCCTCCCCCTCCGCTGGTACCCGTGTTGATGACCAGTTGATAGGAACCGGTTCCCCCGGCCAGCAGCCGGGCCGGATTCTCGACGGCCGAATAGGCCTGGTTCACGGCCGAGGCGATGCCGACGTAGTAGCTGCCCGCGGCGCCAACGCCGATGCTGGTCGATTCGTAGCCGCCGGCGCTATTGGCCCGACCGATCTCCTTGCCGGTGGCGTCGAACAGGCGGATTCCGGTATCCACCGAGGCCGAGCCGCCCTGGGCCTGGGTGGTGATGGTGATGGCCCCGGCCGAGGCCATGTCGACGCGGTAGAGGTTCACGTCGGTCTGGGTGGTAAGCGACTGGGCGGTCAGCGTCAAGCTGCCCGAACTGCCCGGGGTGGCGGCGATGGCGCCGGCGATCGTGCCGTTGACGTCGATCGCGACCTGCCACCCCAGGTCCTGCAGGCCGGCCATGTCCAGGCGAGTGGCCAGCTTGCGGGTACCCCTCGGGATATAGGGGGTCATCAGGGCCGACTGGCCGTCGTCGACCACCGAGGCGCCCCAGTGGCCCGACGGGTCGATCGCCGGGTAGCTGCCGGGTCCGTCGAAGTACTGCCGGACGTTCGTGCCCTGGAACAGGCCCCCCACCGAGAGCCGATTCCAGACGGGGCTGGCGCCGATCCCCAGGATGTGGCCGATCTCGTGCAAGGCGACCGACGTGAAGTCGGACTGCGAGCTACCCAGGCCGGTCGCGTCGGCGTTGAGGAACCAGTTCACCGACGTGTTGAAGGTGACGGAGCCACCCCAGGGGGCGAACGCCGTGGGCTGGCCGCCGAGGGCCCCCGCCTTGCCCCGGCCCAGCACCAGGTTCCTCCAGGCGGCCGAGCCGTTCACGCTGGTATCGCCCGGCCCGGCCTCGGCCAGGATCGAGCCGGTCAAGGGGCGGGCCCCGGCGAAGATCCACAACGTGTCGGCCGCGATCGGTTGGTTATTCAAGGTCGCCGTGGCGCCCGTGGCCGGGTTCTCGAACGCGATGCTCCAGGAGTTGCTGCCCGACGGGGTGATCGCCGCCAGGCGGTCATTCAGCAGGCTGGAATATGTCTGGCCCGCCCGCTCCAGGGCGGCCCGCCGCGCCGGGTCGTTGAAGAAGCCGGCGCTGTCGTACCGGTAATCGAAGGCCAGGGCGATCGTCGGGCAATCGCGCCGCTCGAGCCCTTCGACCTCGGGCATGCGGCGGAGCCTGCGGGCGGACGGGGTCGACATCGACATGGGTGGTGCCGCTCCCGGGGGGATGCTCGGAGATGTCGGGCATGCTTGCTTGGACTTACAGCCTAGCAAACCGCTTGCGGAGCGGCGACGGGGTGATGCCGAATTCCGCCTCCGGGGGCGTGGCGCCGTAGCCGAACTGGGCCAATCGAGCGACGGCCGACTCGTAAAGGTCCAGCGGATCGGGCCGTTCGCGGCGGTCGCGGAGTTGGGGGAACCAGTTCATCTGGCGGAGGTGGTCGATCGGCTGCGTGCCCAGCGGCTCGCCGAAGGCGAGCGCCGACTCGACCGGAACGAAGCCGTCGTTCGCCCCCTCGTGGGCGGCCAACTCGTAACGGAACGGCATCATCGGCCAGCAGGTCCACCGGGCGGGCGGGTCGCCGGCCAGGCAGGCGCATCGGACGCCCGGGGGCAGGGGATGCTTGCGGTGGAACCGGCGGGCCCAGGTCCGGGTCACGGCCGTCAAGCCGGTGACGTCCAGGCCCAGCGCCTCCAGGAACCGGGAAGCCCGGCCCAGGCGGATGCTCCAGATATCGGCCAGCGACGAGCCCAGGTGGGGCGTGCCGATGGTCGTCAGGCTGAGGACCCGGCTCCGCCACTCGGGAGCATCCAGCAGCAATCGGGCGTCCAGCCCGCCCAGGCTGTGGCCGATCAGGTGGAACGGCCCCTCGGGGATGGCCGCCGAGATCCCCCGGGCCAACTGCTCGACGCGACGGGGCATGCCGGCCGTCGGGTGGACCCGGGGAACTACCACCATATTTCCTGCGGCCCGCAGGGCCCCGGGGATCCCGCGGAAGTAGTCGATCAGCGAGACCGGCCCCACGCCGATCCGGTCGAAGCCGAACAGGCCGTGGGCCAGCACGATGGGCGCTTCCAGGCGGGTGCGAATCACGGTGGCGGCTCAAAGGGTGTCGATCCGGGCTTCCGCCCGCTTCCCCTCAGTATACCTTCCAAATGCCGGCAAGGGCCGTACCAGACAGGCGACCTCCTTTCCGGACGGAACGCCTTGTCGAAAGCTGACGGCCCGTCGATAATAACTACCATGGGGACCAGTGCGCGGAAACAACGCGAGATTCGGGACCGGGAGCAGCGGATCCTGGAGGTCGGCCGTCGGATGCTGATCGAGCAGGGCTTCGCGGGCCTGAGTATGGACCGCCTGGCCGAGGCGACCGAGTATTCCAAGGGGACGCTCTACCAGCACTTCTCCACGAAGGAAGACCTGGTGACGGCCCTCGCGATCCAGAGTTGCACCCGGCGCCTGGAATTGATGACGCGGGCCTCGCAGTTCGACGGGCCACCGCGCGACCGGATGGCCGCGATGCTCGTGGCCGACGAGCTGTTCGCACGGCTCCATCCCCATTTCTTCCGGTCGGAGCTGGTGATCCGCATGGCCGACCTGGGCGAACGCGCCCAGGCCGAACACGCCCGGCAACTCGCCCACCTGGAAGGGCGTTGCCTGGGCCTGGTCGTCAACCTCATCGAGCAGGCGATCGGCCGGGGCGAACTCCAACTCCGGCCCCCCAATCGACCCGAGGGCGTCGCCTTCACCGTGGCCTCCCTGGCGATCGGTGCCCAACTCGTCTGCAACAATTTCCCCGAGATCGCCGAGAAGCTGACGATCGAGGAGCCCTACGCGGCGCTCGGCGCCCACATGGCCTCCTACCTCGACGGCCTCGGCTGGCGCCCGCTCTCGACCGAATCGGCCGACCCCCGCGGTCGGATCCTCAGCGAGGTCTTTGCCGATGAATGCCGGACCATCCCGCCCGCCGGGGCCTGATCCCGCCCCTTTTTTTGCGCGGCTTTCGACGATCCGTCGGAAAGCGACGACGAGTCTTGTCTCGATCGCCCTGCTGTCGGGCCTGATCGTGATGGGGAGGGCCCAGTTGGCCGAACTGGCCCGCGCGCATCAGGTGGAAGTCACGGAGCCGGATCCCCCTTCGGTGAGGCTGGCGGAGGTGGTCGAGGAGGTCGTGTCGCCGGGGGTCTCGTACAGCGCCGTGGTGAAGGAGTTCCGCAAGGCCGAGTTGTCGTTCCGGGTCGGCGGTACGATCGACGAGATCCTGCAGGTCGCCGGCCCGGGCGGGGTGATGCGAGACGTCCACGAGGGGGACCGGATCCCGAAGGGGAAGGCCCTGGCGAGGCTCTCCCCGTCCGACTATCGCCGAGACCGAAACATGGCGGCCGAGCGGCTGGCGGCGGCCGAGGCGCGGCTGGCCAAGGCCGAGGCCGACGCGGAGTTCGCCCGATCGGAGCATCGGCGGACCGAGCGCCTGGTCGGGCGGAACGCGGGCACGCCGTCGGACCTGGATAGCACCCGGGCGAAGGTACAGAACACGACGGCGGCCGTCTCGGTGGCCCTCCGCGAGATCGAGGAGGCGCGGGTGTCGCTCCAGCAGGCCGACGCCAACCTGGAGTACTGCACGCTCGCCGCCCCCTTCGAGGAGACGACGATCGCAGGCCGATCGGTGGACGCGTTCGAGCGGGTCTCGGCCAATCAGCGGGCGTTCACGGTGCTCGACCTGACGCGGGTGGTGATCGGCTTCGGGGTGCCCGACTCGCTGGTCGGCCGGCTGTCGATCGGCCAGCCGGTCTCGGTCACCGCCGAGGCGGTCGGGTCGGAGCCCTTCGAGGGCGTGATCCACATGATCGGCACGGTGGCCGATCCGCAGACCCGGAGCTATCCGGTCGAGGTGCGGATCGACAGGCCGGGGGGACTCCGCCCTGGCATGGTGGCCACGGCCCATTTCCGCAAGGAACGCCGGGCCTACCTGCTGCCCCTGACCGCCATCACCCTGGACAACCCCGAACGGAAGCCGTCCGTCTACCGGGTTGGCGTGGAGGACGGCCGCGAGGTCGTTCGGCAGGTCCCGGCGACGCTCGACGACGTCCTGGATAACCGGATCGCCATCCGCCTCGCCGATTCGGGCGAGCCCGGCGGCCTCCGCGTGGGCGACCGGGTTGTGGCCAACGGCGTCCATCGCCTCCGCGACGGCGAGGCCGTCCATGTGGCCGAAGGATCGGCGGTGAAGCCATGACCGTCTCGCAGTACTTCGTCTACAAGCGGCCGATCGCCTGGACCTTGCTCGCCGCCTTGATGATCGGCGGCGGGGCGGCCTACCTGGCGATGCCCCAGAGGCAGGATCCGGTGATCCAGGTCCGCAGCGGCCTGGTGACCACCGCCTACCCCGGCGCCACCGCGCTGGAGGTCGAGCAGGAGGTCAGCCGGAAGATCGAGAGGCGCCTGGCCGAGAACCCCGCGGTCGAGCACGTCCGCTCGACCAGCCGGCAGGGGATGTCCTACGTCTTCGTCGATCTCTACGACACGATCAAGGACGCCGAAGCGATCTGGCAGGACCTAGACAACAAGCTGGCGTCGATGGGCGACCTGCCGACGATCGACGGCTCGCCCGTCCGCCCGGCCCTGAACAAGGACTTCGGCGACACCGTGGCGATCATGTTGACGATCGCCAGCCCGCCGGTGGGCGACGACGAGATCGACGGCCGGGCCATGGTGATCGCCTCCCGGATCGCCGAGGCCCGCCGGGGGCGCGAGGGCCGGAGGGTCAGCGGCGTCCTCGTTCGCCCTTCCACCGTCGACCCGGAACTGGTCGGCCGGCTCGCCCGGGCGTGCCTCGATCACCTGGCGGATCGCGGGATGGCCGAGGATGCCACGGTCGTCGACATGATGGGCGCCACGATCCTCGACTTCCGCCTCCCCGAGGGGCACGAGCCGGGCGAGGTCCGCGAAGAGGCGGCTCGCTGGGAAGCCGCGACGATCGGGGTCGGCCTGGGCCACCCGGACGTCTGGCCGGGCATTCTCGTCGAGGATCCGGCCGACCTGGGGGCCGCCCTGAAGCGACGTTGCCGTGACGAGCCGGGTGCGATCGCCCGTTACTCCTACGAGGAGTTGCACCGGTTCGCCGACGCGATCCAGGACCGGCTCCGGCAGTCGACCCGGGTGGGGAAGATCGAGCAACTCGGGGTGGTGGACGAGGCGATCTACCTCTACTACAGCAACCGACGGCTCGGGCCGTTCGGGCTCGACATGGCCGCGGTCGCCGAACGGCTGCAGCAGCGGAACATCAGCCAGGCGGGCGGGACCGTGGAATTGCCCGGCCAGAACATCGCCGTGAAGCCCAGCGGCAAGCTCTCGGGGGAGAAGGAGCTGGGGAACCTGGCCGTCGAGGTCCGCGACGGCTCCCCCCTGTACCTCCGCGACCTGGTGGAGATCGTCCGGGGTTACGAGGATCCGCCCCGGACCCTGAATTTCCGCACCGTGAAGGAGGAGGGTACCGACCCCACGACGACCCGCGCGATTACCCTGGCGATCCGGCAAGTGAAGGGGTCGCAGATCGCCGAGTTCAGCAAGGACGTCGACGCGGGGCTGGCCTCGCTCCGCGGCCTGCTGCCCGACGACCTCCGCATCGAGCGGACCAGCGACGAGCCCGAGCGGGTCTACCTCAAGGTCCACGAGTTCAACGACTGCCTGCTGGAGGCGATCGTCATCGTGGTGGTGATCTCGCTGGTGTTCATGGAATGGCGGAGCGCCGTGATCATTGCCCTGTCGATCCCGATCACGCTGGCGCTGACGTTCCTCTTCTGCGCCCTGCTGGGTGTGGACATCCAGCAGATCTCGATCGCCGCCCTGATCATCGCGCTGGGGCTGCTGGTGGACGACCCCGTGGTCGCGGGCGACGCGATCAACCGCGAGCTGGCCGCGGGCGTCCCCCGCGACGTCGCCGCCTGGCTCGGCCCCCAGAAGCTGTCGAGGGCCATCCTGTACGCGACCGTCACCAACTGCGCCGCCTTCGTGCCGCTTCTCATCGTTCACGGGGTGGTGGGCGAGTTCATCTGGTCCCTGCCGGTCGTGGTCACCGCCTCCCTGGTGGCGAGCCGCCTGGTGTCGATGACGTTCATCCCCCTGCTGGGGTTCTACCTGCTCAAGGGGCAGAAGGGTCTGGAGTCCGGGATCGGCGAGGCGGGCGGCGGTTCGCGGTTCGCCCGGATTTACAACGGGTTTTCCGAGGCCTGCCTGGAGTACAAGTGGGCCTCGCTGGCGGTCTGCCTCGTCGCGCTGACGGCGGGGATCAGCCTGCTTCCCCTGATCGGCACCAACTTCTTCCCGAAGGACCTGCACTCGGTCTTCACGGTGAACCTGTACCTTCCCGAGGGGGCATCGATCCGCGAATCCCGCGAGGAGGCCCTGGCCGCGATCCGGGCCATCGACGAGATCGCCGGCGAGGAGGTGGCCTCGTATTCCACATTCGTCGGCGCCGGCGGCCCGCGGTTCTGGCTGTCGATCGTGCCCGAGCAGCGGCCTGGAGGACGCCCAGGGTCAGTGGTCCACTGGTCGCGACCGGCGCACAGGACTTACGGGATCGCGGAGGAGGTGAAGCGGAAGCTGCCGCCCCACCCGACGGTTGCCCGGTGCACGTTCAGGTCTCCGAGCTTCGGCCCCGGATTCTGGGATCCCGGGTCCAGTTCCGCATCATGTATCCCGACATCGCCGCCATCCGTCGGCTGGGCGAGCAGGTGAAGGGCTTCCTCCGCGAACGTCTGCGCGCCGAGAGCATCCAGGACGACTGGGATCCCGAGATCCTCCAGATCGGCCTACGCCTGATCCTCTGGATCGGCCACCACCTCCGGCGTGACCCACCGCGACGTGGCCGCCCTGATGAACGGCTCGCTCTCCGCCATGCGGCCACCACGATCCGCGAGCGGGACCGCCTGATCCCGGTCCTTTTCAAGCTCCGCCCCGACGAGCGGGCCCGGATGGAAGAGTTGATGACGATGAACGTCGCCGCCGGCAAGGGCGTGCGCGTGCCGCTCGACCAGATCAGCGAATTCCGCCCGGAGTTCGTCCCGCCCAAGATCGGCCGCGCGACAACGAGCGGTGCATGACCGTGAAGGCCGACGTCGCCCCCGGCCTGCTGGCCGACGCGATCTACGCCCACGTCGAGGCCGCCTGGCCGAGGCGACCGGCCGTGGCCGCCCGGCTACCACCAGGTCGGCGGCGAGAAGGAGGAGCAGTCCAAGGGCTTCGGCTCGCTGGTGATCGCGATGATCGCCTCCGCCGCGATGATCTACCTGGCCCTGATCCTCCAGTTCAACAGCATGACCAAGCCGCTGGTGGTCTTCGCCGCCGTCCCGTTCGGCATGGTCGGCGGCCTGATGGGCCTGATCGTCTTCGGCGTACCCCTAGGGTTCTTCGCCCTGCTGGGGGTCACGTCGCTGATCGGCGTGATTATCAGCCACGTCATCGTGCTGTTCGAGTACATCGAGGAGGCCCACGAGCGGGGAGAAGGCGTCCGCCGGGCGGTCATCGATGCGGCCCTGGTCCGGCTCCGACCGGTGCTGGTGACGGTCCTGGCCACCGTCGGCGGACTCGTGCCGCTGGCGCTCAAGGGCGGGCCGCTGTGGGAGCCGCTCTGCTACTACGTCCAGATCATGGGCCTGCTCATCGCCACGCTGGTCACGAGAAGGTCGTGGTGCCGGTGATCTACGTGTTGTTCGCCGAAGACCCGAAGCTGATCCGCTGGCAAAAGCCCGGCGAGCATGCCGTCGAGGGGCCGCCCGCGGAATACGCCGGGCGAAGCACCTCGCATGCGACGGGCGCCTGCATAATCGTCGCAATTGGCAAGGTCGGCGGTCCCGGACGAAATTCTCCGATCCGACCGTCAGGCCTTCTCCGTAGGCACTATTGATGGGTTAACCCAGCGAAGCTGAAGAGAATTGTCTGCCGTTTTCACCAGGTTACGCCCTCGATGAGCGACGATCGTCCCAGCCCTCGCTCAAGGGCTGGCCGAATTCGCCGCGAGATGACCGGAAGATCCTCCAGTTCGTGTTCCGGCTGGCCGACACCGATTATGCGGTGGCGATCACCCGGATCCGCGAGATCGACCTGATGGCGTGCCGATCACCCGGGTCCCCCAGGTGGCCGACGACATCGAAGGATTGATCAACCTCCGCGGGATGGTCATCCTGATCGTCAACCTCCGACGACGGCTCGGCTCGCCGTCGCAGCCGTTCGACGAAGAAACCTGATGATCGTGGCGTCGGTCGGCGAGCGGACCGTCGGCCTGATCGTCGACGCCGTCAACGAGATCCTCCCGGCTCGGTCCCGACCAGATCCAGCCGCCGCCCTTGGCGATGGCGGCGGTCAACCGCCGGCACCCTGGCCGGCGTGGCCCGCCACGACGACCGATTGCTCGTGATCCTCGACCTCGACCAACTCCTCGGCCTGCCCGGCGACGAACCGGCGATCGCCGGCATCGAGCCCCGATCCCCTCCTCCACTTTCCGCAAGGAACCGCCGACGATGGCCCGCACCAGCAGTCGAGAAGAGCAGCGCCAAGGATAAGGAGCCATTCGGCGGTTTCGATGCGGCCCGGCAAGCCGATACCCGCGCCCTCCTGGCGACCTGGAGCGCGCTCAACGCCGAGAAGGTGACGACATCATCCGGGAGATGCCGATGTTCATCCGCCGGGCTGTTCGCGGGTTAGCCGCGACGTCCTGGGTGATGGACGATGAGCCCGGCACCTGGTGTTCCGCAACGAGTCGGGGACGGCGGACGAGGCCTTCCGCCGGGCGACCCGCGGGGCGAAATTCCGCGAGGGCGAAGGGACGTGCAACGTGGCGGGCCCGGAAGACCGGACGTCGTCCATGTCGTCGACCTGGGCGAGCTGGCCGACAACGCCCGCGCCACGGCGGTGCACGGCAGTCGGGGATCCGCGGGGGCGTGGCGGTCCCGCTGTTCGACGGCGAGAAGGTGATCGGGACGCTCGACTTCTTCGACCCGGACCTGGGAGGATTGCTCCGGCGCCGGCCGGAGGTGCTCCGCATCCTGGGAGGGTGGCCGCCGACAAGATCGTCCAGATCGGCCGCTGCTGCGCGAGCAGTCCAGGATCGCCCGGATGATCGAGAATGCCCCTGAACATGATGTATACCGACCTGACCTGAAAATCCAGGCTGGAACCCGGCGTCGGAGAAGATGTTCCGGCTCGAGCCGTACTCGCCGGTCAAGCTGGAACAGATGATCGGCCAGTCGATCGACATCTTCCACAAGAACCCGGAGCATCAGCGGCGGTTGCTGTCGGATCCGAGGAACCTGCCCCACAACGCGACGATCCGGGTGGGGCCCGAGACGGTCGACCTGATGGTCACGGCGATCCTCGACCATTCGGGTCGCTACCTCGGGCCGATGCTCACGTGGGAGATCGTCACCGAGAAGCACGAGGCGAAGGCACGCGAGGACGAGCTGCAGGCCAATACGGCCGCCGTGAACCAGGTCCTCCTGGGCCTCGGCCGGGCCAGGGGCGCCGAGGAGCCGCTGACCACGGCCCTCGACATCGTCCGCAACGCCTTCGACTTCGCCTACGCCTCGTACTGGCGCGTGGATCCGGCATCGCAGACGCTCAGCTTCGTCGTCGATTCGGGCACGGTGGACGATTCGTTCCGCCAGGCGAACCGGACGGCCCGCTTCCGGGAGGGCGAGGGCCTCAACGGCCGTGCCTGGCGGACACGCGACCTGTACGCCGCCCCCGACCTGGCCGAGTTGACCGATTGCAGCCGCGCTCCGCTGGCCCGGCGGCTGGGGATCACCTCGGCCGTGGCCATCCCGGTGCAGATCGGCGCCGAGGTAGTCGGGACCCTCGACTTCATGTCCACCAAGGCGATCCCCCTCGGCGAAGGGCGGAAGGAGGCCTTGCGGAGCATCGCCCGGCTGATCTCCTCCGCGCTGGAACGGGCCGACCAGAGGGCCCGGATGGAGGAGTCCCGCAAGGACCTGGAGCTGAAGGTCAGCAAGCTCATGCGGGTGGCCGAGGTCGCCGCGGGCGGGGACCTGACCGTCTCCGTCGAGGTCCTCGGCGACGACGACATGGGCCGGCTCGGCGTCGCCCTCTCCGAGATGATCCGCGACCTGAAGGGGGTGCTGGGCCAGGTGATCGAATCGGCCAACCAGTTCGCCGAGGCCTCGCAGGTGATCGCCGAGAGCGCCACCTACCTGAGCGAATCGTCGCAGAACCAGGCCGCCACCGTCGAGGAGATGCTGGCGTCGGTCTCGCAGCTCAACCGGTCGATCCAGGAGATCAACTGGTGAACGTCGGTTCGTCCCGAGCCCAGGCCGAGAAGGCCGCACAACTGGCCAAGGCGGCGAGGCGGCCGAGCAGGCGATCGAGGCGATGGGCCTGATCAAGCGGTCGAGCGAGCAGGTCAGCGACATCATCCAGGTGATCGGCGAGATCGCCAGCCAGACCAACCTGCTGGCCCTGAACGCGGCGATCGAGGCGGCCCGGGCCGGCGAGCATGGCCTGGGCTTCGCCAGGTCGTCGCCGACGAGGTCCGCAAGCGCCGGCCGAGCGGTCCAGCGGCATGCGCCGCCAAGGAGATCCGCGGCCTGATCAAGGAATCGACCCGCCGCGTCGCCGACGGGGCGGCCCTGAGCGAGAAGGCGGGCCAGTCGCTGGCCACGATCGTCAAGGGGGGTCGAGGAGACCGCCGCCAACATCGCCCAGATCGCCCGGGCCACACGGTGCCGCAACCGAGGCGGCCGACGAGGTGAACAAGGCGATTCCAGAACGTCTCGGCGATCACCGAGACGAACGCGTCGAGTTCCGAGCAGCTCTCGGCTACGCCGAGGAACTCGGGGCGCAGGCGTCTTCCCCGGGAGAAGCAGGTCATTCCGGCTTCAAGGTCTAACGCGACGCCTTTTTTCAGCGCCCTTGCGGATCGGGCCGGGAAACCGGATCGTCCGCGGGGGCGAAGGCCCTGGAGATCGCCGATGACCGCCGACAAGAACCCGATCGGGCCGGAGCTGACCGAGGGCGAATTGCCGCGTTCCGCGACCTCATCTACAAGCAGTCCGGATCCGAATCCCCGCCACCAAACGGGCGCTCATCGCCGACCGGGTCCGCCGGAGGCTCCGCCACCGGCATCGAACGCTTCGCGGATTACCTGGCGATGATGCTCAATTCGCCTGGGGGCCGCCGAGTTGCCGTCGTTCCTGGACGAGATCACCACCAACGAGACGTTCTTCGACCGCGACCCGCACCAGTACAACTGGTTCGCCCGCGACTTCCTCGACGAGCTGGCCCGCGAGCGCAGGCGAGGCGCAGGCCCCGCCGGCTCCGCGTCTGGTCGGCGGCGTGCAGCACCGGCGAGGAGATCTACTCGCTGATCTTCCGATGGCTCGACCTGTCGCCTCCCTTCGCCGGCTGGACGACCACGTTCCTCGGCACCGACCTGTCCTGGGCGTCGTCTTGGCCGCGGCGAGGGCCGGCAGCTACGAGGCGAGGTCGCTCCGGCTGATCCACGATGATCGACGCGTACGCTTCTTCGACCACGACCAGCGGGCGACCGCTGGACGATCAAGCCGGAGGTCCGAGCCCTCGCCACCTGGAAGCAGCACAACCTTGCTCCGGCCCCTGTTAAGCTCCTCCGAGCCGTTCGATTGCATCGTCCTCAAGAATGTGCCGATCTACTTCGACATGGCGTCGAAGAAGGCCGGTGCAGCACCTCCTGAATCCCGCCAGCGCCGGGGGATACCTGATCATCGGCCCGACCGAGGGGGTCGCCCCTGCTCGGCGGCCTGGGCGCGGATCCAGCCCTGGCTTTACCGATCGACCCCGACCCCGAGACCCCCGGAAGGTAGCCATGTCGGGCTTCGACATCGCCGGCCTGCTGCCGTTCTACCTCGACGAGACCGACGAGCAGATCGGCGTGCTCAACGACGCCCTGCTGCGCCTGGAACGCGACCCTGGCGAGGCCCAGGCCTGCAGGAAGCCTGATGGGCGTGCACAGCATCGGCGCCGCCTCGGGATGCTCGGCTTCGACGAGGTGAAGCAGCTCACGCACCACCTCGAAAGCTACTCGCCGAGCCGCGGGCCGGCCGCCAGCGCTCGACCGCCGCTCGATGCTTCGCCGCGGCCTCGACGCCCTGCGCGCGATTATCACCGGGACCTCCGCAACGAAGGGCGGAGCCGTGCTGACCTCTCGAGCCGCCGGGATGCCCTGATCGCCTGCCTGGAAGGCAACAACCCGCCCGAAACCGAGGCGGCCGTCGGGCCGCCGCCCCGCACCGGCCCCGACCGGCGATCCCTCCCCCGAACCGGCGACGGCCCCCGCCCAGGAGCCGCTGGACCTCACGCTGCCCTCAGCGCGTTCCCCGGGGTACCAGCGCTGGAACTGGTCGCCCGGTTCGAGCCGGGCCCTCTGGCGGGGATATGAAGGCCCGCCTGATCCTCGCCGGCTCGCCGCGGGCCTCGACCAGGCCACGGCCCCACCGCCGAGGAGATCGGCTTCAACCTCGATTTCCCGGAGATCTGGTGATCGTCGAGGTCATGCCCGAGACCGGCCTGGACGAACTCCGGGCGGCCTGGCCGACGTCGACGGTGTCGCCTCGATCCGCATCGAGGGCGGGAGCCGGCCCCAGGTGGCCCCGAAGGCCGATGAACCGACGCCGGCACCGACCGCACCGCGGAACCGGCGGTCTCGCCGGCAACGGCCACCCCGCCGGCAATGGCCATCCCAGCGGCAACGGCCGCCCCATCTCCGCCGCGTCCGCAGCTGGTACCTCGCCTGCCGAAGGCCGCGGAGCCGGCCTCCTGCAGGCGGGTCGGCGAAACCTTGCGGGTGGACGTCGATCGGCTCGACCACCTGATGAACCTGGCCGGCGAGTTGATCATCAACAAGGCGCAGTTCCTCGGCAACTCGCCGGCGACCTGGAAGCGCCCTGTTCCAGGCGAGGACGATCGCCACCTGGGTCGAGGAAACGTGGAGCGGCTCGAACAGCAGCATGGGCTCGACAACTTCGCCGGGCGGCCCGTCGCCGGCCTCGGGCGACGGCCGGTGGGCCGACGAGTTCCGCCGCTTCCACGACGATTTTCGGGATGTCCTCGGCCGGTTCGACCGGCTCCGGCAGGGGCGCGCGAACACCCGGCGTTACGGCCGAGGCGATCGACCAGCTGGCCGCGTGACCAACAGCCTGCAGAAGGGGTCCTCGATACCCGGATGGTGCCGATCGGCCCGCTGTTCGAGCGGCTCCGCCGGGTCGTCCGCGACATCGCGTCGACTGGGGCAAGGACGTCGACCTCCGCCTGTCCGGCGAGAAGACCGGTTTTCGACAAGCGGATGGATCGACGAGCTTCTTCGGCGACCCGCTGATCCTCGACATCCGCAACGCCGCCGATCACGGCCTGGAGCCTCTATGTCCGGCAGCGTGCTCGGCAAGCTGGAGCGGACCTGCACGATCTCGGCGGCCCAGCGGCGCAGGCGGGCAACAGCGTGGTGGTGACCGTCAGCGACGACGCTACGTGATCGACCGCGATCGGCTCCGTCGGAAGGTGGTCGATCTGGGCCTGATCGGTGGCCGACGAGGCCGCATCGCTGGGCGACCGCCAGTTAATCTCTTACATCTGGCACCCTCGGTTTCGAGCACGCCGAGAAGGTCACCGACCTCTCGGGCCGCGGCGTGGGGATGGACATCGCCTGGTGATTATATCGAGCAGGTCAACGGCACGGTGGACGTCCGCATCGAGCCGGGTCGCGGCACCATGGTTCACGATCCGCCTTCCGCTGCTGACCTCGCGATCCTGCCCGGCCTGCTGGTGAGGATCTACGAGGAGACCTACGCGATCGCGCTGGACGCGGTCCGCGAGATCGTCGAGGTGAAGGCGGCGGACGTCCGCCGGATCCACGGCCGGGCGACGATCGAGGTCCGGGGCCGCATCCTCTCGCTGATCGACCTGGCCGATATTTTCCGGTGGGGCGGCCGCGACCATCCCCAGCAGGGCGGCGCCGACTTGCCCGATCGGTACACGGTGGTCGTCGCCCGCGAGCAGGATTCCCTGATCGGCCTCCGCGTGGACGAGCTGATCGATCCAGAAGTCGTCCGAAATCGCTCGAAAGGAACTTCCGGCCGATTCGCGGGCTCTCCAGCGCGAGTATCCTGGGGGATGGGCGGGTTTGCCTTGGTGCTCGACGTCGACACCCTGATCGGCCTGGTGAACGACCTCGATCACGCGGCCCGCGGGCCTGGGCTTCCTGAACGACGGCCGGAGACGAGACGCCCCGGATGAAAATCCCCGAACCGACCCTGCGGCTCCTGCAACTGATCTTCGAGATCGGCGTCGGCACGCCTCGCAGCGCTGACGACCTGGCTGGGCCGTGGCCGGCCACCGTGGAGATCAGCCGGATCGCCCAGGCGGACCTGGGTCGAGGTCGTCGGGCTGCTCGGTCCCGAGGACGAGTTGCTGGGGCGCGGTCGTCATGGAACTGAGCGGGCGGCTGGCCGGGCGCAGTTGCTGGTCTTCGACGACCGCGACGGCCTGGCGGATGAGCGACATGGTGCTCCGCCGGCCGATCGGCACGACGGCCGCGTGGGATGACCTGGCCCGATCGGCCGCCCTGGAGACGGCCAATGTCGGCTGCGCCCTCCTGAATTCGCTGGCGTCGCACCTGCCGATGTCCGGCTCGGCCGCGATCGTGCCGTCGCCGCCCGCCTTCCGCCATGAGTATGCCGGCAGCCTGCTCCCGAGTTCGCCTTGATGGACCAGCGTCGATGGCCGACCGGGTCCTGCTCGTCGGCGAGCCGGTTCGCGGCCGAGGGGAGTACCTGCGCTGGTCGTTAAGCACTATCCCGGGCGCGGCGTCGATGGCCGAGCTGTCGGGCTATGGGTCTTGATCGGGTCGGGGGCGCCTTGCGGGGGACATCGGACGTGCCGGCATCGGGCGATCTGAAAGAGGACGAGGTGCTTTCCGTTCCGATCGGGGTGGTGGGCGGTAGCCTCGTCGCCGGCGAAGATCCGCACCATCCTGGCTCGTGCGTGGGCATCGTGCTGATCGACCCTTAGCGGCGAAGGCCGGCGGCTCAGCGCACGTCGTCCTGCCCGACTCGAGGGGGCCACCGACCAGCCCGGGAAGTTCGCCGACACCGCGATCCCCGCCCTGCTCGCCGACCTCCGCAAGCGGATGCCGACGGCCAGGCCGACGCCGCTGGCCGGCGCGCCAGCATGTTCCCTGGCGGCTCGGCGAATCCGACGATGGCGATCGGCCAGGCGAACGTGGAGGCGGTCGAGAAGATCCTGGCGAAGCTGAACATCGCCGTGATTGCCCGCGACCTCGGCGGCGACGCCGGCCGTCGCCTGACCCTCGACCTTCAGACCGGCTCGGTTGTCATCCGGGTCCCCGGCCGGGAAGAATATGAGATATGACCCGCGCGGGGCGGCCTTGCCCGGAGGGAAGACGGTGGCGTACCGCTTGCTGATCGTCGATGACGCCCTGATCATGCGCCGGCTGATCGGCGAGGTCGCCCGCCAGGCCGGCTGGGAAGTCGCGGGCGAGGCCGGCAACGGCCAGGAGGCGATCGACCTCTACCACCAACTCCGGCCCGACCTGGTAACGATGGACCTGGTGATGCCCATCATGGGCGGATTCGAGGCGATGCGGCGGATCCGCGAGGCCGACCCGGCCGCCAGGGTCGTGGTGGTGACGGCGATCGACCAGAAGCAGGCGCTCTACGACGCCATCACCCACGGGGCGATCGACTTCATCGTCAAGCCATTCGAGCCGTCGAGGATCGCCGGCGTCCTTGCGAAGGTTCAGGCCGCGATCGACGCGGAACGGCAACGGGGCGCCGATTCGCCCTCGGGGGATCCTTCATGGACACCGACAGGCGGATCCGCGTCCTGATCGTCGACGACTCGGCCCTGATTCGCAAGGTCATCGGCGGCCTCCTGGCCACCAGCCCCCGGATCGACGTGGTCGGCACCGCACCCGACGGCGAGACCGCGATCGCGCTGGCCGAATCGCTCCAGCCCGACGTGATCACCCTCGACGTCGAGATGCCCGGCATTTCCGGGCTCGATGCCATCCCCCGAATCCTGGCGAAACGCCCCGTGCCGATCGTCATGGTCAGCACCCACACCCGCGAAGGCGCCGAGGCGACGCTCACCGCCCTCGAGCGGGGCGCCGTCGACTTCCTGCCCAAGCCGGATCGCAACCAGCTCGGCCAGATGCGGGCCGGGGGCGACCTGCTGGTGAATAAGGTGCTGGCAGCCGCCCAGTGCAAGGTCGCCAGGCCGACATCGATCCCCGCCGAATCGCCGACTTTTACCCCCACATCAACACCCGGCCCGGCGGGCCCCCGGTCGGTCGAGGTCAGGTCGGGGGCGAGTTGCGTGGTGATCGGCATCTCCACCGGCGGGCCGCAGACCCTGACCCGCGTGCTTCAGGCCGTGAAGACCCCGCTGCCGCCGATCCTGGTCGTTCAGCACATGCCGGCCCAGTTCACCTCGTCGCTGGCCAACCGCCTCAACCGCCTGGGAACCGTCGCCGTGAAGGAGGCCGAGGACGGCGACCGCATCCTGCCCGACCGCGTGCTGATCGCGCCCGGCGATCGGCACCTGACCGTCATCGGACGGTCCTCCCAGGCCCGCGTGGCGCTCCGCGACGAGCCCCCCGTCAGCGGCCACAAGCCCTCGGTAGATGTCCTCTTCGAAGCCGCCGCACGGGTCTTCGGGGCCGGTTGCGTCGGCCTGATCATGACCGGCATGGGCCGCGACGGGGTCGAAGGCTGCCGTCAGATCCTGGCCGCGGGGGGCACCACCTACGGTCAAGACGAGGCGTCCTCGATCGTCTACGGCATGAACAAGGCAGCCTGGGAAGACGGGGCGCTCCGGGGCCAGTTTCCGCTGGAAGACCTGCCCCGCATCCTGATGAAACTGGGCTCCTGAGACGGTCCGGCCAAAGAAACTGGACCGATCGGGTAAAGATTGCCGATCCAGCCGCATGGAGGGGATACCGCGCGAAGGCCCAGGGATCGGGTGATGACCGAGCGTTTCCGGCGGATCGGCGTGCCTCTATTGCTAATGGCCCTGGCCGGGATCGGCCCGGGATGCATCGGCGCGCCGGCGATCCGCCAGACCCGCCTGAAATACAACGACGCCGTGCGGACGACCACCGATGAGCAGATCCTGGTCAACATCGTCCGCCTGCGCTACGCCGATTCCCCTGTCTTCCTCGATTTGCCCAACATCACCAGCCAGTTCGAACTCTCCGGGCGGGGTTCATTCCTGGGCGGGTACGGGAACCAATACCCGGGCCAGGCCAACCTGGGAAACGGTGAATTCGCCCTGAGGGACTCGCCCACGCTCAGCTTCCAGCCGAGGACCGGCAAGGATTTCGGCCGGACTTTGGCCCAGCCCTTGACCGTCGAGTTGCTCCGCCTGGTGGTGAACACGACCAATCCGGAGCCGTTCTTCCTGATGGCCGTGGACGACATGAACGACATCGAGAACGCGCCCGAGGCGACGGCCCTGGTACCAGATCACCCGGAGGACAATGCCGACTTCCGGTCCTTGATGGGCCTGATCACCGCCTTCCGCCTGAAGCGATCGGTCGAACTGGCGGTGGATGCCTTCGAGGTCGAGGCCTCCGACCCGATCCCGGAGGCGAACGTGGGGGGTACGAGCGCCCTGGAAGCCGCCAGGGCGGGCTTCGTTTACAGGGCCAAGGGACGGGACCGCGCGGTGCTCAAGAAACGCCAGAAGACCCTGGCCCTGAAGATCAAGCGGGAGGCCCGGAATGCGCCCGAGCTCCTGGAGTTCGAGCGGAGGCTGGGCCTCGTCCCCGGCCAGGAAATGTACCGATTCCGCTCCGAACTCTACGACGACGAGGACAACGAAGAGAGTTTCGGCATGCTGCCCAACCCGCTGGGCGAGGATACGATCTACCTCAAGATGCGATCGATGCTGGAGATCATGACGTTCCTCTCCAAGGGGGTCGAGATCCCGCCCGAGCACGTCGCCCGGCGGATCGCGCCGATCACCTGCGACCCGGTGACCGGCGCCGTCTACGACTGGAGCTCGGTGACCGCCGGCCTGCTCCGCGTCCGCTGGCACAAGACGCGGCCGAAGGACGCCGAGGTCGCCGTGCCCTATCGCGGCTACTGGTTCTCCATCGCCGAGGACGACGTGGCCTCCCGGGCGACGTTGGCCACGGTCGAGTTGCTGCTCACGCTCCAGGAATCGGGCGGCGAGGAGTTGGGGCCGGTCCTGACCCTTCCCGTGAGCAACTGAGCAGGCGCCCGCACCTCAGGGCAGGGTGATCGCCTCGTCGCGGAGGATCCGGCCGATCACGTCCCTCAGGCGGGAGACCGCCTCGCGGGATTGCCGGCCGATCAGGTCGCGGAAGATCGCCTCCTGGCCCTCGCCCACCAGCGCCTCATCGTAGGCCAACTCGAACCGCAGGCGGACACCCCCGGGCGAAGGTTCCAGGTCATGGCGAATCCGCGCGCCGCTGTCGGGATTTCGCAGGATGGCCGATCGCGGCCGGTGCAGCGCCTCGACGACCCAGGCGATCCGGAACTCGCGAGGGCCGATCCGGGCATGCTCGAAGATCACGTCGCCTGGCTGATAGGGCCGCTCGGTGACGCCCGACACGGCGAGGGTGGCGGGGTGCCATTCCCGCCAGAACCGCGCGGAGGTCGCCAGGTCGAACACCGCCGCGATCGGGCCCTCGATCTCGACCTCGGCGGCGATGTTCGCCATGGATGCCCCCGGGGGTATCAGGCCCTCAATCCGATCGACACGTACTTGGTTTCCAGGTAGGCGTCCATCCCTTCGACGCCCAGCTCGCGGCCCAGGCCGCTCTCCTTGATCCCGCCGAACGGGCATTGCGGCGTGGCGGGCACCGGGTCGTTGATGCCGATGATGCCGGCCTCGATCCCCTCGGCCATCCGCGTCGCCACGGTCAGGTCGTTGGTGAAGACGTACGCCGCCAGGCCGTACGGGGTGTCGTTGGCGGCGGCGATCACGTCGTCCAGCTTCGAGAAATCCAGGATCGGCATCACCGGGGCGAACGGCTCCTCGGACAGGATCCGCATCGAGCCGTCGATCCCCCGCAGGACGGTCGGCTCGAAGAAATAGCCGTGATCGAACCGGGTCGATTTGGCCCCGCCGGTGAGCAGGTCGGCCCCCTTCGACACGGCGTCGCCGACCAATCCGGCCGTCTTCTCCAGGGCCCGGGGCTCGATCATCGGCCCGACCTGAACGCCATCCTCCAGGCCGTTGCCGATCTTGAGCTTGCGGGCCAGTTCCACGGCCGCCTCGGTGAAGTCCTTGCTGATCTTCTCGTGGACGTAGAACCGCGACGGGGCGATGCAGACCTGCCCGTTGTTGCGGAACTTGCCGATCACCGCCGCCTGGGCCACCTGGGCCACGTCGGCGTCGGGGAAGACGATCAAGGGGGCATGACCGCCCAGTTCCATGCTCACGTGCTTGACCTGATCGGCCGAGCGGCGGATCAATTCCTTGCCGACGGCGGTCGAGCCGGTGAAGCTGATCTTGCGGACCTCGCGGCGCTCGAAGTAGGCGTCGGCCACCTGCCGGGCGTCGCCGATCACCAGGTTGGCCACGCCCGGGGGCAGGCCGGCTTCCTGGAGGCACTCGAAGATGCCGATCAAGGTGAGCGGGGTCTGGTCGGCGGGGCGGCTGACCACCGTGCAGCCGGCGGCCAGCGCCGGGCCGATCTTGCGGCTGGGTAGGGCCGCCGGGAAGTTCCAGGGGGTGATCGTGCCGACCACGCCGATCGGCTGCTTGATGGCGTGATGCCGCTTGGTGACGACGGTCGGCGGGATGATCCGGCCGTAGACCCGTTTGGCCTCCTCGGCGAACCACTCGAAGGTATCGGCCGTGTGGAGGATCTCGGCCCGCCCCTCGGCGAACGGCTTGCCCTGCTCCATCGTGAGCGTCCGGCCCATCACGTCGGCCCGTTCGCGGAGCAATTCGGCCGTCTTCTTGAGGACCTTCGCCCGATCGTAGGCCGAAAGCGCCCGCCAGGCGGGCAGGGCCTTCGCGGCGGCGTCGATGGCCCGTTCGGCCTCGGCACGGCCGCCGTAAGCGACTTCCGCCAGCGTCGATTCATCGGCCGGGTTGGTGACGGCCAGGGTCTTCCCTTCGAGGCCGTCGCACCACTGTCCATCGATCAGCATCTTCCGGCCGGAGACGATGGCGGGGGCGGGCTTGGCGGGGGTCGCGGTGGACATGCTGTCGATTCCTCTTCGAAGGGGGCCTGGACCGAAACATGATATCCCCGCGACCATCCCCGGGGCCACCACCGAGGAGATGGCTCCCAATCCCGGAGGAGTGGCTCGGGTTCGCTCGGCGCCGGCCGGGTTCCGTCGGCCACCCCTCCGGGCCCGTTAGCCGGGTTGCGCCGGCATCCCAAATGGTTCCGAACCCGAGATTCTCTAACCCCTCACAAAGAATTGCCTTGCAGCGAATCCCCGGGTTCGTTCGGCGCCGGAGAACGGCAACCCCCTCACGGACTTGGGGGTCTCCAATGATCCCGACCGATCGGAAACCCGAGAATGTGCATCACTTGATCCCTCAGAGGTTTGCGCGAAATTCTCGGGTTCGTTCGGCGCCGGCAGATGTCGGCCCCCCGCCGCAGGATCTCGGCCTCCTCCAAACTTGCCGGCCCCTCGCGAGATGCCGGCCGGCTCAGAACCCGAGGATCCACATCATCCAAATCCAAAAGGGCTTGCGCGAAATTCTCGGGTTCGTTCGGCGCCGGAATCGTGGCACCGTCTGACCGATACCGAGAGGCACCCGTCGAGATCGATTCGGCCCGCGACTCGGCTCCTCGGATACCCCCCCGCGATTCCGTTGTGAGGGATTCGTCCCTTCCGGTCGCGTTCGAGGGCGGCCTCGCCACCATCCGGGGCCATCCATCACTTCCCGCATCCGACAATTCGATTGCCAAGGAGCCGACCGGGCCGGTCTTGGGCCGGGCCAATCTCCATTATGACACACGTTTCTTCGGGGCGCCGGAGTGCCTGCAATTGCCCTGTCCGCGACGGCTGCCGCCGAATTTGGCCTCAGGGACCGCCCGGGGGCGGTTCCTCGGGCTCGATCCCCAGGGCGCGGAGTTGGGCCGCCAACCGCTCGGCCCGGCGGGCCGCCTGATCGGCCCTGGCATCCAGTTCCTCGTAGGTTTCCAGGGCCCGCCCATCCGGCCGGATGAGCCGCAGCGTCTCGGGGTCGCGCTCGAATCGCAGGCCCAGGCGGGGGCTGGTCCAGTGGTCCATCGTGGCGATCGGTTCGAGGCTCGCCTCGCCCCGGAGCCAGCCTTCGAGCGTGTTCGCGTCGGAATCGTAGATGTAGTATTCCTCGACCCCGTGGCGATCGTAGAACTCCAGCTTGCCCCGCATTTCGGCCGAGGTATTGCCGGGCGAGAGGACCTCAAACACCACCTGCGGCGCGATCCCCCCTTCCTCCCACTGCATGTAAGAACCCCTCGGGCCGGGCGGCCTGCCGAACGCGACCAGGGTGTCGGGGGCCAACCGCAATTCGGGCTGGCCCTGGACGGATACCAGAACAGATCGCCGGCGACGAAAACATCCTCACGCCCCCGGAACATCGCGTTGATCCCTTCCTTGATCTTCACGATCCAGAGGAACTGGGTGGTGCTCTCGGCCAGCAGCTTGTCGTCGCCCTCGGGATACTCCCGATCCGGTTGGGCGGAGGCCATCGACCGGATCGGGTTCATGGCAATTCGTCCCTTCGGACCGAGGGGAGTTGCTTACGCCCTGGCGATGTCGGGCACCACGAACGGTTCGCGGTATTCGCGGCGGACCAGGGCGTTGGCGGCTTCCGCAAAATCGCCGACGAACCGGCATTTCTCCGCGTCAAACGTGACCCAGGGACCGAGCGTGGCCCGGGTTTCGTCGAGATTCACGCCGTTCTTGCGGAGGTGTTCGCGGCATCGGTCGAAGGCGTCGGCCAGTTCGGCATTCCCCGAAACGGCGTCGCGGATCGCCTCGGGCCTGGCCTGCTTGCCGATCTGGTGGGAGACGTTGGCCATGTGGCAGCAGGCGGTCGAGTGATGCGCGATGAGGGCCTCGGCGGCCAGGTCGGCGGCCTTCCGGCTGCGGACGGCATCGAGGAAGTTGGCCAGGTGCTCCCGTTCGGCCGTCTTGGAGTTTTCCCCTTCCTTGACGTCGCGGACCTTCTTCCCCTGGCGATCGTAAATGGCGCCGCCGCCGAAGTCGCCCGCGAAGTAGCCCCCTTCGCAGTCGATCAGGATGCCGCCGGCCTGGCCCCGATAGTTGCCCATCGAGTCGGCCCCCTTCTTGAGGTTGCGGACCTCGCAGATCAGGGGGGCCGGTTGGAAGTCGAGGATCGCGACCTGGGTGTTGGCGGTCTCGCCGCAATCGTCGAAGCCGAACCGGCCGCCGATGCTCATGGCGCGGGGGGGCGGGCCTTGATGCCCCAGCGCCATCCGGGCGATGTCGATCACGTGGATCCCGTTGTTCCCCATCTCGCCGTTGCCGGTGTCCCAGAACCAGTGCCACTCATAATGGAGTTGCTTGCGCTTCAATGGCTTCTTGGCGATCGGGCCGCACCAGAGGTCGTAATCGACCGCGCCGGTCGGCGTGGGGGCGTCGACCTGGCCGATGCCGTCGCGGGCCCGGTAGACCAGGGCGTGGGCGAACCGCGTGGCGCCGATCTCGCCCTTCAACGATTCGAACGCCTTCGGGAGCAGCGTGCTCGAACGGCGCTGGGTACCCGCCTGGACCATCCGGCCGTATTTGCGGGCCGCCGCGACCATCTGGTGCCCTTCCCAGAGGTCGTGGGAGAACGGCTTCTCGACGTACACGTCCTTGCCGGCCTGGCAGGCCCAGACCGTCGCCAGGGCGTGCCAGTGGTTGGGCAGGGCGACGACGACCGCGTCGATGTTCTTGTCGTCGAGGATCTTGCGGAAGTCGTTGTGGGTCGGGAGCTGCCCCTCATGGTCGCGGGCGGCCTTGACCTCGCGATCGATGTGGGCCGGATCGACGTCGGCCAGCGCGACGATCCGGGCCCCCTTGACCTCGCGAAGCTTGCCGATGAGCTGATGGCCCCGGCCGCCCACGCCGCCGACCGCGGTCGTCGAGCCCAGGCCGATGACCGCGATCCGCACATCCTCATTGGGGCGGCTCGCGGCCGTCAACAGGCCGGGGAATCCCAGGCCCAGCCCGGCCGCCATCGAACCCTTCAGGAAGTCCCTGCGGGGAATCGCTTTCATGTTCCTTGCTCACCTTCGGACCGGGGGGAGGGGGTTCCGGCGAGGACGACGCAACCTCGGAAGGTACCGGAGGCGCCCCCGCAGGTCAAACCCGCGGTACAATCGGGCCCATACCCCGAGTCATGGAGGAGCCTGAAGGATGAGCCTGACCGAACTGCACATCGCCGAGGCCGCGGCCCGGGACGCCGCCGGGGTGCTCCGCGAGCATTTCCGCCGCGGCGTCTCGATGCGGAGCAAGGAAATCGCCAACTTCGTGACCGACGCCGACCTGGAGGCCGAACGCGCCATCGTCGCCGCGATCCGCAAGCATCGGCCCGATCACGAGATCCTCGCCGAGGAGACCGAGCGGGGCGACGCCGGCGCCGAGCACCTCTGGGTGGTCGACCCGCTCGACGCCACCCACAACTTCGCCCACCAGGTCCCGCACTTCAGCACATCGATCGCCTATTACCGGGACGGCCGCGCCGAGGTCGGCGTGGTGGTGAACCCCCTGACCGACGAATGGTACCGGGCCGAACGGGGCAAAGGGGCCTTCCTGAATGGGATGCCCGTCCGCGTGAATGATCACGAACGGCTCGACCAGACGATGCTGGCCTGCGGCTTCCCTTACGACCGGGGTGCGTTGATGGAAGCCACCCTGAAATCGATGGGCGACCTGATCCGCAGCGAGATCCACGGCATCCGGCGGATGGGATGCGCCTCGCTGGACCTCTGCTGGGTCGGCCTGGGCCGGTTCGCCGGCTTCTTCGAATACCTGCTCTCGCCGTGGGACTACGCCGCCGGCCGACTCTTCGTCGAGGAGGCCGGCGGGGTCGTCACCGATTGCCGTGGCGGTGCGCTAGGCCTGGGCAAATCGCCCGTGCTGGCGACGAACGGCAAGATCCACGCGGCGATGCTCGAAATCGTCGCCCGCAATCACCCGGCCTGATCGCCCCGGCGGAGCGCCCGCCCGGCCCGCTCCGGCGTCGGCCGGCCGTCGCGGAGGGCGACCCGGCCGTTGACGATCACGAACCGGATCCCTTCGGCATACTGGAACGGTTCGAGGTAGGCCGACCGGTCGATCACGGTATCGGGGTCGAAGACGGTCACGTCGGCCTTCATCCCGGGGCGCAACACGCCCCGATCGATCAGGCCCAGTTTGTTCGCGTTCAGCGAGGTCATCTTGCGGACCGCATCCTCCAGGCGGAGCAGGCCGCGCTCCCGGACGTAAACGCCCAGGACGCGAGGGAACGTGCCGAAGCTCCTCGGGTGGGGATGGCCCCGGCGCAGCGGGCCGTCGATCGCGAACGCCGACCCGTCGGAGCCGATCGAGCACCACGGTTGCAGCAGGGCGACGTTCATATCCTCCTCGGTGTGATGCGCGTAAATCGTGCCGATTGAGCCGTTCTCTTCGAGCAGGAAATCGAAAAGCTGGTCGAGCGGGTCGAGTTCCTTGCCGTCGGCGCGGGCCTTGAGGATGGCGTCCATCGCCTGGCCCTCGAACCGCTTGTTGGCCGGCGTGAGTTTGGCGCTGAGGAGCATCCGCGACCAGTCGCCTCCGACGGCGAGGTAGTGGTTGTACCAGCCGGGCAAGCCGTCGCGGATTTCCTTCTTCATCCGATCCCGAAGGCCCGGGTCGCGGAGGCGTTCGAGCATCGCCGGGCGGCCTCCCTCGTGGGCCCAGGGCGGGACGATGCTGGCGAGGTCGTTGTTGCCCCGCGTGTAAGGGTAGACGTTGGCCCGGACGTCCACGCCCCTGTCTCGGGCCGCCGCGATCAGCGAGGCGATCTCATCCATCCGGCCCCAGAGACGCTGGTCGGCGATCTTCAGGTGGATGATGTCGACGGGCGCGCCGGACTTCTCGCCGATCGCGATCGCCTCGCGGACCGAGTTGAAGACGCCTTCCCCTTCGTTGCGGATGTGCGACGAGTACGAGCCGCCCCGCCGGTGGACGACCTTCGCCAGCCGGACGAGGTCGTCGAGCGTCGCGAGCGAGCCCTGGGGGTCGGCCAGCATCGTGGAGAGGCCGAAGCCGCCGTCGAGCAGGGCCTCGTCGAGGATCTTCTCCATCGAGGCGAACTCGGCCTCGGTCGGGCGATCGAAGCCCTCGCCCATCACGCTGCCCCAGACGTTCCCCAGGCCGACATAGGTGGCGACGTTCAGGGCGATCCCCGAGCGTTCGAGCGCCTCGAGGTAATCGCGGAGCCGTCGGAGGGCCACGGTTTCGCCGCCGACCTTCACCTCTTTGGCGTTCAGCTTGCCGAGGAACGGGCCGGCCGAGGCGTGTTCGCCCAGGACCTCGGTGGTGACGCCCTGGCGGATCTTGCTGGCGGCGGCGCCGTCCTCCAGCAGCAGCCAGTCGGAGTGCGAATGGATGTCGATGAAGCCGGGCGACACGATCAGGCCCGAGGCGTCGATCGCCTGCCTGCCCTCCGCGGGGACGAGTCCGAGGGCGACGATCCGGTCGCCCCGGATCGCCAGGTCCCCGCGGTACCAGGGGTTGCCCGTGCCGTCGACGATCCGGCCGTTGCGGAGGACGAGGTCGTACGGCTCGTCGGCCGGCGGGGGCGCCGCCAGGGCGCACGCGAACGCGAGGAAGGCGGCCGTCATGGTGGGGGGCCCTTTCCGATCAGAGGCTGTTCAGGAAGGCGAGCAGGTCGGCCAGTTCGCGGTCCGAGGGGGGATCGCCCTGGCCGGGATGGCCGTGGACGGTGAAGACCTCGCGGAGGTCCCGGGCCCGGCCGTCGTGCAGGAACGCGTCGCGCTGCGAGACGCCCCGGAGGCTCGGCGGATTGAACCGGGTGTTGCCATCCTCGTCGGCCAGGCCGACGTCGTACGTCCTGGCGATCGTGTACGACGGGGCCGGATGGCACCCGGCGCATCGAGGCTGGAACAGGGCCCGGCCCCGCTCGACGGCGGCCGCATCGAGCCGGCCCAGCAGGCGATCGGCCGACGGCGGCGGTTCCAGCGACTCCAGGTACGCTTGCAGGGCCAGGACCTCACCTTCGGAAAGGGCCCGTCCGCGCATCGTGGTCTGCGACGACTTGCGAAGCTGCGAGGCGAGGTCGCCGACCTTGCCATTCCAGCCCAGCGGCATCGTGCCGGCCACGCCGAGCAGGCTGGGCACGCGCTTGGGGGCCCCGTAGGAATCGTCGCCCAGCGTATCCGCCAGCGCCTGGTTGGTATGCCCCTCGGTGTGGCAACTGTGGCAGCTCATCCAGCCCTCCTGCGACAGTCGGGCGTCGAAGAACAGGCGTTCGCCCTCGTCGCGCAGCGTCCTCGCCGCGGGCGGCCCGATCGGGAGCGTTCGGACGTTTTCGGCGCGGGGCAGGTCGAAGATCTGGAGGGTATCGTCCATCGCGTTCGCGACCACGGCCGCCTTGCCGTCGGGCGTGATGGCCACGGCGGTCGGCCGGGCGCCGACGGCGACGCGGGTCGCGATCGGCTCGTCGATCGGCCCGATGGCGACTTGATTCACGCCGGCCTGCGCGATCACGGCCGTGCCATCCCGCGCGATCGCCAGCCCGGCCGGGTCGCCGCCGCCATCGCCGGGGCGCCCCAGGTTGGCGACGCGCCCCCGGCCGCTGAAATCGGTGACGGATGGGTCGAGGATGTCATCGAGCGGGAGCCAGCGGAGGCTGCCCGCGACCAGGAATCCCCAGTGGATATCGTCCGAGGTGGACCGCGCCGACTTGCGGAGGTTCTGGTGGGAGATCACCAATCGCCGGCCGTCCGGGTGGACCGCCAGGGCGGCGATGTTCTGGGCCTTCAGGATACGGATCGAATCGACCTTCCAGGTCGGGAGATTGACCACCGCCAGGTTGCCGCCGAAGGCATCGGCGACCAGCAGTTTGCCGGCCGGGTCGAGGGCCAGCAGGGCTCGGGGCGCGAACGGGAGATCGAGGCGGCCCTGCTCGCCGGTTTCGAGATCGACCTTCGACACGCAACGGGACCAGAGCGACGTCGCGAAGACGGACCGGCCGTCATTCGAGGCCCGGACCCCGACCGGATAGGGTGCCACCGCGATCCGCTTGCGGACCTCCGAGGGCCGGGCGGGATCGACCACCAGGATTTCATGGGCCTTCTCGTCGGCGATGACCAGGGAGCCCCGGTCCTTGAAGACCAGGTCCGAAAGCGACCGGCCCAGGGGGGCTTCGGACAAGACTTCCGGCGGATCCAATCGGACGACCGACAGCGAGCCGTTGCCGCGGTTGGCGACGAAAGCCCGGTCGCCCTCGGGTGCGATGGCCAGGGCCGTGGGTTGCCTGGGCCGGGATGGCGGGGCCGATTCCTGGCCCCGGGCCGAAGCCGCGAAGGCGAACATCAAGACGGCCAGGGCGCCTCGCGTCATCGTCTGGGGCTCCGGATTTCGGCCTCGGATCGGGGCGGGATGCCCCGATTGTACCGGGAACCGAGGGCCGGCTCGATCCCGGTTCGCCGGCAATCCCCTTGATCGGGCCGGCCCCTCGGGAAATCATGGCCCGATCGCTTCCGACCGTTTCCGGCCCCTACCCGAAGGAAGTCCGATGCCCAAGACCGCCCTGTTCGTCGCCCTGCTGCTGCCGCTCGCGTTCGCCCTGGGGGCGATCTCCCGGCCCGCCCCGGCCGGCCCCCAGCTCGCGCACATGGTCTTCTTCGAACTCAAGGACCACTCGGCCGAGGCCCGCGCGAAGTTCGTCGCCTCATGCCACAAGTACCTCTCGGGGCACGAGGGCGTGCAGTACTACTCGATCGGCACGATCGCCGAGGACGTGGTCGAGCCCAACGTGAGCGTCCGCGATTTCGACGTGTCCCTGCACCTGGTCTTCGACTCCAAGGAGTCGGAGGCCAAGTACCTGAAGGACCCCCGGCACGTGAAGTTCGTCGAGGAGAATCGCGAGTCGTTCGGCAAGGTCCGGGTGTTCGACACCTACATCAATCCCGCGCCGGCGAAGTAAGCCGCGGGGCCTCCAGCTTGGCGATCAGGCCGTTCTCGCCGACGCCCCACGTGGCGTCGGCGCCGGCCGATCCCAGCGCATGGAAGCCGCGATCGCCCAGCGGGATCCAGCGGTCGCCGCCGTCCTCCGACCCGTCGCAACCCGCCGGGCCGGCCGCGACGAGCTTGTTCGTCCCGGGGATCACCACCACGGCCGACCGGTATCCGCCGGGCCCCTGGCCGGCGGGCGGTCGCCAGGTCTTGCCGCCGTCCTCGGTGACGGCCGCCACCTTTTCGGCCTTGCCGGTGGCCTGGTAGTCGCCGCCGACCGCCACACCGCGTCGATCGTCGAGGAAGGCGATCGAGAAGACCCCCGAAGCCGGGTTGGGCGCCGGGATGGGCGTCTCCTGGAACGTCCATGTGCGGCCCCGGTCGGTCGATCGGCCCACCCGGCCCGTTCTGGCGCCGCCCGTCGCGATCCAGGCGAGGTCGCGACCCCGTGCGATCAGGCAGGTGCCGCTGGCCGCGAACGCCCCTTCGCCTTCGCGAGCCACCGGCGCGGTTTCGGCCGGGATTCGGGACCAGGACTTGCCGCCGTCCTGCGTTTCGAGCAATAAGAAACGGCCGTCAATCGGGTCGCCCAGGGCGAGGCCGCGATCCGGATCGAAAAAGGCGATCGCGTCGAGGAAGCCCTTCGGGTCGCGATTGAGATACGCGAGTTTCCAGGTCTTGCCGCCGTCCTCGGTCCGGTAGATCCGCGATTTCTCCCCCTCGCCGATCGTCAGGGCGACGGCGACGCGGTCGTCGAAGGCCTGGATATCTCGGCAATCCAGCTCGTTGGATTCGAGCGGCACGGCATTCCAGGCCTTGCCCCCGTCCCGCGTCATGACCACCGTTCCGCCGTTGCCGCTCGCCCAGGCGACCTGGGCATTCACGACGCTGAGCCCCCGGAACCGGGCCTTGGTGCCGCTCTCCTGGACGGCCCACTGGGCGGCGGCCGTCGTGCAGGGCAGGGCGAGGATCAGGAATGCCGCGAGCCGCTTCATGAAGCCTCCGAACCGAGGGGTTGCGAAGCCCGCCGCCAGGCCCGATGCTTGGGGCAATTCCCGGCGGGGGGCCCCGCCATCTTGCCCCCGGGCGCGACCGACGGCAAGCCGGGGGACCACTCGATCGATCGCGGAGGGGCGATGGAACCGTACATCGACGGCCACAGCCACATCTGGACGCCCGACACGGCCCATTACCCCTTGGCCGAGGGGTTCAAGGTCGACGACATGAAGCCCCCCTCGTTCACCGCCGAGGAGTTGCTGGCGCTCTGCCGGCCGGCGGGCGTCGGCCGTGTGAACCTGATCCAGATGTCGTTCTACCGGTTCGATAACCGTTATATCCTCGACATGATCCGGCTGTATCCCGACCGGTTCGTCGGCACGGCGATCGTCGACCCCCTGGGCCAGGACCCGGCCGCCGAGATGGCCGCCCTGAGACCCAAAGGGATCCGGGCCATCCGCATCCAGCCGGTCTATAGCAAGCAGCCGCCGGCCCGATGGCTCGAACCGGAAGGCTACCGGGCGATGTTCGCCGAATCGGCCAGATCGGGGACCATCCTCAGTTGCCTGATCGACCCCGACGGCCTGCCCGAGGTCGATCGCCTGTGCGGCAAGTATCCCGGGGCAACCGTCATCATCGACCACCTCTGCCGGATCGGCGTGAACGGCAAGATCGAGGCGGACGACGTTGATGCCCTCTGCGCCATGGCCAAGCATCCCAAGGTGCTGGTCAAGGTCGGGGCCTTTTACGCCCTCGGGAAGAAGACGCCCCCCTATTCCGACCTGAGCCCGCTCATCCTGAAGGTCGTGCGGGCGTTCGGGGCCCGCCGGTGCCTCTGGGAGAGCGATTGCCCGTTCCAGGTGGTCCAGCACAAATACATCGAGAGCCTCGCCCTGATCCGCGACCACATCCCCGAACTCTCGGCCGACGACCGCAACTGGCTGCTGACGAAGACCGCCGAACAGTGGCTTTTCGCGAAGTAATCGGTCCCGGGAAAAAGTCGAAATCCGCGCGAACATCCCCCAGGGGGCCCGCGTCTACACCGGTGAGCGTCGAGAAACGGGGCCGCGGGTCGCGGCCGACGGGATCGACGCGAGGGACCTTCCAGCCCGACGAGGCGGCCATGAAAGCCAGCGCGAAGCCACAAGCCGAACGACGATGCGAGAGTCGCGGCCTGTTCGCGCCCTCGTCCGGTTGCGGCCATCGTTATCCGACGAACACGTTTGATCCCCCCTGACGCCGGCATCGCCCACCACCCGCTTGGTTGTGCGAGGCCCGGCATCGAAACCGGGCCTCGTTCGTTTTTGTCGGCGGCGAAAGACACGGGTCGGTAGCTGAGACGGTGTAGCGGCGGCCTGAAAAGCCGCAGACGTGGATTCGAGCGCCACCCGACCCGCTCGGCTCGGCATTGGGGATGGTCCGTTCGTCTATCGGGAGGATACCGGCCTTTCAAGTCGGAGAGGAGGGTTCGATTCCCTCACGGACTGCTCGCGTACGTCGGTTTCCCAGGGCGTGGGAAAGCCTGGTTACTCCGCAAGCTCGGGGAGCTTGAGATCGCCGGTTCGAATCCGGCCGCCCTGACTGTCACGAACTCGGATCGATTCCGAATGAATTGCTGGAAGAGAGGCACACGATGAATCGGTGCAAACGTAAGCCTCGCGGACTCGACGCGGGGCCGTGGTGTAGCGGCAGCACGGCGGACTTTTAATCCGCTCGGCGGGGGTTCGAGTCCCTCCGGCCCCATCGCCCAACCGAACCGGCTTGTAGTTCAGCGGGAGAACGGGCGGCCGATAACCGCCAGGCGGAGGTTCGACTCCTCCCGGGCCGATCCGATCGTTTCTTTCGCAACACGTACGACGGGACCGAGGTGTTAGCGGCAGCACACCTGGCTCTTAACCAGGCAGGTCAGGGTTCGAGTCCCTGCGGTCCCATCCGGTTCGATTCGCAGTATCGGCATGCACCGGTCTTCCAGAGGCCAGGATTCCGCCTTCGTAACGCGGGGACGTGGGTTCGACTCCCACCCGGTGCCCTTCTTTGACAATTCGGCGTCGGCACAAGTGCCCATGTTGTAACGGTAGCCTCCTGCCTTGCCATGGCGGAAGTGCGGGTTCGACTCCCGCTGGGCACTCTGGCTCCTTCGCAGTTTTCCAGCGAAGGGGCCGATCCGGGGTGTGGGAAAGCCTGGTCAATCCGCCTGCTTCGGGAGCAGGAAATCGCCGGTTCGAATCCGGCCGCCCCGATTGTTTACGATCCGGTGGAGTTCGTGCTGGTACGAGCGCCCGGCTGTTAACCGGGAGGGCGCAGGTTCGATTCCTGCCGCCGGAGCTGAATGGTTGAGGAAGGGCTAGCCGACCTGGCGTGACGGCACCCGTTTCGAAAACGGGCGAGCGATGAGCCTTGTGGGTTCGAGTCCCACCCCTTCCGCTGGTTTCGCGTGCGTTGTGCCCCTGGCCGATCGGCTCAGGCACCGGTCTTCCAAACCGGACAGGCGGGTTCGATTCCCGCGGGGCACTCTGCGTAGGCTTGCGTAGATCTGCGTAGCATAGCGGATCGGGGATTGGCTAATCGGTAGGCCCCCTGCCTTTGAAGCAGGCGAGTGGAGGTTCGAACCCTCCTCCCCGAACCTGTCGGGATTCGGATATGTCAGAAAAATGCGAATGCAACACGATCCGGGGTAGCTGTTGACGGTAATAGCGCCTGGCTCTGACCCAGGAGTTCGGAGGTTCGAGTCCTTCCCCCGGAATTGCTTAACGGAAGTCAACCGGCCGGATCAGGGGCCCGCCTTGAAAGCGGGCGGCGGCCTTGGCCGCTTGCGGGTTCGAGTCCCGCGGCTTCCGCTCGGATTGAAGGAGACCGAATTGCCCTCGCGGAGCAGCCGGGAGTGCTCGCCACCCTGTCAAGGTGGAGACCGTGGGTTCAAATCCCATCGGGGGCGCTGTTCGATCGGGTGGTGATCCTCACGGCGGCCTGTAAAGCCGTTGCCCAACAATTGTGAGGCGGATGGGCGGGAGGTTCGACTCCTCCGCCACCCACTGATCTCGTTCGTTTCGGATGGTCCCGTCGTCTAACCGGAAGGACGCCGCCCCCTCAAGGCGATGATGCGGGTTCGACCCCCGTCGGGACTACTCGGTTCGGTGAATGGCCGTGTGGCGGAACTTGGCAGACGCGCGGGTCTCAGAAGCCCGTGCCCCACGGGGCGTGAGAGTTCGACCCTCTCCGCGGCCACTGCAAGCAGCTTTCATGAGGCTTGCCCCTCTTTGCGGGAGGGCCGGTGCTCGGCCGAGATTCATAACCTCGGCTTGCCGGGATCGACACCCGGGCCCGCAACTCCGTTCCCGTTCGATTGGCACGGTACGCAAACCGGCAAAGCGGCCAGGTCGAGAGCCTGGTGATTTTGTGGGTTCGACTCCCTCCCGTGCTATTAGCTTACGCTGTCAACCGCCTCCTTACGTCCCGTCGTCTAGCGGCCAAGGCCTCTGCCTTACAAGCAGGTGATCGCAGGTTCGAGTCCTGCCGGGACGATTTCTCCACGGTCCGCAGGTGTTATGGCGGCACTCCCCTTTGGTATGGGGGTGGTCCGGGTTCGATTCCCGGGCGGACCTTGGCTTCGATAGATTCTCGATTCCGGGCTGCTGGTCCAACGGTAAGACGCTGCCCTCGCACGGCGGTAATCGGGGTTCGAATCCCCGGCGGTCCACTGTCGGTTGTTCGGTTCGCGCAGGAAGAAGATGGGCTCATGGTCCAACGGGACGACACCGCCCTGGCGTGGCGGAGATCCGGGTTCAACTCCCGGTGGGTCCACTCTCGCGACGGTAACGGAAGGTAGCCGGATACGGATTTGGCCGGGCCTGGTTGCTAACCAGTGCGCCCCCCGGGGCGTGAGGGTTCGAATCCCTTGCCTTCCGCTCGCCGAGGTGGCCGCACGAAACCGGGACAGGCACCTTCGCGGACGAGGAGCCAGTCCCGGTTTCGTGCAGCCCCCTCGCGAATCGGTCCCGATGGGGAAACGGACATCCTTCCCCGGTCCTAACGGGGCGTTGCAGGTTCGAGTCCTGCTCGGGACGCTGTCCTGCGTTGAAGTGAAGTCGCCCCGATGGTGAAACGGAGATCACCCCGCGCTTCTACCGCGGTGTTCCGGGTTCGAATCCTGGTCGGGGCATTGCGGGCGATTGGCCCAGTTGGCAGGGCGCCGGTATGACACGCCGGAGGCCGGGGGTTCGAATCCCTCATCGCCCATGTTCGCGACTCGGAAGGGCTAGCCGATCGGTTGACGGCACCCGCTTGGAAAGCGGACGAGCGACAAGCCTTGAGGGTTCGAATCCCTCCCCTTCCGCTGAAGTTGTTGCGAGATGGTGTCCGTGGTGTAACGGAAGCACGCGAGGTTGTGGGCCTCACGGAGCGGGTTCAACTCCCGTCGGACACCCTGGGTTCGGTCGAAGGAGGGATGTGCTCCTGGGAGAGCAGCGAGTCTCCAAAGCTCGCGGACAGGGTTCGAATCCTTGCGTCCCTGCTGCCGGTTCGATGCGATGCGATGAATGCCCTCGGGGTGTGACGGATGGCACGCGACCCTCCGAAGGTCGAAGGCCAGGTTCGATTCCTGGCGAGGGCACTGATCGGAATCCCTGTGGGTGTGTCGGATGCACGGCGGCCTTCGAAGCCGCAAGGCCGGGTTCGACTCCCGGGCGGGGGATGGATTTGGAAGAAGCGAAGTCCTCGGGGTGTGGCGGATGGCACGCGACCCTGCGAAGGTCGAGGACCAGGTTCGATTCCTGGCGAGGACGCTGGTTGTTCTTGATCGATAGACGCCGATGTCCAACGGCCGGGCGACCGCCTGCAAAGCGGTTCTCAGTGGGTTCGACTCCCACCGGCGTCTCTGCCTGCCGACTGCCTGGGCGGATTCCATCGACTTGGGATCGATGAGCCCGAAAGGGCTCAAGACTCCGTCCAACCCCTTCGTCGGGGGCAACTTCCCTTCGATCCGACTGCCGACCGGGATTCCATAACTACGATGACCCTAAGGTAGCGATGATCGAGCGACCGATCGAGCGAGCGTCCCGAGCCTCTTTGAGGCGGAGGATGCGTGTCAACGGTCGGATCCGGGAAACCGGTTCCGATGCGGACGGTGGGGCTTTGCCCCGCTTCTCTGTCCTCCCTCGTCGGATCGGTGGATTTTCGCGGTGCATGTGCCGACGCCTTCTCTTGCCTTCGCTGTCGCGGGGGGCTGGGCGCAACAGGGCAGTGACGCTTCCATCTTTCGTTTCCCGACTTGACGATTTGTCCCATCAGGGGGATATTCCGCTTGCGCCCGGCGACGTGTGGCCGATGCGCGAGCTCTCTTCATTTTGAGGCCTCCCATGCGCACCCGACTGGCCCCCGGCATCGGATTGGCGGTGTTCGCGTTGACGGCGACGGCCGCGCAGGCCGACGGCATCTTCAAGGCCACCGATCTGGGTCGGGATGCCCATTCCCTGTACCTGAATGACTCGGGAGTCGTGGCGGGGCAGCATGGCGGGCAATATAAGCCCGGTGTGGGACCAACGACCCCAGATCGAACGGCCTTTGTCTATCGAGACGGCCAGTTCCAGGATCTGGGCAGTAGGGTCCTTCCCTTGAACGTGAAACCAGATGGGAACATCGTCGACGCCTACCAGGCGCGCGGGGTTGATAGCGATACCGGCCGCAAGGGCGTCGGAGAGCACTGGAGCTTGGACCGCCTGATCGCGGGGAGCGACGACGGGGCCATTGTCGGCAATATGTCGGGGAGTTACGGAGGCTATTACAGCGGCTTTCCTTCCACTTCAAGGGTAGGGTATGTTTTTTCCCCGTCCCGTGAACCAATCGTGGTATATCCTTATGGAAACAGATTTGATTATCACGAAACATATAACGGCACTTACAGCATAGTCGGCAAAACAGCCACAGATTTGGAATTCGCTAACGTGAGCAAGGCCGGGGCCGTCGGTTCATGGGTGCGTCATGGAGGGAATAGAATGGCCCTCCTGGTGACAAATGGAAGTTGGATCCATGACCTTGGCAATGTCCCTGGCGATGACATGACAAGGGCGACCGCGATCAATAACGTGGGCCTGATCGCTGGGGTCTCCGGCCATGCGGGCTCGGATATCCTCCGCGCCTTCGTGAGCGACGCGGACAACCACCTCATCCCCATCGGCATGCTCCCCGGGGCCAAGAGCATCCAAAGTGTCAAGGCTATCAGCGATTCGGGCTTCATCGTCGGCTCGGCCCTGATGGACGACGGGAGCCTGCACGCCTGGATGTACGACCCGTCGAAGCAGGCGATGGAGGATCTCAACGGCATGATGCCCGACACCAGTTGGATCCTCAACGAGGCCACCGACATCAACGAATCGGGCCAGATCGTCGGGGTGGGCCTACTCAATGGCGAGTATCACGGGTTCCTGCTGACGCCCCAGCCCGTGCCCGAGCCCTCGACCCTGATCGTCTTCGCGGCCGCCGGGTTGGGGCTGGCCTGGGCCCGTGGGCGAGCCCGGCGGAAGGCGGGATGATGCCCGACGACGTCCGGTAGGGGATGCCTTCGCATTTTGGGTTGCCGGCGCCTTGCGTCCCGCATCCTCCCCCTTGCTATCCTGTGAACTCGCCTGTGGGTGCGAGGATCAGGAAGGGGGCGGTACGCGATGAGCATTTCCCGAGGGGCCTGGATCGGCCTGGCGGTGGCGTTGTCGGGCATCGGCACGTCCTGGGCGGATTCGCCCGATCGGCGGCCGAACATCGTGTTCATCTTCTCGGACGACCACGCCTACCAGGCGATCTCGGCCTACGGCGATTCCCGCAAGCTGCTCGAGACTCCCAACCTCGATCGCATCGCGAAGGAAGGGACGCGGTTCGACCGCTGCCTGGTGCCCAACTCGATCTGCGGGCCGAGCCGGGCCACGGTGTTGACCGGCAAGTACAGCCACAAGAACGGCTTCTATAACAACAGCAACAGCCGGTTCGACGGCTCGCAGTTCACCTTCCCCAAGGCCCTGCAATCGGCCGGATACCAGACGGCCCTGTTCGGCAAGTGGCACCTGGTTTCCGACCCCACCGGCTTCGACGAGTGGCATATCCTGCCGGGGCAGGGGGTCTACTACAACCCGCCGATGATCCACAAGGGGCAGCGGGTCAAGCATGAAGGCTATGTCACCGACATCATCACCGATTTGTCGCTCGACTGGCTCAAGGGGCGCGACAAGGACAAACCGTTCCTGCTGATGTGCCAGCACAAGGCGCCGCACCGGGAATGGTCGCCCGCACTGCGGCACCTCGGCCACGACAACGACCGGACCTATCCCGAGCCGGAGACCCTGTTCGACGACTACTCGGGCCGCGGCCTGGCCGAGCGCGACCAGGACATGACGATCGCCGGCACGATGACCGATTCCGACGTGAAGCTGACGACCCTGGCCCAGCTCAATTCCGAGCAGAAGGCCGCCTGGGATGCCTACTACAAGCCCCGCAACGAGGAGTTCCTCAAGAAGAACCCCACCGGCAAGGACCTGGTTCGCTGGCGGTATAACCGATACATGCACGATTACCTGGGATGCATCAAGGCGGTCGATGAGGGGGTCGGCAAGCTGTTGAAGTACCTTGACGATGCGGGCCTGGCCGACAACACGATCGTGGTCTACGCGTCCGACCAGGGCTTCTACCTGGGCGAGCACGGCTGGTTCGACAAGCGGTGGATCTTCGAGGAATCGCTGAGGACGCCCTTGCTGGTCCGATGGCCGGGCGTGGCGAAGCCCGGGAGCGTCGAACCTCGGATCGTGTCGAACGTCGATTTCGCCCCAACTCTGCTGGAAGCGGCCGGCGCGGAAATCCCGGCGGAAATTCAGGGGCGAAGCCTGGTGCCGCTGCTGAAGGGCTCGCCGCCGCAGGATTGGCGGACTAGCTTTTATTACCAGTACTACGAGTACCCCGTGCCGCACCGGGTCCGGCCGCATTACGGTGTCGTGACCGATCGCTACAAGCTGATCAAGTTCGAGGCGCCCGACGCGAACGGCTGGGAGTTGTTCGACCTCAAGCGCGATCCGCGGGAGCTTCGGGACGTCTCCAACGACCCGGAATACACCGGGACGGTCGTCGAGTTGAAGCGGGAGCTGGCGAGGCTCCGCAAGCAACTGGACGTCCCGGAAGTAACGCCGCGTGAGGCGTATGGGAACCAGCCGCTGGATGCCCCACCGCCGGCCCGCGCCGGGAAATAGGCGGCCGATGGCACCCCGCCGGCGCGATTCCGCATGATCCCTCGGGGAATGACCAGGAGCGGGACGCTGGCGGGGAAAGCGCATGGCCAACGACGATTCGTCCCCGGGCCTGTTCGACTCGGATCTGCCTGGGCCGGAATACTCGGCCGAGCAGGCGTCGGAACTGGCCCGGATCGATGACCTGATCGCCGAGCTGGAGGCCCTGGAAGCTCGCGGGCTGGTGACGGCCGAGGCGGTCGCCACGGTCGAGGCCGAGAAAGGGTCGCGGCGTCGGGCCCTGGAGCAGGCCGGGCGGGCTTCCGCGGCGCTGAGGCTGGCCCGCCAGGACATGGGGCGCGATCCCGCCCGGGCGAGAGGAAGGGCCGAGCAGGCTTGCCGGCTCGATCCCTCGCGGCTCGAATGCTGGGCGATGGCAATCGACCTGGCCCGACGCCTCGGCGATTTCGATCGGGCCCTGGAACTCTGCGAGGAAGGGACCGAGCGGCACGGGCATGCCGGCCTGCAAGGCTTGCGGGATGCGATCGCCGACGAGGCCTCGCGGCGCGACCGGGCCCGATCGGCCCGGGAGGCTCTCGACGAGGCGCGCACGGCGCTCGGAGCCGGCCAGTACGACGGGGCGATCCGGGCCGCCCGGCGGGCCCTGGCCGACGACCCCGACCTGGGCCTGGCCTCCGAGGTCCTGGCCGAGGCATGCGAACGAACCGGGCGGATCGAGGAGGCCGTCGAGGCGTTGGAAACCCGGCGTCTCCGGGGCACCCCGCCGCTCCCGCCCCATCTCGCGTCGCGCCTCGCGGCGATGAAGCGGCAGCTTTCCCCATCGGTCGCGCCCGCGATGGCATTCGTCGAGCCGTTCGTGCCGAAGCCGGCCGCCCCGACCGGCCCCGGCCTGCGCGCGATCGCGGCGGAGTTCCTGCAGGACCACTGGCAGAAGCTGCTGCTGGGCCTGGCGGTGGCCCTGATCGTGGTCAGTTCGACGGTCGGCGCCGCGATCGTGCTGGGCGATCGGCTGTGGCGGCCCGAGGGGAAATGCCTGCTCGCCCTGGCCTATACGGGCCTGTTCGCGGCGTTCGGCCGGGGCCTGATCCGCTGGGGCGCCGAGCGAGCCGGGCGAATCATGGGCATGACCACGCTGCTGGTGATGCCCTTGAATTTCGCGCTCCTGGGCGAGCTGCCCGCGCGGGGATCGGCCTCGGGCCTGTCGGTGCTGGCCTTCGGCGTGGCGGCCCTGTCGCTGATGGGCTTGTGGCTGGGCCGGGCCCTGCGCCTGCCGGGCGGGTTGCCGGCGATCGCGGGGATGCTGGCGATCGGCCTGATCGATGCGACCACGCCCCGGCCTTCCCCGATGGCCTGGGGCTACCCGGCGATCTTGCTCGCGTCGGCCGTGTTCCTGGCGTCGGTCGAATGGCTGCGTCGGATCCGGGAACGATTGCCCGTCGAAGCGTTGGGATTGCTGGCCTTCGCGTTCGCCTGGGCCGTCGTGCGGATCGGCGGCACGGTCGGGTCGTTCCCCGCCGCGTTGTATGCGGTCCCGGCGATGCTGGCGGGGATCGGCGCCGTGCGGATCGTGTCGGGGCTCCGGGGCAAGGCGGAATCGGCCGTGCGGTTCGCAGGCCTGGTGATGGCGGGCCTGGCGTTCGCGATCGCCCTCGCCAGGCCGCCCGGGGCGTCGGCCCTGTTCAGCGGCAACACGCTGGCGGTCGCCCTGCTGGGCCTGGGCCTGTTCGGGCGATGCCTGGCGAGGGAGCGGCATCCCGCCTACCTCTACGCCGCATTCGGGGCGCTCTTCCTGCCGTATTTCGGCTCGTACGATTTCTTGAGGGACCTGATCCGAAGCGTCGAGGGGGCCGCGGCCCAGGCCCTGGGCTACGGCAATCGACTGCCGTTCGCCTACAAGGCCCTGAACGGCCTGGTGTTCAACGCGGCGTTGCTGGGGCTCTCGCGGTGGTTCGATCGGCGTTGGCAGGATCGGCGACTGGCCCGGCACTGCCACTTCATCGGCCTGCCCGTGGCGGCGACGGCCTGCATCCTCGGGTCGACCGAGCCGACCGCCGCTCTCCTGACGCTCTCGGGCTATGCAATTGGGTTCGCGATCTCGTCGTGGATGCTGTCGGTGCCGTGGCTGGTCTACCTGGCGTGCTCGGCGTTCGCGGGGGCCTCCCTGGCGGCGTTCCACCTGGTGGGCGACCCGACCGGCGGCTGGCGATCGCTGTCGATGGCCTCGGTGTCGATGGCCTACTGGCTGGCGTGCCGGGTGCTGTCGGGGCGGGGAGTGGGCGAGGAGTACCGCCGGCCGATCGTGCTGTCGGCCCGGGTCGTGTCGGGATTGGCGGTCGCGCTGGCGTTCGGGGCGATGGCCTGGATGGGGGCGGCCTCGTGGACGGTGGTGGCGGCGTTCGCGGTGCTGGCGGTGCTCTACGCGTTGTGGCACGAGGAATCGCCGAGGCCCTCGATGGCCTACGCGGCGCTGGCGTGCGGGTCGATCTCGGTATTGCTCGCGGCGTTGGTCGGGGCCGACTGGATCGGCCGGCCGATCGGCATGGCCGGCTTCCTGGCGTGGGCGTCGATCCTGGGCGCGGCGTTGACGATGGCATCGGGATACGGGAGGCCGGCTTCGTATGTCCAGCCGGCCCTGCGAACCGGCCTGATCGTGCTGGCTGGTTCGGCGTTCCTGGCCCTCTCCCGGGCGGCCGACGCACCGTTGACCACGGTCGAGTGGCTCCTGGTTGCGCTCGCCTCGTCGGTGATTTCCATCGCCCTGGGCGAGCTGGGTTGGCGGCGGCCCGGGGAAAAACCCTGGCCGTTCCTGAGCCTGATCGCGTGCTGGATGGCCGCGCTGGCAGCTTGCTCGGCCTGGGCGCGGCCGGTCCCGGGTTCTTTCGGCTGGCTGGCGTTGACGACCGCGTTCGTGGCGATCGCCTGGCTCGCCCTGCGGATCGCGCTGGCGGGTCTGGATCGGGCGGGGGCGAGGGCCTGGCATCGGCCGTTACGGGTCATGGAGTTGGTGGGCACGCTGTCGGCGATCGCGCTGGCGATCGCGGCGAGGGCCGACTCGGCCTCGGCGTTCCCGCTGGCCCTGGCCTCGGCGGCGTTGCTCGCCCCCGGGCTGGCGGTGTCGGCCTGGCGGGAGCGTTGCCCGGGCCGGGCCTCGCTGGCGATCGGTTCGGGGGTGTTGGCCTCGGTTTTCCTGATGATCGGGTCGCGGCCGGAATGGCCGCCGCTCCGGTCGTTCGGGGTCCTGGCCACGGGCCTATCGCTGGCCTGCTGGGCGTTGGAGCGGCTCGTCGCGAACCGGTTGGATTCGCGATGGCGGCCGGTCTTCGGCGTGCCGTTGCTGGCTTCGGCGGTGTTGCTGGCGGCGTTCGCGCCGGCCTGCGAATGGTACGCCCCCGCCGCGTTGCTCTTCGCCGCGCTGCCATTCGTTTTGTTCGTGGCGAGCACCCGGCGGGCGGGGTGGCTTTATGTGGCTTTGGGGCTGGTCGCAACCTCGGCGGTCTTCCACGATCGGGGCGAGGGCTACTTGATCGCCAGCCTGGTTTTGCTGGCCCTTGGCTATGTCCTGATGGGCAGCTTGATCCTGGGGTCCGGCGCGTTCCTGGAGGGGCTCGCCCCACGCCGGCACCTGTCCCGGCCGGCGTTCGACTGGGCGGTGATCCTGGGGTTGCTGGCCCTGTGTGGCCAGGTGGCCGCGATTTATGAAGGGGGCGGGCCCTGGTCCTCGAGGGCCTGGCTGCCGTTCGCCGCGGGCTTGCTGGTGCTGTCGATGCGCCTGGCAAGGCCGGGACGGGCCTGGATTCACGGCTTCATCGGCCTCTGGACGGTCGGATTGCTCTTCGCATGCGGCCCGAAGCTGGGCGACCCGATCGACCTGGCCGGCGTGGTCCTCGTCGGCTCGTTGGCGGCCCTGATCTGGAGGTTGGCGTCGTGGGGCGCCTCGCGATGGCCGGCCCTGCCCATCCTGGAAGGGCAACGGCTCGAGAGGGAATTCAAGGGGTGGTCGGCCGCGCTGGCGGTGCTCTCGGCAATACCGCTGGCCTGCTGGACGTTCGCCGAGGTGGGATTGGCATGCTGGGGAACCGCCACGGGCTGGCCTTCGGGGGGCACCTGGATTTCCGGCTTGCTCGCCCTGGTGATCCTGGCCGGGCTGGTGGAATTCGACCTTGAGTTCGAGGCGCGGCATCGGGCGCCCCTGGGGTTGTTGGCCGGGACGCTGCTGCTCTGGTGGCTGGCCTTGCCGGGCTCGCCCCTGACCCAACGGCTGGCGGCGGACCCGGCCGCGGCCCTGCCGCTGTTGACGGCGATCCAGGCCCTCTGGCGATCGGCGTGGGACGGTCGGTCGCGGCGCCGGGGCGGCCCGGAAGGCGAGGCGTTGGGATTCTCGGCCGGCCTGGGGGCGGTCGTGGCGATCTTGCTGACCGGCGGCGAGATCGGCTGGCCTACCTCGATCACCCTGGCGATGGCCACGGCCGTGCTGGCGCACCGGGCCTTGGCGGGCCAATCGGCCGGGTTCGCGGGCCTGGCGGGCCTCTCCGGGATGCTCGCGTGCGGGGCGATCTCGCTGCAGGTGGCGAGGGCCCTCGGCTACGGTCCGTATCCCGGCTCGGCCGCGGGCCTGGCGATCGGCCAGCTCGCAGCGGCGGCCGGCCTCGTCTTCCTGGGCGACCGATCGCCGGCTTCGATCCGCCGCGTGCTCGATCGGTTCGGTCTGCTGGCGTGCGGTACGTCGGCGATGCTGGTGGTCTCGACGTTCGTGGCGTGGTCGTTCCCTGCCGGTCTGGCCTGGATCGACATGCTCCTGCTGGCGGGCGTGGGGGCCATCCTATCGTTCCTGGCCGAGCGTCGCGGTTCGATCACGCTGGCCGCCCTGGCTCAAGGATCGGCCCTGCTGGGCTACCTGGCGTATCGCCGGGGATTCCCGGAGCCGGGCCTGGGGGATTCGACCGTCCTGCTGGTGCTCGCGACGATCGAACTGGGCCTGGCCGAGGCCCTGAACCGATCCGGCCGGCGGCACTTCGGGCTGCCGGCGTTCGGGGCCGCGACGATCCTGCCGGTGATCGGCGTCGTCCTGGCGGCCCGCGATGGCGTCACCGGCGACCGGGCGATGTTCGCGGCCTGCGCCTCGGCGGCCTTCTATGCGATCGTCTGGGGGCGGACCGGGCGTCGGCCGTTCGGCCAGGCGTCGGCGGTGCTGTTCAACGCCTTCCTCTGGATCTTCTGGTACCGGGCGGGCTGGTCGTTCGCCGACAACCCGCAATGCTACGCGATCCCGGTCGGACTGGCGGCTTTCCTGTTCGCGGAGGCGTATCGGGGCGAACTGGGCAAGAAGGCGGTCTCGGCGATCCGGGGGATCGGCCTGGCCTTGATCTATGCATCGCTGGCCCTGCCGATCTGGAAGGACGCCAGCCTGGGGGCCTGGGCGTTGCTCCTGGCCGGGTCGATGCTGGCGATCTTCGCGGGGATCGGCCTCCGTTCGCAGGTCTTCCTGTGGATGGGCCTGGCCGGGTTCATCCTGAACGTGGGCTACCAGGTCGGCCGGGTCGGGCTCGACCATGCCCTGGCCCGCTGGGGGATCATGCTGGCCCTGGGGATGGCCCTGGTCCTGTTCGTGGCGCTCAGCGAGAAGCAAGGCTGGCTGGCCCGGATGAAGGGCTACCTGGACGAAGTCCGCGGCTGGGATTGAGCGAGCAACGCCCCCCCCGGGTATCCTGGGGGGATACGCCCGAGCCCTGCCGAAGAGCCAAGAGCCACGATGACCCGAGACGATGACCTGGCGGCCCGGCTGGAAGCCGACCGCCGAGACCTCCTCGACCTGACCCTGCGCAACCCACTGCTGAACTACAAGCCCCGGGCACGGGGCCTCGAACTGCCGGGCGAGTCGCCCGCCGAGCTGTTCCGCCTGCTGGTCCGCGAGGGCAAGGCCCTGGCATTCCAGGCGGCCGGGGCGGGCGGCGCCGAAGTCGATCCCAACGACCTGAAGCTCCAGACCGGCCTGGGGCCGGACGACTTGCAAGACCGCCTGCTGGCGATCTACTACGCCGCACGGACGGCCACCGAGGAGCAGGGGGTCAATACCCTCTTCCTGGCCCTGGGGCTGCTCCGATGGGCGGGCGACGCCGCCAACCCCGGGCCGTTCCGGGCCCCCTTGATTCTGGTGCCGGTCGCCCTCCTCCGCTCGACCGCCCGCGACCGGTTCCGGCTCCGCCACGACGGCGACGACCTCGACGTGAACCTCTCGCTCGCCGAGAAGCTCCGCGTCGAATGCGGGATCGCCCTGCCCGCGCTGCCCGAGCCCGAGGAACTCGACGTCCCGGCCTACTTCGACGCCGTCGCCGAGGCGGTCCGTCGCGAGCCCGAATGGGCCGTCGAACGCGAGGCGGTGGCCCTCGGCTTCTTCTCGTTCGGCAAGTTCCTGATGTACCGCGACCTCGACCCGGCCGCCTGGCCCGAGGGCGCGGCGCCGGTCCGGCACCCGATCGTCGGGGCCCTGCTGGGCGACGGCTTCTCCGGCCCGGCCGAGGAGGAGGACAACGGCCCGATCGAGCTGAACACCGTGCTCGACGCCGACCGGACGCAGCGACTGGCCCTGCGCGACGTCGCCTCCGGGCATTCGCTGGTGATCCAGGGGCCGCCCGGCACGGGGAAGTCGCAGACGATCACGAACCTGATCGCCGAGGCGATCGGCCGGGGGCAGTCGGTCCTGTTCGTCGCCGAGAAGCTGGCGGCCCTCGACGTGGTGAAGCGAAGGCTCGACGCCATCGGCCTGGGCGAGGCCTGCCTGGAGTTGCACAGCCACAACGCCGCCAAGAAGGCGGTCCTCGACCAGCTCCGCAGGACCCTCAACGCCGGGCGGCCGGAAGACGCCGCCGAAGGGCCCGACGCGGGGCTCTGGGGCGAGCTTCGCGACCGGCTCGATGCCTATTCGATCGCGGTCAACGAGCCGATCGGTTCCAGCGGGGTGACGCCCCACCAGGCGATCGGCGAGCTGGTGCGGATCCGGTCGCTGCTCGGGCACCCGCCGGAACTGGCCTGCGGGGGGCTGGAAGACTGGACGGTCGCCGATTTCCGACGCCGGCAGGAACTGGTCGAACGGCTCCAGGACCGGATCGCCGGGCTGGGCGGCCTGCGCGAGCACCTTTTCTTCGGCTGCCGGCGGGCCGAATGGCGGCCGGGCGACGAGGAACGGCTCCGGGCTCGCCTGGGCGTGGCCCGCCACGCGACGGCCATGCTCCGCGAGGCCGCGTCGTCGCTGGCGGGGCTGCTCCGATTGCCGACTCCCGACGGCCCGGCGGGGGTCGCGGCCCTGATCCGCTCGGGCGGGTTGATCGCCGAGCTGGCGAAATGGCCGGGCGCGGCGGTCCCCGATTGGCCCTCGAAGCGGGCCGAAGTGCGGGCCCTCCTCGACATGGGACTGCGCTGGTCGGCCATCCACGAGCACGACGACCCCCGGATCGTCTCCACGGCGTACGAGGAGGACCTCGAACCGCTGCGGATCGCCCGGGCCGGCCACGGCCGCCGCTGGTGGCGGCTGGCATCGCCCGCCTATCACCGGGCCCGATTCCGGCTGGACGCGATCTGCAAGGGGCCGATGCCCGCCCGGCTGGATGACCAGCTCCGGCTGCTCGACGACCTGGCCGAGGCCCGCCGCCTGCAGCGGGGCATCGAGGCGGCCGAGCCCCTCGGGATGGCCCTGTTCGGCGGCCGTTGGCAAGGCCCGAAGTCGGACTGGCCGGCGCTCCGGGAACTGGCCGACGGGATGGACCGAATCCACGAGGGGATCCGCTCCGGCGAGCTGCCCCTGACCCTCCTCGACGCGGCGGCGGAGCCGGCCGACCCGGCGATCGCGCCGGCCTTGCTGGCGGCGGTCGGGGCGACCGCCGAGGCGCATCGGAGGGCGGTCGGCAGGGCGGTCGATTTCCTCAAGTTCGACGAATCGGCCCGGTTCGGCGAGCGGGGCAGCCTGGCCGACCGGCCCTTTTCGGAGCAGGACGACCTGCTCGGCCGTTGGGAGCGCGAGGCGACCCGGGTCGGCGAGATCCTCGAAATCAACCGGTTCTCGGCCCGTTGCCGCGAGGAGGGCCTGGGAGACGTGGTCGCCCTGGCCGAAACCTGGCCCGCCGCCGCGTCCCGGCTCGCCGACGCCTTCCGGGGCGGCTGGTACGAGGCGCTCCGACGCCGGGCCTACCGGGAACGGCCGATCCTGGCCGAGTTCGACGGCCGGGCTCATGACCGCGCCATCGCCGCGTTCCGCGAGGCCGACCGCCACGGCCAGCGGCGGACCCGCGCGAGGCCGCCCGGTCGCACTGGTCGCGGATCCCGGCACTCGGGAGGCGGCCAGCTGGCGGCGTTGCGCCGGGAGCTGGCCAAGAAGGCCCGGCACCTGCCGGTCCGCCAGTTGATGGGCCGGGCCGGCCTGGCGATCCAGGCGGCCAAGCCGGCCTTCCTGATGAGCCCGCTATCGGTCGCGGCCTACCTGCCGCCGGGGGCGATCGAATTCGACCTGGTCGTCTTCGACGAGGCCAGCCAGGTCCGGCCGCTCGACGCCCTGGGCGCCCTCCTGAGGGGCCGCCGGGCCGTCGTCGTCGGCGACAGCCGCCAGTTGCCCCCCACCACCTTCTTCGACCGCCTCACGATGGGCGTCGAGGACGACCCGGACGACGAGCCGACGTCGGAGGTCGAGAGCATCCTGGGCCTCTTCACCGCCCAGGGTTGCCGCGAACGGATGCTCCGGTGGCACTACCGGAGCCGGCACGAATCGCTGATCGCCGTGTCCAACCGCGAGTTCTACGACGGCCGACTGGTCACCTTCCCCAGCCCCGACGCCGGCCGGAAACGCTCGGGCCTGATCTTCCGGCACCTGCCCCAGACCACCTACGATCGCGGCCGATCCCGCACCAACCCCGGCGAGGCCGACGCCGTCGCGAGGGCCGTCCTGGCCTTCGCCCGGCAGCAACTGGCGAAGCCGCCGGCGGACCGCCTCTCGCTGGGCGTGGCCACCTTCAGCGCCGCCCAGATGCGGGCGACGCTCGACCGGATCGAACGGCTCCGGCGCGACCACCCCGCCTCGGAGCCGTTCTTCGACCCAGCGCGGCCGACCCTTCTTCGTCAAGAACCTGGAGAACGTGCAGGGGGACGAGCGCGACGTCATCTTCATCAGCGTCGGCTACGGCCGTGCCGCCGACGGCAGCGTCTCGTACAACTTCGGACCGCTCAACGCCGAGGGGGGCGAGCGGCGGCTCAACGTCCTGATCACCCGGGCGAGGGTCCGCTGCGAGGTCTTCAGCAACCTGACCGCCAACGACCTCGACCCGGCCCGGATCCGTGCGAGGGGCGTGCAGGCCCTGCGGGCATTCCTCGCCTACGCCCAGGACGGCCAGCAGGCCGGGCCGGACGGGGAGGCGTCGCCGGGCCCGTGGGCCGGGGCGTTCCGGTCGATCCTCGAGGCCGCCGGCTACTCGGCCCGGGGGCCGATCGGCGGGCCCGGCGGGCGGATCGACCTGGGCGTGTTCGACCCGGCCGACCCCGGCCGATTCCTGATCGGCATCCGCGGCGACGGCCCTCACTACCGGCAGGATCCGGCCGCCATCGACCGCGACCGGCTCCGCCCCGAGGTCCTGCAAGGCCTGGGCTGGCGGATCGTCCCGGCCTGGTCGCCCGACTGGCAACGCGACCCCGAAGGCCGATCGGCCGCGTTGATCGAGGAGCTGCGAGCGATCGCCCCCGAATCGCCGGCCGTGGAACCGGAACCGACGGGCGAGCCATTGCCCCCCCCGGCGGCCCCCGAGGCCGAACCCGCCGAGGAATCCGGCCCGGAGGAAGAGCCCCCCGACGACGGCTTCGCCCCCTACCGGCCGGCCGAGCTGGCGCCCGACGCCTCGACCCAGCCCGAACGCCTGGCCGAACGGCTCGCCGAGGTCGTCCGCTCGGAAGGCCCCGTGCATGCCTCCGAGGCCCGGCGGCGCCTGGTGGAAGCCTCCGGGGCGAAGCGGCTGGGGCCGCGATTGCAGGAGGCGATCGAGCAGGCCGAGGGCCTGGCGGCCACGTCCGGGGCGATCGAGCGGAGGGGCGAGTTCCTCTGGCCAACGGGCCTGGAGCGTGTCGAGCCGAGGGACCGAACGGCCCTCCCATCGACGGCCCGGAAGCTCGAACTGGTGCCGCCCGAGGAGATCGGCGAGGCCCTCGTGATCGCCGCGAGGCGGGCGTTCGGCATCGAGCCCGAGGCCCTGCCCGCGATCGCCGCGAAATCGCTGGGATTCCCGAGGATCGGCGAGGAGAACCGGGCCCGGGTCGCCGAGATCGTCGCCGGCCTGGTCCGCGACGGCCGGCTGGTCGCGAAGGGGCCCTACCTGGTCGCCCCGGAACCGGGCGGCCCGGTGGCCCGTTTGATCGGCGGTGGGCCGGGCGTATGATGGGCGGCGTGGGAACGGATCGGCCCCGGGCCGACCCGCAGCCCCCCGATCCAACGTCCGGAGCCCCGCCGATGAGCCCCCGAGAGTTGTGGGAACGCTTCCAGAAGCATTATTGCGATTGCCCCTCCCTCGGCCTGAGCCTCGACATCAGCCGGATGCCGTTCCGCGACGCCGACCTCGACAACCTCCGCCCCGCGATGGAACGGGCCTACGCCGCGATGGTCTCGCTGGAGGAAGGCGACATCGCCAACCCCGACGAGAACCGGATGGTCGGCCACTACTGGCTGAGGGCCCCCGAACTCGCCCCCACCCCCGACATCGCCGAGGAGATCCGCTCGAACCTCGACGCCATCGAGGCGTTCGCCCACGACGTCCACTCCGGCAAGATCCGGCCGCCCAAGGCCGACCGGTTCACGCAGGTGCTGTCGATCGGCATCGGCGGCTCGGCGCTCGGGCCGGAGTTCGTCGCCGATGCGCTGGGCGATCCCGACACCGATAAGATGTCGTTGCATTTCTTCGACAACACCGACCCCGAGGGGATCGACCGGGTCCTCCGCACGATCGGCGATCGACTGGCCGAGACGCTGGTCGTGGTGATGTCCAAGAGCGGCGGCACACCCGAGACCCGCAACGGCATGCTGCTGGCCGCCGAGGCCTGCCGCAAGGCCGGGCTCGACTTCCCGAAGCAGGCCGTGGCCGTCACGATGGCCGGCTCGAAGCTGGACAAGCAGGCCGAGTCCGAAGGCTGGCTGGCGCGGTTCCCGATGTGGGACTGGGTCGGCGGCCGGACCAGCGAGCTTTCCGCGGTCGGCCTCGTGCCCGGCTTCCTGCAGGGCGTCGACATGAAGGCCGTGCTCGACGGCGCCCGGGCCTGCGACGAGGCCACCCGCAACGAGGACACCGCGAAGAACCCCGCCGCCCTCATGGCGCTGATGTGGTACATCGCCACCGGCGGCAAGGGCTCGAAGGACCTGGTTGTCCTGCCCTACAACGACCGGCTCCTGCTCTTCAGCCGGTACCTCCAGCAGCTCGTGATGGAATCCCTCGGCAAGCGGCTCGACCTCGACGGCCATCGCGTCGACCAGGGGCTTTCGGTCTACGGCAACAAGGGATCGACCGACCAGCACGCCTATGTCCAGCAATTGCGCGACGGTGTGAATAACTTCTTCGTGACGTTCATCCGCGTGCTCGAAGGCCGGGGCGACGGCTTCGAGGTCGAGCCGGGCGTCACGGCCGGCGACTACCTCCACGGCTTCCAGCTCGGCACCCGGTCGGCCCTGTTCGACAACGACCGATCCTCGATGACCCTGACGATCGACAAGGTCGAGCCCCGGACCGTCGGCATCCTGATCGCCCTGTTCGAGCGGACGGTCGGCTTCTACGCCAGCCTGATCAACATCAACGCCTACCACCAGCCGGGCGTCGAGGCCGGCAAGAAGGCGGCCGCCGAGGTCCTGGACGTCCAATCGAAGGTCGTCAAGGCGCTCGATTCCACCCCGAAGACGGCCGACGCCGTCGCAAAGGCGATCGGCACGCCCGACGCGGCCGAGACGGTGTTCGCCCTGCTCGAACACCTGGCCGCCCGCGGCCGCGCCAAGCTGGCCTCGGGCGGACGGCCCGGCGAACGGGCCTACGTCGCGGCCCCCTGATCGGCCCTCGCCCCGCCCCGCACACTCCCGAGGATCCCCCGATGGCCCTCAGCCCCCTCGCCGGAAAGCCGGCCCCCGCCGGACTGCTCATCGACGTCGATGCGTTGGTCCGCGAGTATCACAGTCGCAAGCCCGACTTCTCCGACCCGTACCAGCGGGTCAGCTTCGGCACCAGCGGGCACCGCGGGACGCCGCACGACGGCACGTTCAACGAGGCCCACATCCTGGCGATCACCCAGGCGATCTGCGACGACCGCAAGGCCCGCGGGATCGACGGGCCGCTCTATCTGGGCATGGATACGCATGCGTTATCGTTGCCGGCGCAACGGACCGCCCTGCAGGTCCTGGCCGCCAACGGCGTGACGGCGATCGTCGAGCGGGACGAGGGTTTCACGCCCACGCCGGTGATTTCCTGGTCGATCTTGACGTACAACAAAAATCGATCCGACCACCTGGCCGACGGCATCGTGATCACGCCGTCGCACAACCCGCCGGCCGACGGCGGCTTCAAGTACAACCCGCCCAACGGCGGCCCGGCCGATTCCGACCTCACCAAGGCGATCCAGGACCGGGCCAACGCCTACCTGAAGGCCGATAACGAAGGGGTCAAGCGGCTCCCCTTCGACCTGGCCGTGACCGCCGAGACGACCCGTTCGCAGGACCTCGCCGGGCCTTACATCGACGATCTCAAGTCGGTCATCGATATGGAAGCGATCCGCAAGGCGAAGCCGAAGCTGGGCGTCGACCCGCTGGGCGGCGCCTCGGTCCGCTACTGGGGCCGGATCGCCGAGCGCTATGGCCTCGACCTGACGGTCGTGAATTCGAAGGTCGATCCCACGTTCGGGTTCATGACGGTCGATCACGACGGCAAGATCCGCATGGACTGCTCCAGCCCCTATGCGATGGCGAGCCTTGTGAGGCTGAAGGATCAATTCCGGGTCGCGTTCGGCAACGACCCCGACTCGGACCGCCACGGGATCGTCACGCCGTCGGCCGGGCTGATGAATCCCAACCATTACCTGGCGGTGGCGATCGACTACCTGACGACGCACCGGCCGAACTGGCCGCCCTCGGCCAAGATCGGCAAGACGCTGGTGAGCAGCGCCCTGATCGATCGGGTCGTCAAGGCCCGCGGCAAGACCCTCTACGAGGTGCCGGTCGGCTTCAAATGGTTCGCGCCGGGGCTGTTCGACGGCTCGGTGGCGTTCGGGGGCGAGGAAAGCGCCGGGGCGAGTTTCCTCCGGCTGGACGGCACGGCCTGGTCGACCGACAAGGACGGCATCATCCTCAATTTGCTCGCGGCCGAAATCACCGCGACGACCGGCAAGGACCCGGGCGAGCATTACGCCGAGATCGCGGCGAAGCTGGGCTCCCCCAGCTACACCCGGATCGACGTGGCCGCCACGCCCGAGCAGAAGGGGATCCTGGGCAAACTGAATCCGGATGCGGTCCGCGCCACGAAGATGGCGGGCGAGCCGATCACGGCGAGGCTAACCAAGGCCCCCGGCAACGGCGCCCCGATCGGCGGCCTCAAGGTCGAAACGGCCAGCGGCTGGTTCGCCGCGAGGCCCTCCGGCACCGAGAACATCTACAAGATCTACGCCGAGAGCTTCAAGGGGCCGGAACACCTCGACGCGATCGTCCGGGAGGCCGAGGGGATCGTCAACGAGGCCCTGTCCTGAAGCCGGATGCAGGGACCCAAGGTTTCCGAATTCGGTTCTCGTGAAAGCCTTACGACGAATCCTTGGGTTCGTTCGGCGCCGGGCCTCGCGGGCGATGATCTCGTAGGGTGCCGTCGAGCCGCCAGCGAGACGCATCGCGACGGTACGGCCGCAAGTTGATCGCCAGGTTGAGTCTTGCGCGTCTCGCTGGGCGCTCGACGGCACCCTACGATTCCTCGCCGCGCCGGGTTGGCCGCTGACCGCAACTTGACCAATGATCGAGCTTTCCGCCGAATCCTCGGGTTCGTTCGGCGCCACGATGCGCAGGGGGAACCGTACGGGCGAGGTTGGAGCCCGGGGAACTCACGCTTTCATTCCAGACGGGCGAATTGCCAAGAAATGGCGGGCCGGCCTGGGGACCTCCACACCATTCCCAAGCCTGGCATCTTCCCGGCGATAGGCGAGTCGATTTTCGGGGATTCGGAGAATCGCTCCCCTACCAGCAGACTTTATCGCCTGAGCGGTCATGTCGGAACCGACCGAACCGAGTTACTCCGCCAGCGCCCGGTTCAAAGCCTTCCACGCCAGCAACCCGCACTTCAGCCGCGCCGGCGTGAGCGGGATCCCCAGCAGTTCGACCATCCCCTCGGCCGTGATGGCGCGGGCTTCCTCGGTCGTCTTGCCTTCGACGTTCTCGGCCAGGATCGAGGCGGCGGCCTGGCTGATGGCGCAGCCGTGGCCGTCGAAGCGGATCTGGTCGATGGCTTGCTTGTCGTCGGTGAGGGCGACTTCCAGGTGGATCCGGTCGCCGCAGAGGGGGTTGTCCATGTCGACCTGGCGGTCGGGCGAAACGAGCCGTCCTCGGTGGGCCGACGAGTGGTAGTGGTCGAGGATCTCTTCGCGGTAGAGGGCGTCGTCGATCATGGGGTCGGCTCGCGTCGGGCGGGTTGGCGACGGGTCATCGTCCGTCGGGCGTCCTCGATCGCCATCGCCAGGCGGTCGATCTCTTCCGGGGTATTGTACGCGGCCAGGCTGGCCCGGGCCGAGGCCATCAGCCCCAGTCGGTCGTGCAAGGGCATGGCGCAGTGGTGTCCGGCGCGGATGGCGACGCCGTGGCGGTCGAGCAACTGGGCGAGGTCGTGCGGGTGGACGTCCCGGACTTCCAGCGCCAGGATCGCGCCCTTGTGCTCGGGCGACGGGCCCAGGATCCGGGCCCCTTCCACGCGGTCGAGCCGCTCGTGGGCGTATCGGAGCAGCTCCATCTCGTGGGCGTGGATGGTGTCCAGGCCGATGCCGGCCAGGTAATCGACGGCCGCGCCCAGGCCGATCGCCTGGGCGATCGGCGGCGTGCCGGCCTCGAACTTCCAGGGGATGTCGTTCCACTCGGCCCCTTGGAGGGTGACGCGGGTCACCATGCTGCCGCCGCCGAACATCGGCGGCATCGCTTCGAGCAGGGCCCTGCGGCCGTAGAGCACGCCGATGCCGGTCGGCCCGTACATCTTGTGGCCCGAGAACGCCACGAAATCGGCGTCGAGGTCGCGGACCGACGTCGGCCCGTGCGCCACCGATTGCGCGGCGTCGAGCACCACGATCGCCCCGCGCTTGCGGGCCATAGCGATCAGGTCGGCGACCGGGGGGATCGTCCCCAGGACGTTCGACATGGCCGTGATCGCCACCAGGCGGGTTTTGTCGCCCAGGAGGTCGGCGAACGCGTCCCCGTCGAGCCGGCCGTCGTCGAAGATCGGGGCGAATTTCAGGATGAGCCCCCGCTCCTTCGCCAGCATCTGCCAGGGGACGAGGTTGGCGTGGTGCTCCAGCAGGGTGAGCAGGATCTCGTCGCCCGGCTTCAGGTTGGCCGCGCCCCAGGACCGGGCAACCAGGTTGATCGACTCGGTCGTGCCCCGGGTGAAGACGATCTCGTCGTCGGAAGCCGCCAGGAACCGGGCGACCTTCGACCGGGCCCCTTCGAAGGCGTCGGTGGCCCGCTCGCTGAGCGTGTGCAGGCCCCGGTGGACGTTGGCCGGGTATTCGGCGTCGTACGCCTGCACGGCGCGGATCACGGGCCAGGGCTTCAGCGCCGTGGCGGCCGAGTCGAGGTAGGCCAGGGGGACGCCAGGGGCGATTTCCTGGCCGATCGCCGGGAAATCCCGACGCAAGGCATCCACGTCCAGCCGGCCGGCCGGCGACTCGGGATTTCGGGCGCTGAGGGCGGACGTCATGGGGGAGGGCCCATCGAACCGGGGCGATGCCGGCGGTGCGGAAGGTCCGCGTGCCGGCCCCTCGATTATGGGCCTTCGGGCCACCGATCGACAACCGCCCGGGCCCGGTTCAGGCGCCCATCGGGGCGGGGATCGCCTCTTCGCCGGCCTTGCCCAGGACCTTGTCGACCTGAGCGCGGGCCGAATGGGCGCCGTCGATCATGCCGCGGACCAGGGCGTTGTCCTTCGGGACCGCCATCGCCACGTAGCTGATCGGGAAGACGACCCCGTAGGAGATCGTGTAGCAGGTCGTGTAGGTGAACCTCGACAGGAACATGCTGGTGGAAGCCCAGGCGCGGTTGGCCGCATCGTAGGCATCCGAGGCACCCTGGCGGGCGGCGTGGGAGGCCAACTGGAGTGCGTTCCCCTCGGGGGGGGCGGAAGAGTCGGCATGAGGGACCGAGTTCTCATCACTCATCGATGTTGGCTCGCAATCGGTAAGGGTGGGCAAAAGATCCCGGTTGCAGCTTATCCAAATTGCCACCACCTTGCCAGCGGGAATTGTAAAGGCTTCCGAAAAGGCCGCGATGTGGCCTGGGATGGCCCGATGGACCGGAACTGCCGATGCCGCTGTCGTGTTTTTGACCTATCTTGTTGGCGAGGGTTTGTGGTCGGATTGGACGGATCGTGCCTTCTTCGTCGGCGGAATGCCGCTCGAATTGGCATCATCGACGCGTCCTGATGTCGGCAAATCCAGAAGAACGGGCCCGAGATCGGGTTGACGGCCTGGATTTCCCCTGATCCGGGGGGGATGCGCGGGTTTTTTTCAACGCCGAAAGGTTCGGCCAGGGATTTGCTGAGTCCACATCCGCCCTCCCCCCGAGCTTACGAAATTTGGCGGCGTTTGCCCCGAGGCCTGTGTACCCATGCAAGCGGATTCCGGGGTTCCTTCCCCATCTCGCATTGATGTCTTGAAGAGCCTGATCGGCCGGCTGAGTCGTCCCGAAATCACCCTGGCCGAAGCCCGCGCGGCGCGCGAAGAACTGGGCCGATTGCTCGACCTTGGGGCAATCCGCCCGCAACGCGACGGCGAATCGCTCGGCCCCGTGGCCTGAAGTTGCGATCGACCGGTTCGGATTGACCGGTTTACCCGGTCGCGTAGAATCCGACCTGTGTCGGTAGGCCCGGGGCGATCGGACTCCGCCCCCGGTTCCGGATGCAGCCGGGGCCTGACGGCAGGGAACAAGGATGGCCCCCATGCGATGGCGAACCCGCGGGAATCGGGCCGGGATGGCGTTGGCCCTATCGATGGCGATGGCGGGCCCGGCCCTGGCCGATGCGATCGATTCGGCCTCGATCGCCGACCTGGGTAACTTCCAGGCAACCGGCATCTCGCGAGACGGCCGGGTGGCCGGCATGTCGGGCTGGAAACCGGCGATCTACCAGTCCGGCCGGCCGCTGACGATGCTGGATCCGACGAATGGAACCGGCTATGCGGTGATCAGCCCCGGTGGCACGATCGCCTACAGCGGCGGCCGGCCCCAGGTTTACAGCGGTTCGGGGTCGACCGCCCAGGTCCTCCGTAACGGGGTCGTGAGCGATGCCGGCACCGCGAGCGACGGCCACCTCGTCGGCGGCGGTGAGTACAGCATCCCGCATGCGGTGAACGACGCGGGGGCCGTGGCCGGGGAATCGCACGCCTTCGGCCGCTGGAATCGGGCCTTCACCTCGTCGCCCGACGCATGGAGCGGCAAGTACTCGCCCGTCGCGATGGGGGCCAACGGGGGTTCGGTCAGCAATGCCCTGGGGATCAACAGCAAGGGGACCGTGGTGGGCTGGTCTGACGTGGCGACCCAGTGGAAGAACCACGCGTTCGTGGGCACGCCGTCGCACGACATCGGCACGCTGGGGGGGCCCAATAGCCAGGCCAACGCGATTAACGACCAGGGGCAAGTCGTCGGCCAGGCCGACCTGAGCGCCGGGAATCACCATGCCTTCCTCTACGATTCGGGCGGCATGCACGACCTGGGAACGCTCGCCGGCGCGTTCGACAGCACGGCGCTGGCGATTAACTCGCTGGGCCAGGTGGTGGGCAACTCGGGCGGCCATGCCGTCTTGTTCCAGGACGGCGAGGTGATCGACCTGAACGCGTTCCTGCCCAAGGATTCCGGCTGGATCCTGCAGACGGCCATTGGCATCAACGACGTCGGCCAGATCGTCGGCACCGGCACGCTCGACGGCCAGGACCATTCCTACCTGCTCAGCCTGTACGGCACGATCGTGCCGGCCCCCGAGCCCTCCACCTGGGCCATCTTCGCGGTCGCCGCGATCGGCCTGGTGGGCTCTCGGATGCGGCGGAAGTGACCCGCGGCTATCGCTTGCGGAGCCAGGCCGGGTCCTGATGGCGTTCCCGGAGCCGCTCGATCCGGTCGGCCGGGATCGCTTCCCAGCCGACCTCGCGGGGTTCCAGGCCGCATGCTTCGAGGATCGCGGCTTCCAGCCATTCGGAGGGGTAGCCGGGCGCTGTCGGGTTCAGATCGATCAGGCCGCTCAACTCGGGTGTGATGGGCGATCGGCCCAGCAGCAACGCCCCGTGCTGCAGGATCGCCCCCGATCGACGCCTTTGGGCGCTGCCGACCAGCTTGGTTGGGCCGCTGACCACGTCCGACGGATCCCGGTCTTCGAAGCAGAGGAACGGCTTGATCCGGCCGGGATCGGCCGAGGGACCTCGCCGATCGGCGGCGATCCCGAGCGAGCGGATCCGGGAAGCGATCGCGTCGTGGATCGCCTCGTACAGGGCGACGTGATGGCGGGCGAGCGGATGTCCTTTGGGCAAGGCGACGGCGTAGGTAATCTCGCGATCGTGCCAGAGCGCCCCGCCGCCGGTCGGCCTGCGCACGACCGGCACGCCCTGCCAGCGGGATTCCCGCCCGATCCAGGCCCATTCCTGGAAATAGCCGAGGCTGAGCGTCGGCCTGTCCCAGGTGTAGGTGCGGATCCAGGCTTCGCCGAGTTCGGCGCGTTCGAGCAGGGCCTCGTCGACGGCCATGTTGGTCGCGCCGTCGGAGGCCCGATGCGGGGGCCGCTGGGCGATCATCGCGCCCCGGCCGTCGGCTTCCAGGTGAGCACGGGCGTCTTGGCGGCCTTCACCTCGTCGGCCCGGCTGATCGCGGTGGTGACCGGGGCATGGTGGAGCATGTCCGGGTCCTCGTGGGCGATCTTGCGCAGGACCTGGGCGAACGCTTCGAGCGTCTCGCGGCTCTCGGTCTCGGTCGGCTCGATCATCAGGGCTTCGGGGACGATCAAGGGGAAGTAGACCGTCGGCGCGTGGTAGCCGTAGTCGATCAGGCGCTTGCCGATGTCCATCGCCCGGATGCCCCGCTCCCGGGCCAGGTTGCGGGCCGAGGCGACGAACTCGTGCATGCAGCGCTCGCCGTGGGGAACCGGATAAACATCCTTCACCAGCGACATCAAATAATTGGCGTTCAAAACGGCATGCTCGGCGACGGCCTTCAGGCCGTCGGGCCCCTGGCTGCGGATATAGCAGTAGGCCCGGACCAGCACGCCGGTGTTGCCGAAGAACGACCGGACCCGGCCGATCGACTTGGGCCGGTCGTGGTCGAGGAAGTAGGTGCCGTCGTCCCGCTTGCCGACCATCGGCGAGGGGAGGTAGGGGGCGAGGAAGTCGCGGACGGCGATCGGCCCGGCGCCGGGGCCGCCGCCGCCGTGCGGGCCGGAGAAGGTCTTGTGGGGGTTGTAGTGCATGAGGTCGGCGCCCATGTCGCCGGGCCGGACCACGCCCAGGATGGCGTTCATGTTGGCGCCGTCGATGTAGAGCAGGCCGCCCCTGGCGTGCAGCAGGTCGGCGATCTCGCCGATCTGGGGGTCGAAGAGGCCGAGCGTGTTGGGGTTGGTCATCATGAACACGGCGGCCGAGTCGGACAGCTTGGCGCGGAAGTCGTCGAGGTCGACCAGGCCGCGGCTGTTGCTCTTGATGGTGACCGTCTCGAAGCCGGCCAGGTGGGCCGACGCCGGGTTGGTGCCGTGGGCGCTGTCGGGGATCAGGATCTGGGTGCGCCGGGACAGCTCGCCCTTGTCGCGGAAATAGGCGGCGGCGGTGAGCAGGGCGGTGAATTCGCCCTGGGCGCCGGCGGCCGGCTGGAGGCTGACGGCGTGCAGGCCGGCGATCTCGGCGAGATATTGCTGCATCTCGTAGAGCAGTTGCAGCATCCCCTGCAGGGTGTCTTCCGACTGATACGGGTGGACGGCGGCCATGCCCGGCATGGCGGCGACCCGCTCGTTCCGCTTCGGGTTGTACTTCATCGTACAGGAGCCGAGCGGGTAGAAGTTGCCATCGATCGACATGTTGAGCTTCGACAGATTCACGTAGTGGCGGACCACGTCGAGCTCGCCCAGCTCGGGCAGGGGCGGGGAGGATTCGGCCCGATGGGAGGCGGGGATGATGTCGTCGAGCGGACGGTCGGGCACGTCCGACGCGGGCAGGACGGCGGTCCGCCGGCCGGGGCGGCTGGTTTCGAAGAGGAGCGAGGGGGCGGTGGTATTCATGGAGTTCGTCGGATGGGATGGATCGGTCAGGATTCGGCCGATTTTTGTGATTTGCCCGCTGAGTACCCGAGCGACCGCCCTGATAACGAGGCGAGACTCGTCGGCCAGATCTCAGCGGTTGCTGTTTTCCAAAAGCGAGATGGGGTCGCTTCACTCCGCGGCCATAGTCTTTGGCCGTGTCCACCGAGGATTTCCAGCCGATTATCGCCCGGTTAGCTCTTCGGCTCCGTCGGAATCGGTTCGGGTTCGGGGAAAATCTCCAACGCGTCGGGCGGTATGTGCACGATCTTGCCATCCTGCCAGACGACCACTGTATTGCCCGCGAGCTTGTTGCGTATCAACTCGGCCCGGACACCGCGCGCCATTGCGCGATTGACGGCCGCACCGCTTGCGGTTCGAAGGTCGAGGATTTCGGTCGGGTCATTGGCCATCCCGTGCGGCCTCCTGGAGTGCATTCCAGATTTCCGGGGCATGGATCATGGGGGGATGATCGGCTATGCCTTCGGCGATCAGGGAAGGCCCCATCCCGGACGTATTATCATGGATATCCCAGGAATCGGCCAGCGGAAGGTACAAGGAGAATAGATTCCGTAGCCCCGAGTAATACCTCCGACGGATCGTATCGATGGGGATATCGTGCCCGCCGAGGCGGACCCTGGCGGCGACGCGTTCCGCCGAAAAATCAGGGCTCGCCGATCGGACATAGACCAGGCGGAAATAGTAGCCGGCTTGTTTCAGCCGGCGTGCTCGTGGCGCGAGCGACCGGCTGGCAAGCGTCGTCTCGATTGCGAAATCGTCGCGCTGCTCGGCGAGGCTATCCATCCGTTCGAGCACGACTCGGCTCGCCTCGAAGTCGCGGTGCGCGGGAGGCATGCTGGGAAGCGATCGGGCGATATCGTCGGCGTTCAAGAAGACGATGCCCGGCGGCAGGACCGCGGTTGCTACCGACGATTTCCCCGCGCCATTCGGGCCGCCAAGGATGACGAACAGTGGAGACTTCACCTCAGTCCGACGCCATCGCCTGCCGATAAGCCTCCGCAAGACCGTCGATCTGTTCCTTCGTCCTCTTCTCGGTGACGGCGATCAGGATCGCGTCGGCCATCTCCGGGTACCAGTCGCCCAGGGCGATGCCGCCGTGGTAGCCGAGCTTGCCGACCTCGGCCAGGACCTTCTTGGGGTCCTTCGCCGACCGGACGGCGAACTCCTTGAAGAACGGCCCTTCGAACGCGAGCGACAGGCCGGGGACTTTCGCCAGTTGCTCGGCGGCGTAGTGGGCCTTGCGGGCCGACAGTTCGGCCGCCTGCTTCAGGCCGGTGGGTCCCATCACCGCCAGGTAGATGCTCGCGCGGAGCGCCAGCAGGCCCTGGTTGGTGCAGATGTTCGACGTGGCCTTCTCGCGGCGGATGTGCTGCTCGCGGGTTTGCAGCGTGAGCACCCAGCAGCGCTTGCCGTGGCGGTCGGTCGTCTGGCCGACCAGGCGGCCGGGGATCTTGCGGACGAACGATTCCCGGCAGGCGAGGATCCCCAGGTACGGCCCGCCGTAGGCCAGCGGGTTGCCCAGGCCCTGGCCCTCGGCCACCACGATGTCGGCCCCGTACGACCCGGGGCGCTTCAGCAGGCCCAGGCTGATCGGGTCGACGCTGACGATCGCCAGCGCGTCCTTCTCCCTGGCGACCTTCACCAGGCCCTCGACGTCCTCGAGCTGGCCGAACACGTTGGGGTATTGCAGGACGACGCAGGCGGCGCCGTCGCCGATGGCGGCCGACAGGGCTTCGCGGTCGATCTTGCCGCCCTTCTCGGGGACCGTGACGAACTCGACCGCGAGGTTGGCCAACTGGGTGGCCACGATCCGTCGGAATTCCGGGTGCAGCGAGCCGGCCAGGACGATCCTCGCCGGCCGGTCGCCGACGGCCAGGGCCATCAGGACCGCCTCGGCCACGGCCGAGCCGCCGTCGTAGAGGCTGGCGTTGGAGATGTCCATCCCGGTGAGCTGGGCGATCAGCGTCTGATATTCGAAGATCGCCTGCAGCGTCCCCTGGCTGGCCTCGGGCTGGTACGGGGTGTATGCGGTGTAGAACTCGCCCCGCCCGGCGAGCTGGTCGACGACGGCCGGGATGAAGTGGTCGTAGCAACCCCCGCCCAGGAAGCACGGCCTGGCGTCGGCCGACTGGTTGGCGGCGGCGAGCGCGGCGGCGTGCTCGGTCAGGGCCAGTTCGCCCAGGGCTTCGGGGATGTCCAGGGGGCGCTTGAGGCGGACCTCGGCGGGGATCGAGTCGAAGAGCTGTCCGAGCGAATCGAGCCCGATGGCATCGAGCATCGCCCGGGTGTCGTCCTCGGTGTTCAGGATGTAGGCCATTCGGCTACCTGGGTGGGGGCGGGCGGGGGGCCGGCCCCGAGGCCGGCCCGACGGGGCCTTGCCCGGGGCGTTCAGTCGTGCGGCGAGTCGTGGAGCTGCTTCTCGTAGGCGCTGTAGTCGAGCAGGTCGCCGAGGTCCGCGGAGGGCTGGGCCATCCGCACCTTGATGAGCCAGCCGTTGCCGTAGGGGTCGTCGGCCAGGAGCTGGAGGTTGCCGAGGACGTCGTCGTTGACGTCCACGACCTCGCCGCCGACCGGCGAGTACAGGTCGCTGACCGACTTGACGCTCTCGATCTCGCCGAAGCTCTTGCCGGGCGTGACCTGGTTCCCCCGCTTGGGCAGCTCGACCTGGAGCAGGTCGGTCAGCTGTTCGACGGCGAACTTGGAGATGCCGATCGTGGCCAGGTCGCCGTCGACGGCGACCCATTCGTGCGACGGCAGGTATTTCAGCTTCTCGGGTTCCATGCGGAGGGATCCTCGGGGCGGTGAGGGGACGGGGGGATGTGTTCGGGTCGGGTCAGGATCGCTTGTAGAACGGCAGGGGGACGACCCGGGCCGGCTCGGCCTTGCCGCGGACGTCGAGCACCACGCCGGTGCCCGTCGCCGAGGCGACCGGCTTGACCAGGGCCATCGCCAGGCTCTTGCCCAGCGTGGGCGAGAAGGTGCCCGAGGTCACCGTGCCCACCTCGACGGCGTCGTGCAGGACGGGCGTCCCCTGGCGGGCGATCCGCTTGCCTTCCAGCTCCAGGCCGACCCGCGTGGAACCGGGGTCGTCGCGGAAGGCCGCGAGGGCGTCCCGGCCGACGAAATCCCCCTTGTCGAGCTTCACGGCCCATCCCAGCCCGGCCGCGTAGGGGTTGACGTGGGCGTCCATCTCGTGGCCATAGAGCGGCATGGCCGCCTCGAACCGGAGCGTGTCGCGGGCGCCCAGGCCGCAGGGGGCCAGGCCGAACGGCTTGCCGGCTTCGAGCAGGGTGTCCCAGGCGAGGCCGCCGAGCTGCACGGCCGAGATGACCTCGAAGCCGTCCTCGCCGGTGTAGCCGGTCCGGCTGACGACGATGTGCCCCTGGACCGCAGGCCCCGCGGTGAACCGGCCCTCGGCCACGCGGTAGTATTTCAGGGCGCCCAGGTCGACGTCGGTGACGGAGGCCACGATCTCGGCGGCCTTCGGGCCCTGCACGGCGATCATCGCGGTGGTCTTGGTGTGGTCGTCGAGGGTCGCCTCGAACCGGCCGGACTGGGCCTGGAACTGGTCGAGCACGGCGTGCCGGTTCGAGGCGTTGCAGACCATCCGCAGGCCGCCGTCGGACATCCGGTAGACCAGCACGTCGTCGATCACGCCGCCGGCCGGGTTGCACATCAGGCTGTACTGGATCTGCCCCGGCTTGAGCTTGGCGACGTGGTTGGTCGTCACCTTCTCGACGAGGGCCTCGGCGTCGGGGCCGGAGAAGACCAGGCGGCCCATGTGGCCGATGTCGAACAGGCCGGCCCGCTCGCGGACCGCCCGGTGCTCGTCGATGATCGTCGTGTACTGGACGGGCATCGACCAGCCGCCGAACTCGACCAGCCGGCCGCCGTGCGAGGCATGCCAGTCGTGCAGGGCGGTCCGCAGCAGGGTGGGCACTCAGGGGGTCTCCGCGTCGGGGATCGGCCGAGGGGCCGTATCGTGGCTTAGCGTGGCGACCTAGGATTGTAGCTCATGGGGGCCGGGCCCTCAACCGGCGGCCCGCGCCGACGCTTAACCGCTCCCTCGCCACCCCGGCCCGGATCTGTTACGATCGCCGGCCAATCCCCGAGGCCGGTCGCGCGGCGATCGGGCCCTCGGGGCGCGGAGCGGCCCGCATCCATGACCTTCCCCTACTTCCTGCTCGCCCACGCCGGGCCGCCCGAGCACGCGATCTCGTGGCTCGACGCCCTGTTCGTCGCCTTCCTCATCTTCGTGAACGGCTTCTTCGTGGCGGCCGAGTTCGCCCTGGTCAAGGTGCGGACCAGCCAGGTCGACCAGCTCGCCGAGCGGGGCAACTGGGCGGCGAAGCTGACCGGCCGGGCGCTCGACCGCCTGGATACCTACCTGTCGGCCTCGCAACTGGGCATCACCGTGGCCAGCCTGGCCCTGGGCACCGCCATCGAGTCCCAGGTGGGACCCGCCGTGGCCGGCCTCCTGACCGCCCTGGGCCTGCCCTCCACCAAGCTGGCCGTGGGCACGCTGTCGATCTCGGTCGTGCCCCTCCTGGCCCTGACCCTGACCACCTTCCTGCACATGGCCCTGGGCGAGCAGGCGCCCAAGAACCTGGCGATCCAGTCCGCCCTGCGGGTCGCCCTCTGGACGGCGCCCGTGCTGGTCGCCTTCACCTACGTCTTCTGGCCGCTGATCTGGCTGCTGAACGCCGCCAGCAACCTGACGCTGCGGCTGCTGGGGATCCGCATGCTGCCGGGCTCGGAGGTGACCCACACCGAGGAGGAATTCCGCCACATCGTCGCCGAGGGGCTGGCCGGCGGGCACCTGTCCCGATGGGAGCGGGTGCTGATCGAGAAGGTCCTCGACCTGGAGGACAAGTCGGCCCGTCGCCTCATGGTCCCGCGGCCCGACATCGTCTACCTCAGCCTGGCCCGGCCGGTCGAGGAGAACCTCCGGCTGGCCCGCCAGGCCGGGCACACCCGGTTCCCGCTCTGCGAGGAGGACCTGGCCACCACGATCGGCATGATCCACGTCAAGGACCTGTTCCGGGCCGGCGGCTCGGGCCGATACGACCTCCGCAAGCTGGCCCGCAAGGTGCTGATCCTGCCCGAGACGCTCGGCCTCCACGACCTGCTGGCCGCCTTCCAGGCCAACAAGGTCCACCTGGCCATGCTGGTCGACGAATACGGCGACATCGTCGGCATGGTCACGCTCGAGAACGTCCTGGAGCAGCTCGTCGGGCCGATCCAGGACGAATTCGACCGCGAGGATCCCTCGATCCTCCAGGTCGGCCCCGATGTCTACGAGGTGAACGCCGGCACCCCGCTCGACGAGCTGGCCGAAACCTGCAACCTGGACATCCCCGAGACCGAGGCCGAGACCACCGGCGGCCTCGTGCTGGACCTCCTCGGCCGGATGGCCAGGCCGGGGGACAGCGTCCGCGTCGGCGACCACACCCTGACCGTCCTCCAGGCCGACCCCACACGCGTCCGGCGGGTCCGGGTCGAGAAGCTGCCCGGGGCGAACGGGCCCGCCTGAACCCGCATCCCCGCCACGCCCGGCCCGATCCGGTCAGGCCCGCGCGGCGATCCCCAGCTCGTCGAGCAGGGCGGCCAGGCATTCGCGGATCGACTCGGCGGTGCGCCGGTAGTTGTCGCGGTCGGAGCCGATCGGGTCCTCGATGTCGCGGCCGTCGGGGCGGAGCAGGCGGCACCGGTCGGCCGCGTCGGGGGCCTCGGCCAGCAGGGCGTCGCGGTGGTCGGCCGTCATGGCCACGATGCAGTCGGCCAGGTCGATCAGGTCGCCGGTCGTCCGGCGGCTGGCGTGCTCGTCGAGCGAGCCTCCGTAGGCCCGGACCGCCTCGATGGCGTGCTTGGCCGCCGGCATCCCCTGGTGCGCCGACACGCCGGCCGAGAGGACCACCAGCCCGCGATCCTCCAGGTCGTCGCGGTCGCAGCCCAGCCGCTCGGCGGCGAGCGCCTTGCAGAGGGCCTCGGCCATCGGGCTCCGGCAGGTGTTGCCCGTGCAGACGAACAGGATGATCCGCGAGGCCAGGCGGGCCAGCTCCCGGGGGTCGAGGGCGCCGGGGCGGACGACCTCCCAGCCGCCGGCGTGGAGCCGGGCCACGGTGGACGGCATCGGGTCCTCGACCGGCCCGTCGTCCAGGATCATGTCCAGGTCGCCGGCCAGCCCCGGCAGGGCGTCGGCCGAGGAGACCGGAGGATCGCCCGCACGGCGGGCCCCGGTCAGGATCAGCGGGCCGGGCAGCAGCCGGGCGATCTCGCGGGGGGCCGGGTGGATCGGCGCCCGCAGCCCGAGACGCCCCCCCGCGACCACCATCCGCCGGACCGGCCCCGGCAGGCGGCCGGCCAGGCCCCGCTCGACGTCCCCTTCCACCAGGAACGTGACCGGCCCCGGCCACGCCCGGCGGACCAGCCGCAGGTTCGACGCCGAGATGTCGGGCACCCAGTCGGGGAGCTCCTCGGCCGACTTCAGGCCCAGGGTCATCGGCCGGTCGGCGGGCCGACCGGTCAGCTCCCGGAGCCGCTCGACCGAGCCCGGCTGCAGGGCGCTGACGGCCAGCGAATAGGCGGTCTCCGTGGGCAGGGCCACGATGCCGCCGCGGGCCAGGCAGGCGACCGCGCGGTGGACCACGTCGCGGGGGTCCTCGGCACGCAGCAGGTCGATCCGCTCGGCGGCCTGGCGGCTCGCGCTCATAAATCCCTCGCAATCGCGGGTGTCCCGGACATCATGACTTTATGCAGGCCGGCCCCCGATCTCAAGGAGCCAAGCGTCCCGGCCGACCCCGCGATCGCCCCGACGACGCCTCAGTAGATCGTGCAGCGGGGCAGGCCCATGGCGATCCGGTCCTGCTCGGCGTCGCCCAGCGGATTCCCCTCGAGGGTCAGCTCGCGGAGGCCCGACAGGCCGTGCAGGTCGCGGGGGAAGTGGCCGATCCGGTTGTGCTCCAGCCGCAGCTCGACCAGGCCGGACAGGTGCGCCAACGGCTCAGGAAAGTGCTTCAAAAGGTTGTTATCGAGATAAAGCCGCTCCAGGCCCTGCAAGTCTGTCATCGACAGCGGCAGCTTCTCCAGCCGGTTGTGGCCCAGGTCGAGGTGCCGCAGCCCCCGCATCCGGCCCAGGTCCTGGGGCAGCCGGTTCAGCAGGTTCCGCGAGGCGTCGAGCCATTCCAGGGCCGGCATCGCGACCACGCAGGCGGGCAGGTCGTGCAGGCTGTTGCCGGAAAGGTCCAGTTCGCGGAGGCTCCCGGCCCACTCCCTCGGCAAACCCGCCAGCCGGTTCCCCGAGAGGTCGAGCTTCCGCAGCCTCGGCAAGGTTGCCAACGACGCCGGCAGCTCCTCCAGGCCGCATCCCCGCAGGCCCAGTTCCTCCACATCGCGGTCGCGGCCGGCTTCCAGCCCTTCGAGGAAGGAAGGCAAATCTTCCGGGTCGATGTCCATCATCCCATCCATCCGGGCGAACCGTTCGGCCGACGATGGCCTCCTCCGAAACGTTACGAGGTCCACCCGCGCCAGGCAAGCGGCCGGGCGGGGCGAAGGCCCTTCCACGACCCGGAAAGCGTCGCTCGGGTTCGGGATGCGGGCCATCGATGGCCTGGCGAGGACGGATGTCTCGGAAAGATCGGTCACCACCGTTTATCGCCCCCGATGGCGGCGCCGGTCCCGCCGGGAGCGACGCGAATCGTCCGGCGAATTGGCCGCAAGTTTCGGCCTGTCCAGGATTTTCGGCGACCGGTCGGGTTCGTTCGGCGCCGGATGGGAGGCCGGATGCGGGGCGATCCCGGCCGGCGGGGCCGAAGCCCCGGCGAGGGCTGCCTTTTCCGCCTCGGCGGCCGCTTCCCGAGCATAGGCTTCCTCGATCTGGCGGACCCGCTCCGCGACGGCGGCACTCCTCGGCACGGGGATCCGGTGGGAGTGGTCGATCCCGTCCAGCCGCTTGATCTCGGCAATCAGCCAACGCTTGTTGGCGATGCGCTCGGCCTCGCGTTGGATGGGGTCCTCGTCCTCGGGTTCCTCGTCGCAGGGCTCTTCGAGGTCAACGACTTGCGGCAAATCCTCGGGTTCGTTCGGCGCAACGGGTTCGCACTCGGGACGACCCCCGGTAGGCACGCCCTCGTCCTCGTGGGCCTGCGCACGTCCATCCGGCTCCAGGGAAACAGACGGCGCCCCGGGGCGATCGCATGCCCACGCGGACGAGGGCATGCCACCCGGGCTCGCTTCAACCGAAGATAGATCCATGGTTTGCGGCGAATCCTCGGGTTCGTTCGGCGCCGGCCATCCTTCCTTGTCGCGGCGCCATTGCCGGTGCGTCTCCATGTCCATCTGCTGGATATTCCGCGCGATGGCCGACCGGGCCATCCCCAGGTAGCGCTCGCGGAGCTGGCCGTCCTTGCCCAGGTCGGCCTCGGCGATCGTGAGCTGATGGTTCAGCGTCCGCCTCTGATCCTTCTTCAGGCGGGCGGCGCGTTCCTGGAAGATGCGGATGTACGACTCGCAATGCTCGATCATCTTGCCGGGCGAAAGGCAGCCGGTCCGGGCGGCCTCCTCGTACTGGTGGGCGATCGCCGCCTGATACAGCGGCTCCAGGGTCTTCGACGTTGCCGAGGATCTCGTCCCACGCCGACGGCGGGACGCGGGCGCTCGTCGGCGCATCGCCAGGCGGTCGCGGATGTCCGACCAGATGTCGGCGATGTGCCTGCAACCCTCGGGCGTCCGGCGTCGCAGCTCGTACGACTCGTACAGCTTCCCTTCTTCCATGGCGAGCAGCGCATGCTCGGCCGTCCTTTCCCGATGCCTTTCCTGCCGCTTTCGGATCTTGCGCTTCTCCAGGGCCACCGCCGAGATCCGGGCGGCGCCGATCTTCTCGACCTGGATCACCGCCGAGGCCACATTGCCGGCGAGCAATCCATCGGCGATCCGAGGCGTACGCGGCAATTCCAGCAGGAGGCCATTTCGCAGCCCCTCGTACTGCGGCCGGTCTTCGTCCGCGACGATCACTTCCGACCGGAAGCCATGGCGGACGGCGTTCCGGCAGGATTTCGCCTTGCCTTCGGTGGTTTTGGGGCCCCTCGATCGGGACCCGTTGATGCGGGCCTGTTGCTGCTGGGCCTCGGTGCGCACGGCCTTCTTGCGGGTCCTGGTCCGGGTGTTGGTCGGGGTGGCGACGGCCATCGTCGGGACTCCGTGGTTCGGGTCGGGGCGGATCACCTTGCCGGATCGATCGCCGTGACGCGATCGCTACCGATGACTTAAACCACGGCCGCGCAGGAGGCGTCGAAAATCGCATGGGGATCGCCGCCGACATCGATGCGACCCGAATTCGTCGCCAGGCCGTACCAGGACCGATCCGCCGGGGTTCCGCCGAGTCAGGGACTTCGGGTCGGGAGGATGGGATCATGCACCCGGACGATGGCCCAAAACCGAGGATCCCCGGATTCTCGCAACTCATCCCACCTACCGAAGACCAGGGCGTCCCATCGGCGAGCGGGCCTGGTTGAAAAGGAATGCGTCCGTGCCGATTTTGCAAGCGAATGTCTCGTTTCCCTCGTTTTTCCGAAGGCGGAGCGAACGACGCCCCTATTTTTTCCAACGGCCTGCCGGGAGGTCCGCGGAACCTCGCGGGAATGGGTTCGCGGTTCTTTTTGCGCGAGGGCGCGGCGGTTCGCGGTGAGGGAGGGAGCAGACCAATCGTGCCGACACCTGGGATCGGGAGTCCGACGCATGAAATCCATCCGGCAGCATCCGCAGGCCCGGACGATGACCCCACTTTTGCGGCGACGGCGGCCGCTGGCGGAGCCCCTGGAGTCCCGGCTTCTGATGGCTTCCGAGCTGACCGAGGGGAACGCCAGCCTGTGGGGGTCGTTCGCCCCCATCGATCGGGCGACGACCGTTGTCAGCAACGACGCAACTTATGTCAAGGAAGGGAATACGTCGATCCACCTCCGCACCGAGAGCGGATTCGACACGGGCGTGGTCTACCCCAGGACCAACGACGCCAACTGGGACCTGACCGCCACCAACTACCTCGCCTTCTGGAGCTACTCCGACAACCGAACGCCGATCGGTTTCCAGGGCGAGCAGCCCGTGGTGGTGCTCAACACCGCGTCGGGCAAGGTGACGCTCACGCCGCAGCACACCCTCACGCCGAAGCAGGGCTGGCAGCACTTCTTCGTGCCCCTGGCCGGCAGCACGGAATGGGCCCGCACGACCACGGACGCCCCCGACATGCGGCACGTCAACTCGGTGGAGATCCACCAGGACACGTGGGATTACGGCTTCGACATCTATTATGACGGCATGCAGTTCCTCCAGCTCAACCCGGGCCCGGGCTCGGGCGCGCCGCCGGGCGTGAACCCCGACGCCGTGAAGCCGCGGGTGCTGCTCTACGTGTTCGACCCGATCCTCGAGAATCGCGGCGGCCGGCGCACGCACGAGGTGTACGGCTGGGGCGACCCCGCGACGCTCACCGGCCAGGCGATCGCCGACCTCCGCGCCAGCAGCCATGGGATGCTCGACTACCAGGTGGTCGACACGATCGTCGCCGACGTCCACCCGTATTACGACGACGGTACCCAGCTCGACGACCAGACGTTCGAGGCCAACTGGGAGGGCAGCCCGCGCGTATTCCCGACGGGGCATTTCGATTACAAGCGGTTCGTCCGGGAGAACAACCTGGCGGCGCGGGTCGATTCGGGCGACATCGACGAGGTCTGGATCTACGCCAGCCCGATGGGCGGGATGTGGGAATCGGCGATGGCCGGCAACGGGGCCTACTGGATCAACGGCCCCACGCAGGACGTGGGCAGCAGCCGCGTCTTCCCGATCATGGGCCTGAACTACGAGCGCGGGGTGGGCGAGGCGATCCACTCGTTCGGCCACCGGGCCGAGGGGACGATGGACCACAGCTACGGCGGCCAGGCCCAGAACCTCGACACCAACTGGAACAGGTTCACGTACCAGGACCGCTATGCGCCGGGGCAAGGGAAGGGGGGCGTGGGCAACGTCCACTTCCCGGTCAACGCCACGTCGGACTATGACTATGACAACGCCCGGTCGGTGGTCAGCGATGCCGACGACTGGGCCAACTACCCCAATTTCCAGGGGGTGACGCGGACGATCAATGCCCGCGAATGGTCGCCCAACCAGGTTGATCCCCAGCGCGAGTACCTCAACTGGTGGTATTCGCACATGCCACACTTCGCGGGCAAGGGGCCCGACGGCTTCCTCAACAACTGGTGGCGCTACATCGGCGACCTCGATCAGTTCAAGGGGGGCACGCAGGGCCAGCTCGGCGGCACCTCGGGGGTGGCCCAGGCGTGGGTACGGGGGCTGACCCCGGGATCCACGGTGGGCGGCGTCGTGCCGCTGAAAGCCGAGGCGGTGGCCGACGGGGCGATCGGCCGGGTCGATTTCTACGTCGATGGCCGCTACATCGGCACCGACACCGTCGCCCCCTATACCGTGCCGTGGGACACCGCGGGCTGGGCGCCCGGGTCGCATACCGTCGTCGCCCGCGCCTACGAGCTCCAGCGGCAGTCGGAGTTCGCCTCCGAGCCGATCGCCGTGAAGATCCCCGGATCCACCCCCGTCCCCGGCGTGCTGGCGTTCGCCCAGTCGGTCGCCCAGGCCGACGAGGGGGCGGTCGTGCAGCTGGTCGTCACCCGGTCCGGCGGGTCCGACGGCCAGGTGACGGTCGCCTACGCCACCGCCGACGGCTCGGCCCGCGCCGGCGTGAACTACGCCGCCACCTCGGGCGTGCTTGTCTTCCCGATCGGCGTCACGACCCAGATGATCCCGCTCCAGATCCTATCCGATGGCCGCGCGCTGGCCCCGCTCGGATTCACCGTGAGGTTGTTGTCGCCGGGCGGCGGGGCGTCGCTCGGCGAGCCATCCTCGGCCGCGATAACCATCGCCAACTCCGACGTGCCGCCGTGCGTCACCCCGGTCCGAGTGCTGACCACGATCGTGCGTGGTCGCGTCACGCTCCTTCGGATTCCGTTCGACGGGGCGATCAACGCCGTGCGGGCCCGGCGGACCGCGGCCTACCTCCTGAATTACGCGAACCGACGCAAGGGCCCCGCCATCGCCCTGCGGTCGGCCGCCTACGACCCGCGATCGCGCACCGTGACGCTGGCCCCCATCCAGCCGTTCGCCGCGAATCGCCCGGTGCAGTTGCGTATCCGCTCGGGAGGGTCGACCGGCCTGACCGACACCACGGGCCGCGCGATCGACGGCGACCGGGACGGCCGGCCCGGCGGCGATTGGGTGCAGTTCCTGGGTACCCTCTCCTCGGCCGCTGCCCGCAGCCCGGCGAGGCTGGCCGCCGCGATCCCGACCCGAGGGCGTCCCTCCTGATCGACCGCGGAGTGCCGCGGTGAAGGTCCAATGGACTCCAGCCCAGTCCTCGAACACTTTCGCGGCGATCCTCGGTGCGAATCGTCGGTTTCCCTGCCTGCCCACAGCCCGATCAGCGGGCAGGGGCCGTTGCGGGGAGAGCATCGCGTGCCCTCGGCCTTCGCGTTCCCGCCCCGGCCGCCTCCTCGAAACGGCGGCCCCGGCGGCTATAATCGGCCGTGCCGATCCGTTCGCGATCGGTTCGCGGGGCGCCGCCAAGACGAGGGCCGACGACGATGACTGCCGAAGGTTTGCTGATCGCCCGGGGGAAGATTGATGCCCACCTGCTGCCCCGGATGGCCAACCGCCACGGGCTCATCGCCGGCGCCACCGGCACGGGGAAGACGGTCACGCTCCAGAAGATGGCCGAGGAATTCAGCCGCCTGGGCGTGCCGGTTTTCCTGGCCGACGTGAAAGGCGACCTCACCGGCCTGGCGCTGCCCGGCTCGGACGCCAACGCCAAGGTCGCCGAGCGCCGCAAGCAACTGGAAGTCGACGACCAGCCGTTCCGCGGCTGCCCGCTGGCGCTGTGGGACGTCTTCGGCGAGCAGGGCACGCCCCTGCGGGCCACGATCAGCCAGATGGGCCCGATCCTGATGGCCCGGATTTTGGAGCTGAACGATACGCAGGCCGCCGTCTTGACGCTCACCTTCCGCGTGGCCGACGAGATCGGCCTGCTCTTGCTCGACTTGAAGGACCTGCAATCGATGGTCCGGTACGTCGGCGAGAATGCCAAGGAACTCTCGATTCAGTACGGCAACGTGGCGCCCGCCACGATCGCCGCCATCCAGCGGGCGTTGCTGCACCTGGAAGAGCAGGGGGGCGACAAGCTGTTCGGCGAGCCGGCGCTCACCCCCGCCGACATGATGCGGACCGACGTGCAGGGGCAGGGGGTCATCAACATTTTGGCGGCCGACAAGCTGCTGAACGCCCCCAAGGTTTATGCCACGCTGCTTCTCTGGATGCTTTCCGAGCTGTTCGAACGGCTGCCCGAGGTGGGCGACGCCGAGAAGCCCAAGCTGGTGTACTTCTTCGACGAGGCGCACCTGCTGTTCAACGACGCCCCGCCGTCGCTGCTGGACAAGATCGAGCAGGTCGTGCGGCTGATCCGGTCCAAGGGGGTGGGCGTCTACTTCGCCACCCAGAACCCGATCGACGTGCCCGACAAGGTCCTGGGCCAGCTCGGCAACCGCGTCCAGCACGCCTTGAGGGCCTTCAGCGCCCGCGATAAAAAAGCGGTGAAGGCGGCGGCCGAGACGTTCCGCGAGAACCCCGAGCTGGACGTGGCGAAGGCGATCACCGAGCTGGAAATCGGCGAGGCGCTCGTCTCGTTCCTGGACAAGAAGGGGATGCCGGGGATCGTCACCCGCGACTTCATCGTGCCGCCGACCAGCCAGATCGGCCCGATCACCGCCGAGCAGCGCAAGAGCGTGATCGACAACAGCCCGCTCCACCTGAAGTACGCCGCCGCGGTCGACCGCGAATCGGCCTACGAGCTGCTCAAGAAGCGGGCCGAGATGATGGCCGAGGAGAAGGCCAAGGCCGGCCCCCAGCCCAAGGGACGCGCCGCCAAGCCGCAGGACGACTTCGTGACGAGCGTCGTGAAGAGCGCCGCGACCTCGGCCCTGAGGTCGGGCGCCTCGCAACTGGGCCGGTCGCTGACCCGGGGCATCCTGGGCAGCCTGTTCGGCAAGTGATCCCTGAGGTCTGGTCGGAGTGGATCCGAAGGAGCGAACCGCGATGGCGACCGAAGAGGAACTCAAGAGGGCCTACAAGGCGTTCAAGAAGCGGCTGAAGCTGGCGAGGCTCGACGACGAATCGCGGCTCAGCCTCAGCCCCCGCGCCTCGAAGATCGCCGGAATCACCCCGCCCAGCGGCTTCCCGCCCGGCATCTGGGACGAGCTGGTGACGGCCGGGAAGCTGAGGCGGGAAGGGGGCGGGACCTATTCGATGGCGGGGGAGATCTGAGACGAGCGGGTAGCACCTGGATCGGGCGGTTTTTCCGCCCCGTTTGGGCTGCAAGTCGATCCGATCGAAACCGATCCGATGGGATGCGCCCGCTCAAGGAATCGCCGTGAATCCGGCATCCAGGAATTGGCCCCAGTTCGCCCGGAGCGGCTGGGCCTGGTATCCCATCCCTTGCAGCAATCCGGCGGCGCGGGCGGCGCGGGGTCCGGGGCCCTGGACGTAGATCGCCGAACCCTTCGGCAAGGTCTTCGCCAGGTTTTGCTTGTCGACCCGGCCGATCCCGAAGCGGTCCCAGTCGCGGAGCTGGCTCATCGGCAGGGAGGTTGCCCCCTTCAGGTGCGACCGCTCGAAGGCGGCCGGCTCGCGGGCGTCGATCAGCACGGCGCCGCCCGATTTCATCTGCGAGCGGACCTTCGTCAACTCGACGTCAGCGAACTCGGGCCGTTGCGCCCGGGCGGAGGCCGGGGCCCAGCAGGCCATCGCGATCATCCCCATCGCCGCCAGGCTCAGAATCCGCGGCATCGCCCGCCCCCTTTCCAAAAAAGACGATCTGCCGATCGTCTTCGGCGGCGGCCGGCCCGGATCTCCAGCCGATCCGGCTCAACCCGTCGGATCGGGGAAATCGATCGGGGCGTCGTCGATCGTCCAGTCGCGGGTCTTGCGCTTGCGCTGGAGGGCATCGCGGACGAGATCGGTGGGAGTCCGCCTCGCCCGATCGCCGTCGGGCCGCTTCTTTTTGGGGGGCGTCGGCGAGGGGTCCGACGGCCTGGCTGGCTGGCGTCCGGGTTTCATGTCGTGGGGCCTCCGCTTTCTTTCGAGGCCGACACCGGGCCATGCGATCGGGTTCGCCCGCCCCCGCGAATCGCCCGGATCCTTATCCGATCGGCACGGATCGCGCGGGTTCGCGCGTTTTTCGGGGCGGATCCGTCCGGATTGGGCTCGACAACCGGGGGATTCCGCCGCATAGTGCCGGCCGAATGGCCCGTATGCACCCGGTCGACCCCAGGGATCAGGGGTCGTCGGCCATTCCGTCGAATAGGAGACCCCCGACCATGGCGATGAACCCCCGAAGGGCCTGCGAACGGCCGGGCCGGCTAAGACCCTGGACCTGCGCCCTGGCCTTGCTGCTGCCGATCGGCTGGACGCTGGCGGCCCCCGCCTGCGAGACCACGCCCAAGACGACCACCACCGTCAAGAAGGCCAAGAAGAAGCACAAGGTCTCGACGACGACGACCACCAAGCCCACGACGACCACCACGAAGCCCCCCACGACCACCCCGCTGCCCGAGAAGATCACCGACACCCCGAAGGTGCCGACGACGACCACCACCACCACGGTCACGCCGACCACCCCCACCACGACCACGCCCACGCCCGGCACCATCCTGCCCGGCACGGTCACCCCCGTCCCCGAGCACGTCGCGCCGATCCCCGAACCGTCCAGCGCCCTGATCGGCCTGGGAATCGTGGGCGCGGTGGCCGTCGCGATGCGGACCCGCCAGCGGGCGAAGTAAAAGCCGGGGGCAAGGAAGCCCCCTCGAAATCCGATGCGAGCTGAACGCCCCGGCAACGGGGCGTGTTCATTTGGCCCCGTCCCGGCGCGGGCCGCCCGACTTTGCGGGCGAATTGCTTCGTTTTTGCTGAACCCGACGGCCTTCGCCTTCCGACGCTTTAAAGCGGCTGGGGTGGTCCTGCGTGCCCTCGTCGGTCCCAAGGAGTGGGGCCGATCGGCCAACCCCGGGAAGGAGCGCCTGCCGATGAAGACGACGCCCGGCCGAACCGAGAACGGCCAGAACCGACGCGACTTATCCGGCCGAAATCGCTTCGGGATGGCCGCCCTGATCCTGGCGGTGCTCTCGGGATGGGCCTCCCAGGCCGAGGCCTGCCACTCGACGACGACTTCCACCACCAAGACGGCGACCGTCAAGGCCAGGGCCCGCCACACCGTCAAGACCACCACCGTCACTCCGGCCCAGACGCCGACGACCACGACGACGACCGTCACGACCCCCGTCATCCCCAGGACGACCACGCCGATCCCCCTGCCGGAGGTCATCCGGCCGACCGGGCCCGTCGTGACCCCGAGCGTGTCGGTCACGCCGACGACCACCTGCTGCTCGTGCAGCTGCCCGACGACGCCGACGACGCCCGCCGTCCCGGGCACCGTCCGGCCCCAGGTGCAGACCCCCGAGCCGTCGACCGCCGTGATCGGCCTGGGCCTGATCGCCGCCGGCACGCTGCTGCAGCGGCGGTTCCGCAGGGCCCGAACGGCCTGATCCGGCGCGAAGTCGCGCTGCTACAATAACCGATGCAAGACGAACGCCCCGGTCACGGGGCGTGTCTTCGTTGATGGGGGAGACCGGACCGAACCGCGAGCCGGGCGCCCGTCCGGTCCCGCGACCCAGACCAGACCTCCCCGGGGGCCTCGCCGATGACCCGACCCGCCCGCTTCTACATCACGACGGCGATCGATTATCCCAACAGCCGGCCGCACATCGGCACCGCCTTCGAGAAGATCGGCGCCGACGTCCAGGCCCGGTTCCGCCGGATGGAGGGCGACGCGGTCCACTTCCTGATGGGCAACGACGAGAACACGATCAAGGTCTCGCAGGCCGCCGCCAAACTGGGCCTGGAGCCGAAGCCGTACGTCGACGACATGGCCCGCCAGTTCCGCGAGGTCTGGTCGGCGCTGGAGATCTCCAACGACGACTTCATCCAGACCAGCGAGGAACGCCACCACGCCGGCTGCCGGAAGTTCATCCAGGCGGTGTACGACGCGGGCGACATCTACAAGAAGTCGTACACGGGCCTCTACTGCGACGGCTGCGAGGCGTTCAAGACCGAGAAGGAGCTGGTGGACGGCAAGTGCCCCAACCACCCGGGGACGCCCCTGCGCCACGTCGAGGAGGAGAACTACTTCTTCAAGCTCTCGGCCTACGGCGACCGCCTGCTGGCCCACTACGAGGCCAACCCCGGCTTCATCCAGCCCGAGAGCCGCCGCAACGAGATCATCAGCCTCGTCAAATCGGGCCTCCAGGACGTCTCGATCAGCCGCAAGGGATTCACCTGGGGCATCCGCGTCCCCTTCGACGAAGAACAAACCATTTATGTCTGGTTCGATGCCCTCCTGAATTATATCACCGCGATCGGTTATGGCACGGATGAAGAACGCTTCAGCCAGTTATGGCCGGCCGATGTGCACGTGATCGGCAAGGACATCACCCGATTCCACTGCGCCTTGTGGCCGGCCATGCTGATGTCGGCCGGCGTGGCGTTGCCGAAATCGGTGTTCGGCCACGGCTTCGTGTATCGGAAGAACGAGGCCAGCGGCGTCGTCGAGAAGATGAGCAAGTCGATCGGCAACGCGGTCGAGCCGATGGAGCTGGTCCAGAAGTTCTCGGCCGAGGGCTTCCGGTACTACTTCATGAGCCAGTGCCCGTTCGGCGGCGACGGCGAGTTCAGCTTCGAGCGGTTCGCCGAGGTCTACAACGCGGGCCTCGCCGACAACCTCGGCAACCTGTACAGCCGCGTCTTGACGATGTGCGAGAAGTACTTCGGCGGCCGGCTCGAAGGGGCCGACGCGGTCGTCCCGACCGCCTGGCGGGCCTCGCTCGACTGGCCGGCGTTGATCGCCGACCTGAAGCAGTCGGTCGAATCGTTCCAGTACAACGTCGCGCTGCAACGGATCTGGCAGGAGGTGCTCGGCTCGGCCAACACGTATGTCAACGAGACGACGCCCTTCAAGCTCATCAAGACCGACCCCGACGCGACCCGCGTGGTCCTGCTCAACCTGGCCGAGGCGCTCCGCGTCGTATCGATCCTGATCAAGCCGTTCCTCCCCGCGACGGCGCAGGCCTTCTACAAGGCATTCGCCTACCCAAAGCCGTGGGACAAGGTCCGCTGGGACGACGCGATCGAGCCAGGTTTGGGGACCGACGCCTTGCAACTCACGGCCGAACTGGTCGGCGGCAAGCCGGCGCCGATGTTCCCCAAGATCCAGCTCAAGGCCGAGGGTTGATCGATTTCAATCGGGGGTCGAGGCCCGTTTGAGGAGGGCCTCGACTTCCTCCCAGAACGCTTGCCAGGACCGGCGTTCGTCCTCGGGGAGATTGGCAAGCGAATCGGCTTCGCGGATCCCGGCCAGATCAGCATCTTTTTGCCAGTGCTGGAGGGTTTTCGCGACGAAAGCCCGCGCCTGGGGCGGCCCCTGTTCGACGAACGGAGACCAGGCGACGAGCTCGGCCTTGAGCCAGCCGAGGGCCGAGGCCCTGAGGTGGCCCTTCGCCTCGCCATCCGCCGGTGGATCGGTCCCGTCGCCGGAGGCGGCCAGGGCGGCCGCGCACGCAGCATTGTAGCGATGCTGTGGATTCCGGCTGTCGGCTAGCTTCGAGTCGGAGTCGAACGCTTCGCCCCAGAGTTTGGCGGCCGTGGCGAAGCGTTCGGTATCATAGGCACGTCGGGCCAATGCGAGCCGCTCGGCGTTTTCCCGAGCCTCCTCGCCATTGAGTACGGCCTTGAGCCGGGCATCCAGGGGCTCGAATTCCGGGTCATGGAGACGGAATTCGGCCAACTCGCGTCGGATCCGCGTGGCCTCGTCGTCGTGGCCGAGGCCACGCTCCGCCCCGATCAGATTGCGGAGATGATTCGCGTAATACTGGCGATATCGAGGGTGCCTTGGGTTGGCGTCCAGGGCCTTCTTCTGCCAGGAGATCGCCTTGAGGAGATTCTCGCGGGCTTCGGCGAAGCCGGAGGCTTGCAGGTCGATCATGGCCAGATTATTCCAGGCAATGCCAAGGCCACTCGCGTGGTCGGGCACCTCCGGATGGTTGCCGACAAGGCGCTCATAGATCGTGAGTGCCCGCTCGTGGACCGCCCGGGCCTCATCCGTCCGGCCCGCAGCGTTGAGGCCGGTGCCGAGGTTGGTGTGGCTGGCCGCCAGGGCGGCCTGGTACCAGGCGACATTCGGGTGGTCGCCGGCCAGGCGATCATGGATCGCGAGGGCCCGCTCGTGGGCCGCCAGGGCATCGTGCGGCCGGCCGATGTCATCCAGCAGGTTGCCGACGTTGTTGAGGCTGTCCGCGATGCGGGCCTGGTACCCAATGACGGTCGGGTGGTCGTCGGCCAGGCCCCCATAGATCGCGATGGCCCGCCCGTAGGCCGCCAGGGCCTCGTCCGTCCGGCCTCTGTTACCGAGCAGTGCGCCGAGGTTGTAATAGCTGGCCGCCAGGTCGGCCTGGTACTCGGTGATGGTCGGCTGATCGCCGGCCAGTCGCTCGCGGATCGCAAGGGCCCGCTCGTGGGCCGCCAGGGCCTCATCCGTCCGGCCGGTAGCATCAAGCACGGCGCCGAGGTTGTTGTTGCTGAGCGCCAGGTCGGCCTGGTACTCGGTGACGGTCGGGTGGTCGCCGGCCAGGCGCTCGCGGATCGCGAGGGCCCGCTCGTGGGCCCCCCGGGCCTCGTCCGGTCGGCCGATGTCATCGAGCAGGTTGCCGACGTTGTTGTGGCTGTCCGCGAGGCGGGCCTGGTACCAGATGAGGGTCGGATGGTCGCCGGCCAGGCGCTCATAAATCGCCAGGGCCCGCTCGTGGGCCGCCAGGGCTTCGTCAGGCCGCCCCGTTCTCTTTAAGAAATTCCCGCGGCAGTTCTCGAGCGTGGCCAGGCCGGATTGATACTCGTCGCGGCCCGGTTGGTCGCGGACCAGGCGTTCCCAGATCGCCAGGCTGTCCTCGTGGACCTTCAGGGCATCCCGTATATCGCCGATCTCGTCGGCCAGGTGGGCATAATCCTCGATGATCCCCGCCAGGCGGACCAGCGATTCGGGCCGCGTATCTTCGGCGGCCTGAAGGCGTTCGCGAAGCCTGCCGAAGAAGGCCAGCGGCTCCTTCAGGAGCGTCCTTCGGAGGGATTCCAGCGCCGGATTATTCTTCAAGTCGGGGTTGTCGGCGATGACATCCTTGAACCGCTTCACGGCGTCGATCGCCTGCCCTTCCCGCTCCTCGGCGCGTTGCCGCTGGATTTCCAGCTCCGCGTTGCTGGCGGTCAATTCGCGATTCGCTTCCGTCAGCTTGCCATTGGCGACGTCGAGGGCCTGCCTGGCCTTCGTTTGCACGGCCGAGACGATCCCCAGGCCGATCAACGCGACGATTCCGGCCGCCGCGATGCCCGTCACCCCCGTCCGGTGGCGGGCCAGCCAGCGATTCAAACCCCGCGTCCACGGCTCGGGATAGGCTTCGACCCGCTCATCGGCCAGCCATCGGTCGACATCCGCGGCGAGGTCCCTGGCCGATGCGTACCGGTCGGCCGGTACCTTGGCCATCGCCTTCAGGACGATCGTTTCCAGGGCGGGGTCGATCGAGGCATCCCGAGATCGAGGTCGTGGGAAATCGCCCTGCTCGACGGCCTTCAGGACGGCCGCGGGATGACCCTGGAACGGGGCCTGGCCGGTCAGGAGGTAGTAGAGCGTGGCCCCCAGCGAGTAGACGTCGGATCGTGGCCCGAGCTTCTCCAGGTCGCCTCTCGCCTGCTCGGGGCCCATGTAGGCGGGCGTGCCCATCGCCTGGCCGGGGAGCGTTTCCGAGGATCCGTCGGCGGAGGAAGGGATCAAGGTCCGCTCGGCGGCATCGGCGGCGGATTTCCCCAGCGCCTTGGCGAGGCCCCAATCCACCACCAACGTCTCGCCATGCTTGCCGACGATCACGTTGCCCGGCTTGATGTCGCGGTGGAGCACGCCCCGCGAGTGGGCGTATTCGATCGCGTTGCAGACGTCCGTGAACTTCTTCAGGAGTTGCCGGAATTCCAGGGAGCGATTCGGATCGGATTTCGGCCTCTTGTGGAAGGCGTCGATCGCCTCGCGCAACGAGTCGCCGCGGATGAAGCGCATCGCGTAGTAGGGACGGCCGTCGCCGTAGGTGCCCAGGCCGTAGACCGGCACGATGCCGGGGTGCTCCAGGCCGCCGGTGATCTCGGCCTCGACCAGGAACCGTCCCCGGCTGATCGGGTCGTCGGCGTGGTTCTCCAGGATCTGCTTGAGGGCGACCTCGCGATTCAATTCCGAGTCGAGGGCTACATAAACGGCCCCCAATCCGCCCTGGGCGTGGGGCCGGAGGATTTGGAAGCGCCGGCCCTCGGCGGTCGCCGACCCGATGGGAAAGGTGGCCGTCGGGTCGTCGTCGGGGAGGGTCGGGGAGGGGCCGGCGTGCGAGAGGGTGGCGTCGAGGTCGGTATCGGCCAGGGAGGCGAGTTGCACACGGGTGGATGGGCCGATCGGGATCGAGGCCAGGCTCTTTCCCGGGTCGCCGCCGTGGGCTTCGATGTGGAGGTCGGCGAGCGTGCCGATCGCGGCCTGCTGGGCTTCGTTGAGGGCCCCTAGCGCGACCAGGTGGTCGTCAATCGGCCGGGATTTGTCGGCCGTCCAGGCGTGGAACGCGGCGACGAGCTGGTCCTGTCGGACCAGGCCGGTTTGCAGGGCGAGCAGGCCGAAAAGCAGGTGGCGGTCGGCGGCCTTGGGCATTTGGCGACTCCGACGAATCGGCACGCGGAGGGGGGACGCGCCATCACGCGAGCCATGTTATCGTCGAGGAGCCGGGCCGTTCCAGCGGGGCGGGCCGGGACCGGGGGCCGATGCGTTGCAACTCACCGCCGAACTGGTCGGCGGCAAGCCGGCGCCGAGGTTCCCGAAGATCCAGCTCAAGGCCGAGGGTTGATCGGCGGATTTTTCGGGGTCGAGGCCCTATGGAAGAGGGCCTCGGCTCCCCCTCGACGGGGGACTTTCAGCGCGCCTGGCCCAGGGCCTCGGCGATCTCGGCCGCCTTGGCGCGGCCGCCGTGGGCGCGGCTGATCTTCGCGAATCGGACCTTGCCCTCGCGGTCGATCACGAAGGTGGACGGGTATGCCGTCTCGTTGGGGGCGTCCCAGCGGAGGCCGTAGGCTTTCGTGAAGGTGTAGTCGGGGTCGAGTACCAGGTCGAAGTTCTCCGGGAGCGCCTTGCCGCCCAGGAACTCCTGCGCGCGGGCCTTCAGCTCCTTCGACGGGCCGGGATAGACGAGGATTACCCTCGGTTCCTCGCCCCGGCCGGCGGCGAACTTGCCGCGGAGTTCGCCCACCTGGGCGCTGCAGATCGGGCACTGGTAGCCGGGGTAGCCCCGCAGGACGACCAGGACGACCGGGCCCCTGGCGACCGCCTCGGAGAGCTTGATTTGCCCCCCGGCGACCGATTCGAGGGCGAAATCGGGCGCGGCGGCCCCGACCCTGGGAGGCTCCTCGGCAAGGATCGGGGTGGCGATGCACCACGACATCGCCAGGATGGCGGCGGGACGGGCGATGGAAAGCAGGGATCGCATCGGTTGGCGGCTCCAGGTTGCGGGTGAGGGGCAAATCGGTCGCGGTTCAGGCCTCGATGACCACCGCATCCAGGCAGCGGGCCTGGCAGGCCAGGATCCGCCCGTCGGTGCGGTCGCCCGGGTCGAGCGCGTCCTCGGCATCCATGACGACGCTGCCGGACAGCAGCCGGACCTTGCACTGGCCGCAGATCCCGGCGCGGCAGTCGTACGGCAGGCCGACGCCGAGTTCCTCCGAGGCTTCCAGGACGGTCTGTTCCCGGCCCATGGGCTTCGATTTCCCGGATCGGGCGAACGTGACCGAGGCGTCGGGCCGGGGGCCGTCGGGCCGCGTCGGCCTCCCGTTGACGTCCGGCGAGGCCGCCGCATTCACGGGCAGGGCCTCGGCCCCGGCCGCTCTCACGAACGATTCGACGTGGACCCGCCCGTCCGGTACGCCCAGCGACGCCAGGACTTCCCGGACGGCGGCCATCATCGGGTCGGGGCCGCAGAGGTGGATCCGCCGGTCGGCGATGTCGGGGACCGAACGGGCGAGCAAATCGGCGGTGATCCGGCCCCGTTCGCCGGCCCATCCCGGGCCGGAGTCCCGGCTGAGCGTGATGGTGATCCGCAGGTTCGGGTGTCGGCGGCCGAGGTAATCCAGCTCGTCGCGGAAGATGATGTCGCGCTCGGACCTCGCGGCGTAGACCAGGTGGATCGCGCCGGGCCAGCCGAGGTCGGTCAGGTGGCGGACCTTGGCCATGAGGGGCGTGATGCCGACGCCGCCGGCGATCAGGACGATGCCGTCGGCCTCGTCGCCGTTGAAGGTGAACCGCCCGGCGGGGGCCGAGACCTCGATGGTGTCCCCCTCCCGGATGCGGTCGTGCAGGTATCGCGACGAGAGTCCGTGCTCCTCGCGCTTGACGGTGATCTCGCAGGACCCCCGGCGGGTCGGCGGCGAGGCGATCGTGTAGGAGCGGAGGACCGCCTTGCCGCCGATCGGCAGCATCACGTTCAGGTACTGGCCCGGGAGGTGCTCGAACGGGAGGCGCGGGCCGTCGGCCGCGACGAACCGGAACGTCCGGACGTCCGGCGTCTCCTCGAAGATCCGGGCGACGCGGAGCCGTCCCTTCCAGAACTTCGGGGCCGAGGCGGGCGACGCCGCCTGCAGGGCCCCCGACCGGAGCTTCCGCGAGTCGTTTTGCAGCCGGACGTAGTGCGCGACCCCGCGATACCCGAGGAACAGGCCCAGGACGCCCGCGAACGCCAGGGGGCGCGTCGTGTCGGCCTTCACGAGCAGGAAGAAATGGACGGCCCCGGCGATCGCGGCGGCGTAGGCGAGCCGGTGCAGGAGCTTCCACCGCCGTCCGCCGAGGCGTCGGATCATGCCATCGGTCGAGGTCGCCGCCAGCGGCACCATCAGCACCAGGCCGATGGTCCCCACCAGCAGGTAGGGCCGCTTGAGGATCTCCGAGAGCGTGTCGGACACCGCGGCGTTGCGGTCGTAGCCGAAGAAGATGCCGAAGTGGAGCGCCGCGTGGAAGAAGGCGCACAGGCCCATCGTCCGTCGGAATTGCCCCAGCCAGCCCCAGCCGCCGAGCCTCGCGATCGGCGTGACGGCCATCGTCAGGATCAGGAAGATCAGGGCCAGGATGCCGGTCGTGCGGATCGCGAAGTTGACCGGATTCGCGCCGAGCTGGCCTCGCCAGGCGTCCCACGCCAGCAAGGTCACGGGCACGGCGCAGTTCAGGAGCACGACCGCCTTCGCGAAGCGTGGGGGCATCATGGTCGGGCCTGGCCTCAATAGTTGACGCGGAGGTCGAGGCCCGCGTAGAGGTGGGCCACCTGCGCCCCGTAGCCGTTGAAGGGCAGCGTCGGGCGCCGACCCGCCTCGCCGATTCGCTGCTCGGTGGCCTGGCTCCATCGGGGATGGGCCACCTCGGGGTTCACGTTGGCGTAGAAGCCGTACTCGTGCGGGGCCGAGGCGTTCCAGGTCGTCGGCGGCATCGTCTCGCGCAGGGTGATCTTGACGATCGACTTGATCCCCTTGAAGCCGTACTTCCACGGGACCACCAGCCGCATCGGCGCCCCGTTCTGCCCGGGCAACTCGTGGCCGTACAGGCCGACGGCCAGGATCGTCAGCGGGTGCATCGCTTCGTCGATCCGCAGGCCCTCGACGTAGGGCCAGGGAAGGACGCCCGAGCCGAGGTTCGGGAACCGCTCCGGGTCGGCCGAGGACTCGAACGCGACGAATTGCGCCCCGCCCATCGGCTCGACCCGCTCCAGGAGCCGCGCGAGCGGGAAGCCGGCCCAGGGGATGACCATCGACCACGCCTCGACGCAGCGCATCCGATACACGCGCTCCTCGATCGGGAACGATCGGAGGATCTCGTCGATGTCGAAGACCCGGGGCCTGTGGACCATCCCCTCGACCGCGACGGCCCACGGCCGGGCGGCGAAGCCCTTCGCCGCCCTCGCCACGCCCTCCTTGTCGGTCGTGAATTCATAAAAGTTGTTGTAACTGATGACGCTTTTCAGGGGCGTCCTCGGCTCGTCGATCGTGATGCCATTCGCGATCGCTTCCGGCCCCGTCGGCGCGGCCCTCAGGCCGGCCAGTTCCGGCGTGGTTATGTCGGCCGAGCCCGCGCGGTTGAGGCGTCGGTAGGCGGAGCCGGTCGCCACGAGGCTCGCGGCGGCCACCCCGGCCCGCAGCAGGTTCCGCCGGTTGAGCGGGGATGGCGGCGGGGGCGTGACCTGGTCGGGCGGGATGCGGGCGGGGCGGCTCATCGCTCGGCTCCTCAAAGGGGCAGCACCCGAGTTCTCGAGGGCGGGGTCGCGGCCATCCCCCGCGACCCCGGCGACGGCTCCGGGCCCGGCGGGTCTGCCCCCCTCCCGCCGGCCCCGGGACAGCGGATCGACCGGTTACTTGGGGGCCTCCATGCCGCCCTTCTCCACCGAGCCGCCCATGCCGCCCTTCTCCATCGAGCCGCCCATGGCGCCCTTCTCCGTGGGGCTGGGCATCCCGGCGCCCGGGGCGGGCTCATTGGTCGAACAGCCGGCGATGGCGAACGTCAGGGCAAGGGCCAGGGCCGCCGTCGGGAACCGAAACCGCTTGAGCATGGATCTTCTCCGTTCGGGACAACCAAGTACGACCCGGGAGGGGGGGCACGCAGGCCGCCCGGGATTCCGCCGCGGGTTGCTTCGTTGGACCGTCGCGGCACCGCGGGGTTAGCGCCGCGGGGCGAGTCTTGCGATCAGGATGTCTGCGGCCGCGTCGAAGCGGCGGGGTTCGCCGAAGGTCCGCGCCAGCAGCATGGCGCCCTCGAGCGCCGACAGGATCAGGCGGGCCTCGTCGCCGGGGCTGCCCGGGAATTCCAGGAGGCCCGCCGCCCTCCCCCCGTCCAGGACTTTTTGCAGCCACGCCTCGTGGTCGCCGAACGCCTCGCGGAGGTCGCCCACGATCGAAGGTTCCAGGGTCGTGACGTCGGCCGACAGCATGCCGCACAGGCACATCCGGTTCCCGACCTCGAGCGTGTCCCGGAAGATCGAGGCGTAGCGGGAGAGCTTTCGCCCCGGGTCCGTCTCCTCGCGATCGATGCCCTCGAACGCCGCGGCCACGTCCCGCCGCTGCCTGGCGATCAGGGCGCGGCCGAGATCGGTCTTGGTCGGGAAGTGGTAGTGGATGCTCGCCGTCTTGATGCCGACCCGGTCGGACACGTCGCGGAAGCTGAACGCGTTGTATCCCCGCGTCTGGATCAGCTCCTGGGCGACGTCGAGGACCAGGTCCTGGGTGGTAGGGGCTGCCATGAACCCCAATCTACCTACGACTAGGTAGGTACGCAAGAGGTCGGCACCGGCCGGCCAATTTTCCCGAAGGTTCCGATCAAGGCCCGGCGGTGTTCGGCGGTTTTTCCGGGGTGGAGGCCCGCTTGAGGAGGGCCTCGACTTCCTCCCAGAAGGCTTGCCAGGATCGGCGTTCGTCCTCGGGGAGTTTGGCCAGTTCCTCGGCGTTTCGGACGCCTTCCAGGTCGGAATCCTGGTGCCAGTGGTTGAGCGATAAGGCGGCGTTCGCCCGATCCTCCGTGGAGCCCGATTCGATCGCCTTCGCCCAGGCATCCCGCTCGGAAACGAGCCAGTTGAGGGCCTGGGCCCTCAGTTCGGCCCTGGCATCCTCCTCGACGGTGTCGGCCCCCTTTCCGCTGGTGGCCAGGATGGCGGAGCAGGCGGCATTGTAGGGGATCTGGCGGCCGCGGTCGGCGGCGAGTTCGGGATCCTCGC
>JAXMBD010000016.1:0-116060 GCA_046350035.1 Isosphaeraceae bacterium | reverse complement strand
CAGCACCACCCAAGCCAGGCCCCGAACCTGCTCCTGCGGAGCCGTCGCACCAGCGGCACGACCGCCGCAAATGCGTACGCATGGGAGAGTGCGACGAAGAGCCAGCCCAAATCCCGCATCGCTCGCGATCTCGCGGTTTCGACGATTCTCCCGTTCGCCATCATCGTGATCGCCCGGAGATCGATCCACAACCGGTTCGCCTTCGAAACGGATGGAAAACCCTGGCAATCCCAGGCCAATCGCGGGCTCCGGGATTTCGATGGATCCCTCACGATCGCGCCCGGATACTGGCATCATCCGATTGGGGCCTGCGCTCCGTTGCGATCGCACAGCCCGCTCCCAAGGTGGCGTGATGATGCGATCGAAGGCAAGTCCACGATCCTCACGCGATGCATGACGTGGGCAGGAATGCACGCGGCCATCGGAAGGGAAGACCAAGTCCGTGGGAATCCGTCGATGGACGAGAAGTTTCAGGCCAACGGCTCGGCGACCGGCGATGCCCGTGAAGTCCTCCTGAAGTTCGACGAATCGACCTTGAAGCAGGCGGTCCGGGCCTTTTTCCTTCGGACAATCTTGCGGAGGTTCGGCTTCCTGTTTTATGCCGCCCTTCTGGGCCTGTTGATACTCCTCACCTGGCTGCTTGCGAACGGTGAGCGGGGTTGGCAGGTCGGCTTCCTCTCCGCTTTCTTGCTCTGCGTCGCCGCTTTTTTCGTCACCCTCTATGTGTCGCACTACCGCAACACGATCGGCCGGTTCCGGCAGATGCGGAACCCCGAGGCAATCCTGCGTCTGGGCGAGGAGGAACTCACGCTGAAGTCCGACCTGGGCAGCTCGACCCTGCCCTGGTCGGCCATCACGGAAGTCTGGCGCTTCCCGAGGTTCTGGCTCGTGCTGCTTTCCCCGGCCCAGTTCTTCACGCTTCCCCTGGACTGCCTGGATCCGGCGGCCCGGGAGTTCATCGATCGCAAGACGGCCGAAGCCGGCCCGGGCGGGCTCAGTCGATGAAGACGAACTCGTTGAGGTTGAGCAACGCATGGCAGAGGTCCACCAGGGCGGCGGCCTGAACCGGCGAGATCGCCTCGGGCATCGGCGTGGGCAAGTCCTTCGCAGCAACGCTGGGACTGAGCCGGCCGGCCTGCTGGTTCAGGAAATCGATGGCCTCTTGCGTTTCGGGCTCGGTCGGCCGGCGGTTGAGCGCCAGCGACCAGGCCCGTTCCACTTGCTTCCTCGTATCGGAAGAGTCGTCGTTCAGGCCCTTCAGGACCCGACCGGCCAGGTGCCGGGCGTGGTCCAGGGCCAGGTCGGAATTGAGCAGCATCAGGGCCTGCGGGGCGTTCACCGACACGTTCCGCTCGGGGCAGGTCAGGTTCGTGTCGGGGCTGTCGAACGCGTCGAACAGCGGATACTTGAGGTTCCGCCGGACGAACACGTAAATGCTCCGGCGATTGCGATCCTCGGCCTTCGGCGAGCGGACCCAGCCATCGCGGGTCTCGACGCCCGGCGGCAGGTCGGGGAAGACGCTGGGTCCTCCCACGCGGGTATCTAGCAGGCCGGCGACCTGCAGCATCGAGTCGCGGACCGCCTCGGCCTCAAGCCGCCGGCGGTTGTACCGGCTGAACAGGGCGTTGTCGGGGTCGTTTTCGACGGTCTCGGGCGACGCGACGCTCGACTGCTTGTAGGCCTCGCTGGTGACCATCAGCCGATGCATCGCCTTCATCGACCAGCCTTGCCGGACCAGTTCGGTCGCCAGCCAGTCGAGCAGTTCGGGATGGCTGGGGGCGACCCCCTGGTTGCCGAAGTCGCTGGACGTGGCGACGATCCCGCGGCCGAAGTGCCACTGCCACAGGCGATTGACCGCGACCCGGGCCGTCAGCGGGTGGTCGGGGCTGGCAATCCAGTTCGCCAGGGCGAGCCTGCGACCGGTGGTCGTGGCGGTCGGGCTGGCGTCGATCGACTCGGGTTCGGGGCAGATCACCGAGAGGAAGCCCGGGGCGACCATCTCGCCCGGCCTCTTGAAATTGCCCTTCTGCATCAGGTGGAGCGGCGGCGCCTCGGGGCCGTTGTCCACCATGCCGAGGGTCGAGGGCAGGGGGGGCGGCGTGGCCTTCTGGATCGCCTCCATCCGCTTGGTCATCCCTTCCCACGCCGTCCGATCGGCGGCCGGGATCACCGCCTGCATCTGCTTGGCGGCGACCTTCATCTTGGGGCCATAGATCCGCACCAGGTCGTCCTGCGTGGCGGTCCGCTTCTCCGGCGGAGTTCGAATGGCTTCCAGCGCCTCGGGGTCGAGCTTGGCCTGCCGCTCGGCCAGAATCCGATCCCGGTGCGGGCCCTCCAGGGCGTCGAGCTGGGCCTGGATCTCGGCGACCCGTTCGGCGTACTCGGCCTCGATGAACTCCTGCTGGGCCCGGTCGAAGTCGTCGGCGATGGTGTAGTTGTCGCGAGGCTTCACACCGGCGAAGATCGCCTGGAGGCGGTAGTAATCCTTCTGGCTGATCGGGTCGTACTTGTGGTCGTGGCACCGGGCGCAGGCGACCGTCAAGCCGAGGAAGACCGACGTGGTCGTATCGGTCATGTCGTCGAGCATGAGCTGCCGGTTCAGCCCCGGGATCATGTTGTTGTCTTCGAACGGGAAGTGCCGGTTGAAGGCGGTCGCCGTGAAGGCTTCGGGGTCCCCGGGAGCGATCTCGTCGCCGGCCAGTTGCATGCGGACGAACTGGTCGTAGGGCAAGTCCCGATTCAAGGCATTGACCACCCAGTCACGGTATCGCCAGGCGTTGGGGCGGGCCTTGTCCGACTTGAAGCCGTCGCTCTCGGCGAATCGGGCGAGGTCGAGCCAGAATCGCGCGAATCGCTCGCCGTAACGGGGCGAGGCGATCAGGCGATCGACGAGTTTCTCGTAGGCGTCCGCGCGGGTGTCGGCCTCGAAGACGGCCACTTCCTCGGGCGTCGGGGGCAGGCCGGTGAGGTCGAACGTGACCCGGCGGATCAGGGTCCGACGGTCGGCCGTCGGCGCCGGCTCGATCCCCACGCCGTTCATCGCGTCGAGCAGGAAACCGTCGATCGGGTTGCGGTCCCAGCCGGGCCGATCCACCCGCGGCACCTGGTGACGGACCGGCTTCTGGTAGGCCCAGTGGCCCTTTTGCTCGGCGGTCCAGGTCGGCTCGCGGACCGGTTCGGGCTCCTGGGCCACGGCCGGGATCGCGATGAAGAGGAGTGCCAGGGCGGGGCGGGTGAAGCCGGACCGGGGCATGAGCGAACTCCCACGCGGCCTGGGTGGGGGGGTGGAGGCGGGCGAACGCTTGAATCTATCACGATGGATCGGACGAATCGAGCCCGAACCGCCGCATTTCCGCCGCTTCCGCCCGTTGCACCCACTTCCGAGCTTACTGGGCTTGTTGAGTAATCTCATCGAAGCGGACCCCGATCGCCGCCCCCGTTTTTCGGGGGCCACCTGTGCCGACTGTACGGGTCCTAACCCGCCCCTCAGCGGGGCGAATCGGGCTCGTCCGGCGACCTCGGGGCGCCCGGGGCCGGCATCAGCGACTTCTCGCCGCCGATGATCCGCTTGCCGCCCTTGCCGTCCGAGTCCACCCCGTCCCAGCACACGTCGCTAATCAGTTCCGCCTCATAGGGTTTCGACCGCGCCGCGGCCTCGCGCGATTCGTTTCGGGCGTTCCGGTCGTAGTACCGCTGCTCGCGGAGCAGGATGCGGACCATCGCGTCGATCTGGTCGTACGGGCAGAGCCGGCTCAGCTGGTCCGGCAGGTGGATCCCCAGCGGCCCCACCATGAACATCACCGGGTGCTTCTTCCGGATGTGCCCCATCTGCCGGTCGTACGACGTCATCATCCGCCCCCGGATCCCCTCCAAAGCCTTGCGATGCCGATGGATCGACAGCTCGGCTTCCTTCTGGTACCGGCCCAGCTTGCGATACCCCTCCGACAGCATCTCCTGCAGGTCGGAGTGCACCGGCTGGGCTTCCAGGTGGGCCAGGTCGCGCCGCAGCTTCTCGTGCTCGCAGCGGAGCTCGCGGACCCGGCCGGCGACCCACCCCGAGAGCTTGTAGTACTCGTCGCGGAGCTTCTCCTCGGCCCGCTGGTAGGCGCGGAACTCGTCGGCATTGCCCCGGTCGGCGCCGCGGCGGTACTTCCTCAGCAGCTCGCCCTGCTCCTCGTCCGCCAGGCAACGCTCGTGGAGGTAGGAGAACACGCGGGCGTCGGGCGACCTCAAATTCTTGACGCCGCTGGACGGGTCGATGTCCTTCAGCAGGATCTCGAAGAACGCCTTGCCGTAGCCGAAGCCGGTGTTGAACGACCGGGTGCTGGCGTCCTCCCACAGTACGAGCGACGCCTCCAACACCTTCAGGCGATCCTCCAAAGGCCGGCGACGCTCGGCCTTGTAGCGGTCGACGGCGTGGATGGCGTTGGCCTGGATGGCCCGGCGGCACTTGTTGTACCGGAACTGGGCCTCGGCGAGCTGGCCGACGGTGAAACACTCCTCGGGCGACTCGGGCGCATACTCATCCACGAGGCCGCGATAAAGCCCCTCGAATTCGGCCTGCTCGACGGCGTTCTTCGTCCCGGCGCAGCACCCGTGCGACCGGGCATTCTGGGCGGAGATCGCCTTCCCCTCGGGCGTCCTGGGCCCGGGCTTGCCGGCGACGAGCCCCTCCAGGGGCCGCGCCTCCTCGAAGACCGCCTCGACCCCGGCGACGACCGGGTCGGGGGCCATGGCGATATCATTCCGGGTCGGCTTCGGCTCGCGCCGGTTGACGAACTGGCCGACCGGGCCGCTCGGGAGGTTGGCCGTCCGCTCGGTGGCGGCCTGGAGATGGGCGATGGCATCCGGGAGCGGGCCATGCTGCGGAATTTGCGGTACGGACATGGCAAAGGAACCTCGATCGCGCGGAAAGATCCGGGCGAACTGGTTCCTCCACGAATCACAGGCTCCTCCGGGCCGGCCCCGACTGCGGGGATCGATTCCGCACGGGGGGCGCATCGCCCGTCGGGCGAGTCTAGCATGCGGGATGGGACGGCGCGGCAAAATCCGCCAATCGGCGAAGATATCCGGGGCCGGCCGCATCGGGGATGCGGATTGTTCGGATCCATCCGGGAATACGGGTTGCAAGGCCGGGCGGGTGCTTGCCTGGGGTGGCCAGGGGTTCCCGCTGGCGCAGCTGGCGAAACCCGTGAGAGAAAGCCCCGCTCAAACCCTACTCGACGAAATGCCGGGCCCCCGAGGATCTGGGCCCAAATCTCGGTAGAAAGCGGCAGACGGGCGCCACTCGCATGGGCTCCGCCCCGAGGGAAGCCCCTTTCCAGACTGTCCCGCTTTTCAACTCCGCCACCGATTTCTCCCCCGTGGCGGGGCGACGCTACGCGGGTCGCCCGCGCGACGGGTGAGGGTGGGGCCGATCACAATGCGTCGGCGCTGATGATCTCGCCACCGGAGATGGAACCGAGGGCCTGCCAGACTCCGACCCTGCCGCCCGCATTGAGGCTGAAATTTCCCTGAGGCGTCACCATGGTCACATTGGGCGGGAGGCACGAGGCCCTGTCGATCGTCCAAGAATCGATGCTCTCCTTGATGAAGCGGACGGAGCCGTCGGCCATGGCGACGTTCGCCCCGCCGGGATGGAAGCTCGAGGCGCCGGCCACGAAGCCGCCGCCCTGATCCACCACCCCGCCGCTGGTGAGGCAGGGGCCCGTCAACTTCTTCTGCACGTTCGGCGGGTAGAACTCGGTGAACATGGAGTCACCCAGGTTGCCGGAGGTCCACCAGCCCCAGTCATAGAAGGAGCCGGGGGTGTAATCGGTCTTGCTGAGCAGGCCGTGGGCGAACTCGCCGAAGGCGATCGAGTTGCTCGTGCCATCCTGGATCTGGGCGATCGTGACCGGCGAGCGCCTGATCGCCACATTGGTGCTGCCGTTGGTGACGATCACGCCGTTGTGCTTTAGTATCGCCTGGAGCCTCTCGGCCGCGGTGCCTGACCCGCCGGTGATACCGCCGGTCCAGTAACCCATGCTCCCCTTGTAGTTTGTATACCGCATCTTGAGCGGGAGACTGTTGTAAATCTCGCCCGGATTATATGTCCATATGGCCGAGTTGATCGAGCCATCGCTCGGGCACCAGAGCATGCTGACTCCCGCGGCGCTGGTGGTCGCGTTGGCGTCGGTCCACTGGGCCAGGGAGAAGTTGTTGGCGTTGAACAACTGCGCCTGTTCCATGAAGGGCAAGAGCGCCACCAGCGGGCCGTGCGCGTTGCCGAAGCTGCCACCGGGTAAACTCTGCCAGAAGAAGGCCATCGGGTAGCTGCCGTTGGACGATTCGTAGTTGGCCGCGGCGAGGCCAAGCTGCTTGAGGTTGTTGGTGCACTGGATGCGGCGAGCGGCCTCGCGTGCCTGCTGCACGGCGGGCAGGAGCAGCGCGATCAGCACGCCGATGATGGCGATGACAACCAGCAACTCGATCAGCGTAAAGCCGCGGGATCGAGCAAGGACTTTCGAACGCTGCATGGTTCCATGCCTTTCCGATGTAACTTATGGAGGAGGGAGGAAACGGCTTGGGATCACGGAGGGAGGCCCGTAAGGGTGCGTCTGGGGGAGGACAACGGCCCTGCGAGATCGTCGATCCCGCGTTAAGGGCTAGGCTTGTTGGCCCCGTTACCGCCCGTGGTTTTCTTCTTGGCGTCCTCTGGTGTTGCCCCCTTGCCTGCCTCTCGGCCGCGAGGGACGGAGATCGACTCGCGCGGCGGATTTCCCGCCGGGTTGTCGGAACACCCCAACGATCCGGCGGATGCCAGGCCGCCAAGAGTCAGGATGACAGCGGGGAAGCGTCCGCGGGAGTCTCGATGCGCATTCATACGAGGGCCAGTGCTCCTCGAGGTGAGGGATAAGGGGACCGAGAACGGACGGATCGCCCGGCGGGGGCGAACTGCCACCCGCCGATCGAGGGCTCGGCTGGAGACCTGTGCGAAAAACCAGCGAAGAACGAGCAGGGGCCGGAGAGGATCAGCCCCGGGAGTGATTCGCGTCAAATCGTGAAACGCGCGCGAGCCCTCGAGGATCGAGAGGGGGACAGGAACATGGAGAGGACCATCGAGAGAGGATGATCCAGCTCAGATCCAACCAAGACACCAGTCACCATGGATTTGGGGACGGGAGTATCTTGAACTTGACGTGTGCTTCGCAACTTATCAGTCGCGAACCACCACTGTCAAGACCCGACGTCTCGGCAATTACGTCCATTTCAAGTAGGCGTATGGACCCCGCCTTTCGAATCGTGGGTGAATCGACCGGGTTCTGGCCTGCCCCGTCGAGATCACCGACGCCCGTTCCGGCCGGGTCCTGTCCTTGGACGTCCGCAAGAAGCAGGCCGTGCTCAAGGCGACGACGCAGCAGCCCGACCCGAGGGGCCCGTTCGCCTGGGTCGGCGACGCGCTCCGCGACCGCCTCGTGGCGAAGTCGCTGCCGGTGAAATCGGTGTCGCTCCAGGGCACGGTTGAGGTCGACCGGAGCCCGGCCAACGTCGTCCGTGCGTTGATCGACGAGGGGAGCTCGGGCGGCGACCTCCGCCGGGATTTCCTGTTCGACCCGGCGTCGAAGCGCCTGGTGGGGATCTGGCTGCCCAACGAGCGGGCCTTCGACCTCGATTCGGCGCCCGATCGCAACAACGCGGCCGAGCCGGAATGGTCCGAGCAAACGCCGCTGGGCTACCGGGAGCACGAGATCGTCCTCGACCCGAAGCTGGACGACGGCGATTTCCGCCTCGATGCCCCCGACGGCTACGCCCTGGAGAAGCGGGCGGCGCCCACCGTCACGGAAACCGAGATGGTCGCCTACCTGGGCGCCGCCTCGAGGTTCAACGACGGGGCCTTCCCCGACTCGCCGTTCGAGGCCTTCGACACCGCGAAGTTCAACGCGGCGAGCCGGAAGCCCGAGGCCGAGAGGACGGCCGTCGAGAAGGAGATGATCGCCCAGCACGACCTGTTCCTGATGCGGGGGATCCACCGGCCCCCGGTCCGCCAGTTCGCGGAAGACCAGGCCGCCGATGCCTCGTTCCATTACGTGGGGGCCGGGGCCGGGGTCGGCGACGCCAAGCGGATCGTCTGCTGGTTCACGCCCAAGGGGGCCAACCGGCCCCGGGCCCTCTTCGCCGACCTCTCGGTCCGCGACGTGGACGCGGCCGATTTGCCGTTCGACCTGGCGAGGTGAGAGGTGGGGAAACCTCGCCCCAACCCGCCGAAGCGGATCGACGCCGCCCCGGAAGTCCGGGGCGGCGTCGATCCGTAGCCTCGTCCGCAAAAGCCGTGGTCCCTCTCGCCGGATGAACCTCGGGTCGGGCGACTCGGTCTATGAAAGCTCCACCGAGTGGGCCAACCGAAGGCGCCACGCCGTCCCTTCTTTGACGAAGATGTCCGTGAAGGCCGCGCGAGAGGTGCCCTGGATGCCGTCGGGAAGTTTGACCTCGACATGCTGAATCCCGGCGGCCACGGCGACCGGACCCAGAATCTCGACTCGAATCGATTCGAAACGGGACTCGAGTGCGACGAACTCGCCCGAGCGGACGCCTTCGAGGAACGCGCTTCGATCGAGTCGATCCGAATCTCCGAGGAAAGCAAAGTCCGGCGTCAGGATCGGCTCCAGGGCCCCCGCATCATGGGAGCAAATGGCCCCGAGAATGGCTTCGCTCAATCCGAGGATCCGGAGTTGGTCGGGATCGGGGCTACCTTCGGCCCTTTCCGCATGCTCCAAATTCATGTAGCCCTCCTGCTCCGCATCAAAATCCATGCAGCACGCCCCTCGGATCGAGCCATCCTTGAAGCGTGAACACGCCTGAACGAACCGAAGGGTCGGGCAGATGGGCCCCATTCTGGAACCCGCCCCCGGCAAGATCAAGGGCTTCGCCATCCAGGACGACCCCGAAGCCAGGGCCGCTCGCGGCCGATCCGCCGGCTACGCCCCGGGGGAGCGGGCGACGTCCATCGTCGCCGAAACCGAGATAATCACCCCACGACGCGGGGGCCGGGGCCAGGGTCGGCGACGCCAGGCGGATCGTCTGCTGGTTCACGCCCAAGGGGGCCAACCGGCCCCGGGCCCTCTTCGCCCGCCTCTCGGTCCGCGACATGGACGCGGCCGATTTGCCGTTCGACCTGGCGAGGTGAAAGGTGGGGCGAATCCCTTCGAGCGAGCCATGGTGAGGTGGTGGCAGCCGTGGCGACCGAATGCCGCCCGATCGAGGGCCGCCCCCAAGGCCGTCCAACCCGCTCAAACCAGGCGACATCACGGGCTCGTCCATTTTCCGTAAGATGACCGGGCCGGGAGACATTAACATAGGGTGTGTTCTGTTGAGCACGCGAAGACGCACACTCATGCACGCGCTGAACCGAACGATTCCGCCCCGCGCCCACGAGGCCGTCGCATGGCGAATCGAGTCAACACGTCCCCCAGCCTGTTGAATCGGCTTCGGGATCGCCGGGACCAGGAGGCGTGGTCGCTGTTCGTCGACCTGTACGGCCCTCTCATTTATGCGTATGGGCGCCGGATGGGCCTGCAGGACGCCGACGCCGCCGACCTGACGCAGGCGGTCTTCGGCGGCGTCGTCCGGGGCATCGGGGCCTATGAGTATGACCCGAGCCGGGCAAGGTTCCGGACCTGGCTGTTCCGCCTGGTCCACGACCGGTACTGCCGGATGTTCGCCCACCGCTGGCGCGGCCCCCGCGAGCAGAACGGCCTGAAGGCGGAGGCCTTGCTCCGGGATTGCCCGGCCCCGGGCGGGTGCGACGAGGCCGCCTGGCAGCAGGAATACGATCGGGGCCGGTTCCGTTGGGCGGCGGCGAAGGTCCGCGGGCTGGTCGCGGAGTCGCACTGGCAGGCCTTCTGGCGCACGACCGTCGAGCGCCAGGAAGCGGCGAAGGTTGCCGACGACCTCGGCCTGAGCCTGGGCGCGCTCTACACGGCCAAGAGCCGCGTGCTCGACCGGATCCGGAGCGTGATCCGCGAGCTGGATGACGAGTGAGGGAGGGCCCCGCGGGGCCGCTCGGATAGCGGAACGTAATGTGGAATCGATCCCGAAGGCGAGACGATCGACATGGCACCTTCCGATTGTCCCCCCCCCGATCGCTGGCGGCATCACCTGGCCGGCGACCTGCCCGAGACCGAGCAGGCGGAGCTCGCCGCCCACCTGGGCGGATGCCCCGCCTGCCAGCAGACCCTCCAGGGCCTGGCCTCCGACAGCAGCCTGCTGGATGCCGCCGTCGCGGCCGGCCAGGACACCCTGTCCCTGGGCCCCGCCCTCGGGCGCGTCCTGAAAGAGCTGAAAAAACCCGGGCCCTCGGCCGCCGCGTCGTGGTCGACCACCCAGGGCCCGGGCGGTGGCGCCACCCTCGACCCGACGCCCCTGCCCTATTTGGATCCGCCCGCGCGCGCCGACGCGATCGGCCGGATCCAGCAATACGACGTCCTGGAGCGGATCGGCGCGGGGGGGATGGGGATCGTCTATCGCGCCTGGGATAGCGAGTTGCAGCGGATCGTCGCGATCAAGTTCCTCAAGCCGGAACTGGCGGCCAGCGGGCTGGCCCGCCAGCGTTTCCAGCGCGAGGCGCAGAAGCAGGCGGCCGTCTCCCACGACCACGTCGTCATGATCCTGGCGGTCGGCGAGGGCGGCGGCGGCTTTCCCTTCCTGGTCATGGAGTTCGTGACGGGGTGCTCGCTCGAGAAGCGGCTCCAGCAGAGCGGCCTGCTCGGCTTGGAGCGGGTGCTGCGCATCGGCATGCAGGCGGCGCGCGGGCTGGCCGCGGCGCACGCCCAGGGCCTGATCCACCGCGACATCAAGCCGGCGAATCTGCTGCTGGAGAACCACATCGAGCGGGTCAAGATCGCCGACTTCGGCCTGGCCAAGGCCGCCGAAGGGGACGACCTGACGATGGTCGGCTGCCTGGCCGGGACGCCGCAGTACATGTCGCCGCAGCAGGCCGACGGCCAGCCGCTGGACCATCGGTCCGACCTGTTCAGCCTGGGGTCGGTCCTCTACGTGATGGCGACCGGCCGCAAGCCGTTTAACGGCGCGACGACGACGGCCGTCCTCCAGGCGGTTTCCAGGGCCCAACCCCGGCCGCCCCGGGACTGGAACCCGCAGGTCCCCGAGGGCCTGGCCCGCGTGATCGAGAAGCTGCACGCCCACGACCCCGACAAGCGGTACCAGTCCGCCACCGAGGTGGGCGACGCGCTCGAGGCCCTGCTCGCCGACGAGCAAATCCCCAGCGGGGAACGGGTACGCCGCAGGTCGAGACGATGGGCCCGGCCCTGGGCGCGGTCCCTGGGAGTATTGGGGGCGCTGGCGATGCTAGCCCTGGTCGGCCTGGCCGCGGCGCGGCTGTGGCCCGCGAACGGCCGGGCGACGGCCGACCCGCCCGCGGAGGAATCGCCGAGGAAGCCGGCAAAGTTCCTCACGCCGGCGGAGCTGGCCCGGATGAAGCCGACGATCGACTGGGACCTTCGATGGACCGGCCATGCCCCCCCCGAACCTGGCGAGAGCGATGGAAAATTCAACTTTGAATATTACTTCACGAAGGAATGCGAGGTCATGGAGTTCAAGCCGCTCCCGGGCAATGGCTGGCGTTGCTCGCGCAGGGCTACCAACGAGATCCTGCGGAACTTCGCCTGCCGGCTGGGCGGCCGGGCGGACGGCGGGGATCACGCGGCGATTTCGATGATCCTGCTCGGCCAGCCGCCGATCGCGGTCCATGCGAGGGCCGATGGAGTCCTGGAGGTCTCGCAGATCCGGTGGGCCTCGACCGATTCGCTGACGTTCCCGCGAACGAGGCGAAGTTGGAAAGACGTGGCACGACCGGTCGGCGAGGAGAACGACCTCCTCGTGATCGTGCAGGACGGACGGCTCCGGGTCTTCGTGAACGATCAACCCATCGGCGAGCCCATCGAGCTGCCCGAACATACCGTACCCTGCGAGCCCCAGCGGGCCGGCTTCTGCTGGGGCGGCGGCGAGGCCAGGATCGAATTGACGCACTTTACCGTCTGGGACCTGGACCATCCCGAACCCGTCACCCCGGCGGCGGCCGCCTTGAAACTCCCCGCCGATCTGGAACGGCTCGTGCCGGCGTTGGCCGATCAAGAGGGCCCGGGGATCGGGGGCTTCGGCGTCGGATCCGGCGACCCCAAGCTGGAACGGACTTATGTCCAAGGTGTCGGCTTTGTCGATCACTACCTCGAGGGGCACGACTTCAACCGGACCTATCGGATCAGGGACCTGGTTGTGCGGGAGTTCGCGGCGCGCCTGACGGGCCGGGTCGAGAGCGAAGGCCGGGCCGCCATGTCGATCTGGATCGCGGGACCGTCGCGGCAAGGGCAGTGTTTCGGGGTCCACCTGTGGAATGACGGGTCGGTGGAGGTCGGCAAGTCGGTATACGGCGGCTCGATCCTCGCACTCCCGCCACGACCCTGCCAGGATGCGATGCGCCCGGCCGAGCAGCCGAACGAACTCCTCGTCGTCATTCGTGACAAATCGCTGCGCATCTTCGTGAATGATCGCGAGATCGGCCCGCCGGTCGGACTGCCCGAAGAGTTGAAGCGGATGGACGTCGGCACGGGTAGCCTCATCGAGACCCCCGGCGAGGCCAAGATCACCCTCGCGGACTTCAAGCTCTGGGACCTGGAACACCCCGTGTGGAAGGGGCCCATGCGGGAGCCGGGGGGATCGAAGCGGGGCGATGCCCCCGGGGCCACCTCGCCGCCGGAGTGACCGGGCCTGGGCCCTTGACCGATGAGGCGCGGCCGGCCACGGGTCGCCCCGACGACGCCCTCACCCCCCGGCGGGCTGTCGGCCGCCGGGAAGGAATACCGGTATCCACGCTCGGCCGCTCGGGAAAAGGACGCAGCGTCCCCGGGGCCGCGCGGCGGGACGTCGGCGTCTCGCCGATCCTGAACTTCTTCCGAGAGGGTACGGCGACGGCCCCCTCACACGAAATCCCCGATGCCAGCGTTCGACACCGGGCGCCGGCCCCAGGCCAGGATTACGCCTTGAATTTCCCACCCTACAACTTAGGAAAAACCATGTTTTTATTCGTGATTTTTGCTTGACAATAAACTAACTGATTAAGATCCTGCCTTTAGCGAGTCGTGTTACTCGCGTTTACAACATCACTCCTCTTTGTGTGAGGCAAGCAACATGGGATTGGCAACGTTGGCAAGGTCGCTCGGGTTGCGATCTTCGAGGAGGCCGGGCCGGCGGCCGGGCCGGTGCGCGATCTCCCCGCTGACGGTCCTCGAAGACCGGTCCGTTCCCAGCACGCTGACGGTCACGAGCCCCGCCGACGACGGGGGTAGCGGCACGCTCCGTGCGGTGATCGCCGCCGCGTCCCCCGGCACGACGATCGCCTTCGCCAGGCAGCTCAAGGGGAGTACGATCGCCCTGGCGCAAGGGCCGCTTTCGATCTCCAAGAGCCTCGACATCGAAGGCCCCGGCGCCTCGAAGCTGACGATCAGCGGCAACGACGCGTCCCGCGTCTTCGAAGTCGCCGGCGGCGTGACGTTGACGCTCGGCAACCTGACGATCGCCCACGGCCGCTACGACACGGCACCGGGCGGCGGCATCCTCACTTATGGCGGCGGCGGCATCCTCAACGGGCCGGGCGCCACGCTCGTCCTCGTGCAGGATACGCTGTGCTACAACCAGGCCGTCGGCCACCCGACGCTCGGCGTCAACGGACAGGACGAGTTCGGCGGGGCCCTGTTCAACCTGGGCACCACGATCGCATCCGGCTGCACGTTCGCGAACAACCAGGTCCTGGGCGGCGGCGACGCCAACTCGAACCTCGGCGGCAGCGCCGGAGGCGCCATCGACAACTACAACGGGGCGACCCTGACGGCGTCCGATTGCCTTTTCACCGGCAACACCGTCGTCTCGGCCGACGGCGCCGGCTATTACTCCCTGGGCGGCGCCATCGAGACCAACGCCGGGACGGGGTTGCACGGCGACAACACCCCGTCCACGGCGACCCTGACCAACTGCACGTTCACCAACAACCTCTCGCAGGCGGGGGCCCTGAACACCTCCAACGGCGGCGCGATCGTGAGCGAGGGCGTGGGGACGGTCACCACTCTCACGAATTGCCGGGTCAGCAACAACCGCTCGATCGGCGGCGCCGGCGGCGCCAACAACCAGGGCGACGGCGGCGGCGTGATGAACGAGGGCGGCGGGACCATGTACATCATCGGCTGCCAGATCACCAACAACCTCGCCGTGGGCGGCACCGGCGGGGATCTCACGCGGGACACCCGCTCGGGGGCCGCCTACGGCGGCGGCGTCTCCGACATCGGCATTATGTCCATCGCGGACTCCCTGATCAGCGGCAACATCGCCCAGGGGGCCACGACGGCCACCGGCCCCGGCGGCGTCGGCTTCGGCGGCGGCATCGTCGCCAGCTCCGGATCCCGGCTGACCGTGACGAATAGCCGGATCCTCGGCAACGGCGCCATCGCCGGCCCCGGGGGCGCCGGGGGCGGGCTCCACACGGCCACGTCCGCGGGTTACGCCTTCGGCGGCGGCGTCGATATCACTTCCGGATCGGCCGCGACGCTCGTCGGCTGCGTCATCAACGACAACGTGGCCCAGGGCAGCGACGGGGCCGGCGGCAGGGCGGGCGGCGACGGGGTCGGCGCCGGCCTGGGTGTCGGCGGCAGCGCGCTGCGGGGGGCCTTCAACGACCCGTCGACGCTGAACGTGCTGAGCAGCACGATCTCCGGCAATTTGGCGATCGGCGGCTCGGGAGGCTCGGGCGGCGACGGCCTGGGCGGCGGGCTGGCCGTGGCCTGGGGCTCCTCCGCCTCGATGACGGCCTGCACGGTCGAGAAGAACCTCGCGCTGGGCGGCGGAGGGTGCCGAGGCGGCAACGACGGCGACGGCCTGGGCGGCGGCGTCTACGTCTTCGACCTGGGGTCGTTTACCTACGACTCCACGACCCGGATCAGGAAGAACCGCACATCCAGCGGTCACAACGACCTCTGATCCGCGCGGCGACCCAAAACCCCGACGGTGGGGTGGGATGACAGGCCACCGGCCGGGCCTGAGGGTACTCAGGCCCGGCGTTCGAGGCATTTCCGCCCGCGATCGAGGCGGGGATCGGCGTGACGGCATCCGCGGGGTTGTCGCGGGGCGGCCGGGCCGTCCGACGCGGCCTGCGATGCTCCCTCCCCGCCAACCCCGGATTCAGGGGCGATCCCTCACCCCGTGGCGGCGGCCCGGCGATGCCGGAGGCCGATGCCCAGCAGGCCGGCCAGCCCGATGGCGGAGAGCGCCAGCGACGAGGGTTCGGGCACGGCGCGGACGCCGCCGAAGCTGCTGGCGATCACATTGCCGAGCGAGTCGAGCTTCTTCTCGCCCTGCCAGGTGCCGGTGACCCACCACTTGCTGAGCCGAGCAACGTTCGTGCCTTGCTGGATCACCGCCGCATCGGTCACGATCACCGACGAGTCGAACGGCTGGGCCAGGATCAAGTTCCCCAGGGCGTCAGTCGTGGCGAACATGTTGGTCGAGACGCCCTCGAACGTGATCGATTGCGGCTGGTCTGCCGCGATCGCGAACGTGCCGCCGACGGATGACGTGCCGAACCGGACGATGTTGGCGTAGCTGTAGACCTGGTTGATGTTCGTCGCGTTGCCGTTGTCGAAAGTGATCGTCGATACCCAAGAGGTCCCGAAGAGGGCCGGGTTGTCGTTCTGGGCCAGCGTCGGGGCGACGATGGTATACGTGAAGTCGGCCCGGGCCATCGGGACGCCGATGGGGAGGGCGACGGCCATCGCCGCGAGGGCGAAGGCCGCGGGCCGGGGCCGCCACGCGCGAACGGCGGGCGACGGGACCTTGGGGTGCGAATCGGGGCGCAGCAGGGTACGTGGCTCCGACATCTTGGGACCTCCCATCGCTGGAGAGAAGGCGAGGGTGCGGTTTCGACAGGGACGCCGCGTGCCACGCTAAAACGCGCGATTCGCACAAGTCCACCAAAAAACCGTGCCATGTGCCGGTTTGACCGTTCCGGTTACGGAAAACCACGCGGGCCGCACGATGGGCGGTTACCCCGACGCCCGAACGGCCCCGGGGACGCAGACCAACCCCACCCGCCTGGCCGACGAGAATCGACCGGATCTGCGCAGGATGTCGGTCCATCCGGGTGAATCGGTGAGGCTTGCTCTGGGCCTGGGGGCGATCTCGGGCCCGCCCCCCCGGGTTTCCGAGGGCAAGGGGCCACGCTGGAGATCGTGGGTCGATCGCCGGACGTTCGGCCTGGGGGGCTTGCACGCCCCAAGGAGTTGGCAGCGTCGTCGCCGTTCGCCCCGGATACCGGGGGAGGCGCCCCACCAGCACGCATGCAGGCACCATCCGGCCTTGCTTGACGGTTTCGGGACCTGCGGCTACGATCTCAACCGTCACGGGGTCTTAAACTGGGATGCCGATGGGTGTTTTCGACGATTTTGCCGGCATCGTGCGGGCCGATGAACCGCTCGCGCCCTATACCTGGTTCCGACTGGGCGGGCCGGCGGCCTATCTGGCGCGCCCCCGGACCGCCGAGGAGGTCTCGGGGCTGATCGATCGCGCCAATGCCGAGGGGCTGCCCTGGCGTGTGCTCGGCGGCGGGTCGAACCTGCTGGTGGCCGACGAGGGGGTCCCCGGGCTGGTCATCCACCTGGAAAGCCCGGCCTTCTCCGACGTCTCCCACGAGGGCGACCGGATCGAGGCCGGCGCCGCCGTGCCGCTCACCGCCTTGATCTCGCAGGCGGCCCGCGCCGGCCTGGGCGGTTTGGAAAACCTGACCGGGATCCCGGGCACCGTCGGCGGCGCGCTCCGCGGCAATGCCGGGGGCCGGCAGGGTTCCATCGGCCCGTGCGTCCGCCGGGTGACGCTGGTCAACGGCGACGGGGAAATCGAGGAGCGGGAACGCGACGCCCTCGACTTCGAGGCGGGCGGCTCGAACCTGGACGACGCCCTGGTGCTGTCGGCCGAGTTCGCCCTGGAACCGGAAGATCCCGAGGCGGTCGTCCGGCGGATGCGGAGGATCTGGATCGTCAAGAAGGAGCACCAGCCCTACGGCCACCAGTCGTGCGGCATGATCTTCCGCAACCCGAACCCCGAACTCACCGCCGGGGCCCTGATCGAACGCGCCGGCCTGAAGGGGATCCGCGAAGGGGAGGCCGAGGTTTCGGAACGCCACGCCGACTTTATCGTCGCCCACCCGGGCGCCTCGTCGGCCGACGTCATCCGCCTGATCGACCGGATCCACCAGGAAGTCTGGGGCCGGCTCGGATATGACCTCGAACTGCAAATCCAGGTCTGGAAGCCGTCGCCCGTCTAGTATAATAGGATTCGGATCGCGGCCGCAGGCAACCCACGGGAATGGGGGAGGGTGATGGAACACCGCGTTCCCCGTCCGACCACGGCAATCGAACCGCCCCGCGAGGCTACGGCGGGCGGGATCGGCCCCGCTCCGGCCCTGAATCCGCCGCCCCGGAACCTCTCCCGTCGGCGGTTAGTCCGCGCCGGCCTCGTAACCGGCCTGACGACCGCCGGCCTGGTCCTCGCCCGCCTGGGCTGGCTCCGGGGCGAACGCTGGCTGGAAACCCGTCCGGCCCGACGGCTCCCGTTCACCGAAATCGCCCTCGATCCGCCCCCGCCGAAGTGGATCAAAGGGGGACCGTCCGCCTTGCTGTCGGAGGTCCGCCGGGGCTCCGGGCTGCCCGAGGCGATCGACGCCCTGGCGATCCCTGCCGACGACCTCCGGCGGGCCTTCCGCAACCACTCGCACTGGGTGGCCGAGGTCGGAACGATCCGAAGGACCTACCCCAACAAGGTTTCGGTCGCGATCCGGTATCGCGAACCGGTCGCCGAGGTGGTGGACGGGAAGCTCCGTACCCTGGCCTTGCTCGACGATGAGGCGATCGTCCTGCCCGACGATTCAGTCCAGCGCGGAGCCGCAGGGATCTTAGTGCGGATCGATGTGAAGGAAGCGCCGGGGGGGATCCGCATCGGCCGAGCCTGGCCGGGGCCGGGGCGAGTCGAGGACATAACCCAGCCCGATCCGGACATGGCCGATCTCTGCAAGCTCGCCGGCTTCATCAAGCAGGCCGAGCGGGCCCGGGGGGCCGACGCGATCGGATTCAAGCAAATCAAGTGGGTGGACGGCCTCGGCCTCTTCCTGGTCAGCGACAAGAACAAATGGCTCCGTTGGCGGACGAAGGTAGCGAGCGAGCCGTCCACCGCTGACCCGGAGGACGCGGAGAAGTGGCGGCGGCTCGGGGAATGGCTCCAGGAAGACAAGCCGTGGCCCTCCCCGGGGGGGTACCTCTACTTCGACCCCAACAATCACGGGGCGCTGGCGGCCAAGAAGGACAAATCCTCGGGAGGATAGGCCCGGTGGCCGTCCCGTTAGGGGGGAAGGGCGGCGAACCCTCGCACCGAGGCATCGACCGCCCGCCCGCCGAACAGACAACCCGATCCGTGCCCCGGGAATTCGGGCGAGGTGGAACGATGCCGAGCCGCTTGGGCCCCATGTGGTTGAACCGCGTCCGACGCATCGCCGCGCCGACGCACGCCGGGCGATTGAGCAAGTTCGCCCTGCTCGCCGACCAGGTCAATGCGCTGGAACCGGCCCTGAAGCAGGAGTCGGACGCCCAGATCCTGGCGAGGAGCAAGGCCTTGCGGCAGCGGGTCCGCCAGGGGGAGTCGCTCAACCCGATGCTGGTCGAGGCGTTCGCCCTGGTCCGCGAGGCGGCCAAGCGGACCGTCAAGCAGCGGCACTTCGACGTCCAGCTCGTCGGCGGCGCGGCGATCCATTATCGCTGCGTCGCCGAGATGGAGACGGGCGAAGGGAAGACGCTGGTCGCCACCCTGCCGGCTTACCTGAACGCGTTGCAGGGCAAGGGCGTACACGTCGTCACCGTCAACGACTACCTGGCGTCGCGCGATGCCGAGTTCAACACGCCGGTCTACCAGTTGCTGGGCCTGACCGTGGGCTGCATCCAGACCGGCCAGCAGGACGGCCAGCGGCGGGCCGCGTACAACTGCGACATCACCTACGGCACCAGCAAGGAATTCGGCTTCGACTTCCTCCGCGACGAGCTGAAGAAGTACCAGTCGGGCGCCAGCGACAACCACCGCAAATCGTTCGAGCAGGCGTTCCTGGGGAAGAATACCGAAGGCGCCGAGGGCAGCCGGCCGGTCCAGCGGGGCCACCACTTCGCCATCGTCGACGAGGCCGACTCGATCCTGATCGACGAGGCCCGGACGCCCCTGATCATCGGCGCCAACAACCAGCCGACCCCCGAGGAGGCCGACGCCTACCTGGGCGCCGACCAGCTCGCCGCCACCCTGGTCCGCGGCAAGGACTTCAAGTATGACCTGATGGAGAAGAAGGCCGAGCTCAACGCCCAGGGGCGGCGCAAGGTGCAGGCCAAGGCCAAGGGCCACGCCTTCCGCAGCCTCACCGTCGACCAGCTCTATGAGTACGTCGAGCGGGCCCTCCGGGCGCAGATCGGCTACATCCGCGACAAGGAATACGTCGTCCACGACGACGAGATCGTGATCGTCGACGAGTTCACCGGCCGTATGATGCCCGGCCGGCAGTGGCAGGACGGCCTCCACCAGGCGATCCAGGCCAAGGAGCGGCTGGAGGTCACCCTCGAGACGATCACGGCGGCGCGGGTCACCGTGCAGGACTTCTTCAAGCGGTATCGCAAGCTCGCCGGCATGACCGGCACGATCACCAGCGACGCCGGCGAGGTCGCGCGGGTCTACAAGACGGGCGTCTTCAAGGTCCCCACCAACCGCCCCTGCCGACGCGTCTGGGCCCCCGACCGGGTCTATTCGACCGAGTCCGAGAAGTTCCGCGCCGTCGCCGACGAGATCATCCGGCTCAACGGCAAGGGGGTGCCGGTGCTGGTCGGCACCCGGTCGATCGAGCGGTCGGAGAAGCTCAGCGGCCTCCTGACCGAGGCGGGGATCGAGCACCAGGTCTTGAACGCCAAGAACCACGCGATCGAGGCCCAGATCGTCAGCCTGGCCGGCCAGCCCGGCAAGGTGACGGTCGCCACCAACATGGCCGGCCGCGGCACCGACGTGAAGCTGGGCGAGGGGGTCGCCGAACTCGGCGGGCTGCACGTCATCGGCACCGAGCGGCACGAATCGCTGCGGATCGACCGCCAGCTCGCCGGACGGTGCGCCCGCCAGGGCGACCCCGGCCACGCCCAGTTCTACGTCAGCCTGGAAGACGAGCTGTTCGAGGCCTTCGGAGAGAAGCCGGCCGGCCGGCTCCGCCGGCGATACCGGGGCCGCGGCGACCTCACCAGCGTCGGCAAGCGACGGCTGGTCTTCGCCGCCCAGGCCAAGAAGGAGCGGCAGCACCGCAAGGACCGCAAGCTGCTGATGCACTACGAGAAGCAGCGCGCCGAGATGCGCCGGAACATGGGCCTGAATCCCGTGCTCGGCTGATCGGGATCGGAGCGGCCCGACGCCCCGCAGCAATCCGGGTCTCAGGCGACGGCCCGGGGAGGATGGGGCCGATCCCCTTCCATGCGCCGGAGCCTGGCGAGCCGGATCCGGTAGAAGAGGACCGGGATCAGCAGGTCGATCACCTCGTCGGCGACGAGCAGGCCGCCGATGACCGGCGCGGCCATCGGCCGGATCACCTCCGAGCCGACGCCCGAAGCCCAGAGGACCGGCGCCAGGCCGAGGATCGTCGTTCCTTCGGTCAGCAGCTTGGGCCGGAGCCTTTGCACCGCCCCATCGAGCACGGCCTGGCGAAGTCCTTCGGGGGTCAAACCCCCGAGCCCGCCGGCCTTCTCCACCGCGTCTCGGAGGTAGACCAGCATCACCACGCCGGTCGCCGCCGCCATGCCGAAGCCGGCGATGTAGCCGACCCAGACCGTCACCGAGAACGGCTCGCCGGTGAGCCGCTGGAAGATCACGCCGCCGGCGATTGCGCCGGGGGCCGTCAGCAGGATGAGCAGGGCATCGGCCGCGTCTTGAAACGTCGCGTGGAGGACTAGCAGGATCAACGCCAGGACCGCCGGCACGACCAGCAGCAGGGTCTTCCTGGCGCGGGCCTGGTGCTCGAACTGGCCGGCCCATTCCAGGAACGCGCCGGGGGGCAAGGGGACCTCGGCGGCGATGGCCTTCCTGGCTTCCTCGATGAAGTCCTCGGCGTCCCGACCGCGGAGGTTCAGTCGCACGTAATTCCGCAGCAGGCCGTTCTCGGCCTTCACGGTGGCCGGCCCCTCGACGACCCGGACGTCGGCAACGGCGGCGACCGGCACGAGGCCCGAATCGGCGCGGGAACGGACCAGGATCCGGGCGACCGACCCCTCGTCCTCCCGGAAATCGCGGGCGTAACGGACTCGGATCGGGTAACGATCGCGGCCGTGCTCGACCGAGCCGGCGACCTTGCCGCCGACGGCCAGCTCGACCTCGCCGGCGACCTCGGCCGCGTCGACGCCCAGCGTTGACGCCCGCTCGCGGTCGAGCCGGACGTCGACCGCCCCCTTGCCCCGGAGCGGGTCGGCCACCACGTCGGCGGCGCCCGGGATGCGGCGGAGCACCGCGGCGATCCGGTTCGAGGCGTCGACCACGTCGTCCAGGCTCCGGCCCAGGACCCGGACGCCGATCGCCGTGTTCACGCCGGTGGCCAGCATGTCGACGCGGTTCTGGATCGGCAAGGTCCAGACATTCGTCCAGCCCGGCATGCTCACGGCCTTGTCCAGCTCGCCGCCGAATCCCAGCAAGGTTTCCCGCGACTTCTTCCAGAGGACCAGCGACCTCGTGAACGAGGGCGACAGCTCGGCCTGGAGCTCGTCCAGGATCGGCGGCGACAGGATGCCGCCCGGCGGCCTGGCCGACCTCGACATGGCGCCGCCCGGGGTCGGATCGTGGTGGTGATGGGCCGAGGGCGGCGGGTTCTGCCGGAGGGCCTCGATCCGCTCCACCGCCCCGATCAGGGCGATCCTTCGCGGGGGACTGCACGATCAGGTTTCGACCAGCAGCCGCGTACAAGCCTCGCCGGCCCGCTCGATCAGTTCGCGGTCGACCTCCCGCGGCGACGCCGCCCATCGACGCCGTTCGGCACCCGAGGGCGGCAATAGAGGGTCGTGGCCGAAGGTCCGGTCGGCCTCCCTGTATCGCTGGTAGGCGTGTTCGCGAAGGAGGGCGTCCAGCCTCGGCAGCACCGCCTCCGTCGCGGACCTGGCCATCGCATCGGGATCGGAAGGGCGGCCGATGACACCCCTCGAAATCAGGGCCTCGACGACCGCCTTCGACTGTCGGGCGGCATCGCGGGGGTCCATCGCGCGTCGGGGCCAGAATTCGCGGGGGCGGAGCTCGACCATCGTCTCGATCATGTCGGGCGGGGCCGGGTCGGTGGCGGTGTCGGCGCGTCCTGCCTTGCCGACGACCATGGCCACCTCGGGGAACCGGCAGAGCACCATGTCGCGGGCCTTCAGGTCGTCGGCCGACCGCGCGATCGAGGCCCTCGGCACGGTAATCGGCATGTCCATCACCATCCCCTCGTCGAGCGGCGAGAGGAACTGCCGCCCCAGAGGCTCGACCCAGCGATCGGCCGCCAGGCCCAGCAAGATCAGCGACGCCGCGCTGGCCCATCGGCCGGCCCTCGATCGGGTCGCCAACCAGCCGCCGATCAGGCCGGCTGCCATTGTCAGCCGGCAAAGCCAGGGCAAACCGACGGGGCAGCCCCAGCACCGCCGTGGCGGCGAGGACCCAGGCCAGCGGCCCCGGGCGATCGAGCACCGATTCCAGGATCGGCCGATAGGCCCGCAACGACGGGCCGGACCGCCGGGCTGTCGTTTTCCCCTTCATCCGGCCCCGCAAGAGGAGGCTGCAGAGTGCCGGCACCAAGGTGACCGCCAGGACGGCCACCGTCGCCAGGGCCAGGCACTTGGTGATTGCCAAAGGCCGGAACATCTTCCCCTCGATCCCGCCCAGGGCCAGCACCGGCAGGAACGACAGCAGCATGATGAGCACCGAGAAGAAGATCGGCCGGCCGACCTCGCGACAGGCCCTCGCCACGATCGGCCGGACGTCGCCCGCCACCGGGCCGTCGCCGAACCGCTCGCGGAGCCGGTGCATGGCGTTCTCGGTGACGACGATCGACGAATCGACCAGCACGCCGATCGAGATGGCGATGCCCGCCAGCGACATCGCGTTGACCTCGACGTCGGCGACGCCCAGCCCTCGGAGCATCCCCAGGACGGCGAACGCCGAGAACGCCGCCAGCGGCAGGGTCGCGGCGATGATGAACGAGGCCCGCAGGTGGAGCAGCACGAGCAGGACGCAGAGCGTCGACGTGATCATCGCCTCGATCACGGTGCCCGACACCGTGCCCACGACGCCGTCGATCAGGGGGTCCGGTCGTAGAACGGCACGACCTTCACGCCCGGGGGCAGGCCCGGATCGAGTTCCCGGATCTTCCGCTTGATCCGATCGGTGACGGCCCGTGGGTTCTCGCCGTGGGCCATCAGCACCACGCCGCCGACCGCCTCGTTGCCGTCCTTCTCCAGCGAGCCCCGGCGAGGCCCGGGGCCGACCGCGATCGACGCGAGCCTCGAAAGCGGGGCCGAACCGCCATCGGGCAGCGGGACCGGGGCCAGTTCCAGCTCGCGGCGGACCTCGGCCAGGAGGCGCTCGTCGGGGGCCGACTGGCCCAGCCGGGTCGAGGCGCGGACGGTGTACTCGGCCCCGCCTTTCAGCAGGACATGGGCGCCGGCCACCGCATCGGCCCGCTCGACCGCCTTCCGAACATCGTCGCCGACGAGGCCGTACTCCCTCAAACGATCGGGATCGAGCTCCACCTGGAACTCGATCGGCCAGCCGCCGACGCTGGCGACCTCGGCCACTCCCGGTACCGAGGCCAACTGGCCCCGGACGTAGCCGTCCTGGATGCCGCGCAGCCGGCCGGGGTCGAGCGCCCCCCCTTCGACCGTGTACCAGAAGATCTGGCCGGTGGCCGACGAATCGGGGGCCAGCTTCGGCGCCACCCCGTTCGGCAGGGCGATCGATGCATTCGCCAGCCGATCGGCGATCGATCTCCGGGCGTCCTCGTGCGAAACCGAGTCGTCGAAGATGATCGACAGCCAGGCATAGCCGACGTCGCTGGAGGATCGGACGTCCTTCACGCCGCGGACGCCCCGGAAGGCGTTGGAGAGCGGCCCGGCGACCTGGGAGTCGACCTCCAGGGGCGCGTGGCCGGGCCAGTCGGCCGAGACGATCACCTGGTTCTCCGAGAGGTCCGGGATCGCATCGACCGGAGCCACGGCCGCCGACCACGCCCCCGCGGCCGCCAACAAGAGCCCGAGGCCGATGACCAGCCAACGTCGTCGGATCGACCAGTCGATGAGGCGGTCGATCACGGCGCCTTCGCCCCCGCCCCCGACGGCTTGCCGCCCAGGTAGCGATCCGGGTCGGCCTCCAGCTTCGGCTTGCAGGCGGCGCAGCAGAGCAGCACCGTCCGGCCGCCGATCGCGACGGAAACCGGCTCGCCCATCGAGCCCAGCTTCAGGCCGGTCACGGGGCACTTGGCGGGCGTCGCCTCGGCCGTGGGACGGGCCTGCGAAGATGAGTCGCCGGTCGCGGTGGCGCCGAAGTAAGCGACCGCGAGGCCGGGCGTCAGCCGCGTCTCGGCGTCGACGAGGAAGCGCCCGACGCGACGACCCGCTGGCCCGGCTCCAGGCCGTCGATGACCGGGTAGGACTCGCCGCAGGCCGCGGGCCCAGCTTCACCTCCACCGCCTCGTAGACGCCCGGCATCCGCTCCAGGTAGACGACCTTGTGCGTGCCGGTGTCGATCACGGCCGATTCGGGCACGGCGAGGACCCGCCCCGGCGGGGCATACGCAACGATCCGGGGGACCAGCTTCATGCCACCGCAGGCATCGCAGGAGGCGCCCGGCTTCTCGGCCGTCACGCCCGGGTGCATGGGGCACCACCATCGGAGGCGTCGGTCGGCCGCCAGCGCGACCCGGGCGAGCCCCGCGGTCGTTCGGGCAGGCACCCGCCGCCTCGCGGACGACTCCCGGATGGGCGGGGCACCGATACGCCACGCGAGGCTCGCCCGGCGACAGGGGCGGAGGTTCGCGGGGCCGATCGCGGAACGGGGCAGGTCGGCCGCGAGTAGCTTGATGGCACCCTTCAGGCCCGAATTCGGCAGGCCGCCGAGCGGCACGTCGATGCGGAGCCGGGCCCGGCAAATCGCCCCGACGCGTTCGACGCCGACGACCGTCGCCGCCAACGGGCCGCCGCCTGCATCGACCTCCGCGGCCATCCCTTCGCGGACTTCGCCGGCTTCGTCGGCGAACAGCTCGAGCGACACCATTCCCGGATCCTCGGGGATCGATCGCACCGGGCCCCCGGGCCGTTTTTCGAGGGGCCTATAATCCACCTCCGCCGCCGCGATCCCCGCGAGCTGCACCCGGTAGGGGCTCAACTGCACGCGGGCGAGCACCCCGTTCGGCAAGGGGGCCATGTCGCCCCGCTCGCGGCGGACGAGCGTCATGTTGCAGATCGGGCATCGGCTGGGCCAGTCGGAGAGCACCCCCGGATCCATCGGGCAGAAGTACTCGGTGGACGAGGAGACGCCGCCCGGGTCGGACGGGGCGCCGATCCAGCGATCGACCCGCCTCCAGAAATGGGTCGAGAGCGTGTCCCAGCCCAGCACCACGGCCAGGATCATCGCCAGGAGCGCCGGGAAACGCAGGCGGACGGCGGCGGCCCGGGCGATCGCGCCCCATCGATGCCCGCTCATTGCGGGGGGGCCTCGCTCGGGTTCGCGGGATCCATCGGGTGTTCCCAGTGCATCAAGAGGTCGATGTCATCCTTGCGCATCACCCAGATCGGATCGATGCCTGCGACGGCGTAGGTGGTCGTCTCGGGCTCGGCCTCATCGGGCCAGGTGAGCCGGACGACGAACCCGCGGGCCCAGTCGACCCGGATCGTCCCCAGGACCTCGAACGCCGAAGGCCGGCCCCCCTCGGCATGGCGGCGGTCGGACAGTTCGATGCGGGCGCCGTCGATCTCGGACTGGGCTTCGCCGCGTTCGACCCAGCCGCCCAGGGCCGATTCCAGGGCGGCCCGCGCCTGCGACGGTTCCGGCATCGGGGCGTGGGGCGTGGTCGCGCCGCACCCGACGATCGATGCCGGCATCAGTACGGCCAGGAGGAACACGCGAGAGCCGTTCAAGAGGACCGCCTCCCGTTCCCGACAACCCCGCCCCATGATAACATGGAGAGGGTGTCGCGTCATTTCCTGCGCGGGGGGCTAGCCGATGTCGAGGCGCCGGGGGTTCACGCTGATCGAGCTTTTGGTGGTGATCGCGATCATCGGCATCCTGATCGCCCTCCTGTTGCCGGCCGTGCAGCAGGCCCGCGAGGCCGCCCGGCGCGTGCAGTGCACGAACAACCTGAAGCAAATCGGCCTGGCGACCCATAATTATATCAGCACTTTCGGCGTCCTGCCGTTCGGCAAGGGCCCCGGATACGCCGGCGTCTTGCCGGGCACGCCGGTGTATGCCCGGTGGTCGGCCCATAGCCAGTTGCTGATGTTCATCGAGCAGGGCAACCTGTTCAACGCGATCAATTTCGGCCTGCCGCCCGAGACGCCGGGGATGGCGGGCGACGTGCCGTTCATGCCGGCCTACCAGAACGCGAACCGCGAGAACGCCACCAGCAGCCGGATGCAGGTCGCCGCCTTCCTTTGCCCCAGCGACGGCCCCCCGCTGGCCGAATGGCCGGGCGGCACCAACTTCCTGGCCAACCAGCAGAGCTGGGCCTGCGACCTGTCGGAATCGAACCCCAGCACCGTCGCCCCGGCGGCGCAGATGCAGGGCCTTTTCTACTACCTGTCGGCGGTGAAGATGGCCGATATCACCGACGGCTCGTCGAACACCGCCTTCTTCTCGGAGAAGATCCGCGGCACCGGCGTCCGCGACCGCGATGCCCGGTCCGACCAGATGATCATGTCGCCCGTGACGACCGAGGCCGACACCTTCCAGGCCTGCCGGCAGCTCAACCCGCCCACCGCCCTGCGGCTGACCAGCCGGACCGGGATGAGCTGGGTGATGGGCGAGATGTGCTGCACCACGTACAACCACGTCGACTCGCCCAACAAGCACACCTGCGCCGGCACCGGGTTCCCGGGCAGCATGGCCAACATGCCGATGCAGGTGCCGCCTTCCAGCGCGCACCCGGGCGGCGTCAACGTCCTGTTCGGCGACGGCACGGTCCGCTTCGTCAAGGACAGCGTCGCGCTCACGGTCTGGAGGGCGTTGGGCACCCGGAACGGGGGCGAGGTCATCGGCTCCGACCAGTATTGAAACCGAAACCCCTCCCGGGCCCGAACGCCGTGCTCCCACGCCCCGCGATCCTCGCCGCCCTGGCCCTCGCCGCGCTCGCGACCGGCTGCGGCGGCCCCTCCGCCCCGACGCCGCACTCCGGCGGCTCGGCCTCGCTCAACTCGGCGCTCGATGCCTGGAAATCCGGGGCCCGATGCGGCCCGATCGAGGGCCAGACGCCCGCCGTCATCGCCATCGACTCGACCTGGCAGGCCGGTCGGAAGCTGTCGTCGTACGAAGTCCTCGGGCCGGTCGAGGGAGCCAGTCCCCCCCGGTTCCGCGTCAAGCTGGCCACGACCCCGGCGAGCGCGGGGGGCGAGGTCGAGTATGTCCTGGTCGGCTCGGATCCCGTCTATGTCTATCGCGACGCCGATTATGAGCGCATGATCCACATGGACAACAACCCCACCGCCCGCCCCAAGGGCCGCTGATCGACCGAGGGCTTGCCCCCATGTTCCAGCTCGGCACCGTCACCTACAACATCGCCAAGGACTGGGACCTGCCCACGATCCTGAAGAAGCTGGAGGCCCTCCATTACGAGGGCGTCGAGTTGCGGACGACCCACAAGCACGGCGTCGAGGTCACCCTCAACGCCGACCAGCGCCGCGAGGTCCGCAAGCGGTTCGAGGATTCGCCCGTGGCGCTGGCCGGGCTGGGCAGCGCCTTCGAGTACCACTCGGACGACCCGGCCGAGGTCCGCAAGAACATCGACCAGACGAAGGAATACGTCCGGCTGGCCCATGACATCGGCTCGCCCGGCGTGAAGGTCCGGCCCAACGGCGTCCCCAAGGGGGCCGATCCCGACGCGACCTTCCGGCAGATCGGCCGGGCCCTGCACGAGGTCGGCGAGGACGCCGACGGCTTCGGCGTCGAGATCCGGGTCGAGGTCCACGGCGCCGTCACTAGCCTGGTGCCGAACCTGGCGAAGATCATCGCCTACGCCGACCATCCCAACGTCTTCGTCTGCTGGAACTCGAACCCCAGCGACGTGGTCGACGGCTCGGTGAAAGAGAACTTCGCCCTCGTCGCGAACAAGATCCGCGAGGTCCACCTCCGCGACCTCTACGACGAGGCCTACCCCTGGCGCGAGCTGTTCGCCCTGCTCCAGGGGATCGACTACCAGGGATTCACCCTCGCCGAGATCGGCGAAAGCCCCGATCCCGACCGGATCTTGCGCTACTTCCGGTCGCTCTGGCTGGCCTACCAGCCCCGGCCGGCCGGCGATTGATCGCGCTCAGGTCATCACGAACCGGGCTACGAACCGGGCCTCGACGTCGGCCTGGTTGGGCCACACAGTGAGCGTGCCGTCGGTCAGGGACTGGTCGAGCGGATTCGGGAACGGGTCGAGCTTCAGGCCGGGGTGGCGGTCAAGGCAGGCCGCGACGACCTTCGAGGTCTCTTCCGGCGTGATCGTGGGGACGCTGTAGACCAGCGTCCCCCCCTTCCGCAGGCCGGGTACCGCCAGCGCGATCATTGCCAGTTGCCGGGCGGGGAATTCGGCCAGCGACCGGGAATCCAGCCGCCAGCGGTCGTCGGGATGGCGCCTCCAGCCGCCAATGCCGGTGCTGGGCGGCTCTACCAGGATCCCCTGGAACGAGCCCGATTTGCCGACGAGGTGCTTGCCGTCCCAAAGGCGGGTCGACAGGTTGCGGAACGGGCTGCGGCGGGCCCGGCGGGCGAGGTCCTTGAGCTTACGCTCGGACGTGTCGCCGGCGATGACGACCCCCTTGCCATTCATCAGGGCGGCCAGGTGCAGGGCCGTCCCGCCGCCGCCGGCGTTCACGACCCACCAACGTTCGCCCGGGTCGGGGTCGCAGATCCGCCCCACGAGTTGCGAACTGAGCTCCTGGATTTCCAGGTGTCCGCTGACGCAAAGGGCCAGGCGGGCCACGTCGACGCTGGCCGGCAATCGGGCGGCGCCCGCGACCTGGCGGTGGATCCAGGGGCGGATCCCCAGCGCCTGCAGCTCCTTCCAGACCTTGTCGGCCGGCTCGCCCTGGGCCCGGACCCACAGCGAGGCCGGGGTCTGGAGCGCCTTCAGGGCATCGAGCTGGAACGCCTTGGACTGGCCCTTCACCGACGCCAGCAGTTCCCGGAGCCAGTCGGGGAAGAGCCGCCAGGGATCGCCCGAGGGGGGTTTCTCGCCCAGGAGCTGGCGGAGGCCGTCGACACGGGCGTGCCAGGTGGGGGCGTCGCCCAGCGGGGCCAATCGGCCGGGATCCCAGCGCGACCGCCTGGCCCAGATCCGGCAGGCCTCCGGCACCTCGTCGCTCTCGAGCAGCACCGACGCGATCAACCGGGCCTCGATCGTTTCCAGCCCCAGCAACTCGACCCAGCCCTTCCAGCGGAACAGGGCCAGGACCCAGGAGGCGACCAGCCTCTGTTCGGCAGGTCCCAGGTCCCGCCAGTCTCGCAAGGCGGTCGCGATCGCCCGGTCGGCCGACAGGCGATCGGTGAGGACGGCCCGCTCCACCCCGGGTGCGATCGCGGCGGCCACGTCGGCCAGGCGTTCGGTCGAGGCCCCCTGCACCGGCTCGGGCAACGCCGAGGCCGCGGGCGGCCCGCCCGGTTTGTGCCTCGACGGGGAATGGGACGGGGGACCGGATTTGCCGCGGGGGGCGGGGCCGCGAGGTTTCCGATCGGCGGCTTTGCGGCCGCGGCGGGGGTCCGGGCGGCCAGGGCGCGAGGGCATGAACGAGGGCCTATCTTTTGAGGAAAACGGGCGTTGGCCCCATTCTATCCGGCGGGGCGACGCCCCGCACTCTTCCGATCCCGGCGCGAACCGGCCGGGCGACGCGCCGTGGGGGTTGACTGCGGCGAAGCTCGGGGTAACATAACCAGTGTCCGCAGCACTGCCCCCATCGTCTAGTGGCCTAGGATACTAGGTTCTCAGCCTAGGGACCGGGGTTCGAGTCCCCGTGGGGGTGCTACCAAAGGGGCGGCTTCCGAGCGATCGGGGCCGCCCCTTTCGCTTTTAGCGGATTCTGATGTCGTCGCGGACCCGATAGACCGCATACCGACCCTCGCTGTGAAGCCATTCCAGCCGGTCGTCGGACGGTGCAGCACCCCTTTTGGGGGGCGAGGCGATCAGGTAATCGGCCCCCTGGCGGATCGCCAGTTCGGCGCGTTCCGAGTCGGTCATCGCCTGGTACCGGGATTCGAGGGCCTGCCGGTTGCGGAGGTAGGCCGAGGCGAACTCGGCATTGGTCCCCTCGAAGCCAACATGGTCGCGGAACCGGGCCAGCCAATCGGCCAGGCCGGCCGCGTGGTAGGGCGTGCCCGATCGATTGAACGCCAGGGGACGATGCGCCCACAGGCGGAACGTCTTGGGCTGCGGCGGGCCGACGAACAGCGATGCCTCGGGAGTCTCCGTCCGGCACCAGACCGCCAGGCGTTCCATGTCGTCGGTGGGCGTCTCCAGGAACCGACAACGCTCGACGAGGCGGGATCGCGCCGAGGCCAACCACGACGGTCCGCCCGGGGGAAGGATCGCCGAGAACCAGGCCCCCAACGGCACGATCCAGCAAGCCAGCAGGGCCCAACGGGCCCGACGAGGGGTCCACCCCAGAGGGCCGATCCAGCGCCAGGCCACTGCCAGGGCGAGCGCCGCCAGCATCGGCCGATGGCCCAGTTCGGTGTCGTGATGCCCCAGGAACCAGAGGCCATACGCCAGCACGACGCCCGGGACGAGCCATCGGAACCGGCTGCCCCAGCGATCGGCGGCCGTCGCCGACAGTTCGACGGCCGTCGCCACCACCAGGGCCCAATCGCCGGTCAGGCCCGCGATCACGACGGCGGCGCGGATCACGCCGGGGCCTCGGCGATCCTGCAAAAGTTCGGCAAGCCTGGGAGCAAACGCCATCAAAGCGAGGCCGCGGGCGACCGTCGCCATGCGGAACGGCTGGAACAGGATCACCTGCGGAATCCGGGCGATCTCCACAGCCCCGTAGGCCAGCCCCAAGCCCCGCAGGTTCAACCCCAGCACCACCGCCCCCCGGCCTCGGGCCGAGGTCCACGGCCCTCGGATCATCGCCAGGACTGCCAGGATCGGGAAGCAAGCCCAGGCCATCCACTGGGAGGCCCTCCAGAGGTGCGGAACAAGGTGTTGCGGCGACTGGACATAAGCCTCGATCAGGACGAACTCGTCCCGAGGCATCCCCTCGAACAGCACGGCCCCCTGGCCCGCCTGCAACAGCACGGCGGGAAGCAGCCCCACCGCCAGGCAGGCCAGTCCCGCCAGAGCCCTCCGCCACGGCTCACGGATCGAAGCGGGCCCGACCGCCAGGATTCCCCAGGCCGATCCCACCAGGGCGCCCAGTTGCAAACCCATCGACGGATGGATCCACGCCGCCGCCCCGATCGACGCCCCGACGATCCCTGGCGCAGACCTCGCCCCCGAAATCCAGGCCCCGAAAGCGATCCAGCCCAGGCCAAACGCCAGCAAACGGTCGAGGAACTCAGGCTCAAAAAGATGATTCGTGCCGATATTCCCGGCCCGGGTGAGCAGGAGGATGGCCACCGCAAGTACCGGCGGCGCCCCAACAGAACAGGCCAACCGGCCGATACCCAGGCAGGTCAACGCATAGGTCAGGCCGTAGAAGCCGAACAGGGTCAGCGACAACCCAACCAACCGGCTGCTGGCATCAAGCACCACCAGCGAGCCGCGATGCGGATTGAACGCATCAAACGCCCGGACAAAGGGATCCGACGCGAACAGCGAAGCATCCTGGCGATCCAGCAGGAGCGGGAGGCGGTAAGCCTGGTCACCGTCGCGACTATGGTAGCCATGGCAGGTTAAATAAAGGCCAAAAAGCAGGAAGAACGGCCAGGCATGGGAACGTGCCAGGGCTGCAAACACGGCAGGGCTCCGTCCGACTCCGTGGCGACTCGCGCTGGGAGTTTGCCGGTCGGGCAAGTTATCGTCAAGGGATTCACAATGGTTCTCTAGGCAGTCGTCCACCAGTGATACCAGATGAGAACAGAACCCGTTCGGATGAACAGTTCTAGATCGTCCCAGTCGTCCGACAGAGCCAGGACCTCACACGATCCCCTCGGCGCCAAACGCAACCCGGTCCTCGTATGGATTGCATCGGTGACCCCCCTCCACTGTGGCCAGTCCTCCGGCAAATCCAGGCCGGGCCGAACGGCCACCCCGCAGTCAGTTAGGAACTCGTCGTAAGTCGGGTGTTGTTCCAAGGACGAAATGGCGAGATCTAAAGTCTGTTCCGATTCCGACGGATCAAACTCGTAGTAATCGAAGGAAAGGCGTCGCATCGCTTGAGCCCCACCAAGAACAATATTGTTTTCACTAACTAAAAAAGGAATGAAGGCTCGTATTCCCCGCGAGGTGGAACCTGAGTGGGGAGAGTTCGCCGATGGTTTTCGACCCAGGTACGCTTGCCAATGGGCGCCGGCCTAACCCGGCGGCACGGCTTCGAGGGGGACACTCGGGCAAGGGTTTCATCAGCTTCGCCAAGAGGAAACCTGGGCTACACATCTCCGCCTATTCATGCGAGGTGGTTCGCTGATACTCCTCGCGAATCGCTTCGAAATCTTCCCCGCTAATGATCTGTGGGAATCGGTCCTCCTGGGAGAGGAGCCATGTCCAGAGCGTGTAATCGGGGCAGTCGGGTGCAATCTCAGACCAACCCGTGTAGTGAGAGCCGAACCGGTCGTACCAACTCACCTTGATAACAATCGTGCCATCTTCCTGCACATCCCGCCACTCTCGCCAGTAGAAGATCGACTCCTCCTGCTCAACCCGCAGGCCGTACAGTCCATCCAAGGATCTTCGAATCACGTCGAGAGGGTACAAAGATTCGCTGACGTCGCGATCGACGACGAATCGGATCTTCTCTTGTGCCTCATCTGACAGGAGTCCTGCGACGGCGATCTTGAGCACGCCACCGGAGCACCGCATGGGGAAGAACTCAAGCTCGCGAGCAAGTGCTTCCGGGACGAATTTGGCGATATGGGGCTGACCGGGCAATCTCCGCATATTGTCGTCCACGGGGACACCCCGCAATCGTAGCTCAATCAGCGGGATTTTGGCCCCAACCCTTCCCGCTTCAACTCCTCATCAAACCTGCGAAGGAAATCCGGCGAACCCGGCTCCGGCGAAGGCCGTCGCTGAACCCGCAGCGAGGGCGGCGTATTGGCCTGGGCCTGCTGCGGGGGTTCCTTCACGGATGACCCCTCGACCGGCGGCTTCAGGGCCTCAGCCGGCTTTTCGACGGCGCCCTGCGAGTGGGCCAGCACCTCGACCACCGCCGAGGTGGCGTCCTTGGGCGTGAGCGACCCGTTCCGGCGGATCTGGGCCACGTAGGCCTGGATCGGCGCGGTTTCCCAGAGCTTCTGGGCCGGCTCGTATTGCTTGGAGAGGGCCAGGGCCTGCGAGGTCTTCACCTGCTCGTCGACCCAGGCGATCTTCTTCAGGGAGTCGAGGGCGTACTTATCGATCAGGCCGACCATTGCGATCGCCACGATGGCGCCCTTGGCCAGGCCGAAGACGAAGCCCGCCCCCTGGTCGGCGTAGTTCGGTTCCGGCTCGCCCATGCTCCGGCGCTGGCTGAGGCGGTAAGTCAGGCCGCCCAGGCCGGTCAGGGTGACGAACGAGAGCACCGCGGCCGACCACCAAATCAGCCTCGACAGCAGTTCGGGGCCGATCGAGGGGAACTGGGGGGCGAGCTGGGGTTGGAGGTAATCGCGGATCGGGTCGGCCAGGAACGGGCCGGCGGCGAGCCCGGCCAGCCGGATGGCCTGGAGCACGAACCCGCGGAGGTATCCGCGGATCGCCCCGCTCAGCACCACCAAGCCCATCGCAATGTCGAGACCCATCGTGCTAGCCTCGGGGTGCCCGGAATCGCCCGTCCTTGATTGTCTATTCGATCGGCGGCGGTCTTTCTTGGGGGACTCGCCCGACGTTCCTGCCTTCGAGAATCGACCCGGCGGCGTCCCGCACCCCAGCCGTTCCGCGGCTCGGGCCGGGCTCGCCGTCGCGCCTTCGGCAATTCCCGTGCAGGCGGACCGCCCAACGTGGCTGGGACCGAACCGAACGACCGGAGGAATCCCGATGAGCTGGATCTGGAAGACTCGCGCCGGCCTGGCCTTCACCGTGGCCGCGGCGTTGGCGGCCTGCGGGGTCGACAACCTCCTGATCGCCGCCGCTTCCGCACTGGTCAGCGAGGAGATCGTCCGTACGCCGCCGGGATGGGAATGGGCTGACGGGGTAGTCGGCTACGTCTGGGTCGGCCTGTTCGTATGCATGGGGTTAGCTTCCTGGCTGGCCTACCGGAGCGGCTGGCCCGGCGCCGTCCGCGACGGCCGATTGGCCCTCAGTTTGCTGGTCGTCTGCATGCTCTACCCGGTCTACACCCTCGGCATGCGGGCCATCCCGGGGCTCGTAGCCAACGTGGCCGTCCTCGCCCTGACCTGTGGCGTGGCGGCCCTGGTGCGGCGTTCTTCGGCGACAGCAGCCGGCCTGTTGGCCCCGATCGGGCTGTGGTTGGCCGTGGCCACGCTCTCCATGATTCAGTTGGTCGGGCTGAACTTCGCCGCCCCTTGAGGGCGAAAACGAACTCCACCGGGGCAAACCCCATGGCAGACGCGGACCTCGCCGAGCCGTCGCGGGACGAGATCAACCGATTGATCGGCCCGCTCGTCCTGGAATTCGGCGCCTCGTGGTGCCCCCATTGCCGGCAACTGGAGTCCCGGATGCCGGCATTGCTGGCCCGGTTCCCCGGCATCCCTCACCGCAAAATCGAGGATGCCGCGGGCCGGCCGTTGGGTCGTTCCTTCCGGGTGAAACTCTGGCCTACCCTGGTCTTCCTGCTCGACGGCGTGGAACGGGCCCGGGCGGTCCGACCCGGGGATGACGAGGTCGCCGAGGGGCTGGCCGCCATTGCTCAGCGCCGCATGGGCCCCCCGCTTTTCGGGCAGGATTCGATCTCGTGATCCAGGGTCCGGGCGGCGAAGGCCATCAGGGTTTCGAAGGACCAGGCATTGAAGTCCGCCTCGATCGACTCGCGGAAGCGATCCAGGATGACCCGGCGGACGACATCCTTCGGGATGCCCATCAACTGGTAACGCCGGGCGGCCAGGCGGACTCGCAGCACGGCGGCCTCGATGAATTCGGCGGAAGTGCCGTGCTCGACCACGGCGTACTCCTGGCGCATCAGCATGCTCGGGCTCCATCGGTGAGGCCGCAAGTATCCGAGACTTCGGTGTCGCGATACCTTGACGATTAGCTACCCACTGTCCTACGCATGGTATCATGAATCTGTGACCAGGCGCAGCCGTCCATGGGCCGTATTGCCTACCCTGTCGGTCGGCGCCCGGTTTCAGATTTCCGAAAATCAGGTCAGGGGATCGCTTCCCGTTCCAGGGAAGCGGTGCGGATGGTGCCCGGATTCGAGGCCGTCGAGGGCATCCCGGGCTGCGCGATGGCCGACACGGCCGCCTCGCGGGACGCCATCTGCAGCGGCGTCGAGTAGCAGCCCAGCAGCAGCGACAGTATGGCGCAGGAGGCGGCGGCCAGGGTCGTCGGCCAGGCGGCCCTGGGCCGCACGGCGACCCCCTCGGCCGGCTTCAGGTACATGGCGATGACCAGTCGAAGGTAATAGTAAGCCCCGATCGCGGCATTCAAGCCGCCCAGGACAACCAGCACCACCATCATCCCCGGGCCCTCCTCCGCTTGCGGCGGGATCGCCCCCAGCGCCGAGGAGAAGACCCAGAACTTGCCCCAGAACCCCGCCAGGGGCGGGACACCCGCCAGGCTGAACAGGCAGAGCCCCATCAGCAGGGCGGCCAGCGGGTGCGACTTCGACAGGCCGTTCAGGTCGTCGACCGATTCGACCGGCCGATCGGGCGTGTCCACCATCAGCAGGACGGCGAAGGCGCCCAGCGTCATCAAGGCATAGGTTGCGAGGTAAAGCAGGACACCTTCGCTCCCCAGGATCAGGGTGGCCGCCTGGGAGGTCTGCCCCGTGATCTGGGGCGAGTTGCGGAAGGCCGCCACGACGCCGATCAGCAGGTAGCCGGCGTGCGCGATCGACGAGTAGGCCAGCAGCCGCTTCAGGTTCGACTGCCTCAGGGCCATCAGGTTGCCGACCGTCATCGTGGCGATGGCCAGCAGGAAGCCGAGGATCGCCCCGCGCTGCGAGACCACCTCGACCTGGGCGAAGATCGACGTCAGGGCCCGGAGGATCGCCACGAAGCCGACGCCCTTGGGGATCCAGGCGAGCATCGCCGTGACGATCGTGGGGGAGCCTTCGTACACGTCGGGGGCGTAGAAGTGGAACGGGACGGCCGCCACCCGGAAGCCGAGCCCGGCCATCACGAACACGATCGCCACCAGCGCCAGGGCCGCGTTGGGCACGAACGGCACCTTCTGGACGCAGTAGGCCAGGGCCTTCAGGTTGCCGACCCCGGCGATGCCGTACAGGTAGGCCAGGCCGAACAGCAGAAGGCCGGACGAGAAGACGCTCAGGAAGAAGTACTTGATGGCCGCTTCCTGGGTGGCAACGTTGCGCCTCGACAGGTATAGCAGCAGGTACGTCGGGATGCTCACCAGCTCCAGGCCGACGAACAGGAGCACCAGGTCGTTGGCGGCGCCGACGACCATCGAGCCGGCGACGACCATCAAGATCGAGCCGAAGAACTCGGGCGCCCGGGAATCATCGACCTGGTCGTGCGCCATCGCCACCAGGATCAGGCCCGACAGCAGGAAGCCGAGCCGGGTCCACCACGAGAAGGCATCGTTGAGGACGACCGACCCGTAGGCGTCGGCCTCGGTCGACCGCACCCCGTATAGGGTGATCAGCGCGACGACCAGGGTCAGGAACGAGGTCAGCGACCAGATCCGCCTCGGCTGCCGCGTGAAGGCGCCCAGCGTCATCACGACCGTCGCCGTGAGCAGGATCACCAGCTCGGGGATCAGGACCCGGAGGGCCTGGGTCGAGACTTCGGAGTAGAACGCTTCGGGGTTCATCGGGCGATGTCCTGGGCGTCGGCCGCGGCCGCGGGCGGTTGGGGGACTCGAGGGCAACGCTGGCGCGGGGGCGGGCTGGGGAGGGCCGGGCGGAACCGGGCAGCCAGGGCGGTGGTGGCCGGCTTCATCTGGTCGAACACGGGGGCGGGATACACGCCCAGCAGGACGATCGGCACCATCAAGGAACCGAGGCCGACCACCTCATGCCAGCCCAGACGACGGACGGCCGAGTGGGCCTCGTCGTGACCATGGCCGTGCGACGCGTCGTTCCCGGGCTCGCGGAGCGGGCCGAAGAGGGTCTTCTGGAGCATCACCAGCAGGTAATAGGCGCCCAGGACCATGCCAATGGTGGCGAAGGCGGTGACCCGCCAGTCGCGCGCGAACATCGCCGCGAGGATCGGGAATTCGCCGACGAACCCGTTCAGGCCGGGCACCGCCGCCGACCCCAACGAGGAGAGGATCAGGAAGAAGGCGAACAGGGGCATCCGGTCCCACAGGCCGCCGAACTCGCCCATCTCCCGCGTGTGGTACCGCTCGTAGATGACGCCCACGCAGGCGAAAAGGGCGCCCGTCGTCAGGCCGTGGTTGATCATCTGGATCAGGGCGCCTTCCAGGCCGGTCCGGTTGAACGCGAACAGGCCCAGCGTGACGAACCCCATGTGGCTGACCGAGCTGTACGCGACCAGCTTCTTGATGTCGGTCTGCGCCAGGGCGGTCAGCGCCCCGTAGATGATCCCGGCGACCGACAGGAACGCCAGCATCGGGAACAGCGCCTGGCCGCCCAGCGGCGTCATGGCCAGGTTGAACCGCATCAGGCCATAGCCGCCCAGCTTCAGCAGGACGCCCGCCAGCACGATCGAGCCGGCCGTCGGCGCCTCGACGTGCGCCAGCGGCAGCCAGGTGTGGAACGGGAACAGCGGCACCTTGATCGCGAACCCGGCGAACAGCAGCAGGAAGATCAGGACCTGCGGCGAGGTGAAGAATGCCAGGAGCTGGCCCCAGTACTCGCCGCTGAAGACGCCGGCCGCGCCCCACTCGCCCCACGCGTGGGCCCGCCACCAATCGGGCCAGGCCAGCTTGCCGGGGTCGCCCAGCCCGGCGGCCAGCTCGGGGATCGAGAAGGTCAGCAGGCGGTCGGCCGAGCACTGGGCGTGGATCATCACCAGGCTGATCACGCCCACCAGGGTCAGCAGGCTGCCGACCAGGGTATACAGGAAGAACGTGATCGACGCCCGGCGCCGCTCGGGCCCGCCGTAGAGGCCGATCAGGAAGAAGAGCGGGATCAGGGTGAATTCGAAGAAGATGTAGAAGAGCACCACGTCGAGGCTGGCGAACAGGCCCAGCAGGCCCGATTCGAGGGCCAGCAAGAGGGCGTAATGCGTGGCCGCGCGGTCCCGGATCGACTCCCAGGAGGCGAACGTCGTGGCGATCATCAGGAACGAGGTCAGGGCGAACAGGCCGATCGATAGCCCGTCCAGCCCGGTGGCGAACCGGATGTCGGGGTAGCCGATCCAATCGAGCCCGTAGATCGTCCGCGTGCCCGCCTGGTGCGTGAAGGCGAACTGCGGGCCGGCCTGCCCCGGGTCGAAATCGCTCACCAGTACGGCCGTCAGGGCGAGCGTCGCCAGGACGAACCCCAGGCCGACCCAGCGGGCGGTCGTATACGGCAGGCGGGGCATGGCGAACAACGCCAGGGCCCCGGCCAGGGGGAGCAGGATCGTGATCACCAGCAGGGTCGGCATCGCGTGGTCCTTGGGACGCCCGCTCTCGGTCGGATCGGATCGGGGTCAGATCATCACGAGGATCAGGAACAGGACGGCCACCGACAGCGCGGTGATCGCCGCGTAATACTGCACCAGGCCGTTCTGGAACGGTGCGAACAGGCGGGTCCCCAGGGCCCTCGGCACCAGGGCGATGCCCCGCACCAGGCCGTCCACCAGGTAGAGGTCGAGGAACGCCGCGACGTTGGCCAGGACCGTCGTCGGGATGACGATTGCGGCCTTGTAGATCTCATCGACGCGGAACTTGTGGTACGAGGCCAGGTAGAGCGGCCTCGCCTGCAACGCCAGCCGCGCCGGCAGCGGGCTGCGGAGGCCGTACAGGAAGTAGCTCAGGACCAGGCCGGCCAGGCCGACGGCCGTGCCGACGATCGGCACCAGCCAGCCGTGCTCGCCGTGCGGCTCGGGCAGGCTGGCCAGGCCGGGCGTCTCGGAGAGCAGGTGCTCGAAGCCGCCGCTCCAGGGGCCGAACGCCATGCCAACCAGCACCGTGCAGGCCGCCAGGACGATCAGGGGGACCGTCATCACGGGCGGCGACTCGTGGCCGATCGGGTGGTGGGCGTGGTCGTGGCCATGACCGTGGTCGTCGTGGCCGTGGGCGTGCTCCTCGGGCTCGGCCTCGGGGTCGCTCGGGCTGGGGAGCTTCTCGGGGCCGAAGAATGTCAGGAAGAACGCCCGCCCGGTGTAGAAGGCGGTCAGGAACGCGGTGAACACGGCCGAGACGAAGATGAGCTGGTAGACCCAGCCGGGCAGGCCGACCTCGTGGGCCGCCTCGGCCGCCTCGCCGACGGCGATCAGGATCTCGTCCTTGCTGAAGAAGCCGGCCAGGGGCCAGATCCCCGACAGCGCCAGGCCGCCCACCGCGAACGTCCAGCAGGTGACCGGCATCCGGTGGCGAAGGCCGCCGAACCGCCGCATGTCGATCACGTGGCCCATCGAGTGCATCACGCTGCCCGAGCCGAGGAACAGCAGGGCCTTGAAGAACGCGTGCGTGAACAGGTGGAACATGCCGGCGATGATCGCGAACCGGCCGACGTTGCCGATCCCCGCGCCCAGGCCCATGAACATGTAGCCAAGCTGACTGACCGTCGAGTAGGCCAGGACCCGCTTGAGGTCGGTCTGCGTCAGGCCGATCAGGGCCGACAGCAGGGCGGTGGCGCAGCCGATGATGCAGACGACCATCTGGACCTCGGGCGCGCCGACCATCAGGAGGCTCGACCGGGCGACCAGGTAGACACCGGCCGTGACCATCGTGGCGGCATGGATCAGGGCCGAGACCGGCGTGGGGCCTTCCATCGCGTCGGGCAGCCAGACGTACAGCGGCACCTGGGCGCTCTTGGCGGTGGCCGCCCAGAACAGCAGCGCCGGGATCCCCCACTTCGCCCCTTCCGAGAGGGCCGACAGCTTCGAGGGGTCGAGGATCGCGTCGTAGTCGAGGGTGCCGAACAGCGACCACATCCAGAAGATCGCCAGGGCGAAGCCGACGTCGCCGATCCGGTTCACCAGGAACGCCTTCTTGGCGGCGTCGGCCGCCGACGGCTTGGCGTGCCAGAAGCCGATCAGCATGTAGCTGCACACGCCCACGCCCTCCCAGAAGGCGTAGGTGAGGGCGAAGTTGCTCGATAGCACCAGGCCGGTCATGCAAAAGACGAACAAGCCCACCAGCGCGAAGAACCGGGGGTAGCCGGGGTCGCCGTTCATGTAGCCTGCGGCGAAGATCGCCACCAGGGTGGCCACGAACGTGACCATGTTCAGCATCATCAGGGTCAGGCCATCGATCCGGAACAGGACCGAGACCTTCATCTCGCTGAGGTTGAGCCACTCGTAGATCGGCACCGTGGCCGCGTGCTCGTGCCGCAGGAGCATCAGCAGCGACAGCACGAACGCGCCGCCGATGCCCAGCACGACCGGCAGGTGCGAATGGCGGCCCAGCCATCGGCCGGCGACCGCGACGATGAGCGCCCCGAGCAGCGGCAGCAGCGGGACCAACCAGCAGCTTTCGATCAACGGTTGAGGCACGGGAGGCGGCTCCTCGCCGGGGCCAGGCTTCGGCCCTCGGGTCGATTCGATGCGGTGCGGATCAGTCGCGGCGGGCGATCCAGGGTTGCGTCGGGTGGTTCGGCTCGTTGCCGGCCACGGTCAGGCGGGGGTAAGTCTCCGGCCCCGGCTCGGCCGCCAGCGGCTCGGCCTCGGCAGCTTCCGCGGCGATCTCGTCCGGCTCGGGCATCCCCGCCTCGCGGATCGCGCCCCAGAGCGAGACGTCGAGGGTCGATTTCCGGTTGTACAGGATCAGGATCAGGGCCAGGGCCAGGGCCGCCTCGCACGCCGCCACGGTCAGGATGATGATCGTCAGGACCTGGCCGGTCCAGTTGCCGTGATACCGGCCGAATCCGACCAGCGTCAGTGCCGTCCCCTGGAGCATCAGCTCGGCGGACAGGAACATGACGATCATGTTGCGGCGGGCCAGGAAGCCGACCATCCCCAGCACCAGCAGGACGGCGCCCACCAGCAGGTAGTTCATCAGGAGGTCGGGGCCGAAGGCTTCGGCGGGCATCGCGGGCGGACTCCTCGGGAGGCGGCGGTCAGGAGGACGCGGAAGCGGCGGGCTCGTGCAGGTCGGCGGCGGCCGCCCGTCGCGACGGGCGGATCGGCGGCTTGGGGGCCGCGATGCCGATCGCGCCCACGAGGGCCACGAAGAGCAGGAAGCCGGCCAGCTCCACCGAGATCAGGTGGTCGGCGAACAGGGTCGAGCCCAGGCCGACGACGTGCGGGGGGGTCTCGGTCGGCGAGGGATTCGCCGGCTCCCGGATCAGGGAGGTCGGCGTCAACGCCCTCGACAGGACGTACCGGCCCATCGAGCCGGCCGGGTCGTCGACCAGGCGGCCAATCGGCCGGATCAGGGCGTGGCGGTCGGCCGCCTGCTGGGCCTTCACGCCCAGGAGCGAGTACATCAGGCCCCAGAGCAGCAGGAAGCAGGACAGCGTGGTCAGCATCGGCGAGCGGGCGGACCGGTCGTACGGGGCCCTCCCTTGCTGCTGGGCCAGCATGATCACGAACAGGAACGTGACGATGATCGCCCCGGCGTAGACGATGACCGTGCCGGCGGCGAGGAACGGCGCCCCGGCCATCAGGAACAGGGCCGAGGTGGAGAGGATCACCATCGCGAACCAGAGGGCGCTGTGGACCGGGTCGCGGGAGGTGATCATCAGCAGGCCGCCCACGACCGACGTCGCCGAGAACAGGTAGAAGAACCCGGCCGTGAGGAGATCCCCCGGCGGCTTGAAGAACAGGGCGAGGAGGGCGACCGCCAGGATCGACAGCCCCAGCCCGGCGCCGTACTGGGCGACCGGCTTGAGGCCCTTCAGGCGGTGCGGCAGCAGCAGGAACGTGCCGATCGCCCCCAGGGCGATCACGGCGACGGCCAGGATCAGGTCGTTGGTATCGGGCGGGGTCACGTCAGCGGCCCTCCTCGATCGGGGCGGGGGCGGGCGCCCTGGACGACTTCGGCTCGGGCGGGCCGGGATCGATCGTCGGCAGGCGGGTGGTGGCCCCTTCGCCGATGTGGCCCGGCGGGTTGCCCGTCTTCATCGGCTCGTTGTCCTTGGTCACGTCGAAGACCGACAGCAGCTTGGCCTTGTCGAAGATCATCTCTTCGCGGGAGAGCCCGGTGATGTCGTACAGCTTGGTCAGTTCGATGGCATCGACCGGGCAGGCCTCCTCGCACATCCCGCAGAAGATGCACCGGAGTTCGTCGATGACGAAGCTCTCGGGGTATTTCTCGCGGTCGCCCCAGCCCTCGGGGGCGGTGGCGCCGACGATATCGATGCAGTGGACCGGGCAGGCGGTGGCGCACAGCATGCAGGCGACGCACTTGACGTGGCCGTTCTCGTCCTTGTTCAGGCGGTGGACGCCGCGGTAGTTGTCCGTGGGCAGGTGCTGCTGCTCGGGGTACTCGAAGGTGATCTCGGTCCCCTTGAACATCACGCCGAGGATATGCCGGCCGGTGATCGCCAGGCCCGCCGCCACCTGCGGCAGGTAGGTCTTCTCCAGCAGGTTCAACTTGGGCGGGGTCATCCGCTTCAGGTCGGGATGGTCGGCATTCACGCTTGGGTTCCCAGGGGCCGGCTCGTCGGGTGCGGGTGCGGGCGGGGGCCTCGGTCGGATCGATTCGGATCCGACCGGCTCAGCCGCCCCAGACCAGTTGCAGGATGGTGGCGGTGGCCACCAGGTTGATGATGGCCAGCGGGATGAGGGCCTTCCAGGCCAGGTCCATGAGCTGGTCGTATCGGAACCGCGGCAGGGTCCAGCGGACCCACATGATCAGCAGGATGACCGCGGACACCTTGGCCAGCATCACCCCCGCCTTGATGAAGGCGATCGCCCAGCCGGTCTGCGAGGCGCTGATCAGGAACGGCACGTTCCAGCCGCCCAGGAACAGGATCACCGTCAGGTAGCTGGTGGTGATGATGTTGATGTATTCGCCCAGGAAGAACATGCCGAATTTCATCGCCGAATATTCGGTGTGGAAGCCGCCGACGAGTTCCTGCTCCGACTCGGGCAGGTCGAACGGCAGGCGGTTGGTCTCGGCGAACGAGCTGATCAGGAACAGCAGGAACCCGACCGGCTGGACGAGGATCCCCCAGACGTTGCGGTCCTGCCACTCGATGATCTTGTTCAGGTCGAGCGTCCGGCAGAGCAGCACCATCCCCAGGATTGACATCCCCAGCGGGATCTCGTAGCTGATGAGCTGGGCGCTGGAGCGAAGGCCGCCCAGGAAGGCGTACTTGTTGTTCGACGACCAGCCGGCCAGCACCACCGCGTAGACGCCCAGGCTGCCGACCGCGAAGACGTAGAGGATGCCGATGTCGATCCCGGGGGCGATCTGGAACTGGGCCGGCGTGCCGCCCACCGTCGGGGCCGAGGTCCCGGTCGGGCCGAACGGCACCACCGCGAAGCCGATCGTCGCCGCCACGATCGCGATCACCGGCGCCAGGATGTAGAGGGGCCGGTTGACGTATTTCGGGACGACGTCCTCCTTGAGGAGCATCTTGGCCCCATCCGCCAGCGGCTGGATCAGTCCCAGCGGCAGGCCGAACTCGCGGCCGCAACGGTTCGGTCCGATCCGGTCCTGCGCGTAGGCGGCGATCTTCCGCTCGACCAGGATCAGGTATGCGGTGGCACCCTGCGAGATCCCCACGACGACGAGGATCTTGAACATGATGCCGGCGATCATCCAGAGGTCCATGTCCGCGTCGGCTCCCCTTCGATTCAGCTCTTGGCCGGGCTCTCGGCGTAGAAGCGTTCCCCTCGCGACTTGCGGGCCAGCAGCCAGGGCTCCTCGTAGGCCGACGGCTCGAAGCCTTCCGGCTCCTTCGCGGGGGCCAGCGCCAGGCCGAACTCGGGCAATTGGCCGGCCGACGCGCCCGAGAACGCGGGCACCTCGGCCGCCAGCTCCTTGAGCACGTCGCGCGACGAGACCGGCCCGCCGCCGGGCCGTTGCGACAGGATGGCGAGGATGTCGAGGTCCGGCAGGCTGCCGTCCCGCGGCGGCAGGGCCGCCTTGGAGTATTGGAGGCGGCCGTCGGCGTTCACGTAGCAGCCCGCCTTCTCGGCGAACGTGGCCCCGGCGAGCACCGCGTCGGCCCGCGACGCCAGCTCGGTCGGCCAGGTGTCCTGAACGACCAGGTACTTCACGGCCGGCCGGAGGGCGTCGGCGTCGGCGGCGTCGAAGGCCGGGTCGATGGCGCCCGACGTGACATAGAGGGCCCGGAATTCGCCGCCCGCGGCCCGCTTGACGAGCGTCGAGGTAATCGATCACTTCCCTGGAAGTGCTTCAGGATGGCCTCGACGCCGGCCCGGTTCGGGCACTCCTCGCCGATCGTGAACGGCCGGCAGGTTACGAACGAGGTGTCGCCGGTCCGCCCCTGCCCGGGGTCGGGCGAAGGTCCTCGGTCCTCGCCCGAGGCGGGCACCGGGCCGATCGCCAGGACATGGCCCCGGTCCAGGCCCTTGATGTACCTGGCCAGGAGGTACGCCTCCTCGACCGTGCTGAACGGCGAGATCGGCGGCGGCCACCTTGCCGCCCCCCTGGCCCAGCTCCCGGGGAGACCGCCGAGAGGGCCTGGTCGGGCGTGGACGGCCTCCAGCGAGGCCCTTGCGGAGGTACATGGCCCCCAGCAGGTTGGGGTCGTTGGCCGCCTTGTAGCCGTACCGGCCCTCGTCGCAGATCCAGTAATCGTTGACGTGCGGGTTGTTCCGGGGCCGGAACCGCCAGAGCGCCCCGCGGTTCTCCTCGGAGACGGTGCCGCAGCCGGTCGAGCACCGGGTGCAGACGGTGTCGTGCTTGGTGGTGAACCAGAACCGCTGCTTGTGCAGGAAGTCCTTGTCGAGCAGGGCGCCGACCGGGCAGAGGTCGACGACGTTGCCGGCCAGCGGGTTGTCGAGCGGGTTGTCGGGGAAGACGGCGATCTCGGCGTGGTCGCCCCGCCGCATCACCTGGAGCCGGCCGTGGGTGATCTCGCGGGCGAACTGGACGCACCGGGTGCACATGATGCACCGGTCCTGGTTGAGCTGGATCTGCTCGGAGACGTCCTTGCGGGGGTTGACGTTGCGGGCCTCGACGAACTGGTGGACCGACTGGCCGTACTCGTAGCTGTAATCCTGCAGGCCGCACATGCCGGCCTGGTCGCAGACGGGGCAGTCGAGCGGGTGGTTGATCAGGAGCAACTCCATGATCATCCGCTGGTGTCTTCGCGGACCTTGGGGCTGTCGGTGACGATCACCGTGCCGTCGCGGGCCGCCGTCTGGCAGCCCGGCACGAGGCGGGGGATCATCTTGATCTCGCCCGTCTTGGGGTCCTTGGCACCGACCTCGACCTCGCACATCCGGCAGTTGGCCACGACGGAGAGTGCCGGGTGCCAGCAGTAGTACGGGATGTCGATGCCGAATTCCCGGGCGGCCTGGATGGCGTTCAGCTTCGCGCCGTCGGGCAGGGTGTACTCCTGGCCGTTGATCAGGATGGTGGCCATCGAGGCGTGGGCTCCGGGGAAACGGGCGGTTCGGATCGCGGTCGCGCGGGCGGTTGCGGTCTCGGGGTTTAGCGGGTTTCGGGCGAGGCCAGGGCGGGTTGCGCGGCGGCCGGCGGCGGGTCGAAGAGGCGGGGACGTTCGCCGTGCGCCACGAGCTGCTGGAGCGGCGTGACCGCGTGCGAGGGGGCTTGATGGGTGCGGATGTACTCTTCGATCTCGCCGCGGAACTTGGCCAGGGCGTTCTTGAACGGCCAGGCGGCGCCGTCGGCCAGGCCGCAGATCGTCGTGCCCGGCGTGATCCCGAGATTCTGCGACAGGTTGGCGAAGATGTCCAGGTCCTCGACCCGGCCGCCGCCCGCCTTGATCCGCTTCATCGCCTTGTACATCCAGCCGGTCCCCTCGCGGCAGGGGGTGCACTGGCCGCAGCTCTCGTGGGCGAAGAACCGCGACGTGTTGTACAGGACGTCGACGATCGGCGTGTGGTCGTCGATGATCGTCACGGCGGCGGTGCCCAGGCCCAGGCAGCCGGTCGGCAGGAGCGCCTCGAAGTCGAGCGGGACGTCCAGCTCGTTCGCGGCCAGCAGGCCCATGCTGATCCCGCCCGGCACGGCCGCCTTCGCCTTGCGGCCCTTCCAGACGCCGCCGGCGTGCTCGTGGATGAGCTGGTTGGTCGTCATGCCCAGGGGCAATTCGACGCAGACCTGCTTCTCGACGTGCCCCGAGATCGTGTACAGCTTCGGGCCGTAGCTCTTGGGCGTGCCGATCGACTTGAACCAGTCGGCGCCCCGCTCGACGATGTGCGGCACGCAGCAGAGGGTCTCGACGTTGTTGACGACGGTCGGCTTGCGGAACGCCCCCTCGATCGCCGGGAACGGCGGCTTGATCCGAGGCCAGCCCCGCTTGCCCTCGAGGCTCTCGATCAGGCCGGTCTCCTCGCCGCAGATGTACGCCCCGGCGCCCCGATGGCAGTAGATCTCCAGGTCGAAGCCCGAGCCATAGATGTCCTTGCCCAGGTGCCCGGCGGCGCGGGCCTCGGCGATCGCCTTCTCCAGGATGCGGACGGCGTGAATGTACTCGAACCGGAGGTAGACGTAGGCGACCTGCGCGCGGGTCGCGAAGCAGGAAATCAGGATCCCCTCGATGAACTGGTGGGGGTCCTTCTCGATCAGGATCCGGTTGTTGAACGTCGCCGGCTCGGACTCGTCGCCGTTGACGCACATGAACGTTTCTTTGCGGTCCTTGGGCAGGAAGGTCCATTTCAGGCCGGTCGGGAAGCCGTCGCCGCCGCGCCCCCGCAACTCGGAGTCCTTCACGAGCTGCACGACCGCGTCCGGGGACATCTCCTTGAGGGCCTTCCTCGAGGCCTTGTAGCCGCCCCTCGACTCGTAGACCGGGAGCGTGTGGGAGTCGTCGACCCCCCAGCTTCGCGTCAGAACCGGCTCGAACTTGGCCACGTCCAGGGTCTCCTCGCGCCCCGGGGATTTCCCGGGGCCTGATCGATCGCGGTTGGGCTCACTCGGCCGGCTTGACCGGCCCCCGCTGGAGCAGAGCCAGCATCGCGTCCACGCCGGCCTTGTCGAGCGGGCCGAAGATCCGCCCGTCGTCGGCCAGGGCGGCGGGGGCGTGGTCGCAGATCCCCAGGCATTCGGCGAATTCGACGGTCAGCTTGCCGTCGGAGGTCGTGCCGCCCGGCTCGACGCCCGCCCGCCGGCAGGCGTGCTCGACCAGCTCGTCGCCGCCCCGCAGGGCGCACGAGATCGACCGGCAGATCCAGACCCGGACGTCGCCGATGGGCGCCTGCGGGAAGAACCCGTAGAAGCTCATCGTGTCGTGGACCTCGGCCGGGGTGATCTCCAGCAGCTCGGCGATCTCGGCCATCGCCTTGTACGGCACGCAGCGATACACGTCGTGGACGATGTGCAGGGCTGGGAGGCAGACGGCTCGCTTGTCCGGGTAGCGGGGGAAGTAGGCCCGGATCTTGTCGCGAATCGCTTCGGTGAGGAGCGCGGGCTCGGTCTCGGCGGCGGTGGACATCGGCGGTCGGGCCTCTCAGCGGTCCAGTTCGGCGGCGATGACGTTCAGGCTCCCCAGCACGGCGACGATGTCGGCCAGCAGGTGATCCTTGATGATGTGCGGGAAGACCGCGAAGTGGATGTACGAAGGCGGCCGGGTCCGGGTCCGCCAGGCGGTCTGGCTGCCGTCGGTCACCAGGTAATAGCCGAGCTCGCCGTTGGGGCTCTCGACCGACGCGTACACCTCGTTGGCGGGCGAACCCATGCCGCGGTTGGGCATGATCAGCTCGAAATGCTGGATCAGGCCCTCCATGCTGTTGTAGGCGGTCCCCTTGTCGGGCAGCGGGAACTTGTCGGCGATCGGCACGTTGACCGGGCCGCCCGGCAGGTTGGCCAGCGCCTGCTCGATGATCCGGCAGCTCTGCTTGATCTCCTCCATCCGCACCTGGTACCGGGCGTAGCAGTCGCCCTCGGTCGCGTACGGCACCTGGAAGTCGAAGTCGCCGTAGGCCAGGTAGGGCCTGTCCTTGCGGACGTCGGCCGTCACCCCGCTGGCGCGGGCGATCGGGCCGGTGCAGGACATGTTGATCGCGTCCTCCTTCGTCAGGACGCCGACGTTCCGCATCCGGTCGACGAAGATCCGGTTCCGGTTCAGCAGCCGCTCCATGTCGGCCTGCGTCTTGGGCACCTGGGCCAGCACCTTGCGGATCCGGCGGACCGCCTCGTCGTCCATGTCCTGCATCAGGCCGCCGACCCGCGTGTAGCCCGGGTGGAACCGGTAGCCCGAGAGGGCCTCGTAAACGTCGTAGATCAGCTCGCGGGTGTTGAAGGCGAACAGGAAGGCGGTGAAGGCGCCCAGGTCGAGCGCCGCGGCGCCGGTGCAGAGCAGGTGGTCGCTGATCCGCGCCAGCTCACCGAAGATCACCCGGATGTACTTGCACCGCGGGGTCAGGTCGATGCCCAGCAGGGTCTCGACCGCGTGGTGCCAGGCCAGCTCGTTGTAGGGCGGGCTCAGGTAATTCTTGCGGTCGACGATCGTGACGTACTGGTTGAAGTTCAGGTGCTCGCCGAGCTTCTCGAACCCCGAGTGCAGGTAGCCGATATGGGGCGTCGCCTTGACGATCCGCTCGCCGTCCAACTCCAGGACCAGGCGGAGGGTGGTGTGCGTGGCCGGGTGCTGCGGCCCGAAGTTGAGCGTCCAGTGGTATTCGCGCTCGCGGCCCAGATCGTCGAGCTGCGGTTCGTCGTCGAGCAGGTTGGCCGGCATGGGTGGGTGGTTCCGTTCGCCTCGGCCCGGTTGGCCCGGGGGATTCAGGACTGCTCGCGGGTGATCCGGGGGAAGTTGTGCCGCTCGCCCCGGCCCCGGAGCGGATAGTCCTTGCGGAGCGGGAAGGCGGTGAACTCGTCGGGCATGAGGATCCGGCGGAGGTCGGGGTGCCCCTCGAACCGGATGCCGTACATGTCGAAGACCTCGCGCTCCATCCAATCGGCGCCCGCCCAGAGCGGGCAGGCCGAGGGGAGCGTGGGGCTCGGGTCGTCGACGCCGGCCTTGATCACCAGCGTCTCCAGCGTTGCCGGGTTGCGGACCACGTAATGGACCTCGAACCTCGGCGCCTTCGGGTCGCGCCCGGGGTATTCGAGATAGTCGGTTGCGCCCAGTTCGACGAGCTGGGCGAAGCCCAGGCCCTTGAGGGCGACCAGGGCGTCCGGGAGCCGCCCCGGCTCGACGTAGACCCGCAGGTTATCGCGGAAGGTCGCCGTGCGCAGCGATTCGAGCCCGAGGGCGGCCTTCAGGGCGTCGAGCGTGGGGGCGTGGGGGTCGGTTCCGGTCGTGGTGCTCATCGGCGGTGGTCGGCGACTCGGCGGGGGTTAAGGGGCCTCGTTCTTGCCCACCAGCGCTTCGCCGCCGGGCAGCCTGTAGCCGAAACGATCCTCGTCGGCACGGTCGCGGACCGGGGGCAGGGCCGCCTTGGCGGCGTGCTCCTTCTCGCGGGCGGTCAGCTCGGGGAGGCCGTTGTTGCCGAACAGGCTGCCCCCCTTCTGGATCTTGCCCTGGAGGTCCATCAGGGCCCGCATGATCTGCTCGGGCCGGGGCGGGCAGCCGGGGATGTACACGTCGATCGGGATGAACCGGTCGACCCCCTGCACCACCGCGTAGGTGTCGAACACCCCGCCGGTGGAGGCGCAGGCCCCCATGCTGATGCTCCACTTCGGCTCGGGCATCTGGAGCCAGATCCGCTGAAGCACCGGCATCATCTTCATGACCACCCGGCCGGCGACGATCATCAGGTCGCACTGGCGGGGGGTAAACCGCATCACCTCGGCCCCGAACCGGGCCAGGTCGAACCGGCTGGCGCCGACGGCCATCAACTCGATGCCGCAGCACGCGGTGGCGAACGGCATTGGCCAGAGGCTGTGCTTGCGGCACCAGCTCACCACCGAATCGACCGTCGTGATGATCGTGTTCTCGGGCGGGACGATGCCGCCCTTGCCGGCCGTGTGGATGGCCGGATGCCCGATCGGCTTCGCCGCGGGCCCGGGTTGGTTCACCGCCATGCGAAGACCCCCTTCCTCCAGGCGTAGATGTAGGCGGCCAGCAGCACCGCGATGAACACCAGGATCTCGACGAAGACCAGGCCGCGGGCCCCCGCCGGGATGCCCATCGGCGACGTCAAGAAGGTCGAGACGTCGGGCGTCGGGATCGAGGTGGCGGCCGGTGCCAGGGCAATCGGTTCCAGGGGGGCGGATACCGCGTCGCCGGCGGCCCATTGGGCCGTGGCCCACGGATACAGGTAGAGCAATTCGACGTCGAACAGCAGGAATAGGATCGCGACCAGGTAGTACCGGACGTCGAACCGCTGCCGGGCGTCGCCGATCGGGTCCATGCCCGACTCGTAAGGCATCTGCTTCACCGCGGTCCGACGCCGAGGGCCCAGGACCGCGCTCATCGCGACCATGGCCGCGGCGATCCCGAAGATGGCGAACAGGATCAGGATGAAGATCGGGGTGTAGGTGCTGACCATGCGTGGGCTCGGCCCATCGGAGCCATTCGTGAAGCGGAATCGCCGCGATCCGGCCGTCCGGATCCGGCATCCCCCGCTTCATCAACCGGCCCGCTTGTGAACTGTTTCACAATCTCGGGCAAAAAGAGACCCGCCGGGCGTACCCGACGGGAAATCTCGTGTGGCCCATAACGTTATCCGAGGCGGGCCGGGATGGCAAGCGGGTGGAGGCGATGGCTCGGCGGAAAATCGCCGGCCCGGAAAAGCCCGGGGAGATCAGGATCCGGGGGCCCGCCGGGCGGAACTCGAGGGCGGGTTGGACGCCGGCGGCGGCTGGCCGTTGGCCCGATCCTCGCGGTCGCTCCGCTCGATCGCGTCCTTGAGGGAGTCGGGCCGGTCGGAAGAAGGGCGGACCGCGCCGGCGTTGCGCCGCGAGTTGGGGACCTCGGCGGCGCGGGGGGGCGTGCTCGCACCTGCCCCGGTCCCCATGTCACGGCGGGGGGTCGTCGAGGGCGTGGCGGCGAAGCGTCGAGGGGTGGAGAAGGCGGCGGCCGAGCGTTGCGACGCCTTCTGGAAAGCCTTCATCAATTCGGCACGCCTGGCGGGGTCGGTTTCCTGGAGGGCCCGAAAATACAGATCGTCCCGCTTCTCCTGGAGCTTCAGGTAGGGGTCATCCCGCTTCTGAATCTGCTCGTAGAATTCGCGGTCGAGGCGCTCTTGCGGATCGACGAGCCGCTCGGGGCGGTTGGACAGGTCCTGCAAGGACCGCTGGAACAGGCTGGAGCCACGGGTCTGCGAAGGGTTCTGGAAGCGGTTGTAGTAGGGCGGGGCAAACGGGTCGATGCCGCCGTATCCCATCCCGTTGGGGTCGAAGATATTTCCGTAGGTGGGACGGCCTGAACCGCCCAGGGGGTTGGGGAAGCCCGGGCGGACCGTGGCGCCCGGATCGGCGAACGCCTGATAACCGCGGACGTAGGGCTTGTAGGGGTCCAGGGTCGATTGCTGGGCGGTGGCCCGACCCGGTAGGCTACCCATCAGGATCAGCGCGGCCGCCCCGGCCAGCCAGGTCCGGCCCAATCCGTGCAATCCGATCACCGGCCACCCCCTCCCGTGAGTCATCCCCGCCACGCCGACGTCCGTCAGACGTGACGCCGCATCCCATATTGTATCACGAACGCGGGCGGGCGATCGCATGCGGGTGGAAATCGTCGAATCGGGAATCGGCGGGCCGATGGCTAGCGACCGGCGAGCTAGACGGTATGATGGGCGGGTGGTCCGGCGATAGGGTGGAGCCCGGGCGTGGCGGGTCCGCCGATTCGCCCCCGAACGATGGCGGGATGGACAGATGCTAGCGATCGGAATGATCCTGGCGATCGGGCTGACTTCGGCCGCGGAAGACCCCGTCGGCCTGGTCGAACGCCTGGGATCGCCCCGCTACGCCGAACGGCAGCGGGCTTCCCAGACGTTGTCCGAGCTGGGGCGTGAGGCCCTGCCCGCGCTCCGTGAGGCCCGGCAGTCGCGGGATCCCGAGGTCCGCAGCCAGGCGGCCGCGCTGGTCGAGGCGATCGAGGGCCGATTGCTGGTGGAGGCCACCGAGGTCCCGCTCGATTTCGACGACCGACCGCTGGGTGAGGTCGTGCAGGCGCTCTCCGAACGGTCGGGGATGCGGCTGCATCTGTTCCCGGACAATCCGGCGACCTGGAAGGAGCGGCGGGTCCGGCTGGTCGCCGACGCGCCGGTCCCGTTCTGGTCGGCGATGACCGAACTCTGCCGGGCCGGCGGCCTGGCCTACCAGTTCGCCTCCGGGCCCTTCGGCATCGGCCGCGAGCCCGGCTCCGGACTCCGGCTGATGCCCGGCGGGCAGGAAGTCGCGCCGTACTCCGACAGCGGCCCGTTCCGGGCGACCCTCACGAGCATCCATCACAGCCGCGAACGGAACCTGATGATGCCCCGGGCGGGCGGGCCCGCCCGGCCCGCGGCCTTGCCGAAGGCGGCGCAGGGGCTGCCCCCGCTCCCGGGGATGGGCGGGATGCCCTCGCCCGGCGGCTTCCACGAGGATTTCCACGTCCAGATGCAGGTCGTCGCCGAACCCCGGCTGACCATGGCCCTTGAGGGCACGCCCCGGGTGATCGAGGCGGTGGACGACCGCGACCAGTCGCTGGTCGTCGACCCCCCGGGCGGGCCCAACCAGCGTTACGCCGGCTATTCTTTCGGCTACGCGACGCCGGCGGAATCGTCGATGATCCAATGCCCCCTGCCCCTGAAGTACCCGGCGGAGCCGGGGAAGTTCATCCGCAGGATCCGCGTCGGCATGGCCGTGCAGGTGGCCGCCCGGCGGCCCGACCCCGTCATCCTGCCGATCGCCGAGGCCAAGGGCCAGTCGATCCGCAACTCCGAGCTGGTCGTCGAGGTCCAGGGTGCGAAGCCCGACGCCAACGGCGGCCGGATGGTCGAATTGACCATCCGCTCGCTCGCCGAACCGGTCGCGCCGGTGCCGGGCGCCCCCCCCGGCCTGCCTCGCTACAACGGCCCGGACGCCTACCGCAATCCTCTGGAATTCGTCGACGACCAGGACCGGCCGGTCGCCTGGTATCCCGCCAGCTTGCACGGCGGGCCCGAGGCGATGCACCTGTCGATCCAGTTCCTGCCCCAGGACCAGGCCGATCCCCGCCCGCAAGGCGTCGGCGCCCGCGAAGATCCGCCTCATGAAATGAACCGGCTCCCGCGCCGAGCTGGCCCTGGAGTTCGCCGATATCCCCATGCCCCTACCCGACGCGAGGGCCGCCTGGCCGCCCGGCCAGGCCCACGGAGGCGATCCTGAACGATGCTCGTCGGGTTCACGCTACTCGCCCTGCTCTGCGCCGATGGCCACCCGGACCAGGACCACGAGGTCGCGTCCCTGGTCGAATCCCTCGGTTCGCCGCGATTCGCCGAGCGCCAGCGGGCCACCGATACGCTCTTGAAGATGGGCGACGAGGCCAGGCCGGCGCTCGATGCCGCCCGGTCGGCCCGCGATCCGGAGGTACGCGAGCGGGCCGCCTGGCTGGTCGAGACGATCGACGGCCTCGGGCTAGCCCGCCCCAGCCAGGTCGAACTCGACGTCCGCGACCGCCCGATGGGCGAGGTCGCCCGGGAGATCGGCCGGCAGGCCGGCTTCGACCTGGAGATCCCGGCCAACTTCCCCGGACTGGGCGAACTCGCCCGCAAGCCGGTCACCCTGCGGATCGATTCCCCCGTCAGCTTCTGGACGGCGTTGGAAAGGCTCCGGGAAGCGACCGGCCTGCCCCTGACCCTTGAGGAACAGGTCGCCCGCAAGGAAGGCCGGGGCCGGGCGGGCCTTCGGTTGGAGCGAGCCCCTTCCCTGGCCACCGACGAGGATGGGCCGGTCCGCGGCGAGGTAATCGGCTTCTCCAGGAAGGGGGATCTCGGTTACCTGGCCCAGGTCCGCCTCCGCGCCGAGCCGAGGCTCCGCCTGCGGGTGACCGGGATGCCCCGGGGCCTGGAGGCCCGCGACGAGTTCGGCCATGCGCTGGCGAGCACCCCGGACCCGCTCCGCGACCCCAGCGAGGTCAGCTTTGCCCAGGCCGACCAGGACGGCGGCGTCACCGTTTGGATCCCGATGGATCGACCGGTCGACCTCGGCCAGAGCCTGAAGCGGCTCAAGTTCTCAATCCCGATCGCGCTGGCGACCCGCCGCGAGGAACCGTCGGCGACGATCCCGTTCGGTGAGGCCGAGGGCAAGGCCCAGGTCCTGGAAGACATCGTGGTGATCGCCCGTCGTCCCGGAGCCTTCGGGGGCCTCAACGGCGGGATGGGCCTGAATGGCCAGGTTCAGTTGATCCTGCGCAGCCTCGGCCCCGATCGCCGGGCCGACCTCTGCGAGGACCAGCTCGAACTCCGAGACGCCGGCGGTCGTGTGCTCAGCCCCTCCAGCGGTGGCATGGCGAACCCCTGGCGGGGCGGCATGATGCGGGGGCTCGGCGGCCAGAACATCACCTTACGGGCCTACACCCTCAACGGCGACGACCGTAGCTTCCCCGCCGAACTCCGGTACTACGAACTCAGGCAAACCGAGCTCGTCGCGAACCTGGAATTCCGCGATATCCCCCTGCCCCGCTAGCCCAGTCCTCGGTTCCGAGTAACGCGTCCGCGGCCCGCGACGCCGATTATCGGTGCCGAGCCGGCGGACGGCGGTTCCTCCGCAGTTGCACGCGATCGACCGTGATGGCGGCCGTGCCGGTGATCCCGCCCGATTTCGCGCGGAGCGTGACGTTGCCGGTGCGGTTCGGGGCCGTGTACAGGCCCTTCCTGCTGACCGTTCCCAGTGAACTCGACAGCGACCACGCGAACGACGGCTGGACCAGGAGAGCCCGGCCGAACTGGTCGTTCGCCGAGGCGGCGAACTGTTTCGTGGCCTTCAGGTGGACCGTGGCCGAGGCCGGCGAAACCGCGATGCTCACGAGCGTCTGCTTCACGGTCACGCACACCGAACTGGTCGTGCTCAGGCCGCCGGCGTCCGGTGATCGTGGCCAGGAAGGTGTAGCTGCCGGCGCGTCGAAGTGCGGTGGACGCCTTGGCCGCGTTCGTGCCGTTGGCCGAGAAGTGGGGGCGGCTCCGGCCGGGGCCGACGTCGGCCACGTGTATCTCAGGGCCGCCTCGCCCGCGTCATCGGCCCCCAGGACGCCCAGGGCGGCCGTCTTGCCCGTCACGGTCGCGGGCGATGCCGGGGCCGCCGAGGCGACCGTCGGGGCGGCGTTGGTCTCCGCCCGTACGTAAACCGATCGGCGGCCGATGTCACCGAGGTCCCGTAGCCGAACGTGCTGCCGTTGATGTTGCCCAGCGCGGCCACCGTGACGCCCGACATCACGCGGACGTCCACCGTCCCGACCCGGCCGGGACCGTCACCGTCGGGTGCCCATCGTCCACGACCGTGATGTTCGTGCCGGGCGTCGATCGAACGGGACGGCAAGATGCCCGGCCGATCCCGTGAGGTGGCCCCGGTCACCGTGAGGGTCAGGCCCGCCGAACCGCGAAACGCTCAGGCCGGTCACGATCGGCTTGAGATCAACGACCTCGAAATCGCTGAAATGCGGGCTCTTGAGCCCGTGCGTCGAGTCCTGGATGTCGTCGTCGTCCCAGGTCGCCGTGAACTGGTTGGAGGCGTCGACCAGGGTAGCGCCTCGCGCTGACCGCTGAAGAAGAAGTTGCTGCCGTTGTCGGCCAGGATCATCCCGTAGGTCTTCATCGCCTGGGCCACGATCTTCGATTGCGGGTTGAGCGTGGAGATGTCGACGCCCGCCTTGAGGGCGGAACAGGCGCCCATCGGCGGGTCGATCGAGGCGTTGGTGTTCGAGTTGGCGATGTGGGCGCGGGATAGAGATACTTGTTGAGGATGATGTTATTCTCGAGCGTGAATCGGATGGCGTGGTTGTTGACCCCCTGCCCCCCCTGGCTTACCGGAAGGGCCTCGTCGGGGCAGGTCAGGCCGGCGAGCAGCGAGAGGCCAGCCGCATCGGCCGAAGTCCAGCCGATCGTGCGGAAGTTGTTCGTCTTCATGTCTAAACGGTCTCCTGGTCGGCATGCCAGAGGCCGTCGGTATTCTCGCTCGGCCGGGAAGCTCGGTAAAACTCGTAGGCAATGTTGTTGTCGGCATCCCAAACAAGCAGGTGCGAATCGCCCCGGTTATCCACGCCGGCCCTGGGTCCATTCTGATAGTCGCCCTCGGCACGGCCCCGGCCGCGTGGGGCGTTTAGCAGGTCGCTCTCGTCCGGGTAGGCGTCGATCACGACCCGAACCCTGGGCTGGGTGTTGCCGTGGACGATGTTGAAGGGGATGCCGTAGAGGTCCTGGTCGTGATAGTCCTGGCTGATCAGGGTGGGTCACCCGCGTTGCCGTAGAGCGCGGTGATGTTGTTGAGGATCGCCGCCGAGTTGGCCGCCACCAGCGCCGACGCGATCGCCTGGTTCCACGGGTTGTCGGCCGGGTAGAGCGTCTGGCCCAGCAGCTTGGAGGACCGGCGGCCTCTTCCAGCTCAGCGGGGTCAGGAAGGAACGATGGCCCGCCCGAGATCCCCGGAACGCATCGAAGGATTGCTTGTTCATCGGTATCCTCCTGGTGCTGGTATCGCGGCCCCGAATCGATCGAACCAGAGCCCCAACGCGAGGCCGTTGTTGCCGTTCTCATGATCGGGAAGGAAAATGCACGTCCCGACTTGGCGTGGCAGCACAAGTCCGCACCACGACCGGGAAAGGAGAGGGCGTTGGATCGTCGAAGGGAACGGGAGAAGGGTGAATCGCGCCCGCCATTCCAATCGCGCACCGGGGTCTGAGCAATGAGGAGTGCAAGCCGGGACGAAGAAAGCGGCCTCGGGGGAGCAAAAGGCACAACCCGGCGGAGGTTGATGGGGTCGGCCGCCGGGCGGATCGATCAGGCCTCCACTCGGCCTCGCGACGGGCCTCGGCCGCCGTCGCGGTGCGAGATCCGCCGACTTCGGGCGGAGCTGCAGGAGAAAATCGCTTACGCACGCATCCCTTCGGCGTAGAGCCTGGCCCCGAAACCCCAGGCCCTCTCCCCCGCCGATCCGCGATCGCCAGTAAGCCTCCCAGATACGCGGACAGGAACACCGGGATCCCCAGGACCAGGGCGATCAAGGATCAGCCCGAGCACCGTGTCCTCCCCGCCCATGACCCGGTCGAAGAGTTGGGCGATCGTCGGCGTGTGCGGGAAGGGTTGCTCGATGCGTCGATATCGATCGCGGACTCGACCCCGTGGAACCAGGGCGACCAGGCCCATCGCGTCAGAACGATCAGGGGCGGGCCATCCGGCGGCCTCGAAACCGACCCGGTACGGTTGAAATCCGCCGCCCGATCGGACCATTCGGAACAACCCGAACTGGAGGATCGGCACCGTGGCCCAGCAGGCCGAGGTGGATGATGCCCGTGGACAGCATCAGGTCGATCGCCGCCACGAACACAAACGCCATCCATCGGCCGATCGAGTTGAGGGCGCTTTCATGGCGGCCTCCTCACCGATTCAGGAAGTCAGAACCAGGTTGTCACGATGGACGACCTCGTCGCAAGGCGTGCTACTACCCTGGCCACCTGGCGGATCTGGTCGGTGCGGAGGCCGCGGATTAACCGGGCCCTCGGCGGTGGCGTGGGGTTCGACGGCCCCGGGCGAATTCGGCCCTCGCCATCGCGGATCCCGACCACGTCCCCATACATCGAAGTCGCCCTGCACGTCCACCACGCCGATCGCCAGCAGACTCTTGCCCCCTTGCAAAGGGCCCTGGCGAACGCCCGGGTCGACCACCAGGTGGCCCCGGGGCGGGCCGTCGAGGCCTATCCAGCGCGCCCCTCGGGCCCGTTCGCGACGCCCCTTGGCCAGGAACAGGGTGCCGACCGTCTCGGCCTTGAGGATCCGCGTCAAGGGCTCGGGGTTCCGGCCCGACGCGATGATCACCGAGCCGCCCGCCTGGGTGACCGGCCGGGTCGCTTCGAGCTTGCTCCGCATCCCGCAGTCCCGAGGGTGCTGCGGCTGTCGGCGGCCAGGCCCAGGGTGGCGTCGTCGAGGCGGGTGACGGTGCGGATCCAGTTCGATAGTTCGAACTGGTGGTCGGGTCCGCGGTGAAGAGGCCGTCGACGACGCTCAATGGCGCTTTTTAGGGCCCTGCAGCGGGTTGGCCACCATCGCGGCGGGGGCGGTCGTTGTCGCCGAACTTGATCTCGTCGACGCTGATCGTGTCGTTCTCGTTGATGACGGGTACCGCGTCAGTCGGAACAGCGCCCAGGAGGCGTATTGCGCATGTTCAGGTAGCGGAGCGCGGTGGTCGAAATCGGCGTGGTCAGCAGCAGTTGCGCGGCGTGCCGGCCGTGCCGCCCGGAATTGCTCATCGTAGGCGCGCGGATCAGGTAAGACTGGCCGATCGCGGCGGCCGCCTGGACCTGGGGAAGGTTGCCGGGCCGGGAAGCCAGCCCCAGCCTGCCAATCCCGGCGCCGGCAACCCCGAGCTGACCAGGGCCACCCGCCGACCGGTGGCGGCGACGGCGATCTGCTCGGCCAGGTGGGCGACTCGATCCCGAGGTCGAGGTGGCCGGCCCTGTCGGTCGGGACGCCCTGTACCGGCCTTGACGACCAGGTATCGGCCGAGAAGACCACTTCCTCGCAGACCAGATCGTGGGCCATCGCTGCCTCACGCGTCCCTAGCCCGGCCGACCGCAACCCCTCGCGATCCCCCGGGGGATGGTATAGAATTGTCTGGTCCGCGAGAATCCCTCCTCACCCGATGCCGATCGACGATCGTCCCGTACCCGCCCGAAAGGGCGAATCTACCAACCCGGAAGCCGCGATTTCGGTCGCGGCCGTCCCCGACCCATCGTGAGCGCATGCAGGGCGAAATCCACGAATGCGGCGTGGCCGCGGTCTACCACGCAGCCGGGCGGGGGGTCTCCCGGCTGCTGCCGATCCCCAACGTCCGGGACAGCGCTACGCGGCTCATCCCGCGGATGCTGCTCGACATGCAGAACCGAGGCCCAGCTCGCCGCCGGCATGACCGATACAACCCGGCCCGGGATGCCATCCTGGAGACGTACAACCAGTTGGCACCGTGGCCGAGGCGTTCCGGCTCAACCACCGGGCCAAGTTCGACTCGATCCTCGACGGCCTCACCGGGCCGGCCGGCATCGGCCACGTCCGCTACGCGACCTGTGGGCCCGAGGATCATGGCTGCACCCAGCCGTTCGAGCGGGCCCACGGCCGGAAGTCGAGTGGTATGCCCTGGCGTTCAACGGCCAGCTCGCCAACTTCCGCCAGCTCAAGCGGAGCTGAACAAGGGCGACTATCACCTCAAGCGCGACACCGACACCGAAATCTTGATGCACTCGATCAGCTACGAGCTGGCGCATCACCGCGAGGGCCCACCGACTGGGTCAAGGTGTTCGGCCACCTGTCCAACTGGTTCGACGGCGCCCTACAACATCGTCCTGCTGACCGCCCTGGGCGAGATGGTGATCGTCCGCGACCCGAACAGGTTCCGGCCGCTCTCGCTCGCCGAGGACGGCCCGCTGTTCGCAGCCGCCAGCGAGCGTGGCCCTGGCCAACCTCGGATTCGACAACGTCCGGTCGCTCGAACCCGGACGTTGGCCATCATCAGCGAGTCGGGCGTGCGGATCGAGCGGTATGCGGCCCCCGGGCCCTGTCCCACTGCTTCTTCGAGTGGATCTACTTTGCCAACGTCGCCAGCACGCTCGACCAGCGATCAGTGTACATCGTCCGGGCAGGCCTCGGGCGAGAACTCGCCCAGCAGGAGACCGTGCCGCTGGATGAGGACACGATCGTTGTCCCGGTTCCCGACACCGCCAAGGCGGCGGCCGACGCGATGGCCGGGCTGGGGATCCCCTCGGTCGAGGGCCTGATCCGCAACCGATACGTCCTTCGGACCTTCATCGAGGGCAACGCCGACCGCGCCCGCCAAGGTCCGCGTCAAGTTCACCCCCCTGCCCGAGGTGCTCAGGAAGCGGGTGATCCTGGTCGAGGACAGCATCGTCCGCTCGACCACGATGCGGGCGGCTTCGTCAGCGAGATCCGGCACCGGGGCGGCGCCCAAGGAGATCCACCTCCAGGTCGCCTGCCCGCCGATCATCGCCGTGCTTTTACAGGATCGACATCACCCGCAACGAGCTGGTCGCCCCGCAGTACGCCGACCTGCCCGATGGCGGCCTTTCGAAGCGGCCCAGCAGCGCTGGCCGACGAGCTGGGCGCCCGATTCGCTCCGCTACCTACCCGTCACCGGCCCTGGCCCGGTCGATGAACATGCCGGCCGACAAGCTCTGCCTGGCGCCGTCAACGGCCAGTACCCCACCCCCACCGGTCAGCAGTTGTTCCAGCTCGACGCGAAGGATTCCTGCACCCCGGGCCGTGCCGCAACGGCACCCGGACCTATGAACTGCCCCTGACCGCCCCGGCTGAGCCGGGCCGGGGCCCCGACGTGTCTTCAGCAGGGCCGGGCGGGGGGCGCCGACGGATCGACCCGAAGGCGATCGCCGGCGACCTCGGCCCAGGAAAAGGGCGAAGGTCTGGCGGCACAGCCATGCGCTGAGCCGTCCTGGACCACCAGCAGGCCGGCCGGGAACCGCGAGGACGTCGGTACGTTGGTCACGTCCAGCCCGTCGATCTCGCCGACGTCCGGGATCGTGCCCGCCGCGGGGTCGATCGTGGCTACGAACTGGCGTTGTTGCCAGTACATCGAAGACGGCGAACGTGCTGGACCCTGCGACGGGCGATCAGGTAACCCTTGCCTCCCGAAGCCCGGTAGATCGTCAGGCCCTCCAGGTCGTCCTTCAGGCCGTGTTCGCCGACGCAGGCGACGCATCGGCGATCGTCGCCCGCGTCGAGGCCGGCGCGTAGGACCAGATCGCCACGTCCTCCTCAGCAACGTACAGCCGGCCGTGTTCGGTCGGCCTGGCCTTCGGCCTGCGAGCCCACGGCGATCGTGCGGACCTTTTCGCCTCGGATAGCCCCTTCGGGCGTGGACGCGATCCGGTATTGCTCGACGGCCCCGTCCTTGTCGGTCACGAAGACATAATGCGAGCCGTCGCGAGGGCTCCGGTAGGCGCGGGCCGTACGGCTCTGCCGCCGCCCAGGACCGGGAACGCGAGGGATCGGGCCGAGTTCGGCCAGCCGGCTGATGGGGAGTCGATGATCCAGAAGGCCATGCCCAGGCGGCCCTTCGAACGGACCCCGGCGACGGCGATATCGACGGGCCGGTCCCGGCCGGCGATCGGGAAGTCGTAGATCACGTCGACGTTATTCGGATGCGCGCCCGTCGGAGATGACCTGGAGGGCTTGCCTTCGAGGTCGAACAGGCGCGACCCCCTTCTTGTCGGTCCCCAGGGCGAGGCTCCGGGCCAGGTCAGTCGGGTGGATCGATGGCCGGGTCGTCGGCCGCATCCCCGTCGTGCGGGACCGGTTCGAGGTCGACCGGCGGCGACGGGCGTGAGGATCGTCCGGCGATCATCCCCGCGGGCGAAGGCCAGAAGGATGAGGGCCAGGCCGATGCGCAGGTTCATCATCGCAGGGCTCGCTCCGGCGGTTCCGGCCGTTGCAAGGAATCGGACGAGATGACCTCGCCGCCGTTGATCGTGCCGAGGAGCCCGCCAGGTCGATCCGTTGATGGAACTCTTGAAGAATCGGACCGACCCGTCGGCGATCGGCGAGTTGCGCCTCGCGGGTGGCCAGCTCCGCGACGTGATCGCGGCGTACGTCGGCCACCGTTGTTCTCGTCGAGCGTGGACAGGTCGTAGTCCTTCGCCGGGCTGCCGGCCATCACCTTGATGCTGGGCGTCATCGCCGTGGTGAAACCGTCGTAGCAGGCCGAGCCGATCGACCTTGGTGTGCCCTTCATCCAGGGCCTTCTTGCAGCTCATCGCGGGCGCCGCGGCGACGGCGGCCGGCAGGCCTTCGGCCGGGTCGGGGATCGCATACGGGCTGTTCAGGCCGCTCATCGTGCCGCCGCTGCCGTTGGCGTAGCACGACTTGATCAGCGGCTGGTAGGTCTTCACCTCCGAGGCGGCCAGCAGATTGCTCAGGCCGTCGACGAACTCGGCCAGGCGGAGTACCCCGGTTCACGCCGAAGGCGCACGGTTGGGCGGCCCCGCGGCACCGCCATAAACGTACCAGTCGCCCTCGCACCAGCCGTAGTTTGACAGGCCGAACCCCTTGCCGGAAGCCAGGTCCTGGATGATCGTGATCGTCCGATTCGGCTCGCTCGGGCACAGCAGGTAGCCGACCTGCAGGTAGCTCACCGTCGTATTCACCGGGTCGCTGTACTTCAGGTTGAAGTTCATGCTGTTGTAGAGCGCCCCCTGCTCCATGTAGGGGGCCAGCCGGGCCGAGACGCCCCACGAGGTCGCCCAGGTCGGCGATGCGGTTCCCACCTGCACCAGCACCTGCGAGGGCGGAAGGCTGCCGTTGGCGTTCTCGTAGTTGTGCAGCGCCAGGCCGAGCTGCTTGAGGTTGTTGGTACACTGGATCCGCCGGGCCGCCTCGCGGGCCTGCTGCACGGCCGGCAATAAGAGGGCGATCAGGACTCCGATAATCGCGATCACCACCAGCAATTCGATCAGGGTAAAACCACGCCTGCGCCCGTTGTCCATCGCTTCCCCCGAGGAGAGCATGCCGCCTGGAAAGAGTCAGAAATGATTAGAAAGCGGGGTCGTGAAGACAGAAGGTACCCCGCAAGAAGGTTGCGGGAAGGTGATGGGCGGGGCCAACTGGTATCATGTCCCGGCGATTCGGCCGGCAAGATCGAACGACGAGGGGGGGATGCGGAAATGCGCATGAGCCGCGTGTGCCTGGCGATTGCCTTCGGGGCGTTCCTGGGGACCTTCATCGGGCCGGCCCGCGGCCAGGACGAGGCGAAGCCCGCCCCGCCGAAGCCCGAACCCCTGAGCGTGACCGTTACCGGCGCCATCGACCCGGAGGTCGCCCCGGTCGTGGGCAAGCTGACGGCCCTCTTTTTCGAGAGCTACCCGAAGCTCATCGAGCGGTTCGAGCACCCCGAAAAGCCCGCGCCCCGGTCGATCCGCATGGTGATCGAGGCCGAGTTGCGGGTGCCGGCCCAGTGCAGCGGCAACCGGATCCAGGTCAGCGCCGACTGGCTCAAGAAGCACCCGGAAGACATCGGCCTGCTGACCCACGAGCTGACGCACGCCGTCCAGGCATACCCCCGGGGCGGCCCCGCCTGGCTCACCGAAGGGATCGCCGACTACGCCCGGCAGTTCTACGGCCCGAAGGATCAACCCGGCTGGGCACTGCCCAGGCGCCTGACCGAGAAGCAAAGCTACCGGGACAGCTACCGGACGACCGCCAAATTCCTCGTCTGGCTGGACGAGAAGCACCCGGGGATCGTCGACAAGATCCACCGATCGCTGCAGGATCGGGCCTTCAAGCTCGAGGATTTCGAAACGATCGCCGGGAAGTCGCTCGACACGCTCTGGGATGATTGCGTCGGCGACCTCTCCGGCCGCTGACCCGCATTCAGACACAGACGCCCAGGATCAGCAGGCCATCGCCGTCCGGATGGTCGTGGACGTCGAGCCCGTTCGCGCCGAAGAGGCCGAGTTCCCCCTCACGCATCCACCCGTCGATGCCCTCCTCGCCGTTGCATTCGCGATAAATCGGGTCGGTGAGCACCGAGGCCGGGACGTGGGCCAGGAAGAGCGTGATCATCCCCGTCTCGATCTCCGAGGGGATCAGGCCCTGAAACCGATCGGGGATCGAGCCCCGCATCCAGATTCGCATGGCGGCCGGTTCGTTCACGGGCCGATCCCTCGTTCGCGGACGGAACGCGGTGGATTCAGGGACGGGCCCCGCACCGGTACGGCTCCAGGATCCTGCGATCGGTGTCCAGGATGCCGCACCAGCCGTCGCAGACCGGGGCCACCCCGACGAAATAGCGGACACCGGGAGGGAAGTGCAAGGGGCCTTCCCCCGCCCAGGCCAGCGGCCCCGAGGGCGTGGCGGCCCACCATCGATGGTAATGCCCCACGAATTGCAAGGCCGCGTCGGTTGCCAAAAATCCCCGGCGGGCCCTCGCCATCAGGTCGAGCGGGCGGTCGTCGCCGTCGATTTCCCAGAGTTGGTCGATGTCGAACGGATCGATCGAGGCATCCTTGTGGCTGAAATGGCAACCCCCGACGACCAGGCGGGGCTGCATCCGCGCCATGAATTCGAGGACACCGGCCGAGAATCGGCGGCGGTTGGCCTCGCTGACGTCCCGGCAGAGCGTGAAGTCGTGGTTGCCCCAAACGCCGGACGCGCCGCACTGGTCGAGCAGGCGGGCGACCTCGTCGATGCCCGCGCCCCTCCCGAACGCGTCGCAGGCATCGCCGATCGAGATGACCCGATCGACGCCGCCGGACCGGAAGGCCTCCAGGGCGGCGGCCAGTTCGGCCACGTGATTATGCATGTCGGTCACCAGGCCGAGGCGCATGCCGACCTCCGCCTTGAAGGGGCGATCGGGGGCCGAGGCGTCGAAAATCGCCCCGCCCCGCGATCGGTGGCCGGTTGGCTCAGGCCTTGGCCGGCTGGGACGGGGCGGTCTTGCCCCCTTCCTTCTTCTCCTTGAGCAGGGCTCGGACCTTCAGGCGCATGACCTGCTTGCGGCGGTTTCGGCAAACGGTACGGGGGTCGCGGACGCCCATCGGGGGCTCCTTTCCAATCGGGTTAGGGTCGGGGACGGGAAAACCAGGGGGACGGGGTCAGAACAAGGCCCCCACGATCAATCCGGCGAGGGCCGCCGCCACGCCGGCACCGGCGAGGGCCAGCAGGGCGATCGGCGGTCGGGTTTCGGCCAGCCTGGCCAGGGGCCGGAACCATCCGGGGTACTCCGGCTCGACGCGGACGATTTCGGGCTCGGGCGGCGGCGCGGGCGGGGGCGGCGGGGCCGCCGGCGGCGGCGCCGACGCGATGGGGATGATGCAGGCCCGGCCCGGCCCGTACGGCCGCTTCTTCACCAGCGCCAGCAACACCTCGGCCGCCTCGCCGGCGTCCTGGAAGCGGTCGTTGGGGGCCGTGGCCATCAGCTTGTCGAGCACCTTGACCAGCCGGATCGGCACGTCGGGTCGGTGCTCCAGGATCGGCGTCGGCCGGCCGCTGAGGCGCTTGCCCAGCCGGTCGATCGGGCTTTCTCCCGGGAACGGCAGCCGGCCCGTCAGCAGGTGGTACATCGTGCAGCCGAGGCTGAACAGGTCGCTCCGGCCGTCCACTTCCTTGCCCGAGGCCTGCTCGGGCGACATGTAATCGATCGTGCCCACCGCGATACCGTCGGCCGTCGCGAACGAAGTGTGCTGATCGGCCTCCAGCAACACCCCCAGGCCGAGGTCGAGCACCTTGATCGCCTCGTCGGGCCCGAGCAGCAGGTTCGAAGGCTTCACGTCGCGGTGGACGATCCCCTGCTCGTGCGCATGGGCCAGCCCCAGCGCCGCCTGGCCGGCGTAGTCGGCCGCCTCCGCAGGGCTGAGCGTCCCCCTGGTCCGCAGGCGATGCCCCAGGCTGTGCCCTTGCACGAACTCCATCACGATGTAAAGCAATTGGTTGAGGCGGTCGGCGTCGTAGGCGCGGACCACGTTGGGGTGGTCCAACCGGCCTACCATCCGCATCTCGCGCTGGAACCGCGAGATGACCCGGTTGTTGGCGGCGATCTCGGGGGCGATCAACTTGAGGGCGACGACCCGCCCCATCAGGGAATGCTGCGCCTTGTAGACCCGGCCCATGGCGCCCGAGCCGATCCGGTCGAGGACGACGTACTTGTCGACCTTCAGGCTATTGGTCTTGCCGGCCAGCAGCTTCTTCGCTTGATAGTCGGTGATCAGGCCGTCGCGGATCAGGACCCGGGCGAGGTCGGCGGGGTCGAGCGGGTACTTGCCGCCGAGGACCTTGGCCCGGACATCCTCCAGGGCCCGATCGGGGAGGATCCCCGCGAGTTCGATCGCGTGCACAAGTTCGGGCGGGCCCGCCTCGGAAGCGGCCCGGGACTTCTCGGAGGGCGGCATGAACCCCATGTCCCCGGCTTGCGGGCCGAACGGGCCGCGTCGGTACGATCCTCGGACGGGCGAACCCGGTTCCCCAGATTAACAGAGCATGAAGAGGATCGGCCAGTGTCCGCCCTCCGAATCAAAGGTTCCTGACCCCTTTTTTCCGAGGTGAAACGGTGCGGCCGACCTGATACCCTGCCTGAATCGCCGGCGCAAGCCCGGCCGATCCCGAAACCACCCGCCCGGACCGCGCCGCGAGGCGCCGCCGCCCATGACGACCGAAGCCCAGGCCGCCCTCGGCGGCTTCCGCAAGGCCAACGACTTCTTCATCGGCATCGACAGCGACGGCTGCGCCTTCGACACGATGGAGGTGAAGCACAAGGAGTGCTTCATCCCGCCGTTCATCAAGCACTTCCACCTGGCCGCCGTCGCCAAGTACGCCCGCGAGGCGTGCGAGTTCGTCAACCTCTACTCCAAGGACCGCGGCGCCAATCGGTTCCCCGCCTACCTCAAGGCCCTCGACCTGCTCGGCGACCGGCCCGAGGTCCAGCGCCGGGGCTTCCGGGCCCCCGAGCTGCGCGGCCTCCGCGACTGGGTCGCCCGCGAAACCCGCCTGGGCAACCCGACCCTGAAGGCCGAGGTCGAGAAGACCGGTGACCCCGACCTGGTCCGGGCCTACGCCTGGAGCGTCGAGGTCAACGAGAACGTCGAGGCGATCGTCAAGGACGTCCCCCCGTTCCCGCTGGTCCGCGAATCGCTGAACGAGATGATCGACCGGGCCGACATCATGGTCGTGTCGGCGACCCCGGTGGAAGCCCTGAGGCGCGAGTGGGACGAACACGGCCTGGCGCAATACGTCGGCCTGATCGCCGGCCAGGAGATGGGCTCCAAGAAGGAGCACCTGGCAATTGCCGCCGCCCCCGACCGCTACGCCCGCGACCATGTCCTGATGATCGGCGACGCCCCCGGCGATCGCAACGCGGCGACCGCCAACGGCGTCCTGTTCTACCCGATCGACCCGGGGCACGAGGACGAGTCGTGGCGCCGGCTGTTCGAGGAGGCCCTGCCCCGGTTCTTCGCGGGGACGTATCAAGGGGCCTACATGGACGAGCAGGTCGCCCGGTTCGAGGGTTTGTTGCCGGAACGGCCCCCCTGGGCTTAAAGCTCGAACGAACATGGGGACGCTCCGTGATTCTAAGGAAATAGAATTGCAGAATGTCCCCCTTTTCCCCCTCCAGAATGTCCCCCTTTTCCCCCTTCGACGTTGAACGGATCTGGAGCACATTATCAACGTGACAACTATGTCGCCAGCCTCTTGAATTCCCAGTCGCCAATGGCACACGCAGTCTGCACGCTAATTATTCCGCTATATTTTAATAGTGCAAAGCCAGACAGGCCGAGCGATTTCGTTTATGCCTACTGGGTCAGCGGAGGTATTTATGACGGAGACAACAACTTGCTAGAACCAGATTTACGGTACAGCAACCCATAAATCAAAGGAAAAAATGCTCAACATTGACGATCCTCGTGGTTTGACCGAAGCCGTGGACCAGGGAGATACTCTCAATGTCATGATTGCTCTGGATGAGCATCCTGATTGGCTTGAATACTGGGATCCCAGCCTCATAGCCCGTCCGTTGCACTTCGCTGCAGGCCGCGGATATGCCGACATGGTCCAAGAACTGCTGCGCCGGGGGGCCGAAGTCAATCCACGCGATTATCAGGGCAAGACTCCCCTTCATTGGGCTGCTCAAGGTGGGTTCTATGAAGTAGTCGATGCCCTCATCACTCGCGGAGCTGATCTGTTCGCCTTGGACGATCAGGGCTGGACTCCTCTCGTATTGAGTGCTATGCGAGGAGGCGAGCCTTATAGCCGTGTTGCCAACCTGTTACTAGAGAGGGGGGCGAGGCTAGACCTTTTGAGCGCGGTGAACCTTGGGAAGTTTGAGGAAGCCAAACAACTTCTGGCCCAAGACCCTAAAATCATCTCTAGCACGCCCTCGGCCGACCTCTTAATCGGATCTATTGTGCAACAAACAAAAATCGCAATGTTAAAATACCTGTCAAGTCAGGCTGATCCTAAATCCATCAGTGCAATAGTGGATGCGATTGATTTTGCAGTTTCGAGTCACATCGATATGCTGGAGAATCTAATCAATCATGGGGCACCTTTAGACCGGGCCTATGAAGCTCTCGTCCAAGCCATCGCTTATGTACCTCATCCCCGCCTCATTGCTGATCTACTGCGTGCTGGAGCTAATATCTCCCCTAGTCCCGCCAATCAGCGAGTAGACCTCATCCGATATGCAAAGAGATCTCCGTACGCAGCAGAACTCGAGCAAATTCTGACATTTTTTAATGCAGTTTAAATTGCTAGCATGAAGAGAGACGTTCTATTTTCGACCAATGCCGAAGTCGATCTTCGGCCGCCAAGATCATGATACCTCGGGCCTCGTGACTTCCACCCGCGAGTTGGGCGACCCGACTGATAACTTCGTCGATGCCACCGAGTTCGGAATCGGAATCGGTGTCAGATCATTTCCGGGGGAAAAGGGGGGGAAAAGGGGGACATTCTACTTTTTCCTCGACAATCGTCCGTCGGGGGGGAAAAGGGGGACATTCTACTTTTTCCTCGACAATCGTCCGTCGGGTCGGTAACTTGGCGACATGCCAGGGGGGAAAAGGGGGACATTCTACTTTTTCCGGGGAAAAGGGGGACATTCTACTTTTTCCTCGACAATCGTCCGTCGGGTCGGTAACTTGGCGACATGCCAAGGACAGCACGGGCTTCGGCCGCCGATTATTGCTACCACGTCCTGAACCGGGGGAACGGCCGCGCCGAGGTCTTCCACAAGCCGGAGGATTTCGACGCCTTCCTGGCGGCCGTCGACGACGCCTGCCGGCGGCTGCCGATGCGGGTGCTCGGCTATTGCCTGATGCCCAACCACTTCCACCTGGTCCTCCGCCCGCACGGCGACGGCGACCTATCGCGGTGGATGCAGTGGCTGATGACGGCCCACGTCCGCCGGTATCGCCGGCATTACGGGTCGAGCGGGCACGTCTGGCAGGGGCGGTTCAAGGCGTTCCCCATCCAGGATGACGAGCACCTGCGGACGGTCCTGCGTTACGTCGAGCGGAACGCGATGCGCGCGGGCCTGGCGGGGAGGGCGCGGGACTGGCTTCACGGCTCTCTGCACTGGCGCCTGTCGCCGCCCGGTCCGGTCGCTCTGGAGCCGACGGGGCTGCTCCCCGCGGCCCCGGCCTGGGCCGATCACGTGGAACAACCGATGAGCGAGGCAGAATTGTCGGCGCTGCGCCGGTGCGTGATCCGGGGCAAGCCCTACGGCGACGACGCCTGGTCGCGCCGTGCCGCGGAGCTGCTGGGCCTGGAATCGAGCCTGCGCCCGCGCGGACGTCCCCGGAAGGCCGTGACGGAGCCGTCGGTGATCGTCCAGCAGCCTCCGAAAGGCCCGACGAGGAGGCGAGCGGAGCCGAAAATGTAGAGGGCCCCCCTTTTAAGTAAGCACTCCGACCGCGGTAGTCGGCGACCCCTTGATGAACCGCATCCGATTCGTCGGGCGGGGGCCCACAGAATAGGAAGCATCGGGCGAGAACGACTGCCGTCCGCTTGGCGAAGGCGGACGTTGGGCGTAGCCGATCCCATCGGGATAAGCGCCCCCTACTCCGCTCCGGCGGGCATGATCGCGGAGGCTCACGGCGATCTCGAAGGCCGCTTCGGAGGGGGCGTCGCCGCCGGGCATCTGTCGGGCGATCTTCCCGGCGATCAGCTCGGCCTTCCCTTCCACGCGATCAAGGTCATCGAGCGTGGCCGATGCGCGGGTACCTGACGACACGATGCAGCCCCCATCTCGTGCTGGTAGCCGCTCGGAAAACGGTTCCCATGCTACCAGGAATACTGCTTATGGAAAGCCCGCCGTTCGAGCAAGTTGCAACGGATCCCGGCCCTTCTTCAGCAAAGCCTGGACCTTGCGGGCATGGTCGGCATAGTCTGGACAATCCGCGGGCGGGGAGGGGCGGGCGAGGTGACGCCTTGAGATCCTTCGACCCGCTCGTCCCGGTACGTCGTCACTCAGAGACCGACCATGCCCCGCAACGTCGTCGTCGCCCAGTCGGGCGGCCCCACCTGCGTCATCAACAACTCGCTCCGCGGGATCATCGAGGCTTGCCGATCCGACCCGAAGACCTTCGGCAAGGTCTACGCCGGCAAGTTCGGCATCGAGGGGATCCTCAAGGAAGAGCTGATCGACCTGGATGCCACCCCGGACGAGGAGATCGCCCTGCTGCGGACCTCGCCCGCGGCCGGCGGGATCGGCACCTGCCGGTACAAGCTGAAGCCGGGCCAGGACGAGGATTTCAAGCGGGTCGTCGAGGTCTTCCAGGCCCACGACGTCGGCTATTTCTTCTACATCGGCGGCAACGATTCGCAGGACACCGCGCACAAGGTCAGTAAGCTGGCCCACGACCAGGGCCTCGACCTGATCGCCACCGGCGTGCCCAAGACCATTGATAATGACCTGGGCGACGAGCAGTTCACGCTGCTCGACCACTCGCCCGGTTATGGCTCGGTGGCCCGGTATTATGCCGAGTACATCCGACAAGCGAACGAGGAGAACGCCGGCAGTTGCCCGGCCGACCCGGTGCTGGTGATCCAGGCGATGGGCCGCAAGATCGGCTTCATCCCGGCCGCCGCCCGCCTGGCCGACCCCCACCGCGAAATGCCCCTGCAAATCTACCTCACCGAGGCGGGCGTCACGCTCCAGCAGCTCGGCGAGAACGTGCTGAAGCAGTTGCACGAGTCGGGCCGCTGCATCGTGGTGGTTTCGGAAGGTTTTGATGTGGGCGACATCGGCGCCTCGAAGGACACGTTCGGCCACACCCAGTTCAGCGCCAGCGAGACGACGGTGGCCCAGGTGGTCACGAACTACCTGAACTCGCTCAAGCTGCCGGTGCCCGGCAAGGCCCGGTTCCAGATCCCCGGCACGGACCAGCGGAACGCGATCGCCTACGCCAGCGTGGTCGACCTCGACGAGGCATACAACGTCGGCCGGCATGCGGCGTCGATCGCGAAGCACGAGGGGAACGGCTTCATGGCCACGATCCTCCGCGACCACGGCCGATCGGCGTACGAGGCCCGGTACGACAAGGTCCCCCTGGAACTCGTCGCCGCCAAGGATCGTCACTTCCCCAAATCCTGGATTGCCGAATCCGGGATCGATGTGACCGACGAATTCCTGGCCTACGCGCAACCGCTGATCGGCCAGGACTGGGCCTCGGTGCCGACCGTCAACGGCCTGGCCCGGTTCGCGCGGATCGCCCCCCGGCTGGCCCACAAGAAGCTCGCGCCGTACATCCCGCAGACCTATCGGGCGAAAGGGTAAAGGACGGGCGGATCGCAAAAAACGGTTCCTGACACCTTTTCCGCGTTCCGCGCCCCTCGCCCTTGACCGGGTGCATGGAAGCGAGTTACGCTCAAGCGCCGCCCCGGGCTCCCCCCCGCATGCGGCGCGAAGTTCGGGAAGCAAGGAGAGTCGGGTGCAAATTCAGATCACGTCCCGTCACGGCAATCTGGGTGCTGACCAGCAGGCATACCTCACCGATAAGGCCGGCAAGCTCCAGAAGTACTTCGAGCGGTTGATGGGCATCGAGGTGGAAGTCGAGCACCAGAAGAAGGATTGGTTCGTCGAGATTCAGGTCTCCGCCGAGCACAAGCATGACTTCGTGGCGCGGGAAACCGCCGCGACGCTCGAAACCGCGATGGACCAGTGCGTGCACAAGCTGGAGAATCAGCTGCGTAAGTACAAGGACAAGGTCCAGGATCGCAAGAATGCCTTGCCCCAGGGCGGGACGTCGCCCGAGCATCCCGATCTCCCCGAACCCCCCCATTCTCATTGAGCGTTCGCCGGCGGCCGCGGGTTCACCGAGGCGGCGGGCGGCATGATCAGGGTCCTGAAATTCCTCGTCACGCGACACGATGCTTCCACCCGGCGCCCCGGACCTGGCGCGCCGATCGACCGGCCCGCGGTCGTTTGCGAGTGGTGCCGGTCGGGACCGGGAGGGCTGGATGAAGCTTGCGGATTTCGTGGTGCGCGAGGCAATCCTCGTGAACCTGGAGGCAACGACCAAGGAGGCGGCGATCCGCGAGATCGTGGAGAGCCTGCGCGCCTCGGGGCAGATCGGCGTGGCCGAGCAGGAGAGCATCGTCCGGGCGATCATGAATCGCGAGGAACTGGGCTCGACCGGGATCGGCCAGGGGGTGGCCGTGCCGCACACCCGCCACCCGACGGTCCAGAAGCTAATCGGCACGGTGGCCCTGTCGAAGCACGGAGTGAACTTCGCCGCCCTGGACGGCGATCCCGTCGATATCCTGTTCCTCCTGGTCTCGCCGCCGGATCGGCCCGGCGACCACCTGCGGGCCCTGGAGAACATCTCGCGGCACCTGAAGGACGAGCGATTCGTCAGCTTCCTGCGCCAGGCGAAGACGCGGGACGCCGTGATCGAAGTGCTGGACGAGGTGGACGCGGGCGGCCACTGAGCGGCGCCGGCTCCCCTCGCGGGGCGGATCGAGCGTGACTTTACCTCAAGAGGTTGGGCAGGGTGGGGGTCCACCGATCCCGATCGGGACGCGATCGGCGGATCCCGGGCAGGGCATCCCAGGGGAGACCGCCGTGGCCACGCACTCCAATGCGGAGGGAGACGCGACCGGCCCGGGGCCGGCCGATCGGCCCGGGTCGCCCGACCCATCCCCCGCGTACTGCCGCGTGCCGATCCTCAACCCCATGGGGTTCCACCTGCGGCCGATCCAGCAGTTCATCGCCGTGGCCCAGGAGTATCAGGCGGAGATCCAGGTCCGCTACGAGGGGAGGAGTTGTAACGGGCGGAGCTTCCTCGACCTGATCAGCCTGGCCGCCGAGTACGGCAACGACATCGAACTGCTCGCCTGGGGGGCCGACGCCCGCCAACTCCTGGACGCCCTGGCCGCCCTCTTCGCCGCCCGCTTCTTCGAGGACGAATTCGGGCAACCGCTCAAGGAACCGGACCGATGAGGCTCCCCCCGGCCGCCCTGTCGTCGCCGCGAACCCGGCACCGACGGCCCGGCCGCCCGCCCGGATCCCTCGCCGCCCCGCATCCTGGCCGATCCCCCTTTCCCCTCCCCTCCCCGCGAGACCCTGACGTGCCGCGCGGCCCCAAGTCTCGTTCCATGATCAGCCTGCGCGGCTTGCCGGTCAGCCCCGGAGTGGCGATCGGGCCGGCGCGGGCCCTCGACCCGCTGGGCCGGACCCTCCCGGATCGGCCGATCCCGGCCGAGGACGTCCAGGCCCAGCTCGACCGCCTCGACAATGCCCTCGAAGCCGCCCGGGATGAGGCCCAGCACGCGTGCGATGAGGCCCGCAGGCGCCTCGGCAGCCAGTACGGCGACATCCTCGCGGCCCACGCCCGGATGATCGCCGACCCGACCCTCCGGGCCGAGGCCCGCACCCGGATCGTCCGCGACCGGATCGCCCCAGAGCATGCCGTGGTCGACGTCCTCGAAGGTTACGCGGCCCGGCTGGAACAGCTCTCCGACAGCCACCTGGCCTCCCGCGCGGCCGACATCCGCGATATCCTCCACCGGATCCTGGAACGGCTCCGTCAGCCGGCCGGGCCCCAGGTCGAGGACGGCCAGGCCGATGCGCCCCCCAGCCTGATCCTGGCTCACGACCTGTCCCCCAGCGCCACCGCCGGCCTCGACACGGCGACCGTGCTGGGGTTCGCCACCGAAGTGGGCGGTCAGGCCAGCCATACCGCGATCGTCGCGGCGGCCCTGGAGATCCCCGCCGTCGTCGGGGTCGGCCGGTTCCTGGAGCGGGCCCGGCAGGCGCGCTGGGCCGTTATCGACGGCGACGAAGGGCTGGTGATCCTCGACCCCGACGCCGCAACCCTCCGCCGCTACCGCAAGGCCTCGAAGGATCGGGCCGCCCGGTTCGCCGGCCTCGTCGGCCTGGCCGGGCTCCCCGCCGAGACCCGGGACGGCACCGCCATCCGCCTCCAGGGGAACATCGAGTTCCCCACCGAGGTCGCCGGCTGCCTCCAATGGGGGGCCGAGGGGGTCGGGCTGTACCGGACCGAGTTCCTCTACCTCGGGTCGGGCCGGGCACCCGGCGAGCAGGAACAGTACGAGGCCTATGCCGGGGTGGTCCGGCCGCTTCAAGGGCGGCCGGTCGTCATCCGCACGCTCGACCTGGGCGCCGACAAGCTGCCCGACTCGATGGCCCGCCACCGCGACGACCGCAACCCGGCGCTGGGCCTCCGCAGCATCCGCCTATCGCTCCGCGAGCCCGACGCCTTCCGCGTCCAGCTCCGGGCGATCCTGCGGGCCGGGGCCCTGGGCGACGTGAGGATGCTCCTGCCCCTGGTGTCGACGCTCGGCGAATGGCGGCGGGTGCGGGCCCTGGTCGCCCAGGTCGCCGCCGAGCTGGCCGCCGAGGGGATCCCGTTCCGCGAGGTGCCCCTGGGCGCCATGATCGAGGTGCCCGCCGCCGCCCTGATGGCCGACCACCTGGCCCGCGAGGTCGATTTCTTCTCGATCGGCACCAACGACCTGGTCCAGTACACCCTGGCGGTCGACCGGACCAACGAGACCGTGGCCGACCTGTACAGCCCCGCCGACCCTTCGGTGCTCCGGCTGATCGCCCGCGTGATGGACGCGGCCCGGCACGAAGGGAAGCCGGTCAACGTCTGCGGCTCGATGGGCGGCGAACCCCTTTTCACCGCGCTGCTGATCGGGATGGGCCTACGCGAGCTGAGCATGCCCCCCCACCAGATCCTCGAGGTCAAGCGCGTGGTCCGAGCGCTGCATTTGGACCAGGCCCAGGCCCTGGCCCGGGACATCCTGGAGCTGGATTCCGCCGAAACGATCGCCGAACGCCTCCGCGCGGCCCTGGCGGCCACCCACGCCGCGGCCCCGCATCCCCGCGAGATTTCGGGGCCGAAGCCTTGACCTAACCGTAGAGAAATCCGAAACTTGCTCCATTCCGGCCGGCCGACCCGGGCCCGCCAGGGGAGTGATTGCCGATCGCGATGCCCGCCACCAAGATCCGCCTCCGATTCGCCAAGCAGGGCGATCTCCGCCTGGTCAGCCACCACGACCTCCTGCGCTGCTTCGAGCGCATGATCCGTCGCGCCGCGCTGCCGGTGGCCCACTCGCAGGGATTCAACCCCCGGCCCCGGCTGGTCTTCCCGCTGGCCCTGGCCCTGGGGATCGAGGGGCTCCGCGAGGTGGTGGAGGTGGAGTTCTCCGAGCCCCTAACGCCCGAGGAGGCCCGCGATCGCCTGGCGATGGCGGCCCCCGAGGGCCTCGCGTTCCTGGAGGCCGAAGCGGTCGGGCCCGGCCGATCGCCCCAGGTCGCCTCCGTCTCCTACGCGCTGCCCATCCCCGAGGGGCGCCGGTCGGCGGCTGCCGAATCCCTCCGGGAATTCCTGGCGCGCGACCACGTGCCCTACGTGCGGCACCGCCCCGATCGGCCCCAGGTGCGCCAGATCGACCTCCGCGCCTTCGTCGCCGGGGCCGCCCTCGATCCCGACGGCCGCCTGCGGTTCCAACTCGCCATGGCCTCAGACGGCTCTGCCCGCCCGGAGGAAGTGGTCGAGGCCCTTGGACTGCGGGACCTGCTCTCCGCCGGCTCCGTGCTGGTCCGGGAGGACGTCGAGTTGGCCCGTCCCAGGGATGCCGGGCCCGCCCCATCCCGGCCGATGATCGAATCCGATCCCGAATCCGAACCCGATCGATCGACCGTCGCCGACGGCGATCCCGACATAGACCCCAGGCTTCCAACCGCCCGCCGAGGCCGCCCCCAACCGCGCCCCCTAGTGCGACGCGACTTGACGGGCCGGATCGGCCGAGAAAGAAACCGCATGAAGAAGGAAATGCTGATCAACGTGCTCCAGCCCGAGGAGTGCCGCATCGCCATCGTGGAGGATGGCATCCTCGAGGAGCTGTACGTCGAGCGGACCAGCCACGAGCTCTATACCGGCAATATATACAAGGGCCGGATCGTCAACATCGAGGCGGCCATCCAGGCGGCCTTCGTCGATTTCTCGGTCGGCCGCAACGGCTTCCTGCACGTCTCCGACGTCGAGCCGCAATATTATCGCCGCAACCAGGCCGGCGGAGCCGCCGAGCCGAGCCGCCCGCCCGCGGCCGCGAAGCCGGCGGGCGGACTATCAGGATCGCGAGGAGCCCCGACGCCCCGCCCCAGGCGACGCCCCAGGCCCCCGCCCCCCGCGGTCGAGCAGATCCCGTTCGACTGGGATCGGTACGACCGCCCCGACCGGTCGGAGCGGGGCCGACGCGACCGTTCCGACGTCCGCCGATTCGGCGAGGGGCTCTTCGACGACGAGCGGACCCCGCCCCGGCCCGCCGAACCCGAACGCGCCCCGGCCCGAGACGCGGCGGCCCCGGCCCGAGTCCGCGCCGCCCCCGCCCCGCCGCGCGCGGGCTCCCCGCCGCCGGCCGAGGATGAGGAAGAAATCCCCCACTGGGGCAGGAGCCGGAGCGATCCCCCAACGCCGCCGCCGAGGCGTTCCAGGAACTGGAACGCTACTTGCCCCCAGCCGGACCCGGCGCCCCGCCGCGCGACCGACCGAGCCCGAGGCGGGAACCCCGAGCCGGAAGCCCGCCGGGCCCGTCCCAGGGCTCGCCCCGCCACCCCGCCGCCCCCGCCCCCGCCGGCCTCGGGGCCTGGGAAGAGCCGATCCGCCCCGAGGATCCGCGCGTCGAGCCCGAAGAGGCGGACGACCGCTCGGAGCCCCGCCGGCGGAGCGGCCGGGCCGCCATCCGCGCCCGAGGCGACCAGGATCGCGACCCGGAGCGGGGCCGCGACCGAGGGTCGGATCGTCCCGCCCCCACCCCGGCACCGGCGGCCGGGAGCCGCGACTGGGACCGCCCCCGCGACTGGGAACAGCCGGTCGACAAGCCGGCCTGGGCCGAAGACGAAGGAGGTCGAGCCGGCACCGCCGCCGCCACCCGTCGAGGCCGAACGGCCGCAGCCGAAGAGCCCGCGAACGGGATCGCGACCGCGACCGCGATCGAGGCCGCGACCGGGAGACGCCCCGCCCCCGACCGACCGACTCCGAAATCCGGGCCGGCCAGCCGGGCTATGTCCCCCGCCGCGGCGCGAGAAGCCCCGCCCTGCCGACGCCCCGGAGATCGATCCGGTCGTCCTCGACTGGCTGGAACCGAATCGCGCCGGCCCTGCCGCCGGCGGCCGAGCCCCGCGAAGGCGAGGCCCTCGACGACGAGTTGGGGGCCGAGGGCCGACGACGTCGTCGCCGGCGCCCGGCGACGACGCACCGGCGAGCCGATCGCCCCGGGCGAGGCCGACATGCTGGCCCCCGACGAGGGCGAATTCCCCGGGCCCGACGCCGATGCCGAGCCCGACGACCTCGAACCGGTCGAGCCAACGGCCCGGGCCGATGACGACTACGAGCCGGCCGCCCCCCGCGCCGACCGCGATCGGGGCCGAGGCCGCAAGCGCGGCCGCGATCGCGACCGGGAACGTCCCCGCGAGGAGTTCGTCGAGGACGAGTTCGACGGGATCGAGGCCGTCGATGATGACCAGGGTGCCCTGCTCGACGCCCCGCCCGAGGAGGAAATCGACCCCGAACTCGAGGAGGAAATCCGCCGCGAGATCGAGGAGATCCAGGTCCTGGAGCGCGAGCTGGGCCTGGGCGGCACCATCGAGGCCCGAGGCCGCGCCGGCGACGAGGCCCCCGACCCGCTGACCCGCGGCCCCAAGGCGTTCCGGGGCGGCATCAAGCCGCCGATCCAGGAGGTCTTCCGCCGGGGCGACGAGGTCCTGGTGCAGGTCATCAAGGAGTCGATCGGCACCAAGGGCCCGACCCTCTCGACCTACATCAGCATCCCCGGCCGGTACCTCGTGCTGATGCCGGGCCTGAACCGCGTCGGCGTCTCCCGCAAGATCGCCGACGAGTCGCAGCGCCGCAAGCTCCGTCAGATCATGAACGAGCTCAACCCGCCCAAGGGGCTGGGCTTCATCGTCCGCACGGCCGGCCTCGAACGCTCGAAGCGCGAGCTGGCCCGCGACCTCGCCTACCTGCTCCGCCTCTGGAAGGTCATCCTCAAGCGGATCAAGAAAGCCAAGACGCCGTCGCCGATCTACCAAGAATCGGACATGATCATCCGCACGATCCGGGACATCTTCTCGGGCGAGATCGACACCATCTGGATCGACGAGAAGCAGGCGTTCGAGCGGGCCCAGGACTTCATGCGGGTCGTCATGCCCAAGCACGTCGATCGGGTCCGGTTCTACGACGAAAAGGTCCCCCTGTTCCACAAGTACGGGCTGGAGGACGAGATCGCCAAGATCCAGCGGCGACGCGTCGACCTGCCCGAGGGCGGCTCGATCGTCATCGACCAGACCGAGGCCCTGGTGGCCATCGACGTCAACTCGGGCAACTTCCGGGTCGAGGACGACGCCGAGCGGACCGCCTACGAGATGAACCTGCGGGCCGCCAAGGAGATCGCCCGGCAGCTCCGGCTCCGCGACCTCGGCGGCGTGATCGTCAACGACTTCATCGACATGCGCGAGGAGAAGCACCGACGCGGCGTCGAGCGGGCCGTCCGCGACGCCATGAAGCGGGACCGGGCCCGGACCAAGATCCTCCGCATGAGCCAGTTCGGCCTGATCGAGATGACCCGCCAGCGGATCCGGCCCAGCCTCAAGCGGTCGGTCTACGAGGATTGCACCCACTGCGCCGGCGCCGGCGTCGCCAAGACGGCCGAGAGCATGGCGATCGACGTGATGCGGCTGCTCGCCCTCGCCGCCCACCGCGCCGAGATCCGCCGCGTCAACCTGTGCGTCGCCGCCCCGGTGGCGACCTACCTCAACAACCGCAAGCGCCGCGAGATCGCCCAGCTCGAGGCCGAATCGAACATGGCGATTCACATCCGCCACGACGACAAGGCCGCGGCCGAGCACCTCCAGATCGATTGCTACGACGCCCAGAATAGCGAGATCCGGCTGCTGCCGCAGCCGCCGCCGCCCTTCCACCCCCGCCGGGGCCGCTGAGAAGGGGCGGATCAGCCGAAGGCGTCGGGGACCGTGATCCCACGACACGGTCCCCGACGCCTTTCGAGGCCGTCGAAGGGGATGGGGGCGACCGATGGACGCGGAGCATCACCGCAACGTCGTGATCGGCGCGGGGGTCGTCGGCTCGGCAGCCGCCCGCCACCTGGCCCTCCGGGGCGAGCCGGTCCTCCTGGTCGAGCAGTTCGCGCCGGGGCACGACCGGGGCAGTTCGCACGGGCTGGCCCGGATCACCCGCCACTCCTACGCCGACGAATACCACGCCCGCCTGATGATCGAGGCATTCCGGGGCTGGCGGGAGCTCGAAGCCGACGCCGGCTGCCCGTTCTACCTCCGCACCGGCGGCGTCAGCGCCTGCCCGGCCGCCGTCGATTACGTCGACCAGGTCTCGGCCGCCCTGGAGGCCGTCGGCGTCCCGCACCGCAGGATGACCGGCGGCGAGATCCGCCGGGCCCTGCCGATGTTCGCGCCGGAGGACCCGACCGACGCCGTCTTCGAGCCCGACGCCGGCCTGCTCGCCTCCTCCCGGATCGTCGAGGCCCAGCTGGCCCTGGCCTCGGCCCAGGGTGCACTGTTCCGGCCCCGATGCAAGGTCGATCGGATCGACCTGGAGGGCGAACGGCCCGCGCTGGTCGGCGACGGCTTCCGCATCGAAGCCGACCGCCTGATCGTGGCGGCCGGCGCCTGGGCCGCCGGCCTCCTGCCGTCCTGGCGGGGGAAACTCCGGGCGACCCGGCAGCAGGTCCTCTACCTCCAGGGGCCGATCTCCGGCGGCACGGCGCTGGGACGCCTCCCCGTCTGGATCTACGTGGGCACCTCGGAGGGCCAGGCCTATTACGGCATGCCCGACTTCCTGGGCGGGGGCGCCAAGGCCGCCCGCCATTCCGGGCCCGAGGTCGACCCGGACCACGCCCCCCGGGGGGTCGATCCCGGGTACGTCGCCGAGATCCGCGCCTTCCTGAGGGGCTTCCTGCCGATGCTGGCCGACGCGCCCATGGCCCGCTCGGAAACCTGCCTGTACACGATGTCGCCCGACGAGATGTTCCTGGTCGGCCCCTTGCCCGACCGCCCCGACGTGCTCCTGGCCAGCGCCTGCTCGGGCCACGGCTTCAAGTTCGGCGACCTCGTCGGCCGGGCCCTGGCCGACCTGGCGATCGACGGCCGGACCGACCTGCCGATCGGCCCCTGGTCCCCCGCCCGATCGTTCGGGGCCTGCCCATGAACGGGCGATGGATCGCCCGGGGCCGGGAGATCCTGCTCGACCCGCGGCCACGGATCCTGGGGATCGTCAACGTCACCCCCGACAGCTTCTCCGACGGCGGCCTGAGCGACACGCCCGAGAAGGCGGCGGCGCGGGCCCGGGCCCTCGTCGATGACGGGGCCGACCTGCTCGACCTCGGCGGCGAATCGAGCCGTCCCGGCGCCGAAGTGGTCCCCGCCGAGGAGGAACTCCGCCGGGTCCTGCCGGTCGTGGAGGCCCTGGCCGCTTCGGTCCCGGTGCCGATCTCGGTCGATACCTGCAAGGGGTCGGTCGCCCGGCGCTGCCTGGAGGCGGGCGCCGCGATTATCAACGACATCACGTCCCTGGAAGACCCGGAGACGGCCAGGGCGGTGGTCGAGTTCGAGGCGGGCCTCGTGCTGATGCACATGCGGGGCAATCCCCGGACGATGAACCAGGATCCCCGCTTCGCCGACGTGGTCACCGAGGTCTACGACGAGCTGGCGGAACGGCTGGATCGGGCGATCCGGGCCGGGATCCCGGCCGAACGGATCGCCCTCGACCCCGGTATCGGCTTCGGCAAGATGCTCGACCACAACCTGCTGCTCTTGCGGAATCTCGGCCGATTCGCGACCCTCGGCCGGCCGATCCTGATCGGCACGTCGCGCAAGGGGTTCCTGGGCGACCTCACCGGCCGCGACCGGACGCAGAGGGCCACGGCTTCGGTCGTTTCGGCATTGGCGGCCGCGACGAAAGGGGCGAAGATCCTGCGGGTCCACGACGTCGGCCCTTTGTGCGATGCATTCAAGGTCTGGGAAGCCCAGGTCGGATGGGAGGCGACATGAATCCCGGCACGGCGGCGGGGACCGAGCTTGAAACGCTCTGCGGCGACCTGGCCGACCGGGCCAGGGTCGCCTCGAAGCGGCTGGCGATCGCGCCCGGATCGGCCAAGAATCGATGGCTGGAGCTGGCCTCGAAGGCCCTCCGCGAGCGGGCCGACGAGGTGCTCTCGGCCAACGCACTCGACCTGGCCGAGGCCCCGGGCTACGGCCTGACCGCCGCCGCGATCGACCGCCTGACCCTGACCCCGCCGAGGATCGCCGAGATCGCCCGCGCCCTGGATGAGATCGCCTCGCTGCCCGACCCGATCGGCGAGGTCGTCTCCTCGAGCGTCCGGCCCAACGGGCTGGAGGTCCGGCAGGTCCGCGTGCCGCTGGGCGTGGTCTTCTTCCTGTACGAGAGCCGGCCTAACGTCACGGCCGACGCGGCGGCGATCTGCGTGAAGAGCGGCAACGCGGTGATCCTCCGGGGCGGCAAGGAGGCGATCCATTCCAACCGTTCGTTGCACCGGATCCTGGCCGATTGCCTCGAACCGGCCGGCCTGCCCGAGGACGCCGTGCAACTGGTGCCGACCGCCGATCGCGACGCCGTCGGCATCCTGCTGTCGCGGAACGACCGGATCGACCTGGCGATCCCCCGGGGCGGTGAGGGCCTGATCCGCCGGGTCGCGGCCGAGGCCCGGATGCCCGTGCTCAAGCATTACAACGGCAATTGCCACGTCTACGTGGATGCGTCGGCCGACGAGGCGGCCGCCGTGGAGATCGCCGTCAATTCCAAGGCCCAGCGCCCCGGCGTCTGCAACGCCGCCGAGACGCTGCTCGTCCACCGGGCGATCGCCCCCTCCTTCCTGCCGAAGGTCTCCGAGGCGTTGCGCCAGGCCGGCGTCGAGCTCCGGGGCGACGACGCCAGCCGCGATCTCGCCCCGGGCTGGATGGTGCCCGTGCAGCCGGCCGACTGGGATACCGAGTTCCTCGACAAGATCCTGGCCGTGGGCGTGGTCGATTCGATCGACGAGGCGATCGCCCACATCAACCGCCACGGCTCGGGCCATACCGAGGCGATCGTCACGCGGGACCTGGCCGCCTCGCGCCAGTTCGTCGCCGAGGTCGATTGCGCCGCGGTGATGGTCAACGCCTCCACCCGGTTCCACGACGGCGGCCAGCTCGGCCTCGGGGCCGAGATCGGAATCAGCACCGACAAGTTCCACGCACGGGGCCCCTGCGGGCTCCGTGAGCTGACCACCACCAAGTGGGTCGTGGTCGGCGACGGGCACATCCGCGGCTAGGCGAGCGGCCGGGGTTTCGCCCCGGTAGGTCGGAGGTCGATCGGCCGGAGTGCAAACCCCGGTACCCGAACGGCCCGCGAAAAGGATCGAAGTCCCGGAGGGACGGCAGTGGGGCCGTCGCCGGCGCAAGCCCTTTCTTCCGGGATCCCTTTGCCCCTGGCGAATACTCCGGGGCCCTGGGATCCGAAACGGAAGAGAGGAGCCGGTCCGTCCGCTCGGTGCCCCAGGCGGCCCCGCCGATCAATCCTCGCCCGGGCGATCGACCAGCCAGAGCGGGCAGTCGCGGCGGACCGCCTCGTTGGCGGCCAGGGCCAGGCGGGCGAACGTCAGGACGGTGGGGTCGTCGGCGACGAAGCCGTCGTCCGGGTCGAGGTCGACCCGCAGGATGTCGCGGAGGCCCTGGTCGTCCAGCGGCAGGCCCCAGCGTCCGGCGAGCTCGGCCAGCTCCCGGCGCAGGCCCGGCAGGCTGGCGCAGCGCAACGCCTGGCCCCCGGATAGCGGCAGGCTGACCGCTCCGACGTGGGCCGGCAGGTAGGCGCCGCGGCCGTCTCCGCCGATCGCCAGGATGTTGGGCACCTCGTCGCGGCCGAGTTCCCCCGCGGCTCGGGCCTGGAATTCCTCCCAGCGGGACGTGCCGGCCATCTCGCCGAAATGGCAAGAATCGTCCCGCTCCCATTCCCCCTCGCCGCCGAAGGCGCGGTCGAGGACGACCGCCACCTCGTTCGCCAGCGGGGACGCGAAGGTCGCCCGGGCGCCGCCGACCGTGACTGACAGGCTCATGGCTGCCCCGCTCTTTCGAGGGGCCTCCGGGGGTGCCGACTCAAGGTGCGCGCAAGGCCGCGTAATCAAGCTTAAGGCGTATTCGCGCATTTCCGGCGAGGATGCCGCGAAGAGGCGAAGAAAGGAAGGCTGGAAAGCCCTGGCCGGCCCGCGTATCCTGCACACGCCCCGGCGGGTCGGCAATCGGGGATTGTCCTGACCGCCGGGGGTGCTGTCAAGGGTCGGATCGAGATGCATGGCCATGTGCAGTCGTTGGGCATCCTCCTGGCGCTCGCCGCAGCAACCCCCCGGCTCATGGCCGACGAGCCCCGCCTGGGCTTCACACCCTCGCAACGCCCGATCGAGGCGAAAGCCGAGGCGGCCGCGCTGGCCGCGATCAACCCGGCCAGCCTCCGCGGCCTGCTCCGTACCCTGACGGCCGAGCCGCATGTCGCCGGCACGCCCGCCGATTACAAGACAGCCTTGTTCGTCCGGGATAAGCTCCGCGCCTGGGGCTGGAAGGCCGACCTCGTCGAGTACGAGGTCCTGCTCAACTACCCCAGGCCAGCCACGGTCCAACTGGAGCTGGTCCGGCCCGAGGCCCGCGCCCTGAAGGTTACGGAAGACCCCTGGCCCGCCGACAAGGATTCGGCCAGCCCGCTGGCCTTCCCCGCCTTCCACGGCTACGGCGTCTCGGGCGACGTGACCGGCCAGGTCGTCTACGCCAACTATGGCCGACCCGAGGATTTCGAGGCCCTGGAAAAGCTGGGGATCGACGTGAAGGGGAAGATTGCCCTGACCCGCTACGGCGAGATCTTCCGGGGCCTGAAGGTCCGCAACGCCCAGAAGCGCGGGGCGATCGGCATCCTGATCGCTTCCGACCCGGCCGACGACGGCTATATCCGGGGGGACGTCTATCCCAACGGCCCGTTCCGGCCGGCGTCGGCCGTCCAGCGCGGTAGCGTGCAGTTCCTGTCGCTGGGCCCGGGCGACCCGACCACGCCGGGGACCGCGTCGGTCAAGGGCGCCAAGCGGCTACCATTCGATAAAGCGAATGGGTTCACGCTCTCCAACATCGAGGAATGGGAGCGGGCTGCCGGCCAGAAGCGTGAGGATGCTTATCCGACGATCCCGTCGCTGCCGATCAGCCCGGAATCGGCCCGCGCGATCCTGGAACAGATGGGCGGGCCCAACGTTCCCGGTGGCTGGCAGGGCGGGCTCCCCCTGCCCTACCACGTCGGCCCGGGGCCGGTCGAGGTCCGATTCTCGGTGGGGATGGATTACGACATCCGCACCATCTGGAACGTGATCGCCACGATCGCGGGATCGGCCGAGCCCGACCGCTGGGTGATGCTGGGCAACCACCGCGACGCCTGGACCTACGGCGCCGTCGACCCGGGCAGCGGCACGGCCGCCACCCTGGAGACCTGCCGAGCGATCGGCGAGGCGGTCAAGGCCGGCTGGAAACCGAGGCGGACCCTGATGTACGCCTCGTGGGACGGCGAGGAATACGGCCTGGTAGGCTCGACCGAATGGGCCGAGCAGAACGCCAAGGAGGCCCAGGAAAAGGCCCTGCTGATGCTCAACGTCGACGTCGCCGTCTCGGGTACCGAGCTCGACGGCGGCGGCGTGCCGTCGCTCCGCGACCTCTTCCAGGAGGCCGCCGGCGATGTGATCGACCCGCGAACCGGCCGGACGCTCCGCGCCAACTGGTTGGCGGCGAAGCGGTCCCAGTGGGCCCAGAACGGCCCGCTGGAGCTGGAAAAAGAACCGGGAGAATTCCGCCCGCAGCTCGACCCGCTCGGCTCCGGCTCCGACTACACCGCGTTCGTCGACCACCTCGGCATCCCGGCGCTCGACCTGGGATTCAAGGGGAAGTACGGCGTTTATCATTCCATCTATGATAATTTCTTCTGGATGGAGAAGTTCGGCGACCCCGAATTCCTCACCCACGCGACCGCCTCGAGGCTGTACACGCTCATCATCATGAGGGCGGCCGCCGCCGACGTGGCGCCGCTGCGGTTCGGCCCGTACGCGTCGGCGATCTCCGACCACCTCGACGATTTGCGGCGCCTGTCGATCCGCCGGGCCCGGGGCACCGAGGGCAAGTCTCCGCCCGCCATCGACAAGCTCGCAGACTTGCGGGCCGCCCTCGACGAGTTCCGCAAGGAAGCCGAGTCGCTCGACCGGGCCACCGAGTCGCTGGCCTCCCGCGACGACCCGCCCGCCCTGACGAAGTTGAACGACGCCCTGGGCCGGGTCGAGCGGGCGTTCCTGATCCCCGACGGCCTGCCCAACCGCCCCTGGTTCCGCCACGCGATCTACGCGCCCGGGGTCACGACCGGGTACGCCTCCTGGCCCCTGCCCGGCCTCCGGCTGGCGCTCCTTTCGGAAGACCGCACGCAGATCGACAGGCAGACGTCCGCCCTGATCGAACGGATCCGGGCCGCCACCGCGGCGATGGGCGAAGCCCGCCGCGCCGCCGAACCCGCCGCCGCCAACCGGAGATGACCCGCCGATGAGCACGGAGACGCAGCCGACCGGCGAGGCCGGCCCTCAGAAATTGCCGAGGGTGCTCGGTTACACCGAGGCGCTCAGCATCATCGTCGGGTCGACGATCGGCTCGGGCATCTTCATCGTGGCAGGCGGCGTCTCGAGGAACATCCCGACCGTCGGCGGGATCGCGCTGGCCTGGATCATCGGCGGCGTCTTCAGCCTGGCCGGCGCCCTGACGCTCGCCGAGCTGAGCGCCATGATGCCGCGGGCCGGCGGGCCGTACTTGTACTTGCGTGCCGCCTACGGCACCCTGCCGGCGTTCCTGTTCACCTGGGCCGAGTTCCTGGTGATCCGGGCCGGGTCGGTCGCCACCCTGGCGGCGGCGTTCGCCCTTTACTTCGTCCAGCTCGTGCACGCCCCCGACGGGATCGACCCGCAAATCTGGCAGACGGCCTGGGCGGTCGCCGCGATGGTCCTGGTGGCGATCATCAACGTGATCGGCACCAAGGTCGGCGGCACGGTGCAGGTGGTCGGCACGGTGCTCAAGGTCGGCGCCCTGCTGGCGATGATGATCCTGCCGTTCGTGCTGGGCCAGGCCGACCTCGCCAACTGGAAGATGGTGGGCGACCGGCCGCCGAACGTCAGCTTCCTGGGCGGGTTCATGGCGGCGATGGTCGGCATCCTCTGGGCCTACGACGGCTGGGTCAACGGCGCGGCGCTCGCCGAGGAGATCCGCGACCCCGGCCGGAACATCCCCCGGGCCCTGGTGGTCGGCATGGCCATGCTGATCGGCATCTACGTGTCGATGACCTTGATCTATCACCTGGTCCTGCCGATGGACGAGGTGCAGTCGGCCGCCGGCGAGAAGGGGTCGCCGAGGGTCGTCGCGGCCATCTTCTGCCAGCAGTTGCTGGGCACCCCCGGCCTGGTCGCGATCTCGCTGACGGTGATGTGCTCGACCCTGATCTCGCTCAACGGCAATTCGATGACCGGCCCGCGGGCGTACTTCGCGATGGCCCGCGACGGCCTGTTCCCGAAGTGGCTGGCCCACGTCCACCCGCGGTTCCAGACGCCGGCCAACGCCATCATCGCCCAGAACTCCTGGGCCGTCCTGCTGACGATCGCCGGCACCGCCTGGATCCTGTACAAGTCGGGCGACGAATCCGCCCCGCCGCCCAAGCCGCTCTACGACACCCTCTTCTCGTACGTGATCTTCGGCGGCACGGTGTTCTACACCTTGGCGATCGCCAGCGTCTTCGTGCTCCGATCCACCCGGCCGGACGCCGATCGGCCTTACCGGACCTGGGGCTATCCGATCACGCCGACGCTCTACGTCCTCGCCTCGGCCTTCCTGATGTACAACATGCTGACCGGGCCCGAGAGCCGGATGGAATCGCTCGCCGGCCTGGGGATCATCGTGCTGGGCGTGCCGTTCTACCTGATCTACTGGATGAAGGGGAGCCACCGCCTGGCCGCCTGACCGGATCCCGCGTCGCCGAACCCGCGCCGATTGCGACAAGATTGGGTGCGTTCGACGAACAAGGAGGCGGTCGATGGTCCTGTCATGCATCCTCGCGGCCGTGCTATTGCCGGCCGACCCGATCACGCCCAGCCAGCTCGCGGACAGCCTGATCGTGCCCCCCCGGGGCGAATCGGCCCGCAAGCTGGAGCAGCGGATCCGCCAGAACTTCCCCAAGGATAAGGACCTGAAGGAAGGCAAGCACTGGATCGAAGGCCCCACCGTGGCCTTCGTGATCGAGGTGGCGAAGGACGCGAAGCCCCGCCTCGGCGGCATGCTCGACCACGGCCGAGGGCTCGACCTCGTGCCGATCGGCGACAGCGGCCTGTGGGCCCGCACCGAGTCGATCCCGACCGAGGCCAAGTTCTCGTACCACTTCGAGGTCGACAAGAAGAAAATCGGCGCCAAGACGGTCGAGATGCCCGACTGGGCCGAGGCGCCCGAGGCGTCGCAGGTGAAGGGCCGGAAGTACGGCCAGTACCGCCCGTTCAAGATGCGGAGCGAGGTCTTCCAGAACGGCCACACCGGCTGGATCTACATCCCCGCCGCCTACCGGGAAGACGGCCCCCCCGCCGCGCTCATGGTCTTCCAGGACGGCGACGCCTACAAGGACCAGAAGGTCGGCAACATCGTCGACAACCTGATCGCCGAGGGAGCCATGCCCGTGACGATCCTGGTGCTGATCAACCCGGGCCTCAACGACGACGGCACCAGCAACCGCAGCCTCGAATACGACTCGCTGGGCGACGCCTACGCCCGGTTCCTCGAAAAAGAGGTCCTGCCCGGCCTGGCGAAGGAATACCGACTGAAGGACGCCCCCACGCACCGCGCGATCGGCGGCGCCTCTTCGGGCGGAATCGCCGCGTTCAACGCCGCCTGGGAACGCCCCGAGCTGTTCGGCAAGGTCTGCTCGCACATCGGCAGCTTCACCAACATCCGCGGCGGCGACGCCCTGCCCAAAATCATCCGCGAGGCCGACTCGAAGCCGATCAAGGTGCTGCTCTACGACGGCACCAACGACCTGATCAACGAGCACGGCGACTGGTGGCACGCCAACGAGCAGATGCACGCGGCGCTCTCGGAACGCGGCTACGAGGTCCAGTTCCTCAAGGACCGGAACTTCCACGCCTACTGGTCGTCGGGCAAGCAACTCCCTGCCTCGCTCCGCTGGCTCTGGTCCGACCTGGCCACCACGCGGACTGGCGTGGCCGAGCGAGAAAAGGCCGCGGCCCGTTGAGGACCGAGGACGCGGTGGTTCAATACAACTCGTAGGTATGCTCCCCGCCATGCGCGGGATTGCCGATCAAGGTGTGATTCCGCATGTCCACGACGAAATCGAGGTGTTCGAGCGGCAGCTGGCCGATCAAGGTCGGGCAGCCGTCGGGCACTTCGAGGACGTCCATGGTGCAGTCCCGCCCCTGGATCGTGAGGCGCACCGCTTGAAAGAGGCCAACCTCGGCGAGGCCTGTGCTGCTACGGACCCGACGGGATGCGACCCGCCTCAGGCCGAGTTTTTCGATCAGGCCCTTCGGGAGCGAGAGGATGGTGGCACCCGTATCGACCAGGGCATCCGGGATCGTGTGCGATCGTACCTGGTCGACCGAGAGTCGTCCCTTCTCAACCTCATAGAGATCTCCGAGATTCTCGACTCTAGCCTCGACCACTACGCGCCCCACCGTTTCCGTCTCCATGACTCGGCCTCCCGGCATTCCTACCGCGCATCCCTCAACTTTTTGAGGATAGCCGGACCAAGCGGTTGAAGCCAAGCCCCGCTCCTATTGGCTTTAATGAAACTTTTTGATCCCAGGAGACGCCAGTCTTGCCCGATCGATTCTCGGTCGCACAGCTAATGATCGCGATGGCCCTGTTGTCCGTCAACCTGGCCGAGGCCTCGGCGATCGGCGAATTCGAAGCGACGGGGCTGTATATCAGCGCCCCAATCCTGATCTGCATCCAATGGGGGTTCTATCAAATCGTGTTCCGTCCGAATGATCGCCGGCCGTTCTGGTACGGGTTCATCGCGGCGGGCCTCGCAGCAACCACTACCCTGTTCTGGGCCTACCTGCGCAACGCGACCACGCACAAGATTCTCTTCTACACCGACGTGCGAATCTGGAATTCGATAGCCCGCGCCGCCCCGGCCTTCAACGAGACCATCTGCGCCTGGAAGATTTTGCGCCAGGCGAGATTCACATTCATGGCGTTCGTGCCGCAGATTTTCTGCGCCATACTGGGCGGCGTGCTCGGGCGTCTTCTCGCTTCCCTCATTGCCTTCTGCATGCGCCGGAGGCCTCAAGTCAACCCGGGATGATGTCGACCCCGTCGCGGCAGTTGTTCAGGTTGCCTTTTCGCCCCGCCAACCACTCGCCCACCGTCACGAACCGGCATCCCCGCCCCTTCAGGAACCGGACCGCCTCCTGGAAGTTGGCGAACCGCGCGTCATCCCACTGGTCGGGGTGCCCCTGGATCGCGATGTAGTCCTTCTTCCTGCCGACGGCCTCATACCTCTCCTTCACGAACGCGGGGTTGGGCTGGAAAATCGGCTGCTCCAGTTCCATCCGTCGCTCGATGATCAACTTGCTCGTCCTGGCGGGCGGCCTGGGGGCATAGAACCAGACGACCTGGATGCCCGGGATCCCCTCCAGGGCCGCAAACGTGTCGGCATCCGTGCCGCTGTAGTGCGGGCCGAAGGATGTGTATTCCTTGCCGAATCGCAGCTTCGCCAGCTCCTGCCCGCGTTTCAGGGCTTTCCGCTGGAGATCCAGGCCGGAGCCCTCGAACTCCCCCTTGTGCGCGTCGTCATGGGGATACTTCGCGTCGTAGCCGTGATGCCAGAACTCGATCGTCCCCTTCTCGTCCAGGCGCTTCACCCAGGCGTTGAACTTCGGATCTTCGACCTCCAGCGCACTGTTGATGATCCCGAAGTTGGCCTTCAGGCCCTCCGCCTCCAGGAAATCGACGACCCGCTGCCATCGGGGCGTGATCCGCATCAGGTCGTCGAGCTTGAGCAGGACGACGGGCGGGGGCGGGTCGTCCGCCCGGGTCGGCGTGGCCAGGATGCCCGCCGCGATCCAGCCGAATTGCCGTCGATTCATCGCCGCTCCGTTCCTCGATTCGGGGGATCCGTGAGATTGGCATCCAGGTCCGATCTTATGCCGGACCCGGCGGCCAGGCACAGGTCCGCCCGAAGGGCCTGCCGCTTCGCGTATCGGTTCACCGAAGGCCCCGCCCCGCGCGTTTGGCCGCAAATTTTGGGGATCTTCATGGAAAACTCAAAAATAAACCCTACAATCTCCGGGCGATATGAATGGATCGGGATCCCTAAAAATTGGTCATCGCCAGGCTGCCGGGATCGGGCCCGGTGCCGATTTCGGCGGGCCGAAGGCCGATCGCTTCCCGCCGACCTGTCGTCGGCCCCTTGCAATCCCGCCCGCCCGAAGCCCCCACCTGCCTCGGGGCCTCTCGGGCATCCCTCATCATCTGGCTCGACCGGACCGTCGCCCGATACGACGAATCCCCATACCCCGATATCATCCCGAAATTCCTCGCCAGGAGTCGAGTTCCCGATGCCTTCCTCCATCCGTACCGCGCCGCGACGCGGCTTCACCCTGATCGAGCTGCTCGTCGTCATCGCCATCATCGGCGTGCTGATCGCGCTGCTCCTGCCCGCCGTGCAGCAGGCCCGCGAGGCCGCCCGCCGGATCCAGTGCACGAATAACCTGAAGCAGATCGGCCTGGGCCTGCACAATTATCACAGCGTGCACAACGCCTTCCCGCCAGGCCGGATGACGCCCGATATCCGCATCGGCAACACCATCTCGACCTCCTACACGAACTACAATAACGCCGACAACAACGTGAACACGGCCGGCACGTTCACCGGCTACTGGTCGGTCCAGTGCCACATCCTGCCGATGATGGAGCAAACCGCCGTCTTCAACGCGATCAACTTCACCGGGGCGAATACCGCCCGGATGTTCGTGTCGGGCACCGGCGCGACCACCAGGACGGTCTTCTCGCCCAACTTCACCGCCTTCGTCCTGGCTAACAACATCTTCCTCTGCCCGTCCGACCCGAATCAGACCGCCGGCGGCGTCGGCGAGAACAACTACCGCTACAACTTCGGCGGCAGCACCCCCTACGCCGGCGCTGCGGCCGACAATGACGCCACCAACATCGGCGGCATCCAGGCCGGCAACGGCGCGTTCACGATCGGCCCGGCCCTCTCCGTGGGCGATATCGTCGACGGGACGAGCAACACCGTGATGTTCTCCGAGCGGACCCGCGGCTCCGGATTCAACGTGGCGACCGGCCTGCCCACCCCCTCGGATACCGTCACGGCCCCGACCCGGACCCGCGGCCTGATCGGCGTCGATTTCCTGTACAACGACTGCCTCAGCCCGGCCGCCCGACGGGTCGATTCGTTCAATTTCAACGCCCAGGGCCGGATGCTCCCCGGCACCGACTTCTCCGACGGCTGGGCCTTCGCCTGGTACATCTCGGCCCTGTACAACCACGTCGGCACGCCCAACTGGCAGGGGACCGACTGCGGCTCCTACAGCGCCATCCCCGACACGCCCGGCGAGCACGCCATCATCTCGGCGAGGAGCCAGCACCCGGGCGGCGTGAACACCCTGCTGGGCGACGGCTCGGTGAAGTTCGTCAAGAACTCCGTCAGCCTCCAAACCTGGCGGGCCCTCGGCACGCGGAACGGCTCCGAAGTGATCTCGTCCGACAGCTATTGAACCAGGCGGCCCCCAACCCCCGGAGAAGTCGACCGATGCAACGATCCGCATGCGTTGCCAGGCTCGCCGCGATGCTGCTGATGCTCGCCTCGGCTGCGGGCCTCTCCGGATGCGGCGGGGGGACGGAGCGGACCTCGGCGATCCCGGCGGCGGGCCCCCACGGAGGTGCCCTGGCGGCCCTGCCGGGCGACCAGGGCTTCGTCGAGGTCCTGATCGAGCCGGCCGGGGCCGGCAAGGGGGCGACCGCCAAGGAACGCGTGGTCGCCTATTTCCTGGACAAGGGGCTGCAATCGCCCCTCGCCACGCCCGCCTCGGACGTGGTGGTCAAGCTCCGCCAGCCCGACGGCGAACCGATCGAGGCGGCCCTCAGCCCCGATCCGAAATCGGGCGACTCGGCGGGCGCGGCCCGGTTCGCCTCGAAGCCGGGGACCTTCGCCGTCGACCGGCCGATCGGCGACCTGACCGCGACGATCGGCGGCCAGACCTTCACCGGTTCGTTCGCGGCGTCTCGCTGAACGGTCGGTCGGCGATCCCTCGTATGGCCCCGGGGCCCCACCGGGGTTACGATGGCCGGCATTCCCGGGATGCCCGTCCCTTCCCCGGCCGGATCGCCGGGGCGTTTCGCCCGATCGAGGACGCGCCGATGAACCCGTGTGGACCGCAGCCGGGCGGGCCGACCCGCCGCGATTTCGCCAGGATCTCGATCGGCTCGGCCCTGGCCGGCTCGCTCGCCCACGCGGGCGAAGCCGATGCCGAGGCGGAGGCCGAGCCCCTCGCACCGGCCGGATCCGCAGGGGAAGCCGTGGCCGCGATCGACGTCCACATCCACGTCGTCCCCAACAATTTGCCCGGCCTGAAGTCCAAGCCCGACGACGTGGAAGATCTCTATCAGGGCAAGCCCCCCGCGATGGCCGAACGCCTCCAGCGGGAAATGAAGCAGGCCAACCTCGAATACGCGTTCGGCATGGGCGCCCTGGATGGCCCCGCGGGCGACCCGCTGGGCATCGCCGGCACGATCGCCATGGGCAAGCTCGTGCCGGGGCTGCGGGCGATCGGCGTCGCCGATCCGAGGAAGATCGATGCCGACCACCTGAAGGCGGTCGAGGCCCAGATCGAGGCGAACCGCGACCAGATCGTCGCCTTCAAGGCCTACCTGGGCTACCTGCATTTCGGGCCCGACCACCCCAATTATGTGCCGTATTACAGGCTCGCCGAGAAATATAACCTGGTGATAATCCTCCATACGGGGGACAACTGGTCGACGAAGGCCAAGGTGAAGTATGCCCACCCCTTGCTGGTCGACGAGGTCGCGGTCGATCACCCCGGGGTCAACTTCGTGATGGCCCACTTCGGCAACCCCTGGCTGGTCGACGGGGCCGAGGTCCTGTTCAAGAACGAGAACGTCTGGGCCGACCTCTCGGGCCTGTTTGTCGGCACCGGCGAGCAGATCGACAAGATCCTCGCCGACGGGAAGCTGCCCGACTCGGCGAACGGCGTGATCATTTCCGACCTGAAAAAGGCGATGGGGTACGTGGACGACTTCAAGAAGTTCGTCTACGGCAGCGACTGGCCGCTCGCCCCGATGGCCGCCTATCGACGCCTGATCGAGGCGATCGTCCCGCCCGAGGCCCACTCCATGGTCTTCCGCGACAACGCCGCGGGGCTGTTCCGGCTGGCGAAATCGTAGGGCGGCCCGCGCCTCGATTACTCGGCGCGTGCCACCCTGGCGCAGAAGTTTAGGACCAGCTCCCGGTACCGGCCCGGGTCGTTGTGCGCCAGGTCGACATGCCCGGCCCCCTCGAACCATTCGAGCCGGGCGTGGGACCTCGCCCGCTCGAAGAAGGCGCGGGCCTCCTCGGGCCTCGCCAGCCGATCGGCGTCGCCGGCGAGGATCAGGATCGGCACGCTGGCGGGGATCCGGTCAATCCCCCGGATCGGCGCGATCGCCTCGAAATCGGGCAACAGCAGCGGGGCGGTCATCCGAAGGCCCAGGTAGGCCGCGCGATCGACGATCGGCGGCAGGTAGGCGTTGGTCCGGTTCCAGGTGGCCGTCTTCAGGTCGCTGTAGGGGCTCTCCAGGATGTAACCGGCCACCGAATCGCCCAGTTCGCCGGCCGCGAACAGGGCCGCCGCCGCGCCGAGCGAAACCCCCTGCACGATCAAAGGCCGATCGGGCCGGCGCCGTCGGAGGAACTCGACCGCCGCGACCACGTCATGCCGGGCGCTGTAGCCGATGTCGTGGAAATCGCCCGTCGAATCGCCGTGCGCCCGCAGGGTGATCATCAGGACGGAGCAACCCTCCCCGGCCAGCATCGAGGCCCGCCCCAGGGAACTTTGCCGGCTGCCGCCGTTGCCGTGCAGCAGCAGGACGGAAGGGCCCTTGCCCAACCCCTCGGCATACCAGGCGCCGATTTGCTGGCCGTCGGCCGTGGCGATCCGGTGCGATTCGAGCGGGCCCCAGGCCACCTCGGGCGGCGGCTCCGGGTAAGTGGCTGCCTTGCGGTGCGTGAGTCGATAGGTTGCCGCGAGCGAGCCGACGAGCCAGCACGCCAGCGCCATGCCGGCCAGCGCCGCCACTCGGACGATTCGCCGCCTATTTCGGAACCGTCGCAACACGCTCATGAATCCCCTTTCGCATCGACCGTCCGCTGCAATTCCTGGGAAATCCCCCGGCCCGGCCGATCCCGCCGGGGTGCGGGGAGGCGGCGACGGGCGGATTTTTCCGATCGAATCCGAATATTTTTGCTTGCATGGCCTTGACTCCTAGGCCACACTGGCCCCGCGCCGATCGCTCTGGGTCGGCACCCTTCTTTCCCACCCGTCGCCATGGATCGCGGCGGTCCCCAGGCGTCCCGGCGGGGTTGTCCTGCAAGCCGGGGCGTCGAACCGAGTCGGAGGAATCCACCATGCGGTGTCGCATTACGCGCGGTTGGTCCGGGTTCTTCGTCGCTTTCGCCCTGTCCTCGGGATTCGCGGCGGCCGCGTCCGCCGACACGATCTGGACAAACTGGACGTCCGCGACCGTCGGGGCGCCCGGCTCTGCGTCGGGAGTGCTTGGGACCACCACGGTCTCTTATTCCGGGGAACTGCTGAATTACAACATCATCGGATCCAGTTCCGACTGGTCGCCGAACAGCTCGTTCATCGGCGGATCGGTCACCGCATCGCCGAGCGTGGTGGGCGATATCCTGTACCTGAACGGCTCGTACACGGGGGTCAACCGGATCACCTTCGCCCAGGCGGTGGTCAACCCATACATCGCGATCTGGAGCCTGGGCCAGAGCGGATCGCCCGCATCGTTCATCTTCCAGGGAGCCACGCCCACCCTGCAAGCGGGCGGCCCGAACAGCTCGTTCGGCGGGCAGTCGATCACCGTCAACGGCACCACCGTTTCGGGGTCGGAAGGCAACGGCGTGGTCCAGTTCAACGGGGTCTTCACGTCGCTCTCCTGGACGAACACCTTCGAGAACTACTACGGCTTCACCGTGGGTGCGGCCGGGGTCGTCCCCGAACCGGCCACGATCGTCACCCTGGGGATCGGCCTGGTAGGCGTCGGCTTGGCCTCCCGGCACCTCCGCCGGAAAGCCCGCGCCTGAGCCGGGTTGGATCCTACCCAGGGCGATCCGACGGCGCCCTCGCTGGTCTCCGGGGGTGCCGTCTCATTCAACCGACATCGGATCGGCCTGATTTCCGTCCAATTGACCGCTGCCTTTTTTAGCGATCAAATTCCAGCATACTGGATAGTCTTACCAGAACCCCCATACCTCCCATTTTGTGCTATCATTCAGGTTTGGTGTCGATCCGCCATGGAATTCGATGGGCTCTTTGGCAATCCGCTCGATTCATCTCGGCATCCTGCATCCCGACCGGCCACCCGGGATCGGCGCCGAACGAACCCGAGACCAATTCGCAAACCCTTATCGTCTCTTGGTTTCCGATTGGGAATCGGTCCGACCGCGGCGGGAATTTGGGCCGGGTGTGCGACCGGGGGGCTGCTCGGGAATCGCCGAGCTTCCGGCGCCGGCGATCGGGCTGGGAGCACCCGCCCCTGGCGCCGAACGAACCCGAGGATTTCTCCCAGGCCCTTGAACGCTCGGGGTTTGGGGCCGACGGCCTTGTCGACCCGGCCGTCGCCGCCGGGACCTTGCCTCCGAACCCGGGGCATCGGTCATACTTCTGGAGAGAAGAATCGGGTGCATCCCGGCGCGGCCTTTGCCGCCTTCCGGCTTCGAATCCCCGGGCGAGGGCCTCGATCTCATGGTCGACTACGAGAAGAGCGTGCTGGAACACCTGGCCCGCCCGGGGTATGAGGCTCTCACCCCCAAGAAACTGGCGAAGGCGATGGCCGTCCCCGAGGAGGAGTACCGCGACTTCCGGGATGCGGTGAAGCGGCTCGTCCGGTCGGGGAAGCTGTCGGTCGGCCGGGGCAACACGATGATGCTGTCGGGGCCGAACGCGGCACCCGAGGCCGGCCTGGTGGTCGGCACGTTCCGGCGGACCTCGCGCGGGTTCGGCTTCGTCCGGCCCCGAGGCACCGCCGACCGTTCGAAGGATATCTACATCCCCGAGAAGGGCACGCGGGACGCATCCACCGGCGACGAGGTGGCGGTGCGGATCGTCCGCAAGGCGCACGGGCCCGGCACCAACCCCGAAGGGCGGATCGCCCGGGTGGTCAACCGGGCCTCCGGCCTGTTCGTCGGCACCTATTTCGAGGAGATGGGCGTCGGCTTCGTCCGGGTCGATGGCACCAAGTTCGCCGAGCCGATTTACGTCGGCGACCCGGGCGCCAAGGGGGCCCGGCCCGGCGACAAGGTCGCGTTCGAGATGGCCCGCTATCCGACCCCGTCCGACCAGGGCGAAGGCGTCATCACCGAGCTGATCGGCCCTCGAGGTCAGCCGGGGGTCGATACGCTCTCGGTCATCCGGGCGCTGAATATCCCGGACAAGTTCGAGGACGACACGCTCCTGGAGGCACGCGAGGTTGCCAAGGAGTTCGACGAGAAGGACGTCGGCGGCCGTCTCGACCTCCGCGACCCGTTGACCGTCACGATCGACCCGGCCAATGCCCGCGACTTCGACGACGCGATCACGCTGACCCGCGACGAGCGCGGCTTCTGGAGCCTGGGCGTCCACATCGCGGACGTCTCGCACTTCGTCCGGCCCGGTGGGGCGCTCGACCGCGCCGCCCGGCAGAGGGGGAATTCGGTTTACCTGCCCGACCGCGTGATCCCGATGCTGCCCGAGATCCTGTCGAACAGCCTGGCCAGCCTCCAGCAGGGCCACACGCGGTACACGATGAGCGCCCTGATGGAGTTCGACTCGGACGGCGTCCGCACCGACCGCCAGTTCGCCCGGTCGGCCATCCGGGTCGATCACCGGTTCACCTACGAACAGGCGTTTGAAGTGATGATGAATCCGGACAAGCCCCATGAGGGGGTTGGCCCGGAACTCGTCGCGATGCTGGGCCGAATGCTGGAGCTGGCCCGGATCCTTCGAAAAAGGCGGTTCGCCCGGGGCGCCCTGGAATTGAACATGCCCGAGGTTGCCGTCGACCTGGGAGAGAACGGCGAGGTGGTCGGGGCCCACCTGGTGGAGGACGACGAGAGCCACCAGGTGATCGAGGAGTTCATGCTGGCGGCCAACGAGGCGGTCGCCTCGCACCTGACCGCCCGACATGCCGGCTTCCTCCGCCGAGGGCACGCCGACCCCGACCCGCACAAGCTCCGCCAGTTCGCCGAATTCGCCCGCAGCCTGGGCATCCAGATCGACCAGCCGCAGAGCCGGTTCGAGCTGCAGCGGGTCCTCCGCGAGACGGCCGACCGGCCCGAGGTCCGCGCGATCCATTACGGCCTGCTGCGGAGCCTCAAACAGGCGACCTACACGGCCGAGGTCGAGGGCCATTTCGCGCTGGCGAGCGACGACTACTGCCACTTCACCTCGCCGATCCGCCGCTACCCCGACCTGCAGGTCCACCGGCAGGTCAACGCCCTGCTCGAAGGCAAGAAGCCCCGGAGCGACGCCGACGAGCTGGCCTCGCTGGCCGAGCATTGCACGCGGACCGAACGCCGGGCCGAGCTGGCCGAGCGGGAGATCACGCGGATCAAGCTGCTGACCCACCTGCAGACCCGGATCGGCGAGGCGTTCCACGCGGTCATCACGGGCGTCGAGGACTTCGGCCTGTTCTGCCAGCTGATCGAGCTGCCGGTCGAGGGATTGCTGCACGTCACCGGCCTGGCCGACGACTTCTACCAGCACGACACCGACACGCACACGCTGGTGGGCCGCCGGTCGGGCCGCGAGCACCGCCTGGGCGATCGGATCGAGGTCCGCGTGGCGAGGGTCGACGTCGATCGGCGCGAGCTCGACCTGGTCCCGGCCGACGCGGCCCCGAAGGAAGCGCCCGAGGACCGGCCGATCCGGCCCCGGCCGGCCTCGCCCGGTTCGGGCCGGCCCGATCGCGGCCGGGAAGGCGCGACAAGCCGCCGCCCGCCGCGGCCGGCCAAATCCAAGCCGAAGGCCTCCAGGCCAAGCGGACCAAGGTCGGCAAGAAAAAGAAGAAGCGGAAATAGGCCCCCGGCCTCAGCCCTTGCCGTTGCGAAGGGGGGTTGGGGGCCGGTCTTCCGGCTGGGCGAGGATTTCCCCTTCCGTCGGCAGTTGCAGCAGCAGGGCCGAATCCGGGGTGTCGTGGGGCAGGATCAGGAACCAGCCCCCGCATTCGACGCACGTGCCCAGCAGGCGCTCGGGCCGGCTGGGGTCGGGCTGATGGATATCCAGGGCCGACCCGCAGGCGGCGCACTCGGCTTCGAGGGGGCCGACGGATCGGAGAGGTTGCCGCGAAGTGCCGAGCGTGAGCTTCATCTGCATGATGAGCACCGTCGCGTCCGAGAGGTGGCCGGGGGCCGGACGGGCAACGGCGCCCGAATGAGACCCTTGCCGGCTTAAGAAATAGCCGACCACAACGGAAGCGCCAAGGGCGTCAATCCCGATTTATTTGAAAGGCGTGTACCACCGGCCCCCCCGAGTTGGCCTTCTCGCGGCCGGCGATTTCGGCAAGATGTTCGCCCTGGACGGATGGCGACGGGCACAACCGCCCGGCAGGAGGGATTCACCCGATGGCCCCGAAGCACCGCGATTTCCGATCAACGCTGCTGGCGATCCTGGCGATCGCCTGGACGACGACGGGGGCGGCCGCTCAGCAGGTCTTCGAGCGCGACCGCGAGATCCGCGGGCCCAACGGCAACACGATCGACCGCCGCGTGCGGATCGAGCGATCGCCCGGGGCGGTGACCCGCGAGATCGATATCAAGCGTCCCGATGGGGTCTATCACCGCTCGGTCACCATGCCGACCGGCCCCGGGCCCGGCCCGGTCCCCCGGGGCGCGTGGGGCCCGGCCTGGGGGCCGCCCCCGCCCCCCCACGGCGGCGGGCCCGGCTTCTGGGGGGGCGTGGCGGGCTTCGGCATCCCGTTCGCCGGCGCCCTGGCCGGCTCGGTAGTGGGCAATGCCCTGTCGACGCCCCGGCCGGCGGTCATCGCGCCGGGCCCGGTGGTCGTCTCGCCCGCCCCGGTCATGGTCGCCCCGGCCCCGCCGGCGGTGATCGCGGCCCCGCACCAGCCCACGCCGCCCCCGCCCAACGACCCGCTGCCGGCCGAGATCGAGCGGCTGCGGAGCTGGAACGGCAGCACCCGGATGGAAGCGGCCATGTTGCTGGGCAAGGTCGGCGACAACCGGGCCGTGCCCGCCCTGATCCGGGCGATGCGCGACGACCACAAGGACGAGGTCCGCGAGAACTCGGCCTTCGCCCTGGGCCTGATCGGCGACCCGTCGGCCCGCCCCTACCTGGAGGTGGCGGCCAATTCCGATTCCCGGCGGAAGGTCCGCGACGCCGCCTTGAAGGCCCTGGGTATGATGGACCAGGCGGCCGCCGTGGCGAATCCGGGCGCGAACCCGACCCAGGCGAACTTCCCCTATAACGAAGCCGCGCCCCAGCCCGTACCGACGGTCACCGCCGGGCCGGCGTCGGGGCCTTCTCCCGAACCGCTGTCGAGCAAGCCGGCCAATCCGCCGCCGATCCCCCAGCCGATCTTGCCCGCGCAGTCCCCCCGATGACCCCAAACCCGAGGGGCCATGCCGCTTCGAGAGGACGACGCAGCCGGCCCCGATCCCAGCCCCGCCCCCGGCTTCGGCACCGCCACGGCGACGTTTGTGGTGGTCTCGAGCATGGTCGGGGCGGGCGTCTTGACGACCTCCGGCTACACGGTCGCCGATATCCGTAGCCACTCCCTGGCGCTGGTGCTGTGGTCCCTGGGCGGCCTGGCGGCGGCCTGCGGGGCCCTCACCCTGGCCGAACTGGCGGCCTCCCTGCCCCGGTCGGGCGGCGAATACGTCATCCTGCGGGCGGCTTATGGGCCGCTGGCCGGCTTCCTGGCCGGCTGGACCTCGTTCCTGCTCGGTTTCGCGGCGCCAATCGCGGCGGCCGCGTCGGCGGCGGCCGGCTACCTTCTCGAACCCTGGCCGCACCCCGCCTGGGCCGAGCCGGCCCTGGCCTCGCTGGCGATCGCCGGCTGCACGATGGGCCACGTCGCCGGCCGGAAGGGGACGGCCGGGCTCCAGGGGATGTTCGGCGTGCTCACGATCGGCCTCCTGATGACCTATGCCATCGCGGGCCTGGTCGCCGGCCACGCGCACGGGGCCAACCTGGCCGACTGGCACCAGTTCGACCGGCACCGATGGCCCCGGGCGATCACGGCCCTGGTGTACGTCTCGTACGCGTACACGGGCTGGAATGGGGCGGCCTACATCGCCGGCGAGGTGAAGCAGCCGGGCCGCAACGTTCCCCGCGCCATCCTGATCGGCAGCGGCCTGGTGCTGGTCCTGTACCTGGCCCTGAACACGGCGTATGCGCTGGCGATCCCCTCCGGGGAGATCGTCGAGCTGGCCGAGGCCGACGGCGTCGACGCCGTGAAGCCGATCGCGGCCCTGGCCGCCCGACGGCTCTGGGGGCCCGGGGTAACGCGTGCCCTGGCGATCGTGTTCGGACTGGTCCTGGTCGCCTCGCTCAGCGCCCTGATCTTGTCGGGCTCGCGGGTCGTCTGGGCGATGGCCCGGGACGGCCTCTTCCCGGGTTTCGCGGCGAGGCTCTCGGCCGGGGGCGGGGTGCCCGTCCGGGCCACCCTGCTGCTGTCGGGCCTGTCGATGGCCCTGCTCTGGACGGGCACGTTCCGCGAATTGGTCGTGTTCGCCAGCGTCGGCCTGGCGCTCGGGTCGATGGCCGCGATCGCCGCGATCTTCGTGCTCCGCCGGGCGCAGCCCGACCTGCCCCGGCCGTTCCGCACCCCGCTCTACCCGGTCGTGCCAGCGGCTTACCTGGCGATCACCGGGGCCCTGGTGATTGCCGCCCTCCTCGACCCCCAGGAAGGGCCCCCGGCGCGTTGGTCGCTGGTCGGCATCCTGGCCGGCTGCCCGTTTTACGGGCTGCTGGGGAGGGGCCTCGGCCAGAAAATGGTTTCAGGAACCGTTTTTGCGCACAAAAACGGTTCCTGACACCTTTTTCTGGCCCCCTCACGGCTCGGCCGACGCCCCCGGCACGAGCAATCGGAGCGACCGGATCGCGAATCGCCCCGGCCGATTGTCGGGGTGGATGCGGAACTCGGCCACGTCGTCGGCGATCCAGAACGTCGCCACCCGGTCGGGGCCGCTCGGGAGGTTCCACTCGGAGATCACCCGGTCGGGCGTGAAGGCGAGTTGATCGGGCCTCCGCCATTCGAGCCGGAAGTGGGCCGGGCCGGGTTGTCGGCTCTCGTGGTCGTAACGGATCTGGATCCCGGCCACGTACCGGGGCGGATCGATCCGATACGACGCGACCGGATCGACGCCCGAGAGCATCCAGGTGTCGCCCTCCCAGGACGCCTGGCGGAGCACGGCCGACCGCGGATCGACGGGCACATCGTCGAACGGCGGGTCGGCGCCCATCCGCCGGAACGCGCCGACGTTCCCGTTGCGGAGCGACTCCATCGCGGCCGAGACCTGCGCCTGCGAGGGCCCCAGGAACGGCACGTGATGCCGGACCATCAGGTAGTGCGGGGTCCGGGCGCGGAGGTCACGCTCGACGGCGGCGGCCTGGAGGCGGTTCTCGCGGCCGTGCGCGATCGCCTCGACCGCGTTGGGCCAGGCCAGCGCCCAGGCCGAGGTGGCCAGGACGCCCATCAGGAACCGGGGCCAGGCCCGATACGCCCGGCGGTCGAGCGCCAGGTAGATCCCCACGAGCAACGGGGCGGAGAGGGTCACGTAGCGGGTTTCCAGGCCCGCCAGGTCGCCGGCCGAGGCCCGGCCCCACGCGGTGGCCAGGGCGATCGAGACGCCCGAGCCCAGGAACGCGAGCAGGCCGGCCGCCGACGGGCGGGTATCGCGGCGATTTCGCAGCGAGCGCAGCATCGGCCAGGCGGCGACCGCCATCGACACGGCTACGAACAGAGCGGCGATCGACCAGGCCGGCGCGATCGGCCGGCCGAAGCCGATCGCCAGGAACTGGCCGGCCGTCCGCAGCAGGGCCGAGGCGTCCGGCCGGGGCGAGCCTCGGCTCGATTCCAGCGCGGCCCCCGCGACGAGCGCGGCCAGCACCGTGGCGACCAGGGCCCCCAGCACGGCCACGACCAGGGCCGCGCCGGGGCCGGGCTTTTTCCGGCGCCTCTGCCGGGTCACGACGACCAGGCCGATCGCCATCGAGGGCACGGCGACCGCGCCATTCACGCCGCAGAGCGGCAGCAGGATCAGCGCCAGGGCGCCGACGAGGGCCGCCTCGAAATCCCAGCCGGGGGACGCCCGGGGACGCATCAGGACCAGAAGCACGACCAGGCCCAGCCCGGCCGACAGGGCGAATTGCAGCTCCCAGCACCAAAGCCAGACCGCGTGCTGCGAGGGCCCGACCAGCAGCAGCGGCAGAACCGAGTCGGAGTACCTCCAACCGCCCCGGGCCTTGCGGACCGCGAGCAGGAGGGCGAACGTCGCCAGGCCCATCACCGCGACGCTGGCGAACATCCCCGAACGGAAGTCGTTGCCGGAGAGCCGCATCAGGGTCGCGAGGGCCAGCCGGTTCAACGGCAGGCGGTGCTCATTGTGCGGCGACCAGAGCCATTCCAGCGACACCGGCCGCTCGCCGCAGATCACCGGCAAGAGGCCGATATCGTCCCAGGAAGGCAGGTTGGCGCCGAACCGGGCGACCAGGCCCAAACTGCCCAGCACGGCCAGGAGCCAGGTCAGGATCACGAAGGCCCAGGCCCCCGGCTCGCCGCGAGGGGCCTCGTCCCGATCGAATTCGGGGGATCGGGGCGGCATCGGGTCAGCCGCCCGGCCGGGCGGCGACGAGCATGGCGCGGGCCTCCTGGCGGGTGCCGTCGGCTGCGCCGTCGCCGCGGAGCATGAGGGCGAGTTCCTCGACGCGCTGGTCGTCGTCGAGGCGTTCGATCGTGGTCCGCGTCCGGCCCCGATCGGTCCGCTTGCGGATCACCCACTGGTGGGCGGCATAGCTGGCCATCTGGGGCAAGTGCGTAATGCAAATCACCTGATGATGCTCGGCCAGCTCGGCGAGCGTGCGCCCGAGCTGGTTCCCCAGGCGGCCGCCGACCCCCGTATCGACCTCGTCGAAGACCAGCGTGGGGGCCGGTCGATGCCGGCCAAGACCGCCTTGATCGCCAGCGTGACCCTCGACATCTCGCCGCCCGAGGCGATCCGCCGGAGCGGACGCGGCGGCTCGCCGGGGTTGGGCGCGAACAGGATCTCGACCCGATCGGCGCCGTCGGGCCCCGAGGTGGCCTCGCAGGGGCTGTCGCCCAGCGGATCGGCTTCGACCTCGACGCGGATCCGGGCGTCGGCCAGGCCTAGCCCCTTGAATCGACCCTGCACCGCCTTCGAGAAGGCGCCCGACGCCCGACGTCGGCCTTCCGAAAGCGCCCGGGCGGCCGCCTTCAAGGACGCCCAGGCCTCGGCCAGGGGGGCGTCGAGCGCGGCCAGGTCGGCCTCGTCGCGGTCGATCGCTTCGAGCTGGCTGCGGATCGCCTCGAAGCGGTCGGCCAGGGCGTCGGGCTCGCACCGGAACCGGGTGGCCAGCTTCCGGTAGAGGGCCAGCCGCCCCTCGATCTCGTCGAGGTCGGCCGGGTCGTCGGCCTGGTCGCGGCCGAGGCGCCTCAGCGTGTAGGCGACCTCGCGGACCTCGTCGGCCAGACGCTGGAGCGTTCCGACCGCCTCGTCCACCTCGGGGGCCCAGCCTCGGTGCGGGCCGAGCGACCGGGCGACCTGTTCCAAGATCCCCTGCGCCGACTTCTCGGCCTCGTACAGGCGGGCGTAGCCGGCGGCGACCGCCTCGCGGAAGTGGCCGATGTTGGCCAGTCGATGGGCCTGCGCGTTCAGGTCGGCGTACTCGCCGGGGCGGGGTTCGGCCGCTTCGAGTTCGTCGTGCTCGTGCCGGAGCAGATCCTGCTCCCGACGGCGTCGGTCGGCCGCTTCGAGCAGGGCCCGGCGACGGCCCAGGAGCCGTGCGTGCTGTTCCCGACGGGCTCGATATTCCGAGAGCAGATCGCCCAGCCGACCGTAGGCGTCGAGCAGCTCCCGCTGGCGATCGGGGTCGATCAGGTCGCGGCTCTCGTGCTGGCCGTGGACGTCGATCAGCCGGGCGGCCAGCTGCCGGAGCGTGCCGACGGCGACGGGCATCCCGTTGGCCGACGCCGACCCCTTCCCCTGCGACGAGACCCGACGCGTCAGGATCAGGGGCTCGCCGTCGAGCGAACCGCCCAGGATCGTTTCGACCTCCTCGCGGATCCGCGCGTCGCCCATCTCGAAGACCGCCGAGGCGCGGGCCTGGGCCTTCCCCTCGCGGACCAGCTCGGCCGACGCCTTGCCGCCCAGGACCAGCCCCAGGGCGGTCAGGAGCAGGCTCTTGCCGGCGCCGGTCTCGCCGGTCCAGGCGCAGTAGCCCGGCTCCAGCTCGACCCGGGCGTCCTCGATCAGGGCCAGGTTCTGTACGGAGAGTTCCCGGAGCACGGCATTCCCCTCGCCTCGCCGCCGAACGGCCCGCCCGGGCGAGGGGCGCCCGCCCGCGCGGCTTACTTCACCTTCGAGCCCGGCAGGCACGCCGGGTCGTCGGGGGTCAGCAGGATCACCTTGTCGCCCGGGGTCGCGGCCAGCAGCATGCCGTTGGAAGTCTCGCCCCGGAGCATCCGGGGCGCCAGGTTGTACACCACCACGATCTTCTTGCCGACGAGCTGCTCGGGCGCGTAATGCTCCCTGATCCCGGCCAGGATCTGCCGGGGGCCGTCCCCCGCCTCGACCTGCAGGATCAGCAGCTTGTCGGCGTTCGGATGCGCGCGGGCTTCCAGGACTTCGGCCACCCGAAGCTCCACCTTGGCGAAGTCGTCGTAAACAATCGGGTCGGCCATCGTCGTCGCGGCTCCGGCGGTCACGCGCCTCGATCCTGCGGATTCTGCGCGCCTCGGGGGATCGTTGTCAAGCGTTTCCGTGTAACGACGTACACATCAAGCCACAAAGTGTACGGATGATCTCGGACGGGCAGGATTTCCGGCCCTATCGGGCGCCGGCGAGGCGGGCCACGCCTCGGCCGAGGTTGCGGATCACGTCCCAGGCGATGACGAACGGGGTCGTCGGGTGCTTGAGGATCGTGGGGGTGTTGCGTTCGAACGCGAAGTGGCCGGTGAACATGATCGCGTAGCCGCCCAGGAACAGGCCCAGCGACCAGGGCCAGAGGCCCAGGGGTAGCAGCAGCAGGGCCGCCCCGACCATCGGCCAGCCGACGAACACGTGCAGGACGTGGTTGATCGGGTGGCTGTGGTCTTCCTTGTACTTCGCCACGAGCCGCTCGAATCGGCCGGGGCCGGGGTTGCTGGACATGGTCGGCGTCCGTTCCGGGGTCGATCGGGCCCGCGTCGTCCGACCTTCGGGTCGATCGCGGGCCCGTCGTCCCCACAAGTTACTGCGCCCTCGGGGGCGTGTCGAGGTCGTCGCCTCAGCGGTCCCCGGCGCCGCCGGGGCGATCGAGGCCGTTGTGGACGATCTGGCCCCAGTAGGTGGCGAAATTGAACTTGGGCGAGTTGTCCTCGTCGTGGCAACGGCCGCAGACGTTGCGTTCGGCCGTCTTGATATCGACCTTCATCGGTTCGCGATAGGAGGCATTGGCCGGGTTATTGGCGTGGAGCGAGCCGGGGCCGTGGCAGTTCTCGCACTGGTTGCCCAGCAGGAGCGGGGTCGTTTCGGCCGATTTGTAGCCGCCGTTGAATTCGAAACCGGTGGTGTGGCAGGCGATGCACTCGGCGTCGAAGGTCCGCTTGCGCTTCACCAGGCCATCGAACGCGTGGGCGTGCTTGCTGGCCTCCCACTTGGCGAACGTCCCCGGGTGGCATTGCCGGCAGGTCTTGGCGCCCACGAACTGGGCGCCGCTGGGATGGTCGCGCCTGGGGTAATTCTCGACGACCATCGCGTCCCGCAGGGTCGCCGGGAAATCGTCGTCGATGAGCTGCCGGATCGGCTCGGCGGCCCCGAAGTTCTTGCGGCTGAGCGTGACGTCCTGGTATCGGAATGGCGCGTCGCCCCCCTTGTAGAGCCCCAGGACTCCGACGTGCATCCCCTTCTTGCCGACCGTGACCATCCAGGTCTTGCCGTCGTTGAGCACCCGGGGCTTCGTGTCGGGCGGTTCCGGGTAGGGGCTCGTGACGAGCACCACGTCGAAGCCGGGGAACTGGCCGGCGAGCGATTCGGCCCGCTCGGGCGCCGCCTGGACGAGCAGCACCTGCAGGTCGGTGTCGCTCTCCAGGTCCTTCAGGGCCTCGCCGAGGGCCTCTTCCATCGGCCGGATCTGCATCAGGTCGTCGCGGTTGGGGTCATTCAGGGCCTTCAGCTCGGCCGGGTCGATCGCCGCCGTCACGCCGATCTTGTAAGGCCCGGCCTCGGTGCGGACCGACGTGGCCAGGGCCGCATCCAGGCCGGCGCCCAGCTTCACGTTGGCCGCGACCGCCTTCGGGGACTCGTGCTGGAGGTACTGCCCGAGGGCCTCGAAGACCCCGATCCGGAGGTCGTCGGCCGAGAGGGCGAACGCCTTGTATTCCATCGCGTCCAGGGCCTTCAGGGCCACGTCGAGCTTGATCCGGGTCTGCTCCAGGCCGCCGCGGACGTTGGGGTCGTTCAGGAGCGAGCCCAGGTCGACCGGCACGACCGGCCACCCCATTTCCTTCAACTCGGCGATCAGCGAGGCCCGCCGGCCCAGGCCCCCCTTCTGGTCCTCGCTGCAGCCGCACGGTTCCAGGTAGCCGACCATCTGGCCGCTGAGGATGAGGGCGGCGTCGGGCTTCTTCCAGTCGCCGAAGAGCTTGGCGGCGCCCAGGGGTTTTTCGTCCGGCGCGGAGTATTCGCCGCCGCCGGACCTGGCCTTCGGTGGCGCCGCCGTGCGGTCCTTGCCCGGGCATCCGGCGGCCGCCATCGCCGCCAGGGCGCAGGCGATCGCGCCGAGGGGTCTCAGGTCCCTTCGAGTCATGGCATTCCTTTCCGTCGCGGAGCCGTCGGGGGGGCGAGCATCAGCCGCCGTTGACGACGGTCACGGCGACGGGCAGGCGGACCTCGCTGGCGTTGGGGTGGTCGGTCTTGATGATCACCTCGCCGCGGATCACCGCCGGCGAGCTGCCGGCCGGCACGTTCAGGGTCATCTTGTAGGTGCGGAGGCGGGTCGAGCCATCGGCCGCCTTGGTCCGCTGCTCGGTGGGGGCGATGGTGGCCTCCAGGCCCTCGGGGGCCTCGACCTGGAAGGTCGTCTCGTCCTGGTTGCGGACCAGCACCGTCACGTCGCGCGAGGCCCCGCGGCGGCTCAGGGCGGTGAACTGGCAGGTCGACGGGGCGAAGCTGATCGGCCCGACGATCCGGCCGCCGACCGGCGCCTTCAGGAGGTGCTGGTCGGGGTGGTCGGTCTCGATCACCAGCTCATCCTGGATGTCGCCCAGCGTCGGCGACGGCTTGAGCGTGACCGTGACCTCGTAGCCGCCCTGGATCGTGGCGAAGAACCCCTGCGTCGCCGAGTTTTTCAGCGCGTCCAGGCGGCTTTGGTCCAGCGGCTTGACCTCGACGTCGAAGCGGCTGCCGTCGCCGACGGAGGCCTTGGTGATCCGGAAATCGGGCTGGGTGGGGGAGACCACGGCGATCGCCTGGTTGTGCGCCTGGTCGTTCGAGGCGGCCGCGAAATAGAGGCCCTCGAAACCGTGGCTGTCGTGCGAGAGCGGCAGCATGATCAGGGCCGGCCGGACGTCGCCCTGGATGATGAACTTGATCTTGGGGGTCTTCGGGTCGTTCGTGATGATCTCGGAAGACTGCGAGAACCGCCCGTTGTTCTTCTTCGTGTTCCAGCCCAGGCGGATCTCGGTCGATTCCCCCGGCTTGAGGATCTTGCTCTCCCCCTTGTCGATGTTGGCGATCGTGCACGAGCAAGAGCTCGCCCCGACCCGGAGGCTCAGGTCGCCCTCGCCGGTGTTCTTGAGGATCCACTCGTGGCTGCCCAGGGCCTCCTGGGCCATCGCGCCGAAGTCGTACTGAGTCTCGCCGCCCTCGACCGTGGCCGCGCCGACCGGGCCGGTCGGCCCCGCCGGCCCGGGGACGATGTCCTCGGCCGTCACGCCCGCCGGGAGATACTGCAAACCCAGGGTGATCCCGGTCGAGACGACGACGACGCCCAACGCCAGCAAGGTCCAGCGCTTCATGGATACGCCCCCTCGGGGAGAGCCGGCCGGATCGGGTGGGAATTTGGTAGGAAGATGGAACAGGACGTGATCGGGCCCGAACCGGCCATGGCCTCCCGGCCCCGCTCATTCTAATGGCCCCCCGCGAATCAGGGCAAGCGCGACCGGCCCGTGGCCTGGCATCCCCCGCCCCCGGCCAGTTACGATGGCGACAAGGCCCGGCATTTCCCGGGGCGATGACCCTCCCACCCCGCATCGGAATCGGGCTCCCCCATGATCGCGCTGGCCCGTCTCGTCGCCGCCCTGGCGGTCCTGCTCGCCGCACCGGGCCCCGCACCGGCCCAGGATCCGGCGCCCGGGGAGTCGTTCGCGGAGCTCGACCAGGCCGCCAAGGCGCTCCGCGAGGGCCGGCCCGACGAGGCCCTGGCCCTGATCAACGAGGGGGCCCGCAGGCACCCCGAATGGCCGCCGTCGCGGCTGATCCTGGCCCGGATCTACTTCGCCATCGGCCAGAACGCGCCGGGACGCCAGGCCCTGGAGGCGTCGATCGTCGAGGAGCCGGACAACCCCGACATCATCCTGACGTTCGCCAGCGTGAACCTCAACGAGGGCCGCCTGCACGACGCCCAGCTCAACTGCGAGAAGGCCCTGACGCTCGCCGACCGGATGCCGGCCGATTCCGACAAGGCCCGGAACACCCGCAAGGAGGCGTACGCCGGGCTCGCCGGCGTCAGCGAAAACCGCGGCCAGTGGGACCAGGCGCGGGGCCACCTCCGCTCCTGGCTGGAGATCGACCCCAAGAGCGGCGCCGCCCGCCAGAGGCTGGGCCGCGCCCTGTTCCAGCTCGGCCGCAAGGACGAGGCGTTCGCCGAGATGACCCGCGGCAACAAGGACGATGCCAAGCTCGACCCGGCCGCCGTGACGATGGCGATCCTCAGCGCCCAGTCGGGCGACGCCAAGGCGGCTCGCGAGTGGTACGATCGCGCCATCAAGGGCGAGCCCGACTCCCTCCCCGCCCGCCTGTCGTATTCCCGATGGCTGGTCGAGCAGGGCGAATACCGGCCGGCGCTGGCGCAGGCCGACGAGGCGGCCCGGATCGACGCCAATTCGAAGGAAGTGGCCAAACTCCGCGGCCAGATCACCTGGCGGGAACGGGACTTCCCCGCCGCCGAGGCGATCTTCGACAAGATCCACGCGGAGACGCCGACCGACATCGGCGCCTCCTGCCTGCTGGCGCTGAGCCTCGTCGAGCAGGAGGACTCGGCCAAGCGGGCGAGGGGCCTGCAACTGGCCGAGGCCACCGTCCAGGCCGCCCAGACGGTCGAAACCCTCTCGACCCTGGCCCGCGCCCAGTACCGCGCCGGCAAGCTCGACGACTGCGAGCAGACCCTCGGCCGCGCCTCCGGGATGGGCAACGGCCAGATCTCGGCCGACACCGCCTTCTTCGCCGCCCGCCTGATGGCCGACCGCGGCCGAGTGGACCAGGCCCGCAGCCTCCTCCAATCGATCATCGCCCTCCCGGCCGGCTCGTTCGCCTACCGCAACGAGGCCGAGGAGCTGCTCAAGAAGCTCGACGCCGGCGAAGGAAAGGAAGCCGAAAAGGCGACCACCAAGGAGGCCGCGAAGGGGGCCACCAAGTCAGCCACCCCCGCCCCCAAGGGCGCGCCGGCCGACAAGAAGGCGACGCCGAAGAAGGGCGAATGAAGCCCCGGCCGGATGGCACGGGTTTCCCGCCGGCAGGGCCGGCGAAACCCGTGTGTGGGAGCCCCTCTCGAAGCCTGTTCCCCAGGCCCATGCCCGCTCCGACATGCCCCCCGTTACGGGCGGAAACCGCCGACTTTCGCCCCCACACGGCTCCCGCTCCGCAGGGGACCCGTGCCACCCGGCCGGCCCCGAGGTGGCCGGGAACACGGGGGCGAGATAGGGGGAAGAACCCTCGCATCGCGTTGGCCATCCTCGGCCGTCGCTTCGGGAATCGGAAGACGATGTCGGAGCACGCGGCGGGGTTCGACGAGGAGGCTCAAGGCCCCCTTCCTTCCTCGTAAATCGCTTCACTTCACGGCCAGTGGCTGAGGCCTTTGCCGGAACGGGGTCGCGTCCCAAACCTTGGCCGTCCCGTCCGCACTCGCGGTGACGACCCGCGACCCCTCCGGGCTGAAGGAGGCCGATGTGACGCCAGCGGTATGCCCGTTCAGGGTCAGGGCCTCGGCGCCGCTTCGCGCGTCCCACACCCTGGCCGTCCCGTCCCCGCCGGCGGTGATGACCCGCGACCCGTCCGGGCTGAAAGAAGCCGAGCTGACGGCATTGGTGTGCCCGTTCAAGGTCAGGATCTCGGCGCCGCTCCGCGCGTCCCACACTTTGGCCGTCCCATCGAAACTCGCGGTGACGACCCGCGATCCGTCCGGGCTGAACGATGCCGAGCTGACGAGTGAGGTATGCCCGCGGAGGGTGAGCAAGTCGGAATGGCAGAGAGAATGGACGTAACGCCACTCCCAGCCGCGAAGGTCGGTCCGTGTACCGTCGAGCAAGGCCAGGGTGGCGGCAACGTTGTTGTCGCGCCACTCCTGGTGCGCCACCTGCATCGTCCGGCCGTACTCGAACCGCTCGAACTTCTCCCTCTGCCGCTCGGCCTCGGCCCGGGCGGATACCGCCAAGCCCCGGGCCCGTTCCGCGGCCCGCCACTGCCAGAGGGCCACGCCCCCTAGGCCGACGAGCAGCACCGCCAGCAAGCCGAGCGTGTAGGCGGCGGCCAGCGTTGGCTTGCGGCGGGCCCACTTGGCCGCGCGCTCGACCACCCCCGCCGACCGCACGCTGACCGGTTCCCCGCTCGCGAACCGGCCCAGGTCGATACGTCCGGGGCTGAAGGAGGCTGAGACGAAGTCGGCGGCATGCCCCTTGAGGATCAGGACCTCGGCACCGCTCGCGCGTCCCACCCTGGCCGTCCCGTCCGCACTCGCGCGTGACGACCCGCGACCCCTCCGGGCTGAAAGATGCCGAGACGAAGTCGGAGGTATGCCCCCGGAGGGTTAGGGCTTCGGCGCCGCTGTGCGCGTCCCACACCCTGGCCGTCCCGTCCGCACTCGCGGTGACGACCCGCGACCCCTCCGGGCTGAAGGAGGCCGATGTGACGCCAGCGGTATGCCCGTTCGGGGTCAGGGCCTCGGCGCCGCTTCGCGCGTCCCACACCCTGGCCGTCCCGTCCCCGCCGGCGGTGATGACCCGCGACCCGTCCGGGCTGAAAGAAGCCGAGCTGACGGCATTGGTGTGCCCGTTCAGGGTCAGGATCTCGGCGCGCTTCGCGCGTCCCACACCCTGGCCGTCCCGTCCCCGCCGGTGGTGATGACCCGCGACCCGTCCGGGCTGAAAGAAGCCGAATGGACGCCATTAATGTGCCCGTTCAGGATCAGGATCTCGGCGCCCGCTTCGCGCGTCCCACACCCTGGCCGTCCCGTCCCCGCCGGCGGTGATGACCCGCGACCCGTCCGGGCTGAAAGAAGCCGACGAGGCGGAAGTGACGTGCCCCAGGAGGGTCAGGATCTCGGCAGCGCTGTGCGTGTCCCGCACCTTGGCCGTCCCGTCCCAACACGCGGTGACGACCTGCGACCCGTCCGGGCTGAAAGAAGCCGAGCTGACGGCATTGGTGTGCCCGTTCAAGGTCAGGATCTCGGCGCCCGCTCCGCCCGTCCCTACAGCCCGTCCATCGAAACTCGCGGTGACGACCCGCGATCCGTCCGGGCTGAACGATGCCGAGCTGACGGGTGAGGTATGCCCGCGGAGGAGTGAGCAAGTCGGAATGGCAGAGAGAATGGACGTAACGCCACTCCCAGCCGCGAAGGTCGGTCCGTGTACCGTCGAGCAAGGCCAGGGTGGCAGCAGGTATTGTCGCGCCCACTCCTGGTGCGCTACCTGCATCGTCCGGCCGTACTCGAACCGCTCGAACTTCTCCCGCTGCCGCTCGGCCTCGGCCCGGGCGGATACCGCCAAGCCCCGGGCCCGTTCCGCGGCCCGCCACTGCCAGAGGGCCCGCCCTGGGCCGACGAGCAGCACCGCCAGCAAGCCGAGCGTGTAGGCGGCGGCCAGCGTCGGCTTGCAGCTGAGCCCGCGGCCCACTGCGCTCGACCACCCCGCCGACCGCCGCTGACCGGTTCCCGCTCGCGAACCGGCCCAGGTCGGCCGCGACGCACCGGCCGTGGGGTACCGCTCGGCAGGGTCCTTCTCCAGGCACTTCGGGCAGATCAACTCGACGTCGCGCGGCAGGCCCGGCACCCGCTGGCCCGGGCGGCTCGGGATCGTCCTCGGCGACCTTGCGCAGGAGTGCGACCTGGTCCGGGGCCTCGAACGGCCTGGTCCCCGTCAGGCACTGGTAGAGGATGACGCCGAGCGCATAGACGTCGGCCTGGGGTCCGACGAACTTGGTGTCGCCGCGGGCCTGCTCGGGGGCCATGTAGGCCGGCGTGCCCATCACCGCCTGCGTCGCCGTCAGGTCGCTCCCGCCCGCCCGCTTGGCCAGGCCGAAGTCCATCACCCGGGGCCGGCCCTGCTCGTCGTAGAGGACGTTGGCGGGCTTGAGGTCGCGGTGGACGATCCCCTGGTCGTGGGCCGCCTGGACCGCCTCCGCGAGCGTGCCGACCAGCCGGGCTGCGGCCTTTGGTTCGAGCCGGCCGGCTTGCTGGAGCTTCTCCTTCAGGCTGCCGCCGGGGAGGTACTCCATGGCCAGGAACGGCCGGCCGCCGGCCTCGCCGTATTCGTACACCTGCACCACATGGGCATGCTTGACGGCGGCCACCGCCTCGGCCTCGGCCAGGAACCGGATCAGCTCCTTGGAGCCGGCCCGCTGGTCGCCCAGGACCATCTTCAGGGCCACCAGGCGGTTCAACTTCGTCTGGCGGGCCTTCCAGACAACCCCCATGCCCCCCTCGCCGAGCTTGGCCAGGACTTCATACCCGGGGACGACCGGGGTCGCCACGACGGGCGTCGGGGCCGACTGAGCGAAGGTCCCGGTCTCGTCGTCGGGACGGGCGTCGACCACACCGGGGAGGGTGCGACCGTCGGTCTCGTCGGGATCGGGAGCGGGAGAAGTGGCGGGCAGGCCCTGCTCCTGGTCCTGCGTGGCGTCCGCCTCGGTCGGGGCGGGAAGGGTCGGGCCGTCCCCTCGCGTGGGAACGGTCGTGTGGGTCGGGTCGTGCGTCGGCATGCCCGGGACCTCGAATCCATCGGTCCGATCTCTTGCCGATCGATCCTATCAGGGCGCCGACCGATTTGCCGCAATCAGGGGTGAAGATCCGTGGCCCCTGGCCGGCGATTCGCCAGCCTCAGAGGGGGGACCGTGGATAACCCGGGGTGGAGCGAAGCGCAACCCCGGGATCCCGCGTTCGCCCCGATTTGATGCCCCGGCACGGCGCCCGAAGACCCTGTTTTCAGGGTCTTCGGGCACGGCCGAGGGCTCCCTTTTGGCTCCCCGACAATCCCCGGGGTTTTGCACCGGGCTATCCACCACCGCCCCTCCGGGGCGGCAAAAGCCCGAAAAATCCGCCATCCGGGTGGCACGGGTTCCCGCCGGCGAAACCCGTGTGAGAGGCCTTCTCTCGTAGCCTATTCCCCAGGGTTAACGCCGGCGACGGGATGCCTTCGTGCGAGATCCGCCGGCGAACGCCCCTCACATGGTTTCCGCTTCGCGGGGAACCCATGCCACCCGGACGCATATGCGAAGCCCCGGCCGATCAGGGGTCCGACGGCTTGTTCAGCATCGCCTCGCGGCGTGCCTTGAACTCGGTGCCCGGCTTCCATTCGGGGAACTTGTCCCCCTGGGCGACGCGGTGCCCGACCTCGATCAGCAGTTTCGCGTCCTCGACGGCCCCGGAGAGGTCCCAGTCGGATTTCACCTGGTCGGAGACCTTGTGGTAGTCCTTGGTGGTGTATTCCTCGCGCTTCTGCTTGCCGTAGTCGGCCGGCTTGCCGATGTAATTCATCCCGGCCTTGGCGTTGAGCGCCGGCACCCCTTCCTTGGCGAATTCGAAGTGGTCCGTCCGGTAGAACATCCCCTTCTCGGGCTCGGCGTCGGGCCCGACCGTCCGGCCTTGCTGCTTCGCAACCGCCTCCAGGATGTCGTCGAGCGTGGAATTCCCGAGCCCCACATTGATGACGTCGCTGGTCCGGCCCCAGGTGTTGATCACGTCCATGTTGATCACCGCCAGGGTCTTCTCCAGCGGGTACAGCGGGTGCGTCGCGTAGAACTTCGACCCGAGCAATCCCTTCTCCTCGGCCGTCACCGACAGGAACAGGATCGAACGTTTCGGCCGGGCCCCCAGCTTCGCGTACGCGCCGGCGATTTCGAGAAGGGCGGCGGTGCCGGAGGCGTTGTCGGCGGCGCCGTTGAAGATCTGGTCCCCCTTCAGGGCCGGGTCCTTCCCCAGGTGGTCCCAGTGGGCCGTGTAGATCACGAACTGGTCCTTCAAGGCCGGGTCGGAGCCTTCCAGCTTCGCCAGGACGTTGCGGGAGCGGACCTCGCGCGTCTGGTTGCGGACCTGGAAATCAGCCTTCGCCCCCAGCGCCACCGGCTTGAAATCGCGCCGGACGGCTGCCTTCTTCAACTCGTCCAGGTCCTGGCCGCAATCCTTCAGGAGGGCCCGGGCGGC